>NZ_JBFOHH010000003.1:0-312149 GCF_040888205.1 Enterococcus sp. C102(2024) | reverse complement strand
GAGCAAAAGCAAAAACCAACTTGGTTTTTGCTTTTTTTGTTTTATTCACTATTTTTTGATAAGCTTGAAGAAGGGACTTTAAAAACATTTATAAGATTAAAAGGATCCTACCGAAGAATGAATACATCAAATTTTAGCTATGGTATAATGTGTTTATTATAGTTAGTAAAGCAGAAAAGGAGGAGCGGGTTTGAAAATATTGTTATATTTTGAAGGTGAGAAAATCTTAGCCAAATCAGGTATTGGTCGAGCATTAGATCACCAGAAACGAGCGCTCTCTGAAGTTGGAATAGAATATACATTAGATGCTGATTGCAGTGACTATGATATATTGCATATTAATACATACGGCGTAAATAGCCATCGTATGGTCAGAAAAGCACGTAAACTAGGAAAAAAAGTTATTTATCATGCCCATTCGACAGAAGAAGATTTTCGTAATTCCTTTATTGGGTCTAATCAACTGGCACCATTAGTAAAAAAATATCTTATCAGTTTGTATTCCAAAGCGGATCATTTAATTACACCAACACCGTATTCTAAAACATTGCTAGAAGGATATGGCATTAAAGTGCCTATTTCGGCGATCTCAAATGGTATTGATTTATCACGCTTTTATCCTTCAGAAGAAAAGGAACAAAAATTCCGAGAATATTTTAAAATAGATGAAGAGAAAAAAGTAATTATTTGTGTGGGATTATTTTTTGAACGCAAAGGAATCACTGATTTTATTGAAGTTGCGCGACAGTTACCAGAGTATCAATTTATTTGGTTTGGTGATACACCAATGTATTCTATCCCAAAAAATATCCGACAATTAGTTAAAGAAGATCATCCAGAAAATGTTATTTTCCCAGGTTATATTAAAGGAGATGTCATCGAAGGGGCCTATGCGGCAGCGAATCTCTTCTTTTTCCCTTCGCGTGAAGAAACGGAAGGAATTGTTGTCTTAGAAGCATTAGCTAGTCAGCAACAAGTCTTGGTGCGTGATATTCCAGTTTATCAAGGCTGGCTAGTAGCTAATGAAAATTGTTATATGGGTCATTCTATTGAAGAATTTAAAAAATATATTGAAGGCTTATTAGAAGGGGAAATACCTAGCACTAGAGAAGCAGGCTATCAAGTAGCAGAGCAAAGAAGTATCAAGCAAATTGGTTACGAGTTAAAAGAAGTCTACGAAACAGTCTTATCTTAACAAATATTGAAGGCAGTTATTGTTAGATGAAATGGAGGTAATGAGAGTGAAAATTGGTTTTTTTACTGATACGTATTTCCCGCAAGTGAGTGGGGTAGCGACTTCTATTAAGACCTTAAAAGATGAATTAGAAAAGCACGGCCATGAAGTGTATATTTTTACGACAACCGATCCTAACGCGACTGATTTTGAAGAAGATGTCATACGAATGCCTAGTGTGCCATTCGTGTCTTTTAAAGATCGCCGAGTAGTGGTTCGCGGCATGTGGTACGCCTATTTAATTGCCAAAGAGTTGGAATTAGATTTAATTCATACACATACTGAATTTGGTGCGGGTATTTTAGGGAAAATGGTTGGGAAAAAAATGAAAATCCCTGTCATCCATACGTATCATACAATGTATGAAGATTACTTACATTATATTGCTAAAGGAAAAGTTGTCCGTCCATCACATGTTAAATTCTTTTCAAGAGTGTTTACAAATCATACGACAGGTGTTGTTTGTCCCAGTGAACGTGTAATTGAAAAATTACGGGATTATGGAGTGACCGCACCAATGAGAATTATTCCAACAGGGATCGAAATTGATAAGTTTTTACGTCCCGATATTACTGAAGAAATGATCGCTGGAATGCGTCAACAACTAGGTATTGAAGAGCAACAGATTATGTTGTTATCGTTAAGTCGAATTTCTTATGAAAAAAATATTCAAGCAATTATTCAAGGGTTGCCACAAATTATTGAAAAATTACCACAAACTCGTTTAGTAATAGTTGGAAATGGTCCCTATCTAGAGGATTTAAAAGAATTAGCAGAAGAACTAGAAGTCAGTGAATACGTTCAATTTACGGGTGAAGTGCCAAATGAAGAAGTCGCCATTTATTATAAAGCTGCTGACTATTTTGTCAGCGCCTCAACGTCGGAAACACAAGGCTTAACTTATACAGAAGCGATGGCTGCTGGCGTTCAATGTGTTGCAGAAGGGAACGCCTATTTAAATAATTTATTTGATCATGAAAGCTTAGGCAAAACTTTTAAGACAGACAGTGATTTTGCCCCAACATTGATTGACTATATACAAGCAAATATTAAAATGGACCAAACTATTTTAGATGAAAAATTATTTGAAATTTCTTCTACAAACTTTGGCAACAAAATGATTGAATTTTATCAAGATACATTGATTTACTTTGATCAACTTCAAATGGAAAAAGAAAATGCGGACTCAATTAAAAAAATTAAAGTAAAATTTACATCTTTAAGAAAATAAACTGCAAAACTTTCCTCCTTCGTTTATACTGAAGGAGGAAAGTTTTTTATTTTAAGAACGGAGGAAGCTACTATGTCTAAAATCGGCTTTATTGGAACGGGTGTCATGGGAAAATCAATTATTCGTAACATGATGAAAAACAATTTATCTGTCAATGTTTACAATCGAACAAAAAGTAAAACAGATGATTTAGTTGCTGAAGGAGCAGTTTGGTATGATACGCCAAAAGCAATTGCAGAAGCCAGCGATATCATTTTTACAATGGTTGGCTTTCCTTCAGATGTTGAAGGCGTGTATTTTAATGAAACAGGGATTTTTCAAGCAGATCTTACAGGTAAAATAGTAGTAGATTTAACCACAAGTACGCCGACCTTGGCTGAAAAGATTGCCAAAAAAGCAGCAGAAGTGGGTGCTCATGCGTTGGATGCGCCAGTTTCTGGTGGTGACTTAGGCGCTAAAAATGGTACTTTAACAATTATGGTTGGTGGCGATCAAGAAAGTTATGAGACCGTCTTACCAATTTTCAAAACATTTGGTAAAACGTTTATGCTACACGGATCAGCTGGAAAAGGGCAACACACTAAGATGGCGAATCAGTTAATGATTGCAGGCACAATGACCGGGTTGACTGAAATGCTCGTTTACGCAAATGCGACAGGATTAACTTTAGAAAAAGTTCTGGAAACAGTCGGTGGTGGCAGTGCTGCAAACTGGTCATTAAGTAATTATGGACCACGTATTTTAAAAGAAGATTATACGCCAGGCTTTTTTGTTAAACATTTTATCAAAGATTTAAAGATTGCGTTAGATGAAGCAAAAAAACTTGACCTTCCATTACCAGCGACGCAAAAAGCGACAGAATTATATGAAAGCCTTGCAGATAAAGGGTTTGAAAATGATGGCACACAGGCCTTAATTAAGCTTTGGTGGACAGATGGCAAGCAACCAACGAATAAAAATTAAAGAACAACAAAAAAATCAAAAAAAATGACGAAAAATCATGCAAGTTAGGCAATGTTTTGTTACAATGGTACAGAACTAGTTTGCAAAAGGAGGCCCACTGATGAAACATTCACAACTTGTGGCGATTATTAAGAGACTGGAAGCAATGATCGAAGCAGCAGATAATGAAGTACAAGTACGCCGCTTTGAACGTGAAGGCGTAGAGAAATGTATTGTAAGTTTTGATAAATCAACAGAAACATTTGAATTAACAGAATCTGATACGCACCAAAGCTATCAATTCGATAACATCGATATTGTAGCAATGGAAATTTACGACTTAATTCAATAATTAATCGTCCTACATTTTAATAAGGGAGTGGAGTAGAAGCACCAAAGCTTCTGGTTCACTCTCTTCTCGTATTATCCAGTCAAGTTGTAGCAATAGCTTAGTGGGAGTTTAAGAATTATATAACAAAAATCACTGGCACTTCTCAATCAGGGGAGTGCCAGTGATGCTTTTTAGTTGCACTTCTTTCCTTTTTCTGTGAAAATAGTTTGGGTATCAAAGTAATTGATCCTTTTTTTAAAAGCCTCGTCCCTTGAAAATGCGCCTTTTTTGAAATGTTTGAAGAATATTTCATTAAAAATATAGAAAATTCTCTTGCATTCTTTGCTTATTTACGATATAGTTTGAACATCAAATGTTTTGATAATCAAAGTATATGGATGGTGCACAGAATGGAACCTAATTTAGAAACAGTCAACGATTACTTAGTCAGTGTCTTTAATGACATCTTAACGATTGAAGAATCTGAATTGAAAAAATCACAATTTAATGATTTATCCATTACGGAGATGCACACAATCGAAGCAATTGGTATGTACAAGAAAAAAACGTCTTCAGAAGTAGCCAAGGAACTGTCAATTACCGTCGGAACACTTACTGTAGCGATTAACAACTTAGTTAAAAAAGGCTATGTTGAACGTTTGCGTAGTGAAGATGATCGACGTGTAGTAAAGCTTGGCTTAACCAAAAAGGGAAAATTACTTTTTAGAGTCCATCAGCATTTTCATCGTGAAATGGTTAAAAACATTTTGAAAGGCATGGAGCAAGAAGAAGAACAAGCGCTGTTAAGAGCACTAAAAAATCTTCATGATTTCTTGCAAGAATACAAATAAAAAGTGAGGATCCCCATGAAGAATTATGCACGAATTAGTTGTACAAGCCGTTATGTTCCAGAGAATTGTGTCACGAATCACCAACTGAGTGAAATGATGGATACCTCTGATGAATGGATACATTCGCGAACAGGCATTAGTGAACGTCGTATCGTTACGCAAGAAAATACGTCTGATTTATGTCATCAAGTCGCAAAACAGTTATTGGAAAAATCTGGCAAGCAAGCAAGTGAGATTGACTTTATTTTAGTTGCAACAGTGACACCAGATTTCAATATGCCTTCTGTTGCTTGCCAAGTGCAAGGCGCAATTGGCGCCACTGAGGCCTTTGCTTTTGACATCAGTGCAGCGTGTTCTGGTTTTGTCTATGCCTTAAGTATGGCAGAAAAACTAGTCTTAAGTGGTCGTTATCAAACAGGTCTAGTAATTGGTGGCGAAACATTTTCCAAAATGTTAGATTGGACCGATCGCTCCACAGCGGTGCTTTTCGGTGATGGGGCTGCCGGCGTCTTGATTGAAGCGGCTGAGACACCGCATTTTCTAGATGAAAAATTACAAGCAGATGGACAACGGTGGGCGGCTTTAACGTCAGGCTACACGATCAACGAAAGTCCTTTTTATCAGGGGCATGAGCAGGCTAGTAAGACGCTACAGATGGAAGGACGTAGTATTTTTGATTTTGCGATTAAAGATGTTTCACAAAATATTTTATCACTCGTGACGGACGAAACCGTGGATTATCTTCTACTACATCAAGCAAATGTGCGCATTATCGATAAAATTGCACGTAAGACGAAGATTTCCCGCGAGAAGTTTTTAACGAATATGGATAAATATGGCAATACCTCAGCTGCTAGCATTCCTATTTTGTTGGATGAAGCAGTTGAAAATGGGACCTTAATTTTAGGTTCCCAACAACGCGTGGTGCTAACAGGATTTGGCGGCGGCTTAACATGGGGCTCACTGCTCCTAACGCTGTAAAAAACTGTTCACATATAAATGAAGAAAATGACTATTTTGGAGGAATATACACATGGTATTTGAAAAAATTCAAGCAATTATCGTAGAAGAATTAGGAAAAGATGCTGAAGAGGTACAATTAACTACAAACATTCAAGAAGAATTAGACGCGGACAGCTTAGATTTATTCCAAATCATTAACGAAATCGAAGATGAATTTGATGTGAAAATCGAAACAGAAGATGGCATCCAAACCGTTCAAGATTTAGTAACATATGTAGAAAAACAACAAGCAAACTAATACATGAAAATAGGGGGCTGGGACATTTAATTGCTAAATGACCCAGTCCCTAAAAAAACAAGTAAATAAGCCGAAAAAATCCTTTTTTACTTGAATGAAGTGTACTTATCTTAGAACTAAAGGACGTATAAAATCAATGAATCAACAGTTATGTGAGTTGCTTGGAATCAATTATCCCATTTTTCAAGGCGGTATGGCTTGGGTAGCCGATGCTTCATTAGCAAGTGCCGTGTCAAACGCTGGTGGATTAGGGATTATTGCTGGCGGCAATGCCCCAAAAGAAGTCGTAAAAAAAGAAATTAAAAAAGTTAAAGAATTAACGGAGCAACCCTTTGGTGTCAATATCATGTTACTTTCACCTTTTGCCGATGAAATTGTCGATTTGGTTTGTGAAGAACAGGTTCCTGTCGTAACGACAGGTGCAGGCAATCCAGCCAAATACATGGCTCGTTTTAAAGAACATAACATTAAAGTAATTCCAGTAGTTCCTTCAGTTGCTTTAGCAAAAAGAATGGAAAAAATTGGTGCCGATGCTGTCATTTTTGAAGGAATGGAAGCTGGTGGACATATTGGCAAGTTAACCACTATGAGTGGCTTACCGCAAATCGTTGACGCTGTGTCAATTCCTGTGATTGCAGCAGGTGGGATTGGTGATGGTCGTGGTATGGCTGCGGCCTTTATGTTAGGTGCTGAAGCAGTCCAGTTAGGCACACGTTTTTTAATTGCCAAAGAATGCAACGTTCATCCAGATTATAAACAGAAAGTTTTAAAGGCACGTGATTTAGATGCAGTAATTACCTGCCAACATTTTGGCCATCCAGTGCGTACTTTAAAAAATAAATTAACTGCTCAATATAATCAATTAGAAAAGCAAGAACTTCAAAAAGAAGTACCTGATTTAGAAATGTTTGAAAAGATTGGTCAAGGCGCTTTGCGCAAAGCTGTCGTTGACGGGGATATGGATTACGGTTCCGTCATGGCGGGACAAATTGCCGGGTTAATAAAAAAAGAAGAAACAGCCCAAGAAATCATTGATTCACTCATGTCTGAATGCAAAGCGATTGTACATAAGATGAATCAGCGTTGGGGCTAAGTGAATAATTTTAACAAAAAATGAGGTGTCGTATGAAAACAGCGATTTTATTTAGTGGACAAGGAGCCCAGTATCAAGGGATGGGTGAAGAATTATATCACCAAGAAGCGATTGTTCGGGAAACTTTCGATGAAGCAAGTCATATCTTAGGTTATGAGATGGCAGAACTTTGTTTTACTGAAAATGAACGTTTAAATGAAACAGAATATACGCAACCTGCTATTTTAACAGTCAGTGTCGCATTTTACCGTCTTTTGCAACAAAAAGGACTAACGCCTGATGTCGTAGCGGGTTTAAGCTTAGGGGAATATAGCGCTTTGGTTGCCAGCGGGGCTTTGCGCTTTTCAGAAGCAGTGGCCTTGGTCCAAAAGCGCGGTCAGTACATGACAGAAGCAGCACCACAAGGAACTGGCAAAATGGTTGCTGTCATGAATGCTGAGCGTGAAGTAATTGAGAAAGCCTGCCAAGAAGCCAGTGCTTTCGGAATTGTGGCTCCAGCAAATTATAATACACCACAACAAATCGTGATTGGTGGTGAGGTTGCTGCTGTTGATCAAGCGATGACACTTCTCAAAGAAGCTGGTGTGAAGCGAATGATTCCGTTAAATGTGAGTGGCCCTTTCCATACGGCGCTGTTACAACCAGCATCAAAAAAATTGGCTCAGGATTTAGCAAAATTGAACTTTCAAACGATGCAAATTCCTGTCATTAGTAATACGACTGCCGAAATTATGCCCCAAGAGGCAATTCAAGCGTTATTGGAAAAGCAAGTCATGTCTGCGGTACGTTTTGAAGACAGTATCGAAACGATGAAGGCTATGAACGTGGGAACGATGATTGAAGTTGGTCCAGGGAAAACATTAACTGGTTTTGTTAAAAAAATTGACAAAACAATTGAAATGCACCGTGTGGAAGATGTTGCAACATTAACAGAAACGTTAACAGCACTTACTGGGAGGTAAAAAATGGAATTAACAGGGAAAAACGTATTTATTACTGGAAGCACTCGTGGGATTGGCAAAGCAGTTGCATTGGCTTTTGCGAAAGAGGGCGCCAATATTGTTTTAAACGGTCGGAGTGAGATTACGCCAGAACAACGACAAGAAATTGAAGCCTTTGGGGTAAAATGTATTGGCCTTTCTGGAGATATTTCCGATTTTGATGCAGCAGGTGAGATGATTCAAGCAACCGTTGACCAATTAGGCTCGATTGATATTCTGGTGAATAACGCTGGGATTACGAATGATAAATTATTATTACGAATGACAAAAGAGGATTTTAATGCCTGTTTAGATATTAACTTGGTAGGAACTTTTAACATGACCCAACAAGCGGTTAAACGTATGATGAAACAACGAAGTGGTCGGATTATTAATATGGCTAGCGTTTCTGGTTTAATGGGAAATGTTGGTCAAGCAAACTACGCTGCGAGTAAAGCGGGTGTCGTTGGTTTTACTAAATCGGTGGCACGAGAAGTTGCGCCGCGCGGTATTACCTGCAATGCGATTGCACCAGGGTTTATCCAAACAGAAATGACGGATGTTTTATCAGAAAAAGTTAAAACACAAATGAATGCACAAATTCCCTTACAAACGTTTGGGCAAGTCGAAGATGTCGCAGCTACAGCGATTTTCTTAGCTAAAAGTCCCTATATTACTGGGCAAGTCGTGAATGTTGATGGCGGCTTAGTCATGCACGGATAAACGAAAGGAGTCAAAAGGATGAATCGAGTAGTTATTACCGGTTACGGTGTCACCTCGCCGATTGGCAATGAACCTGAGACTTTTTTAGAAAGTTTGAAAACAGGGAAAAATGGTATCGGACCGATTAGTAAATTTGATGTTAGTGAAACAGGTGTCACCTTAGCAGCTGAAGTGAAAGACTTTCCAATGGAAAAATATTTTGTTAAAAAAGATGGCAAACGCATGGATAAGTTTTCGTTATTTGGCATTTATGCGGCCTTAGAAGCAATGGCTATGAGTGGCTTGGATACCAGTCAACTAGATGTGGATCGGTTTGGCGTTATGGTGGGTTCCGGGATTGGTGGTTTGGAAACAATTCAAAATCAAGTAATTCGGATGCACGACAAAGGACCTGAACGTGTGGCACCGTTATTTATTCCAATGGCGATTGGAAACATGGTGGCGGGAAATATTGCTTTACGTGTTGGTGCCAAAGGAATTTGTACTTCAACAGTGACAGCTTGTGCTAGTGCAACTCATTCAATTGGGGAAGCGTTCCGCAATATCAAACATGGCTACTCTGATGTCATTATTGCTGGTGGAGCAGAAGCGCCTATTACAGAAATTGGTATTTCAGGATTTGCTTCCTTGACCGCTTTAACAAAGGCGACTGACCCAGAAAAAGCCTCAATTCCCTTTGATAAAGAACGTAGTGGATTTGTGATGGGAGAAGGAGCGGGTGTCTTTATTTTAGAATCATTAGATCATGCTCTAGAACGAGGCGCAACTATTTTAGGTGAAGTGGTTGGCTATGGTGCTAATTGCGATGCCTATCATATGACATCACCAACACCAGATGGGAGCGGCGCAGCGAAAGCCATGGTACTAGCAATGGAAGAAGCTGGGATTTCTCCAGAAAAAATTGGCTATATTAACGCCCATGGAACAAGCACACAAGCCAATGACAGTGCAGAATCTAAAGCAATTGAATTGGCTTTAGGTGATGCCGCAAAAACGGCATATGTAAGTAGTACGAAGAGTATGACGGGACATCTCTTAGGCGCCGCTGGTGGAATTGAAGGAATTGCTACCCTAAATGCTTTACAACATCAATTTATTCCGCCAACCATTAATGTGGAAAATCAAGATGAAGCAATTACGGTGAACGTTGTTTTAAACGAAAGCAAAGAGCATAAATTTGATTATGCTTTAAGTAACTCACTAGGCTTTGGTGGCCACAATGCAGTTATTTGCTTAAAACGCTGGGAGGATTAACATGCAGTTAGAAGAAGTAAAAGCATTATTAACACAATTTGATCAATCAACTTTAACCGAATTCGATTTACGAGAAGGCTCGTTTGAATTATATATGAATAAAAATACAGTTTCTGGGCGAAGTGCCGTAGAACCAGTGGCGCAACCACAAGAAACACCAGTAGCCGCTAGTGGTGTGTCAGTGCCTGTTGAAACAGTTTCTGTCGTTGAAGAAACGCCAACTAATACACCGACAACCAATGAAAAGACAGAAGAAATTACGGCACCTATTGTAGGAATCGTTTATTTACAACCAGCACCAGATAAAGAGAACTTTGTCAAAGTAGGAGACACTGTTAAAACGGGTGACGTTGTGTGTATCGTTGAAGCGATGAAATTAATGAATGAAATTACGGCGACAGTTGACGGTGTGATTACGGAAGTGTTAGTCAACAATGAAGATGTGGTTGAATTTGGTCAGCCGCTATTCCGAGTTGCTAAAGGAGAATAAAACATGAAATTAACAATTACAGAAATTCAAGAAATTTTACCACATCGCTATCCCTTTTTATTATTAGATAGTGTTGAAGAAGTCATTCCCGGGGAACGCGTTGTAGCGAAAAAGAATGTAACGGTTAATGAGCAAGTTTTTCAAGGTCATTTTCCTGGGAATCCTGTTTTGCCAGGAGTTTTAATTATTGAATCGTTGGCTCAAGCAGGCGCCGTGGCATTACTTTCAATGCCTGAATTCAAAGGGAAAACGGCATACTTTGGTGGATTAGATAAAGCAAAATTTAGACAAAAGGTAACACCAGGCGACACATTAATTTTAGAGGTTGAACTTTTAAAAGTCCGCGCTTCTGCTGGAATGGGTAAAGGTGTGGCAAAAGTTAATGGAAAAAAAGTTGCCGAGGCTGAATTAACCTTTATGATTGGATAGGTGAAAAATGTTTTCGAAAGTATTAATCGCAAACCGCGGAGAAATCGCTGTTCGTATTATTCGTGCCTGTCGCGAATTAGGCGTTCAAACAGTTGCTGTTTACTCTGAAGCGGATCAAGAAGCGTTACACACACAGTTAGCAGATGAAGCCATTTGTATTGGACCGGCGAAAGCAACTGATTCTTATTTAAATGTTCAAGCTGTTTTAAGTGCAGCAATTGTTACCAATGCTGAAGCGATTCATCCAGGGTTTGGTTTCTTATCTGAAAATAGTCAATTTGCTTCAATGTGCGAAGAATGTAACATTACTTTTATCGGTCCTAAAGCAGAAACGATTGATGCAATGGGCAATAAAATAAATGCACGTCAACTGATGCAGAAAGCCAAGGTACCTGTTATTCCTGGGAGTGATGGCGTCATTGATTCTGTCGAAGAAGCGTTGACGATTGCTGAAGAAATTGGTTACCCAGTGATGTTAAAGGCAGCTGCTGGTGGTGGCGGAAAAGGAATCCGAAAAGTTCTTTCAAAAGAAGAGTTACCGAAACACTTTACTTCAGCGCAGCAAGAAGCCAAAGCCGCATTTGGTAATGATGATATGTATTTAGAAAAAATTATTTATCCAGCACGTCATATCGAAGTGCAAATTTTAGGTGATCAATATGGGCATGTGATTCACTTAGGGGAACGTGATTGCTCACTACAAAGAAATAATCAAAAAGTGTTAGAAGAATCACCATCGATTGCTATTTCTGAAGAAAAGCGTCAGATGTTAGGCGAAACGGCCGTTCGAGCGGCACAAGCTGTGCATTATGAAAATGCCGGAACCATTGAATTTTTGATGGATCCAGCTGGCGACTTTTATTTCATGGAAATGAATACCCGCATCCAAGTCGAACATCCAGTTACGGAAATGGTAACAGGGATTGATTTAGTCAAAGCACAATTAGAAATTGCTTCAGGTGAACCTTTAGGCTATACCCAAGAGGATGTTACCATGACTGGGCATGCGATTGAGTGCCGAATTAACGCTGAAAATCCTGCCTTTAATTTTGCTCCTTCACCAGGTAAAATTCAAAATCTCTTGTTGCCTAGTGGTGGAATGGGCTTGCGTGTAGACAGCGCTATGTATTCAGGGTATTCAATTCCGCCTTATTATGATTCAATGATTGCAAAAGTCATCGTACATGGTGAAAATCGTTTTGATGCCTTGATGAAAATGCAAAGGGCTTTAAATGAAATTGTAACAGAAGGTATTATTACGAATGCCGAATTCCAATTGGATTTAATTACACATGACAATGTTTTGACAGGTGACTATGACACAAGCTTTTTACAAGAAACATTTCTACCAAATTGGGAGCCAGAAAGCAATCATTAAAGAAAGAACGCCGCAAGAGCTCTCTTGCTTGGAAAGATCAGTGATCTTTTGAAAGGAGCTGAGCTCTTGCCGCTAAAATACGAGGAGTAAGCAAATGGCATTATTTAAAAAGAAAAATTACATTCGCATTAATCCAAATCGTGCTGATGCAAATGATGCATCAAAGAAGCCTTCTGTTCCAGATAATATGTGGGCAAAATGCCCTTCTTGTAAGCGAACACTGTATACAAAAGAAATGGGTGCAGAAAAAATCTGTCCGCATTGTGGCTATAGTTTTCGGATTGGTGCATGGGAACGATTAGCGATAACCGTTGATGAAAAGAGTTTCCACAATTGGGACAGTGAATTAGTGACAAAAGATCCACTAAATTTTCCAGGTTATCTTGAAAAAATTGAAAAAATGCAAGAAAAAACTGGGCTAGATGAAGCTGTCTTAACGGGAGAAGCAACAATTGAAGGACATGCTGTTGCAATTGGAATCATGGATGCTAATTTTATCATGGGCAGTATGGGAACGATTGTTGGTGAAAAAATCACACGCTTGTTTGAGCGGGCGACAGAAAAGCATTTACCAGTAGTGATTTTCACTGCATCTGGTGGTGCCCGTATGCAAGAAGGAATTTTTTCATTGATGCAAATGGCGAAAATTTCGGCCGCTTTGCAACGGCATAACAAAGCAGGCTTGCTGTATCTTACGGTATTGACTGATCCAACGACTGGCGGTGTTACCGCAAGCTTTGCGATGGATGGCGATATTATTTTGGCAGAGCCTCAGAGTTTAATCGGTTTTGCTGGCCGCCGTGTAATTGAACAAACGATTCGTCAAGAGTTGCCAGATGATTTTCAAAAGGCCGAGTTTCTTTTAGAACATGGTTTTGTAGATCAGATTGTGCCAAGAAATCTTTTGCGTCAACGATTGAGCGACTTGTTACGTTTACATTCTTTGGAAGGGTGGCGCTAACATGGAAAAGAAAACAGCCAATGATGTTGTTACCTTGGCAAGAGCCCAAGATCGTTTGACAACTTTAGAATATATAGAAGCCATTTTTGAGGACTTTTTAGAATTTCATGGGGATCGTTACTTTGCCGATGATTTAGCTGTAGTCGGTGGTGTTGCTACTTTGCAAGGTAAACCAGTTACAGTGGTAGGTATCCAAAAAGGTCGAAATCTACCAGAAAATATTGAACGTAATTTTGGTTCACCTAATCCTGAAGGGTATCGCAAAGCGTTACGTTTAATGAAACAAGCGGAAAAATTTAATCGCCCAGTCATTACCTTTGTGAACACTGCTGGTGCCTATTGTGGGATTGGTGCCGAAGAGCGGGGAGAAGGGGAAGCCATTGCGCAAAACCTGTTAGAGATGTCTGATTTGAAAGTGCCAATCATTTCAGTCATCATTGGTGAGGGCGGTAGTGGCGGTGCTTTAGCTTTAGCAGTCGCAGATGAAGTTTGGATGTTGGAACACACGATTTATGCGGTTCTTTCGCCAGAAGGTTTCGCCTCTATTTTGTGGAAAGATGGCAGTCGTGCGAAAGAAGCAGCAGAATTGATGAAAATCACAGCGACAGAGCTGAAGGAATTAGCTATTGTAGATAAAGTAATTCCAGAAGTTATGAACGGTCAGCCTCTGGAACAAGCAAAAATTAATCGCATGTTACAAAAAGCGTTCATTTCAAAATTAACTGAATTAGCTAAATTAGATACGGAAACGTTACTAGAAAAAAGATACCAACGTTTTCGCAAATATTAGAAGTTACTACTCATCAACGAACTTTTCAGGGGTTGATGGGTGGCTTTTTTTATTTTTTCTTTTATTTTACTTGTTCTTTTACAAGGAACGACCGTCCTTTATAGAAATTTTCAGTAAAATGCAGTATAATACAATAGGTAGAGACTGAAGCATAATTGTTTAGTTATGTTTCAGTCTCTTAAAATCGAAGAAACTACATAGTGTCAGTGAGAGGAGTCACGATGTTTTCAAAATATAAACCGACATGGATGATTGATGCGATTTATAAAATTACCCCCGCACAATTAAAAAAACTAGGGATTAAGGCAGTACTAACTGACTTAGATAATACGTTAATTGCTTGGAATAATCCCGATGGAACAGAAGAATTAAAAACTTGGTTATTAGAAATGAAAAATGCAGGAATTACTGTCCTCGTTGTTTCAAACAACAAAGACAGCCGGATTAAACGCGTTGTTGAAAAGTTTGACTTAGATTATGTAGCACGTGCCTTGAAACCAACCGCACGTGGCTTCAAATTAGCAGAAAAAAAATTAGGCTTGAAGCCATCTGAAATGTTAATGGTCGGCGATCAGATTATGACAGATATTCGGGGAGCTAACGCAGCGGGTATACGCAATGTTTTAGTTCAACCGATTGTCGATACAGATGGCTGGAATACTAGAATCAATCGGTTCTTTGAACGGAAAATTATGAAATACTTATCAAAAAAACATCCAGAAATGACATGGAGAGGCGGATTAGAATGACAGAGGCAATTCATTGTATTGGCTGTGGTGCGATTATCCAAACGGAAAATCCTCATGAATTAGGCTATACACCAAAAACAGCTTTCGAAAAAGGAATGGAAACAGGGGAAGTTTATTGCCAACGTTGTTTTCGCTTAAGACATTATAATGACATTCAAGATGTCCAATTAACAGACGATGACTTTTTACGTTTATTGAATGGTTTAGGAACAGAAGATGCACTGATTGTGAACGTAGTGGATATTTTTGACTTTAATGGCTCTCTTATTCCAGGACTACATCGTTTTATCGGAGATAATCCTGTGTTGTTAGTTGGCAATAAAGTGGATATTTTGCCTAAATCATTAAAAAAACCTAAAATGGTTCAATGGATGAGAGAACGGGCCCATGAAGCAGGATTACGCCCTGTTGATGTTTTACTAACAAGTGGCAAGAAACCACAAGAAATGCAAGAGTTATTAGATACGATCGAAAAATATCGTGAAGGCCGAGACGTTTATGTCGTAGGTGTGACCAATGTTGGAAAATCAACATTAATCAATCAAATCATTCAACAAACAGTGGGTGTTCAAGATGTGATTACGACATCACAATTTCCTGGAACAACGCTAGATAAAATTGAAATTCCATTAGACGATGGCCACTTCTTAATCGATACGCCCGGAATTATTCACCGTCATCAAATGGCACATTACCTAGGTAAAAAAGACTTGAAAATTATTGCACCGCAAAAAGAAATCAAACCGAAAGTTTACCAATTAAATGCTGAACAAACCTTGTTTTTAGGTGGCTTGGCTCGCTTTGATTATGTCCAAGGTGCTAAAAGTTCCTTCATTGCCTACGTTTCCAATGACTTAAATTTACACCGAACAAAAACAGCAACCGCCGATGCTTTTTATGAAAAACATGTTGGTGGCTTATTGCAGCCTCCACGTGCCGATGAAGTCGCTGAGTTTCCTGAATTAGTGCGCTTTGAATTTTCCGTGAAAGAAAAAACGGATATTGTGTTTGCTGGTCTAGGTTGGATTACTGTCACAGAACCTGGTGTAGTCGCTGGTTGGGCGCCTAAAGGTGTCGATGTTTTACGTAGAAAAGCATTAATTTAAATTTTAGAGAGAAGGCAAACAATTTGAAACTTAGAGGAAAACAAAAACGTTATTTACGTAGTCAGGCACATCATTTACAACCTATTTTTCAAGTAGGCAAAGGTGGTTTGAATGACGCAATGATTACACAAATTGATGAAGCGTTGGAAAAACGTGAATTGATTAAAATTACGTTATTACAAAATACAGATGAAGTAGCAGAAGAGGTTGCAGAAGAACTAACAGCAGCCATTCATTGCGATGTGGTACAAATTATTGGTCGCGTGTTGGTCTTATTCAAGCCATCAAGTAAAGAAAAATATCAAAAAATTTCAGCAGCAGTCAAAGAGATTTAATATTGGAGGGATGAACAATGGGAGAAAAAAGACAAGCGCGTCAAGGAGCGGACGTTCTCTTGCAAGAGGAACCGTTACGTTTTCAAACAAGAAAGCAAGTCGGCTTGTTAGGTGGTAATTTTAATCCCGTTCATTTAGCACATCTTGTCATGGCCGATCAAGTTCAAAATCAACTAGGTTTGGACAAAGTTTACTTAATGCCTACGTACTTACCACCACATGTAGACGAAAAGAAAACAATTAGCAGTGAACATCGGTTAGCGATGTTAGAACTAGCAGTGGCTGATAATCCCTGCTTAGATATTGAGCCAATTGAATTAATTCGCAAAGGCAAAAGTTACACGTATGATACGATGAAAGCTTTAAAAGAAGCCAATCCAGATACTGATTATTATTTTATAATTGGTGGAGATATGGTGGAATACTTGCCCAAATGGCATCGGATTGATGACTTACTCCATTTAGTTCAATTTGTCGGCATTCGGCGTCCTAATTATCCAACGGAATCTACCTATCCAATTATTTGGGTTGATGTTCCGCAGATGGCGATTAGTTCCACTTTGATTAGACAAAAAGTTAAAAGTGGTTGCTCAACACGCTATCTTCTTCCAGAGAATGTGATAAACTATATTCAAGAGAAGGGACTGTATCAAGATGAGCTGGATAACAAATTATGATGCTGCACAACGTGAATTATTAATGCAAAAAGTTCAAATGCAAATGAGTGAACGTCGCTTTCGCCATGTGTTAGGAGTCGAGGAAACAGCTGTGGCCTTGGCAGCGAAATATGGTGCCGATGAAGCCAAAGCCAGTATTGCTGCTTTGACGCATGATTACGCCAAAGAACGTCCAAACGATGAATTCGAGTTGATTATTCGCCGAGATGGTTTTGATTTGGCTTTATTAAACTATGGCAATGAAATTTGGCATGGCTTAGTTGGGGCGGATATTGTTCAACGGGAATTAGCCATTGATGACGAAGAAATCTTGCAGGCAATTCGTGTGCATACAACTGGGGCTGCTAAGATGAGCTTGCTAGATAAAATTATTTATGTCGCAGATTACATTGAACCAGGACGTGATTTTCCAGGTGTGAAAGAAGCCCGTGAAATTGCCCTTGTTGACTTAGATGCAGCGGTTGCTTATGAAACGAAACATACCTTGTTACATTTGATTGAACAAGAACATAAAATTTATCCAAAAACGTTAGAGACCTACAATCAATGGGTCGTTAATCAAAAATAAAAGAAGAAAGAATTACTAGGAGGGAACTATCATAGATAGCCAGAAAATTTTAGAAATTGCTGTCAAAGCAGCAGATTCAAAACGAGCAGAAGAAATTGTCGCATTAGACGTAAGAGAGATTTCATTATTAGCAGATTATTTTTTAATTTGCCAAGCCAATAGTGAACGTCAAATCAATGCGATTGTTGATGAAATTAACGAACAAGAAGCCAAAAATCAAGTAGAAGTCAAGCGTGTGGAAGGTAAAGAAGGCGGAAAATGGATTTTAATCGATTTAGGCGATGTTATTGTCCATGTATTCCAATCTTCAGAACGTGCCTTTTACAACTTAGAAAAATTATGGTCAGATGCCCCAATGGTTGATCTAAGCGCTTGGGTCGACTAAAATGGCCTACGAAACGTTTGCTTTCGTCTATGACGAAGTGATGGACGAAAGCCTATACCAAAAATGGTTGGATTTTTCCAATCGTCATCTCCCACAAGGAACCCAACAAATTCTTGAAATGGCTTGTGGTACAGGCGCTTTAGCAGTTGATTTCGCGAAAAGTGGTTACGATGTGACGGCCTTAGACTTATCAGAAGAAATGTTGATGATTGCTAGTGAACGGGCCTTTGAAGAAGAAGTGCCAGTTCAATTTGTTCAGGGAAATATGCTAGATTTATCTGAAGTGGGACAATACCAAGCCATCACTTGTTTTTCTGATTCACTGTGCTATATGGCTAATCGCCAAGAAGTACAACAAGTGTTCGATGAAGTTTATCAAGCGTTAGAAGAGGAAGGAACGTTCATTTTTGATGTTCATTCTACTTACAAAATTGATTCAGTTTTTCCGGAATATAGCTATCATTATCAAACAGAAGAGTTTGCTTTTCTATGGGATAGTTACGCTGGTGAAAAAGAACACAGCATAGAACATTTCTTAACATTTTTTGTGAAAGAACAGGAAACAGATGAGCACTTTGTTCGGTATGATGAATTGCATCAAGAACGAACCTATTCGTTAGATAACTATTTACGAATGTTAGAAAGTGCTGGTTTCATGAACGTCAAAGTTTATGCAGATTTTACAGATGAAGCACCAACTGAAACAAGTGAACGCTGGTTCTTTGTTTGTCAAAGAGATTAATAAGATTTGGCTTATGAGCTTGGGACAGCGCTTAAAAACGTTTGTCTCTTTGCTGATAAGTCCATTTTTTTATAACGGAGGTGGCTAGAGTGAAAGCCTGTGGCATTATCGTGGAATATAATCCCTTTCATAATGGACATCGCTATCATGCCCAACAAGCTCGCCAACAAAGCGGAGCTGAAGTAGTGATTGCTATAATGAGTGGAAATTTTTTACAAAGAGGAGAACCAGCTTTACTAGATAAGTGGGCCAGAGCAGAAGAAGCTTTGCAAAATGGTGTGGATTTAGTCATTGAATTGCCGACAGCTTGGTCGGTACAGTCTGCGGATTACTTTGCCAAAGGCGGTATAAAGTTATTGCAGGCGTTGCAATGTGAGAGCTTATGTTTTGGAACAGATAGTACAAGCGCAATTGATTATGCGGCTTTCGGCCAGTTTGTCCAAGAAAATCAATCCTTAATTGATCAAACGTTCCACGCATTGACAGACAAACAATTGAGTTATCCACAAAAAATGACTGCTGTTTTTCGTCAAGTATATCCTGAAAGCAGGTTTGATTTTTCTTCGCCTAATCATATTTTGGGGATGAGTTATGCAAAGGAAAATGCCACGTATCCAACCCCGATGACGCTCTACCCAATTGCTAGAAAACAAGCGGGCTTTCATGATGCAACGATTTCTGGGAAAGTTGCTAGCGCCACGGCGATTAGGCAAAGTGTTTTTCAACAAGAAATAACGCAAGTGCTGCCAACGGTTCCTTCTATAACCGCACAACATTTACAAACACAGACAATGATTTCATGGGAAAACTACTGGCCCTTCCTAAAGTATAAAATTATTCAATCCTCGTTAGAAGAGTTACAAGCCATTTACCAAATGACGGAAGGACTTGAATATCGACTAAAGGATCAAATCCAAGCAGCAGGTTCTTTTCACGAATTAATGGAACGTATGAAAACGAAGCGTTATACTTGGACAAGATTGCAACGATTAGCAACCTATATATTGTTAAATATGACCAAAGAAGAAGTTGAAACTGTTTGGCAAGACAGCTATCTCCATGTGCTAGGATTTACGCCAAAGGGACAAGCTTATCTAAAAGAAACCAAAGCACAAATTCAATTGCCGGTAATTTCCAAAGTATCTAAAGAAAACCGCGCTATGCTTTCGTTAGATATTCGCGCCAATCAACTATATCAGATGGGAGATTCTTCTTTAAAAGAACAAAATTTTGGTCGGTTTCCCTTACGATTTTCGCCAGATACCTAAAAAATACTTAACAAAAATCAGTTTCCCCAGTATAATAAACAAGGGATAAGATACTAACAACAAATCAGAGAAAGCGAAGTGAGAATATGGGCCGTAAATGGGCAAATATTAAAGAGAAAAAAGCTGCCAAAGACGCAAACAATAGCCGTGTTTATGCAAAATTCGGGATTGAAATTTACGTAGCAGCGAAGTCAGGAGACCCTGATCCTCATGCAAACCAAAAACTACGGTTTGTAATCGAACGCGCCAAAACATACAATGTACCAAAACATATTATTGATCGCGCTATTGAAAAAGCAAAAGGTTCAGCAGATGAACAATATTCTGAATTACGCTATGAAGGATTTGGGCCAAATGGTTCAATGGTCATTGTTGATGCTTTAACAAACAACGTGAACCGAACAGCAGCAGATGTGCGGGCCGCATTTGGTAAAAACGGCGGAAACATGGGTGTCAGCGGTGCTGTTTCCTACATGTTTGATAATACAGGTATCATTGGCTTTGCTGGTGACGATGCGGATGAAATTTTAGAATACTTAATGGAAAAAGACATTGATGTTCGCGATGTTGTTGAAGAAGACGGTCAAATTATCGTTTACACAGAACCAGAAGATTTCCACCATGCACAAGAAGCGTTAAAAGAAAAAGGCATTGAAGAATTCACGGTTACTGAGTTAGAAATGGTTCCACAAAACGAAGTAACATTAGAAGGCGACGATTTAGCGAACTTTGAAAAAATGTTAGACGTTTTAGAAGATTTAGAAGATGTTCAAAAAGTTCATCATAATGTAGATTTACCTGAATAATCCATTTGTTCGTTTGTTTTAAGATTTAGAAAGTGAGCCATCGGTCATTTTGACTGATGGCTCACTTTTTTTCATATAATACATAGAAAAAAGAAAGTTGATTGATAAGTCCATGTGACACAAAGCATTCAATGACAGGTTCAACTTTTGTCTGTTCCATAAATATTTGTCTAAACAGTTGAATTAATAGTATAATATTTTAGTAAGATAGATTATTGAATGGGGGAATAGGCGTGAAAAAGGGAATGCTAGCGTTTTTTGTCGGGATAGCAGTTTTATCATTAGCTGCTTGTCGGGAACCAAAAGAAAAGAAAGTAACCGCTTCAACTGAGACATCCTCTAAAGTTGAAGAGACGAATGAAAAAACGAGTGAAACAATTGATAAGACAAATGAACAAGTGAGTAGCAGTATCGAGTTTAACGAATCAGTGAAAAGTGAAGAGTCCACAGCTGATGGAAACAACGGTCAGCTAACTGTAGCTGATTTAGACACTACAGCGATTAATGCTGGAGATTTTACTACTTTAGCTGGAACATGGAAAAATGGTAAAGGAGAGAGTTTGATCATTCATCCTGATGGTAGTACAAATACCGGAGGAATGATTACGAAGGATTTACCTACTGATGAGTCGCGACCAATTACAAGCTTAAGTATTAGGTGGGGGCCTACTGGTGCTGCGTTATTATTATATAAAATTGGTGTTGAAAATCCTAACGGCGACCAATCGGATAAGACGAAACCGCGATTGTTAATTACTCAAGATAGTGGAAATTATCCTGCGGAAGAGTATTACTATCGTTCTTCTGAAGAGGAAATTCAAGACCAAAATGAAGAGGCAAAAATCATCGAGAACCAAGAACAAGCAGAGGCATGTATCAGAAGTACATTGACTGATGCAGAAAATGATGATACGAACCTTGGATTTTTTGGTATGAATGGAAATGACTTCTTTTTTAGAGCCCAATCGAAACAGATGGCTGCAAATGGAGGGACTGGGACTGTTGGTTTTTTCAGAGTATCGCCACAAGGAGCAGTCAGAATAACGGATGCACAAGGCAACTAAAGATAGTCTCGTGGCAATCTATTTAATTCCTATAAAAGTAGCAAAATAAGAATGAAATGATCACAAAATCTTCACATTTAGTTTGTAAGATATAAGCATATCAACAAACAACCTTAACAACACAAAACACTTTTTCATTTTTAACTCCTTTCCCGTCCTTACCCAAAGGGCGGGTCTTTTTTTGTGTAAAACTATTCGCTCAAGATACCAAAAAGCCAGCTTGTAGTAAGCTGGCTTTTAACTCTTTACATGTTGGCGCTTGTAGACACGAGATAATATTAAGGTGTTGGAACAGTTGGTGAATAGTTCGTTTTTCGACCATAAAGTTCTTGTGTCGCCGCCGAGATATACGCAGATGAATCTTTTCCTGGGAGGTTATACATTAGATAAATACCATATTGCTCCGCTTTTGTACGTTTAGCATATTGCGCAGCTAGATTTTGATTGACACCAACTTCAACGGCAGAAGCACCTAAACGAGAAGCAGGCATCCCCGCAATTTGTGGCGGATTCCAGGTACTATAATAAGGATTCCAAGCATAATCAATTAAAGAACTCATTTGAGGATTAGCAGAAGAGTTCGCAGCCGCTGGTCCAATATTATAAAAAGTAATTAATTTATCATTGCCTAAGCGATTTCTTAAGGCTTGAAGTAACCAAATGAACGAAGAATTATTTGGTTGAGGCGTCCCATTTTTTCCGTATTCAGCATACTCATCATCAAAATCAATACCATCTAAATGATACGTATTAACGACTTGTTCTAATTGAGCTGCAAAGGCATCCGCACTTTCGTAAGTTGGGAAGTTAGCAAAGCCAGCACCTTCATGGTTGCCTAAAATAGACAATAGGACTTTAGTGCCGCGTGCTTGAACTGGACGAATTTGTGTTTCAGCTTCGTTTAAAGTTTGTTGGACCCGTTCATTTAGATATAAGTAAGGTTTTTTATTGACCGTATCATAATTAATATTGGCTGCAAAAATAATCCCCATATCAAAAGCAGGTTGATTGGTTCCAGCTAAAGTATATTTTCCCACATTGTTAAAATCGTGGTTGTTTACTTCTACATACATGACTGTTTTAGGTGTAACAGTTGATGCTGCTTGTACTTCAAATGCAGGTAGTGCAAACAGTAACCCGCCGACTAAAAGTATCAAACTTAAAAAAGTTGAAATAATCCCTGTTTTCTTGTTAAAAAAATGAGTGCTCAATTGATGCCCCATAACTTTCTCCTCCTATAAAATAAATATTGTTTGTAAGCGTTAACAAAGATATGTTATCATTTTTATAATTTAAACACAAGAAGAAGAGAACAAAAGTGAGCAAATCCACAGAATATAAAAGCGTCCTTCGCAAAATGGTCTTGCGAAGGACGCTCTTTTACCAATCAAAGAGTAAGGCATAGCCTAAAGAAAGCAGCTCTCGACCAAAATTTTTGATATCTTTTGGAAAAGAAGAAGCCGCAGTGATGCCTGAAACATTTGAGATGCCTGCTCGCTTGGCTAAAAGTTGCGAGCGGTACATGTGAAAGTCACTAGTAACAATCACTAACCGTTTAAAAGAAAGGAGTTTTTGTGAATTGACAATATTTTCTTTGGTGCGTGTGGCACGATTTTCTAAGAGAATCTGTTTTTCTGGAACACCTTTATTTAGCAAGTATTGTTTCATAACCGCGGCTTCCGTAGCCGGCTCATCTGCTCCTTGCCCTCCGCTAACAATAACGGGTGTCTCGGGGTGTTGTTTAATATAGGGGATAGCCACATCTAACCGAGCTTGCAAAACACGGCTGGGCAGTGCGGTTTCTTTAGACGTTCCTAAAACACGGGCCCCTAAAATTAAAATAGCATCTGGTTTATCGGTGGGTTGCGTATTTTTGCCAGTAAAAATAAGTAGACCTAAAATCAAAAGAATACAAAAGCCAAAACTGACAATGGATAAACTTGTTATTTTTAACCAATGCATGAAACATCCCTCCTTGTAATGTTAGTGTATACGAAGTACCATAGAAAAAGCGATAGAAAACAAAAGACTTATAAAAAAATCTATGTTTTAATAGAAACTTTTGAAGAAAGGGAGCGAGTGAATGCGTACAGAAGAAGAAATGTTTCAACTTATTATGGATGTAGCAAAACAAGAAGAACACATTCGAGCCGTGGGAATGGTGGGTTCTCGCACGAATGTGAAAGCGCCAAAAGATAGTTTTCAAGATTTCGACATTGTTTATATTGTAGAACCATGTGCTGAATTTTTTGAAACAGCAACGTGGATAGCAAAATTTGGACAACCATTAATTATGCAACGTCCCAAGGAAATGACCTTATTTCCCACAGAACCGAAGACGCGGGAAACATTTTTAATGTTATTTGAAGATGGCCAACGTATCGATTTAACGTTGTGTCCTCTCGCAGAAAAAGACAATTGGCATGAAGGCGATTCTTTAGCAATTATCTTGTTAGACAAAGATGAAAGTTTGCCGCCTTTACCTGTAGCATCTGATAAAAATTATACAGTAACAGTTCCGGATCAGCAGCAGTTTAACGATTGTTGCAATGAATTTTGGTGGGTTGGTACGTATGTAGTTAAGGGACTTTGTCGGAATGAACTATTTTACGCTGTCACACATCTCTATGAATATTGTCAGCAGGAACTGTTGCGCTTGCTTTCTTGGCAAGCGGCTTGGCAGGAACCGGAGCCAATTTCTGTTGGGAAACAATTTAAGTATCTGAAAAATTATGTCACTCCTGACACGATGGATCAATTAGCATCGTTGCTGGATTTTTCTAGTAAAGAAGCTTGTTGGAACAGCTTAATAAAGACACAAGCCTTTTTTGACGTCGTCGCTCAGGATTTTGCTAAAATGGCCCAGTTTACGTATCATTTACAAGAAGCAAAAAAAGTCACAGAGTATACAAATTCTTTAAGATTAAAGGATTTACAAGGAAAATAAGCTGAAAACAACGTAAAAATAGTGTATAATTGAAAAAATTAATCTGCGAGAGAAAGGGAACCTTTTTTGATTGTAGATCACCGCAGTTGTTTGTTGCCTAGACTCTAAGAAATAAACCTAAAATTATTAATATAAAGGATGAACAAATGAAAAAAGAAGAAATGCAAATGCGTAATACACGTCGTCAAAAATCAGGAAAAAATAATAAAAAGAAAGTAATTATTACTTCTTTGGTTGGACTAGCTCTGGTTGCTGGGGGCAGCTATGTTTATTTTCAAAGTCACTTTTTACCAACCACAAAAGTAAATGGAGTTTCTGTAGGCTGGTTAAATGTAAATGCCGCAGAAGAAAAATTAGCGCAAGTTAATCAAACCGAAGAAGTTGTGGTTCAAACGGGTGCAAAAGAAGAAAAAATTCAACTTCCTAAAAAATACCAATTGGATCAAAAATTTTTAAAAGACCATTTACACAGTAGCAAGGTGAAGCTACCGTTAAACGAGGCATTCAAAAAAGAACTAGAAGCCAAATTAGCGACTTTAAGTTTTCCAGAGGGGAAACCAAGCAAAAATGCGAGTATCCGTCGAGGCAATGGCACTTTTGAAATTGTTCCTGAAGAACAAGGCACAGTAGTGGACACACAGCGCTTAAATCAGCAGATTATTGCGGATGTTGAAGCGGGAAAAGGCAACTATCAATACAATGCCAAAGATTTTTATAAAGCCCCTGAAATTACAAAAGAGGATCAAACGTTAAAGGCAACATTGACAACGCTCAATAACAAGTTAAATAAAACAATTACAGTTGATATTAATGGTGAAAAAGTAGCCTTTGATAAAACACAAATTCAAAACGTGCTGAATGATGATGGCACAATCAACAAAGAAAAACTAACTACTTGGGTGACACAATTAGAAACAACATATGGTTCTGCTAATCAACCAGTTTTATTTACAGATGTTCACGGCACGACACGTCGTTTTAAAAACAACGGAAGTTATGGCTGGTCGATTGATGGGGCCAAAACGCAAGAACTACTAGTAAACGCGCTGAATAGCCAAGAACAAACGAATGCAATCACTGCTCCGTTGGTTGGCGATACCAAAGAAAATAGTAAAATAGCCAATAATTACATTGAAATTGATTTAAAAGATCAAAAAATGTATTGTTTCATTGATGGCAAAAAAATAGTCACCACAGATGTCATTACTGGCAGATATAACAAAGGAACCGCAACAGTACCAGGATTCCATACAATTTTATATCGGACAACCGATGTGAATTTAGAAGGTCAAATGCTTGATGGTTCTCGATACAGTGTGCCAGTAAAATATTGGATGCCGTTATTAAGTCAAGGGGGCGTTGTCACACAAATCGGGATTCATGATTCTGACCATAAATTGGATAAGTATGGCGATAAAGAAGCCTTTAAAACCGATGCTGGTAGTAATGGCTGTATCAATACGCCAGGAACAGAAGTTTCAAAAATCTTTGATGTATCCTATGACGGAATGCCGGTAATTATTTACGGACATATCTATGATGATGCACCAGGTGAATTTGATAAACCTGTAGATTATGGCGAAGAAGTATAAAAAGAGATATTAGGCAAGACCGCACTTTGGTCTAGCTATGTATCTGAAAAGTAAAAATCGGAGACGTCAACCGTAACGACTGACGTCTCCAATTTTTTATTGACAAGCGTCATAACCCGCTCTATGATACAAACAGAACAAGCAATTTAAATTGGGGGAACGAAGATGCCATTTGTACATGTAGAATTAATTGAAGGCCGCACAGAAGAACAGTTAACTAATATGGTCAAAGATATTACAGAAGCTGTGTCAAAAAACGCTGGTGCACCAAAAGAGAATATCCATGTGATTGTCAATGAATTGAAAAAAGACCGCTATGCACAAGGCGGCGAATGGAAAAAATAAGTTTTCAGAGAATTTCTGTTGAATCACTTGCTTTTTCTGAAAATAAGTGGTTAAATAAGTGCATAAATGATTGATGAGAAAGACAACTGAACTTGCCCGCGATCTATTAGAGAGGAAAATCTTGGCTGAAAATTTTCCAGATTGGCACAAGGGATGACCACTTTCGAAACCTTTGTTGAAACAAAGGCGGTCGCACCGTTAACACGCTAGAGGAACACAGATTATTTGTGTTCAAAATTAGGTGGAACCACGATATTTTCGTCCTAGTATTCGTTAGAATACTAGGACTTTTTGTTTTTTAACAAGGGGAACAGGTGGCTGTTTCGTTTCATTGTGAAAAACAGGAACACAATGAAACGCTTCAAATCAAAAAAATTAAAAGGAGAGAATTTTATTATGTCTATTCACATTACTTTTCCAGATGGCGCTGTTAAACCGTTTGATTCTGGGGTTACAACATTTGATGTTGCTAAAAGTATTAGCAACAGTTTAGCCAAAAAAGCTTTAGCTGGTAAATTCAATGGTGTTTTAATCGATTTAGATCGTCCTATCGTAGAAGATGGTTCGCTTGAAATCGTGACACCTGATCATGAAGATGCTTTAGGAATTTTACGTCATTCATCAGCTCATTTAATGGCTAATGCCTTACGTCGTCTTTTCCCTAACATTAAATTTGGCGTAGGTCCTGCGATTGATTCTGGGTTCTACTATGATACAGATAATGGGGAATCCCCTGTGACAGCGGATGATTTACCTGCAATTGAAGCCGAAATGATGAAAATTGTGAAGGAAAATAACCCAATCGTTCGTAAAGAAATCTCACGTGCAGAAGCGTTAGAATTATTTGCTGATGATCCTTACAAAGTTGAATTAATTACAGATTTACCAGAAGATGAAATCATCACTATCTATGATCAAGGCGATTTTGTCGATTTATGTCGTGGTGTTCACGTCCCTTCAACAGGACGGATTCAAGTCTTTAAATTACTTTCAGTAGCTGGTGCTTATTGGCGCGGAAACTCTGACAATCACATGATGCAACGGATTTATGGCACTGCCTTTTTCGATAAAAAAGATTTAAAAGAATTTATCAAAATGCGCGAGGAAGCCAAAGAACGTGACCACCGTAAATTAGGAAAAGAATTAGATTTATTTATGGTTTCACAAGAAGTTGGTTCAGGGTTACCTTTCTGGTTACCAAAAGGCGCAACCATTCGTCGTACAATTGAACGTTATATTGTGGACAAAGAAATTAGCTTAGGTTACCAACATGTGTATACACCAATCATGGCCGATGTGGAATTATACAAAACATCTGGTCACTGGGATCATTACCATGAAGATATGTTCCCACCAATGGATATGGGCGATGGCGAAATGCTGGTATTACGTCCAATGAACTGTCCACACCATATGATGGTTTATAAAAATGACATTCATAGTTACCGCGAATTGCCAATTCGAATCGCTGAATTAGGGATGATGCACCGCTATGAAAAATCTGGCGCATTATCAGGGTTACAACGTGTTCGTGAAATGACTTTAAACGATGGCCATACTTTTGTTCGTCCTGACCAAATTAAAGACGAATTTAAACGTACTTTGGAGTTAATGGTGGCAGTCTACGCTGACTTTAACATTACAGATTATCGTTTCCGCTTAAGCTATCGTGATCCAAATAATACAGACAAATATTTTGATGATGATGCGATGTGGGAAAAAGCGCAAGCGATGTTAAAAGCTGCCATGGATGAATTAGAATTAGATTATTTTGAAGCAGAAGGCGAAGCTGCCTTTTACGGTCCGAAGTTAGATGTTCAAGTAAAAACAGCTTTAGGAATGGAAGAAACATTATCAACCATCCAATTAGACTTCTTATTACCAGAACGTTTTGACTTAACTTATGTTGGCGAAGATGGTGAAAATACACATCGCCCAGTTGTTATCCACCGTGGTATTGTCTCAACAATGGAACGATTTGTGGCTTACTTAACAGAAGTTTACAAAGGCGCTTTCCCAACTTGGTTAGCACCAATTCAAGCAACTATTATCCCAGTTTCTGTAGAAGCGCATTCTGAGTATGCTTATGAAATCAAAGAACGTTTACAAGCACAAGGCTTACGTGTTGAAGTCGATGATCGTAACGAAAAAATGGGCTACAAAATTCGGGCCTCTCAAACCCAAAAAGTACCTTATCAATTAGTGGTCGGGGACAAAGAAATGGAAGACGCAACGGTGAACGTCCGTCGTTATGGAAGCAAAGAAACGTCTGTCGAAGATTTATCAATTTTCATTGACAGCATGGCTGCTGAAGTTCACAATTACAGCCGTTAAAAAAAGAGAAAAAGTCAAAAGGACTTCTGAATTCAGAAGTCCTTTTGACTTTTTTTTAACAAAAAAATAATTAAATATTTCCTTAGAGCTGGGAATAATCCTGATTTTTTGACTATTTTTTGTTACAATGAGAATGCGAAACTTTTTAGTGAAGGGACTAGAGGTATGAAGAAAAACTCATTTATAGATAAAATAAAAAAAACAGATGCCGCAGCAAAGAGTCAACGAGGTAGAAAGCCACATATTCCTTTTCGATTGAACTTATTATTTTTTGTGATATTTACTTTATTTGTTTCATTAATTGTTCGTTTAGGGTATTTACAGATTGTAGAAGGAGAAGAGTTTAACAAAAAAATCACTGCCAATTCTTCACTACAAATCACGACACCATCCCCTCGAGGACAAATTTATGATTCACAAGGAAAAGTCTTGGTTTCTAACAAAGCTAATTTAGCAATCACATACACACGAGGAAAAAATATTGAAGGAAAAGATATTTTACCGATTGCGAATAAAGTCAACGAACTTATTAACGTTCCAGTTGATCCAAACTTAACGGACCGTGATAAAAAAGATTATTGGTTAGCGAATCCTGAAAATTTAAAAGCAGCCCAAGCCCGTTTAACCGATCAAGATAAAGAAGATGAAAAAGGCAACAAAATTACGGACGAAGGCACATTATATGCCAAAGCAGTTGAAAAAGTCACCCCTGAAGAAATTGCATTTGATGACCGAACCTTACAAGCAGTGACGATTTTTAAACGAATGAATGCAGCGTCACAAATGAACACGGTCTTCATCAAGAATGAAGGTGTGACAGAAGGTGAAATTGCGACAATTGGTGAACACACAGCGGAAATATCTGGTGTTTCAACAGGGACTGATTGGACGCGTGATTATTCTCAAAGTGGCGCATTACGTAGCCTGTTGGGCACCGTTTCAACTGAAAAACAAGGATTGCCAGCCGAAGAAGTCGATGAATATTTGAAAAAAGGCTATGCACGAAATGACCGTGTTGGAACTAGCTATTTAGAAAAACAATATGAAGACGTTCTACAAGGTAAAAAAGCAAAATCAGAAGTCGTTTTAGACAATAACGGAAAGATTGTTTCACAAACCCCAATTTCCAAAGGGGAAAAAGGCTCCAACTTAAAATTAACGATTGATTCAAATTTCCAAAACAAAGTTGATGAAATTTTACAACGAAACTATTCACAAATAGTCAAAACCATTGGACCATACTCAGAAAATGCGTATGTCGTTGCTATGAACCCTCAAACAGGAGCTATTTTAGCGATGTCCGGATTTCATCATGATTTAGCAACTGGAGAAGTCACACCTAATCCTTTAGCACCTATTTTGAATTCTGAAGTTCCTGGATCAGTTGTGAAAGCAGGTACTTTAACAGCGGGTTATGAAACAGGCGTCATTAAAGGCAATGATGTTTTAACAGATGAAGCTATTTTACTAGCAGGTAGTAATCCAAAAGCTTCTTGGTGGAATGCTTCTGGCGGAACAACCATGCAATTAACTGCGGAGCAAGCGTTAGAATATTCTTCGAATGCCTATATGATGAAATTAGTCTTTAAAATGATGGGTGTGAATTATTATCCCAATATGATTTTCCCTTATGAAGTAGGAGATGACACTGTCTTTAAAGAATTAAGAAAAGCTTTTGCAGAATATGGTATGGGAACGAAAACTGGAATTGATATACCAGGAGAAACAACAGGAATTCAAAACAAGGACTTTAAGGATTCGTCATCTGCGCCACAAGGCGGTAATCTTCTTGACCTATCTTTTGGGCAATATGATACCTATAGCGCGTTACAATTAGCACAGTACGTTTCCACTGTCGCAAATAATGGCATCCGCGTACAACCCCATGTGGTAGAAGGAATCTATGGCAATGATGAAAATGGAGCTTTAGGAAAAATTTTAAAAGAAATTGAACCAAAAGTTTTGAATAAGGTGAATATTTCTGAAGACCAGATAGGAATTCTTCAACAAGGTTTCTATAATGTAGTAAATGGAACTAGTCCTTTTACAACTGCACGTGGTTTAAAATCAGACAAGTTTTCGATTGCTGCTAAAACAGGGACCGCCGAAACGCAAGCAACAGATGCTAATGGAGTAAACCATACAACGGTTAATAGTAACTTGGTGGCTTATGCGCCGTACGAAAATCCTGAAATTGCAATTAGCGTTGTTTTACCACACTTAAATGATGAATCTTCCAAACCAAATCAAACGATTGCCAAAGAAGTTTTAGAAGCGTATATGGAAATGTACAAAAAATAAAATTTGTAAAGTAGAACTACTTTACAAATTTGCCCAAAAGGGTAGTCAAATGACAAAAAAAATGGTATGATATTCAAGTCTAAGAAATCTCTTGGAAAGATCAATTATTAGTAGGAGGGGAAAACATGCGCGTAAACATCACTTTAGAGTGTACTTCTTGTAAAGAACGTAACTACTTAACAAATAAAAATAAACGTAACAATCCTGATCGTTTAGAAAAACAAAAATATTGCCCACGTGAAAGAAAAGTTACTTTACACCGTGAAACTAAATAATTTAGTTAGATAGAGCCTAGAATCCTTGTTGTGTAAGGGTCTAGGCTTTTTATCTATTGATTCATTACATGTTCATTTGTAGATGGAATGTAGAGGGAGGATTACCCAAGTTTGGCTGAAGGGGACGGTCTCGAAAACCGTTAGGCGAGTAACATCGTGCAAGGGTTCGAATCCCTTATCCTCCGTACTGAGAAGCAGTTGAGTTATTAGTTGCAAATAAAACGACAGAGACGTACACTTAAAGTAGAAAAATACTTAAGAAGAGGTGTCTATTATGTCAAACTATGAAGAAAAAGAAGCGCAAGCATTAGTAAAAATTGCCGACGTTTTGAACAAATTGGATGCAAGTTTAGAAGAGTTGGCCTCGCTAGATGAGGATACAAAAAAACATAGTATGAAGAAATGGATTGTTGAAAAAAAAGCCATTCATGAGATTAAAAAAATTGCACACGAAGCTGGTAAGTATGATAAGTATGATGAAAAAGAATTAGAAAAAGAAATGGATCTGTTGGAAAAGTTTATGTAAAAAAGTGCTAGCTTTTGTTCAACAGTTATTTAATTTTGAGCCTAGAATTAATCGTTTTGATTTTTTCTAGGCTTATTTTTTATGAAGTAAGCAAATCGTATCGGGAGAGGTATTGAATTAAGAAATAAAGCATGTATTGATTCAGAAAAAAAGTTGTAGTAAAATGTTCGTCACAACTACTTTTCTTATGATTTCATAGAAGGAAAAGTTGGAATAATGAATTGAAAAGAGTCGATTTTTAGGAGATGATTTTAGGTGACTTTTTATCAATTATTGCAGTTAGATCCATTTATTTTAAAACAAAAAATTCATCAAGCGGACACTAAAAAACAGCGGAGATATTTTTGGCGCGCCTTGTTAATAAGGGATATTTTATTAGTTTCGTTTGCGATTTTATGGGTGTCGACGATTACTTTTTTCTTTGGAAAAGCTGTAGCGCCTTTTTCAATTGTATTATTTTGTTTGCTGTTGAGTATCCGTTTCGTCTCATATGGCTACAGGGAAAAACAGGCCTTGCTTAGTTTAGGAATCGTGTTAACAATTCTAGGTGTTAGTCCACTAATTTCACTGATTTCTGTATCATTTTTACAATGGGGTCTTCATTTTATCTGCTTGCTGGCATTGTTTTTCTTAACTGGTAAAAACCCTAAAATGGGTAATCCGGGCTTGTATACGTTCTCCTACTTATATTTAGTTGGCACGGTTCACTATCAATCGTTTCAGCAATTAGAACAAACTTTCTTTGTATTAGTGTTTGCTTATCTACTTTTAGCTTTTGTTTATCATATGAAACATAAAAAGTTGGATCAAGAGATTACTTTTATACAGATGGTTACAGAAAATGGTTTTTTTAATCAAAGAAATATTTGGTTTGGTTATTACGCTTTAGGCATTAGCTTATTACTTTTTATAGGAACGCACCTTCAGATTGACCGCTTTATGTGGGCAACATTTGCTAGTTCGTCATTATTTTCTGGGTATGATACGTTTAAATTGTCTGAACGAGCCAAAGAACGAATAGTAGGGGTCGTTATTGGTTCTTTAGTATCGGCTATCTTGTTATTTTATTTACCAACGAACCTACTTGGTATTTTAGGTGGACTTTGTTTAGGCTTATGCACATCTTATAAAAGTAAAACGATTTTTAATTGTGTTGGTGCTATCATGGCAGCTTCTATGATATTTGGGCTAGAAACAAGTCTTTACTTAAGAATTTTGTTAAATATGTTGGGGCTAGCTTACGGTTTGCTTTATCATTTTGTCTTTGTAAAAACTATGTCCTATTGCAATCGCAAGGAGTGGCTGAAATTGTCTGAATAAAAGGAGCCTAACATTCTTTCTTGAAAGAATGTTAGGCTCCTTTTATTTTAAAATAGAACCATTGACTATATTTTGGGTAAATAAGAGTTTAAAAATGGCAGAAACTGGTTACTAATTTGGCTACCAAATGGCTACACAGAATAGTATAGGTAAGGATAGTATAAGTGAGTATAAAGTAGGATATAAACAAATGAATTCAGTGAACACAAGTTACGTAGTAAAATTGTATTTTTGGAAGATAAGTAGAAGTAACTTCATATTGGGAATTTATTGGGAAATTTTAGTATAGTCAACATGATAAATTAGTAGTATAAAGAATCGCTGAAAATGAATTATCAACACTATAGATGCTTGTTTATATAGCTAAGTTTTCAAAAATAGAATGTTCAATATTTTTAAATCAAGTTAAGTATATTTAAGTGGAAAAACAGAATCGCTTAAATCTAAGAAAAAGAATAAGTTTTGTCATTATAGATCGCTTAAGGAGTGGTCTATTTTTGTATATAAAATAATCTAGGAGGTGGACAGTTATTGATAAATGGGAAAAATAGGAGAGGTACAAACGAATAAGTTAGATTTTGAAAATGAATGTGATCAAAAATAAGAGTAGATGGATAAAAGGAATACATGGAGGATGAACATACTATTTCTATTATCTGTAAAAGTTCTACAAATAAAATATTAAGTGGTTAGAGGAGAGGTACAATGAAAGCTGGAATAAAAAAACATATTCGACAATTATTATGGGATTATCAACATGTTGAAAAAAAATTACAAGAGTACGAGGATGTTATGTTAATGAATCGTAATCCTTTTTTAGAATACCCTGTAGAGCAACCAACTGAAAAAATAACTATCAGTCAAATTGCATTTCATAAATTATTTTTACAAACGGTAGAAGATATCTTAGCTGATTCTACAAGGGATGTACAGGATATCTTTTTAGTGAAATATAAAAATGGTTATCCATATAAAAAGAATGAATTTGTTGCTTGTGAGACGTTTTTGAGCGAGTCTACAATTGCTCGACGAGATACAGAATTTATCCATGAAATTGCTTATCGACTAGGCTGGTACGAAATTTGACAAAACGAAACAGGTCAATTCAACTATACTAGGTTCATGAACATATGTTCTCCGTGGACGCACGGAATAACTTATAGGAGGAACAACAATGGCAACAGGTTTAACAAAAAATCAAGCAAAAACATTTATGCAGAAGTATTTAGATACTAATTTGCCGTCTTATCCAGGTGTCTATTTTGGAACTTATGGTGGTTCACCATCATCACATTCAAATTGTACTCTATTTACTACATGGTTCTTAAAGAATTGTACTAATTTAACTTTGCCAACACAAAGCGGGAATGGTTATCAAACGGTAGATTTTGTGTTAAATGCAAATAAAGGAAAATTAGTAAAGAGTAACATTCCAAAGGCATTTTCTTTATTTTCAATAACACCATGGAATAACAATTACTATACACAAGGTGCTGGACATACTGGTATCGTTCTAGGTATTGATGGAAATACAGTAATTACAGGTGAAGCTAATTTTGGTTCGACATTTGGCGGATTAGATGGAGTATATCCTAACAATGGAACTGTAATAACTACTCATCCATTGAGTACGTTTAACAGTTTAACGGGTGTTACTTTCATTGACTTAAGTCGCTATTATACTGGATGGAATCCAAATCAAAATACAAAACCAGAGGGAGAAGAAGAAATGGTAGAGATTAATAAGAGAGTTATGGTGAAAAAAGATGTAAAATATACTGTGGATACATTACCTTGGGGAAAGAAAGGTTACATTAAAATCAATGGCATTGATAGTTTTGCTGGAAGAGTTATTGATTTGACACAGCAAATGGGAAGTTACTTATATAGTCCTCAAACAAAAGGCTGGACAGACTTTAAAGGGTTTGAAGAAGTTGAGACTATCAATAAAACAATGGTTGTTAAAAGAGCTGGTTTCAGTGTTGACCAATTCCCTTGGTTTAAAGGGGTGACAAGATTTGGTGTCAGCGCTGATTATATCAATAAAGAAGTAAAAGTGACTGGGAAAAAGGGTGCATATTATTACATGGATAATATTGGTTGGATCGACGAAAAAGCATTTTTAGATGATGCACAAGCGACGGATATTAAAATTGGGGATAAAGTTATGTTATTGGAGACTGCTAGTGTATATCAGACTGGGGAAACAATTCCAAGTAGTCTTAAAGGAAAATCATATACAGTGATGGAAATTAAAAATGTCACACAAAGCAAATCTAAAAAAGCATTTTTATTAAAAGAATTAATGTCTTGGGTACTAGAACAGGATGTTAAAAAGTAGTAAAAAAGAACCTAGTGATATGTTAAAAAAATAGAGCGGTAAATCCGCTCTATTTTTTTTCTATTTATATAATACATAGTGACTACTTATTCTAATTTACAGATGATTTTTGCATTGATTTTCTCTTTCAACCCCAGCCAACCACTCGCTGATAACAAGTACCAAAACGGCATAAACTGGATTAAATAGCGAGAGCGGCCGCCTTCAAAGAGTAATAAATACAGAATAGCTCCAATGAAAGCTAATTTTAAAATCGCGTAGTTATTTTTTGAATCTTTTAGAGGGATACTGAACAATAGACCTAGTAATGTGAGTAAATAGAAAAAATGCATATAAATTCGTAGATAGTTACTTTTTTGATTTTGCGGATAATACAGTGACCGCAAGTGTTCTTGCCAACGATTTTTAGAAGGTGTTTCTGGGATTAAATCACCGCCATCCCAACCCCAGTCAAAATCACCATTGGCAGTATTATGACGATTTTTTTGAGCCAGAAAACGGAGATAACCGAAGAATCCTTTATTTTTTAAACGGTCTTGAATCATTTTTATGGTATAAGCTTTTTTGGCTTCTTGTGTAGGCAACTGATTTACTGCTTGTGTATCTGCATCATTGTAACCGCCAGTTCCCGTCAAACCCATCATTACAAAAAGTGTCCAAGGCTTGGCTTGTTCTTTATCGATTTCCGTAATCGTTTGTTTTTCCACAAAAAATTGAAAACTATAATATGCGCTGACGAAACCAGTCAGTAAAAAGAGGGCAACCACGGTTAATTTTACGATAGACTGTTTGTTCCGATTTACTAAAAGAAGTTGCAGCACTTTGATACAACTAAATGCAATAAAAAAGATAATAGACGAAGGTTTCATTAAAAAACACCAAGCTAAGCCAATTCCAATAAACAGTAATAAACAATATTTTACGAAGGGAGGGGAAACTTGGTCAAAAAGGCTATATGCAAAAAAGACTAGGTTGATGAACAATAAGACGGCCGTATCTGTATAAGGCGTGAGTAACCATGGAGACATTCCGAAAGAAAGAAAAAATAAACTGTAAGCAACGAAGGCCGTTAATGGATTAAAGACACGTTTAGAGGCATGATAAAAGAGAAGTAAACTGCTATTAATAAACAAGCAATTAACCACTTGCCAACTAAACCAAGTGTTGCTCCAGCTCCCTGTTACATCAATGAAACGCAAAAATTTATTCAGGTAATACATCATGAAAAAGAAAAATTCGTTATTGGGGTTTAAAGAAAGTACGATTTTTGAATAATCCTTATTTTCAGTGGTAATACTATGAAAGTTGTCAAAAACATCCCAGCCAATCGGCACAGTAATCTGCGTCAGGAGTAAAAGTTGTAGTAAAAATAAACTGATCAAACTACCAATAATAACCACACGATCATGGGCTTTTATTAAGTGCCAGAGCGCTTGAATCTTAGTGTAAAGAAATTTTTTGTTTTTATAAATAATCAACAATAGAATAATTAATAGAGGAAGTAAAACAAGCAAGTGCTTAGGCTTTTCCCAAAGAATTTTTACCAGCGAATAGGGAGAGTTAATTGCGCCGTAAAAGACAAATAAAATAAAAAAAGTAAAAATATAATTTTCTAGATTCAGAATCCGTTTAAAATTAGCCATATTTTCTCCTTCCATTTTTTTAGCTAGACTAGTTCTTATTTTATCATAAAGATTTTAAAATAAGAAAAAAGCCCTTCTTTTAAAAGAAAGGCTTAAAACTTTTCCTTACTTCCCTTCTTTGTAACGGAAGAAGAAGCGTAAGACGCTATTTTGGCTAGTTGTTGTTAGTTTATCTGTCGGTAAGACTGTTAGTAAGAAGAAAAACAGACTAATCACAAGAGTGAAAAATAAGAAGACGGGACTGCCACCTGTTATCACAGTATCTGTTTGAACATCATATTTCAGTGTTGACATAACAGAGAAAACTTGTGTATAGCTACAGGCAATAGAAAGTAGATATAAAACAAGCACGCCCCAACCTGTCATCCCAGCATCACGATACCGACGTACACACATTGCCCACGTTGGTAATAATAAAGCTAACCATAAAACAAGTGCAAAAAGCATCAACGGTAATAAGTTTCCAAAATCATAGGTTTCAAAATATTCAGCTGCTAAAATTGCTGATACGGCTTTGCCGACAATGGCAATATAAAAAATAAGTGCTAAAATGCTTAATACCAATGTCATCCACCAATAACCAGCACGTGTGGTCCGACCTTTAAAATCAACATATCCACGAAAATAATCTTTAAAAGCTTGTCCAAATGTTACTTTACCTTTTTCCTCAATTTTAACCATAAAAACACCCCTTTGTATTTAATAAAATGATTATAACGGAAAGTAATAAAATAGGAAAATGCGAATTCGCATATTTTGTGTTTTTTTGATAAATCATATAAAGAGCAGGTTTTATCAAAAAACGGTAAAATAAGAGAAGATATTTTATAATGGAGGAATCATGAATGAAAATCAGTATTAGACATCGCTACATAGCAAAAATTCCAGCATTAGAAGTGACAACAGAAGAGCAAAAAAACGAAGCATTACCTTTAATTGTTTACTATCATGGTTGGCAATCAGCTAAAGAATTATCTTTAACACAAGCGAGAAAATTAGCACACGAGGGGTTTCGGGTCATTTTACCAGATGCCATGAACCACGGAGAAAGAAAAACAGGACCTATTTCCACGATTCCATCGATTACATTTTGGAGTAGCATTCAATATAATTTGATTGAATTTCCAGTAATTATCCATCATTTTCATAAATTAGGGTTGATTAAAGAAAATTGGATTGGCGTGGGTGGTGTATCCATGGGCGGTATTACTACCAGCGCTCTTATAACCCAACATCCTGAGATTGAAGCTGCTGCTTGCTTAATGGGAACACCCTATCCGGCGCGCTATATTCAGCGAGTGATTCAACGGGCGAAAGAATTTGCTATTTTTGTACCTAAAGACTTGCCACTGTTGCTAAGTTGGGTGCATCAATACGATTTATCACAAACGCCAGAAAGACTGCAAGAACGACCGATGCTGTTTTGGCATGGAACGGAAGATGAAAAAATTCCCTATGAAGACATGGCTGATTTTGAACAATTAGTGTCTGGGAAAACGTATGCGAGAAATACGCAATTTATAACGGAAGTCGGTGAGCGGCATTTAGTGAAAGGAGAAACAATGGATTTGGTTGTTGACTTTTTTAAAGAAGCGTCAAAAACATTAGAAAAATAACAGGATTTTTCAAAGAGAAAAGGGGAATCAGCTTGTTTTTTAAGAACACTTTCTATAAACTTAACAGAAAAGGGGTTGAAGGTGTACATGGAGAAAAACAAGTTGAGAAAAGTGGGCTTAACTGCCCTGGAATGGCTAAAACAACATCCAGAAATTAAACAACATAAAGAATCAAGTCTCTATGAACAGTTGTTTGCTAGTCAGCAATGGCAACAAGCACAAACAATCGGAATGATTCGGTCGTTACCGCTAGAATTATCAACACAGCCAATTTTCGAACGGGCCATGCAAGAAGGCAAGCAAGTGGCGGTGCCGCGAACATTTAAAGGAGGCAAAATGCACTTTTATCAAGTCTTTCCAGAGACGGTTTATGACACCAGTGCATTTGGCGTGGAAGAACCTCCGTTAACAGCGGCAGAAATAACAGCTACAGCGATTGATTTATTGATTGTGCCAGGGATTGTTTTCAATCGTGCTGGCTATCGAATAGGCTTCGGCGGTGGTTTTTATGATCGTTATTTGGAACATTTTTCGGGCCATGCATGTAGTTTAGTTTTCAGTGAACAACTCCATGAACAATGGCAACCAGAAGCGTTTGATCAGCCAATCGAACAATTATTTATACAATAGGAGGAATGGAATGAATTATCAAACAGAAATGAAATTGAAACGGCTAAAAAATCAGCCGTTCATTACGTATGCCCTTTTAGGTATTTCAATCATTGTTTTCCTTGGATTGGAATTAACTGGAGGATCAGAAAATATTTTAAACTTAGTTAATTGGGGAGCAATGGTTCGTCCACTGGTAGCTCAAAATCATGAATACTGGCGGTTTATCACGCCAATGTTTCTTCATATTGGGTTTATGCATATTATTTTGAATATGGTTACTCTTTATTATATCGGCGCACAGGTTGAGGCAATTTATGGACATTGGCGCTATTTGGGAATTTATTTATTGAGTGGGATTGCTGGAAATATCGCCAGTTTTGCCTTTGGGACACCCAACAGTGTCTCAGCGGGTGCTAGTACAGCGCTTTTTGGTTTGTTTGGCGCATTTGTTATTTTAGGACGCCACTTTAGAGACAATCCAGCGATTATGTATATGGTGCAACGCTATTCAATGTTTATTGTGATTAATTTGTTATTTAACTTGTTTAGTAGCTCTGTAGATATGATGGGTCATGTTGGCGGTCTAATCGGTGGACTATTAGTCGCGACGGCTTTTGCTGTTCCAAATCGTGAAGAAGCATTTAATAAGCACGAGCGAATTATGGCCACGTTAATTTTTATTTTTCTTGTCGTAATTTGTCTGTTATTGGGTTTTAAAAAATACGGTTTACCTGTATAATAAGGAAGTGTTTTCGTATGGAAACGTTATATGATGTACAACAACTTTTTAAACAGTTTGGGATGTATATTTATGTCGGTGCACGGATTTATGATATTGAGTTAATGATGATTGAATTAAAAAAATTGTATGAAGGTCAATTGGTAGACCGAGATACGTATTTACAGGCCCGGCATATTTTGCAAAGAGAGCATCGAATAGAAGAATCTAGAGGGAAGCAGAAAGGAATCGACTAAATGGATAAGAAGATTATTGGGATTGATTTAGGTGGAACGACCATCAAATTTGCTATTTTAACAACCGATGGCGTTGTTCAACAAAAATGGAGTATTGAAACGAATATTTTAGAAGATGGCAAGCATATTGTGCCATCAATTATTGAAAGTATTCGTCACCGTATAGATCTTTATAATATGAAAAAAGAAGATTTTGTGGGAATTGGTATGGGAACACCAGGAAGTGTCGACATTGAAAAAGGAACTGTTGTAGGTGCCTATAATTTAAACTGGACGACTGTACAGCCTGTCAAAGAACAAATCGAATCTGCTTTAGGAATTCCGTTTGCCTTAGATAATGACGCCAATGTTGCCGCTTTAGGTGAGCGTTGGAAGGGCGCGGGGGAAAACAATCCCGACGTGATTTTTATTACTTTAGGAACAGGTGTCGGCGGAGGCATTGTTGCAGCGGGAGAATTGCTCCACGGTGTTGCTGGCTGTGCTGGTGAAGTTGGACATGTGACGGTTGATCCTAACGGCTTTGACTGTACCTGTGGGAAACGTGGCTGTTTAGAAACCGTTTCTAGTGCCACTGGTGTCGTTCGTGTTGCACGTCATTTATCAGAAGAGTTTGCAGGTGACTCTGAACTGAAACAAGCGATTGATGATGGACAAGATGTTTCAAGTAAAGACGTTTTTGAATTTGCTGAAAAAGGCGATCATTTTGCATTAATGGTTGTGGATCGTGTTTGTTTCTATTTAGGCTTAGCCACAGGAAACTTAGGTAACACGTTAAATCCAGATAGCGTGGTTATCGGTGGAGGTGTTTCTGCAGCAGGAGAATTTTTACGTAGTCGTGTCGAAAAATATTTCCAAGAATTTACCTTCCCGCAAGTTCGAAATAGTACAAAAATCAAATTAGCAGAGCTAGGTAATGAGGCCGGCGTCATTGGTGCCGCTTCACTAGCATTACAATTTTCAAAAGAGAAATAGAGAGGGCTTTTTAGAATGAGTATTTTATGGGTAATCAATGGCATTTTGCTAGTTATTGTACTAGCGATGGTATTCAATGAATTATATTTGAAAATTATGGTGAAACGTTCAGCAAAAATGTTGACGGAAGAAGAATTTAAAGAAACAATGCGTAAAGCACAAGTGATTGACGTTCGTGAGAAAGATACATTTGATGCTGGGCATATTTTAGGGGCGCGCAGCATGCCATACAGCATGTTAAAAACAACAATTGGTTCTCTTCGTAAGGATCAACCTGTTTATCTTTATGATCAGAAGAAAGCTTTAAGTATCCGAGCAGCTAATTTATTACGCAAAAATGGCTATACTGATATTTATATTTTAAAAGGCGGCTATGATGGCTGGACTGGGAAAGTGAAAAAGAGAAATAGTTAATAACAAAAAGAGTTGGTCTTCATTGAGACCAACTCTTTTTGTATAGGAAAGCTTAATAGAGATGTTGCTTTTTGTCAGTCCTCACTTTTTGAGCTACAATAAAGAGAAGAGGTGAAGGCAGATGATTCAAATCAAGCGAGCATATGAAGCACCGACAGAGCAAGATGGCTACCGTGTTTTAGTTGACCGTGTTTGGCCACGAGGAAAATCCAAGGAATCTGAAAAGTTAGATGAATGGCTCAAAGAAGTGGCCCCAAGTACAGAGCTACGGAAATGGTTTAATCATGAAGCAAATAAGTATCCTGAGTTTAAACAAAAATACCAAGAAGAATTGAAACATGAGCCAACTGCCACAGCGTTTAAACAGTTACAGACGATTGTAAAAAATCAGCCAGTAGTCACGCTGGTCTATGGGGCGAAAGATACAGTGCATAATCAAGCGGTTGTCTTAAAAGAATTATTAGAAAAATAGAGTAGGTGATTGGATGAAAATTGCAATTGTAGGTGCTGGACCCAGAGGCTTATCAGCTGCAGAACGAGTCATTGAATGGGCTCGTAAAACGGAAATAAATGTTCAGCTCACGTTGTTTGATCCATACGGTCCAGGTGGGAAAATTTGGCGAGCAGAGCAACCTAATTATTTATTAATGAACACCGTGATTAATCAAGTCACTTTATTTACAGATGAATCTTTTAGTGGCGAAGGACCAATTGTCAAGGGCCCCACTCTCTATGAATGGACCCAAACAGAAGCTGCGCAGTACATTCAACAGCAACAACCCTATAATTATCTTGAGTTGTTGAAAGAATGTCATCGCCTTGGACCGAATGATCACTGCTCGAGGGCTTTTTATGGCATGTACCAAAAATGGTTTTATACGTATTTAGCCACAAGGTGTAACGAACAAACATCGCTGACGTTTTTTAAAGAGCCAGTAACTGCTGTGCGGGCAGGAGAGGATAACTATTATGTGTATACTCAATCCATTGAGTTTACGGCAGACAAAGTAATTTTAGCTTTGGGTCACCAAGAAAATGAATTAACGACTGTTGAACAAGAGCTTGCGGACTACGCCAAGGAGCATCGTTTGTTTTATTCTTCTCCTAAAAATGCGGCGGATGCTTTATTGGCACTTGCCAATATACCCGCAAAACAACCCGTTGTGTTAAAAGGCTTAGGTTTGGCATTTTTTGACTATTTATCTGCCTTGACGATTGGCCGCGGGGGTGTTTTTTCTCGTCAAAATGGCCGCTTACGTTATGAACCTTCTGGAAGAGAGCCTATTATTATTGCTGGTTCTGGTCGCGGTTTTCCTTCTCATCCTCGAGGGATTAATCAAAAAGGCTACGGGGAAGCCTATCAGCCTGTTTTTTTAACCGAAACGTATTTAGCTGAATGTCGTAAAAAAATACAGGTTACAGGCGCAGAGTTTTTTGGGTATTTAAAAAAAGAAGTGGAATATGTGTATTACACTTGCTTAATCGAAGAAAAATATCCGCATCTTTCTAAAGAGGCCTTTCAACAGCTGTTTATTCAAACCAAGGGAGCGCCGGAAAGCTTAGCCCACTTTGAAAAACAAGATTGGTTTGATTGGCAAGCGTTAGAACATCCTGAAACAAAGAAAACCACTCATGAAAGTTTTCGTTCGTTTTTACTAGAGTATTTAAAATGGGATATTCAAGAAGCAGAGAAAGGCAATCTTAGCGGTCCTTTGACCACTGCTTTAGACAGTTTAAAAGATTTAAGAGATCAGATTCGCTTTGTTTTGGATGAAGGATTATTAACGAATGACGAGAGTCAAAAGTGGTTGTGGCATTGGTTTACCCCATTGAATACCTTTTTGTCAGTGGGACCTTCTGTTGAAAGAACAGAAGAGCTACAGGCGTTAGTTGAACTGGGATTGGTCACGATTCTGGGGCCAGAAATGCGTGTCGAAATGAAAGCGGGTCAATTTATTACTTATGCTAATTTGTTTCCGGAAAATCGGTATAATAGTCACTTTTTAATTGAAGCACGCATTCCCAAAGTTAATAATGAAAAAAGTTTGAATCCTTTAACGAGGCAGTTGTTAGCCGATAAGCTAGCTACGCTCCATCAACTGGCATTAGCTGATGGTCAAATAGTCAAAACAGGTGCACTCTTGATTGTGCCTGCCACGAATCAAGTCATCACAAAAGATGGGCAGGTGGCGACAGGCCTTTTTAGTTGTGGTATTCCAACAGAAGGGATTCATTGGTTAACAGCCGCTGCAGCTCGTCCTGGTGTGGATCCTTGGAATATGCGTGATATGGATCGGATTGCTGCTACTATTTTTAATAGTTAAGAAAAATAGTCAGCTCCTTTGGTAAAAAAGAAAGCATAACAAGTGGTCATCCATCGCTTTGATGGATGACCACTTGTTATGCTTAAGAGAATCAACCGAACCAGAAGCGCTCCTGTTGATTTCTTGGCGTTAGATTTTTTATCTCAACGTCACAGCTATTTTTTAACGTGCAATACGCTTACGCATCGCTTTTTTACGGTTTTCTTCAATCATATCTTCTTTTTCTTCAATTGGATCAATGACTGTTTTTTTAATAGTTGTAGCCACACCGGCTAAAGCAGCAACTGTGATAGCAGTACCGACTAACATACCTGATACAAATTTTTTCATCGTTCATTCCTTCTTTCAAATTGTATTTGTTTCTATTATGACGGAAAAAAGCAAAAAAATCCAATAGTTACAATGATTTTTCATAAACTCTACGACTAATTTAGAGATTTGTTAAAATTTACCAAGTCTTTTCTGTATTTTTATAGGAAAAATGAATAAGGAGAAATGGCCAAATTAAATCCTGTTTACAAAATGAAATAATTCAGAAGTAAACCTTATTTAATGGTACAATAGAAAAAGAAATTAGAGAGTAAAAGGAGCGTATTTATGTCTATTTTAGTATTAGGTGGCGCAGGCTACATCGGCTCACATGCCGTCGATCAATTAATTTCAAAAGGATATGCCGTTGTGGTTGTTGATAATTTATTAACGGGACATCGTTCAGCAGTTCATGAACAAGCGACTTTCTATGAAGGCGATATTCGTGATAAAGCTTTTTTACGTAGTGTCTTTGAAAAGGAATCAATTGAAGGGGTGTTGCACTTTGCGGCCAATTCTTTAGTAGGAGAATCCGTGGAGAAACCGTTAATGTATTTCAATAACAATGTTCATGGCACTCAAATTGCCTTGGAAGTCATGCAAGAATTTGGAGTGAAACACATTGTTTTTTCTTCCACAGCGGCCACTTATGGCGAACCAAAAGCAATGCCTATTACAGAAGAAACCCCAACGAATCCTAAAAACCCGTATGGGGAAAGTAAATTAATGATGGAAAAAATCATGAAATGGTGCGACAACGCTTATGGAATGAAATATGTTGCTTTGCGTTATTTTAATGTTGCAGGAGCAAAAAAAGATGCCTCAATTGGTGAGGATCACACGCCAGAAACGCATATTGTGCCAATTATTTTACAAGTGGCATTGGGCCAACGAGCAGAGCTAAGCATTTTTGGGGATGATTATGATACACCAGATGGCACGTGCATTCGAGATTATGTTTACATTGAAGACTTGATTGCAGCACATATTTTGGCTTTAGAATACTTGAAAAATGGCGGCGAAAGTGACGTCTTTAACCTGGGTAGCAACAACGGCTATTCTGTTAAAGAAATGTTAGATGCTGCTCGCGAAGTGACAGGTCAAGAAATCCCTGCGACAATCGCGCCACGCCGAGCAGGGGATCCTAGTACGTTAATTGCTTCTAGTGAAAAAGCCAAACGAGTTTTAGGCTGGCAACCAGAAGTAACTGAGGTCAAGGACATTATCGCTACCGCTTGGCAATGGCATCAAGCTCATCCACATGGATATCAAGAAAAGTAATAGGAGGAATGAATCGATGACCACGAGTCAAATGATTGCCGATTTTACCACACTTGCTATTCAAGCAGGTGGTTGGATGGAATTGGATCGCTTATATCTTCAGAACCGTTTATTATCAATGATTGGTGAACAAGAATTAGGCGAAGTAGACATACGGCCTGTGGCAACACCCGCCGCTGATTTGGCGGAACAATTGTGTCAAATTGCGAGTGCCAACCAACTTGTAAAAACAGAGCAACAAAAAGAACAGTTCATGGTGCAATTGATGGATTTGTTAACACCGCCACCTTCTGTGGTTAATGCTTTTTTTGCACAACATTATGCTAAAGAGCCACAAGAGGCTACCGAGTATTTTTACCAACTTTGTCAAAAAAACGGTACGGTCATTGAACAGGAAAAACCTGTTGTTTTTTCAACAGTCTATGGTGATTTTTTAGCAAATAAGGTCCACAGTGAGGCGCCAAAAGCAACGCTCTCTGCACAAAACTATCCCCGCTGTGAATGGTGCATGGCAACAGAAGGCTACCAGGGAAGTCAGCAATTTCCTGCGACTACGAACCATCGAGTGATTCGAATGAACTTAGATGGCGAAAGCTGGGGGTTTTCCTTTGTAAAACAGGCACAATATCAGCAACAAGGTGTGATTGCGTTTGAAAAACATCAGTCAGCGAAACGTTCAATTAAGACTTTTCAGCAATTGTTGAAAATTGTTGAGGTCTTTCCTCATTATTTTGCTGGGATTGATGCTGACTTTGAACAAAATGAGCATGTCTATTATCAAACGGGGCTGAAACAATTTCCATTAGCCGAAGCGAGCATTTCAGAATATGTTGAGTTAGCTAACTATCCTTTAATCAACGCAGGAATGGTGAATTGGCCAGTTGCGACATTTCGCCTAGAGGGACCGAATGCGTCAGAAGTTGCCCAAGCCGCAAATGATATTTTTGAGCAGTGGCAAACGCTGAAACTGCCAACGGATGAGATACAAATCGTTGCCCGACGAAAAGAACTTTTATATGTCATGGACTTAATTTTTAGTCGACCTCAAGCAAAGCCTTCGTTAACGTTAGCAGAAGTCCAAGGTTTAACGACTTGGAACAACCAGAAAACGCAGGCACTTGAAACGGTCGCTTCAGCGTATCAACAGCGATTAAAAGAAGCCAGTGCGTTTGCAGAAACAAGTGAAGGAAAAGCGGCTTTTTTAGCAATGGTTGCGCCAGTGACTCGTTAAAAGAAAAAAGATGCCGAATGACTAAAAATCACGTATAATAGATAAGAATGAAAAATAAGGGAGGGTAAAAAATGGCTTATCAAGCACTTTATCGGGTCTGGCGTTCACAACGTTTCGATGACGTAGTAGGACAAAAAGCAATTACTCAGACACTGAAAAATGCGATAGTGCAAAAGAAAACATCTCATGCCTATTTATTTACTGGCCCTCGTGGTACAGGTAAAACCAGTGCCGCAAAAATTTTCGCTAAAGCGATTAACTGTAAACATAGTCAAGATGGTGAACCTTGTAATGTTTGTGAAACCTGTGTAGCCATTACGGAAGGTCGTTTAAATGATGTCATTGAAATTGATGCGGCGAGTAATAATGGCGTGGAAGAAATCCGTGATATTCGTGATAAAGCAAAGTATGCACCGACACAAGCCGAGTACAAAGTTTATATTATTGATGAAGTTCATATGCTATCAACAGGCGCGTTCAATGCACTTTTAAAAACCTTGGAAGAACCACCACAAAATGTTATTTTTATCTTAGCAACGACTGAACCTCACAAGATTCCGTTAACGATTATCTCACGGACGCAACGCTTTGATTTTAAGCGAATTAGTACGCAAGATATCGTCGATCATATGGCCCATATCATGCAGGAAATGGCTCTCGATTATGAGGAACAAGCCCTTTATGTGATTGGGCGTGCTGCGGAAGGTGGGATGCGAGATGCCTTGAGTATCTTGGATCAAACGATTTCATTTAGTGATGAAAAAGTAACACTGGAAGATGCAATGCAAGTGACAGGCAGCCTAACCTATGAAATGATGGATCATTATATTCGGTGTTGTGTCGCTGGTGATGTTGAACGAGCATTAGAAGGCTTGGAAAGTATTTTAGGCGAAGGCAAAGAAGCGCGCCGTTTCTTAGAAGATTTGTTATTATATTGTCGAGATTTGCTGATGTATCAGCAAGCACCGAAGTTATTAGCAGAAAAAGCAGGAACTTTGACAGAAGCATTTAAGGAACTAGCTACACAAACGCCTGCTGAAAAAATCTACCAACTAATCCAAATTTTAAGTGACACACAAAATGAAATCCGCTTTACCAACAATGCGAATATCTATCTGGAAGTAGCCACTGTCAAATTGGCTAAAACGGTGCAACCCAATAAACACAACACGCCAGAAACAACTAATCAAGGTGGTAGTGCAGAGGGAAATCCAGAATTAGCAGATTTGCAAAATCAAATCGGGCAACTGAAGAAAGAACTGGCTGAATTAAAGAAACACGGTGTAGCTGCCAAAGAAGCAGATGCGCCACGTCAACAAGCACGACCACAAGCGCCAAAAAGTTCGTTCCGTGTACCCACAGAACGGGTATATCAAGTCTTAAACGAAGCGACGAGAACACATTTAATGAATGTGAAAAATGTCTGGGAAGACTTACTGCAAACATTATCTGTGACTCAACGAGCGATGCTAAAGGCTAGTGAACCTGTCGCAGCGAGTCCTAAGGGCATCGTGGTGGCATTTGACTATGAGATTGTTTGTGCTCGTGCAACAGATGATGAAGAGATGCAGTTAGCTTTCAATAATAATTTAAGCCGTTTGATGGACTATACACCAGAGATGGTCTGCATTACTAGAGAAAGCTGGCCAAAACTAAGACAAAGTTTTATTAACCAAAATCAGGGCAGTTTGAATCATTCTGAACCTGAAAATGAAATGGCTCGTCTAGCGGACGAACCGCCTGTAACAAATGAACATTCACAAGAAAATCCAGTAGTAGATGAAGCAATCGCTATGTTTGGTGAAGAGCTTGTCGAAGTACTAGATGATTAATATGAAGGAGTCGAGGAATTATGATGCGAGGAATGGGCAACATGCAAGGCATGATGAAACAAGTACAAAAAATGCAAAAAGAAATGGCCAAAGCGCAAGAAGCGCTAAATGAAAAAGAATTTATCGGTGAAGCCACCAATCAACTTGTGACAGCGACATTTACTGGTGATCGCACAATGAAAGATTTGATCATTAAAGAAGACGTGGTTGATCCTGAAGACGTTGATATGTTACAAGATTTAGTCATTATGGCTGTCAACGATGCGTTAGTAAAAATTGAAAAAGAAACCGAAGCAACTTTAGGTAAATACACCAAAGGAATGCCAGGATTCTAAAAAATAAGACAAACGAAAGTATGAAAAACGTCATGCCCAAAAAATCGAACTTTTGGGCATGACGTTTTTTCTATTTTTGTGGGAAAACTCTTTGGCAATTTTAGTAGTCGCTTCCAAAAAACTATGCTATACTAAAGCCAATTGAAGAGAAACATTTGGGGTGCTATTAGCTGAGATTATACCCATGGAACCTGAAACAGTTAGGACTGGCGCAGGGAAATGTCTTGAAATTTTGACCTATTATTGCACCCAACTACGTTTATTTGTGGTTGGGTTTTTCTGTCTTTTTCAGTCGCGCCTCCTTTTGCTTCTCGCAGAAAGGAGTTTTTTTACGTGGAAAAAAATCGAATCCACAGAGTTACGTTACTAGCTTTAATGATTGCGATGGACGTCGTATTATCGCCGTTAATGCGAATTGAGGGAATGGCCCCTATGTCCAGTGTCATGAACATTATTGCCGGAGTTTTATTAGGTCCTCTTTACGGAACGATCATGGCACTTGTCTGCGGCTTAATCCGTATGACATTCTTAGGTATTCCGCCATTAGCGTTAACAGGTGCCGTCTTTGGCGCGTTTTTTGCTGGTTTATTTTATCAATGGGGACAAAAATTAGGCTGGTCGATGCTAGGAGAAATTTTTGGTACAGGCATCATTGGCTCGTTATTGTCCTATCCTGTAATGGTTTGGTTTACTGGCAGTAAGCAGAATTTTTATTGGTTCATTTATACACCACGATTTATTGGTGCCACACTGATTGGTTCAGTGATTGCTTGGCTTGTCTTAGTAAAACTGAAAGAAACTCGGGTATTTAAACAAACACAGGAATTATTTTTGGGAGGGTACTTTTATGAAAACAAGCGTTAAGTTTGAAACGATTTTTCCACTGACAACGGCACCATTAATTCAGTGCATTACGAATGAAATTACGTGTGAGTCTATGGCGAATGCATTACTTTATATTGATGCTAAGCCCATTATGGCAGATGATCCCCGGGAATTTCCGCAGTTGTTTCAGCAAACCAGTGCCTTGGTTTTGAATTTAGGCCATTTATCACAAGAACGAGAGCAGAGCTTGTTAGCAGCTAGTGATTATGCTCGGCAAGTGAATAAACCGACCGTAGTCGATTTAGTTGGTTATGGCGCTAGTGATATTCGTAATGAAGTCGGGGAAAAGCTGGTGCACAATCAGCCAATCGTTGTGAAAGGGAATCTTTCAGAAATGCGGACTTTTTGCCAGTTGGTGAGTCATGGCCGAGGAGTGGATGGCAGCCCTTTGGATCAAAGTGAAGAAGCAATTGAGGAGCTGATTCAAGCTTTACGTCAACAAACACAAAAGTTTCCCCAGACGGTATTTTTAGCAACAGGGATTCAAGATGTTTTGGTTAACCAAGAGCAAGTGATTGTCTTACAAAATGGCGTGCCTGAGTTGGATTGTTTCACTGGCACGGGCGATTTAGTCGGCGCATTAGTTGCCGCTTTATTAGGTGAAGGCAACGCGCCGATGACTGCGGCAGTAGCCGCAGTGAGCTATTTTAATCTTTGCGGAGAAAAAGCCAAGACTAAGAGCCAAGGGCTGGCCGATTTTCGCCAAAATACGTTAAATCAGTTATCTCTTTTAATGAAGGAGAAGGATTGGTTTGAGGCGGTGAAAGGACGAGTGCTATGAGAGAGCAATTGAAAGTTTATTTGGTGACAGGCCGGTATGATTTTAGTGATACTGAATTTTTAAAACGAATTGAAACTGCTTGTCGCAGTGGAGTGACATTGGTCCAACTGCGTGAAAAGGAAGTGTCAACACGGCGCTTTTACGAATTAGCAGTGAAAGTTAAAGCGGTAACAGATGCGTATCAGATTCCGTTGATTATTAATGATCGTGTCGATATTTGCTTGGCAGTGGATGCGGCAGGTGTGCATATAGGGGATGATGAATTACCGGTTGCTCTTGTGCGAAAACTGGTTGGGTCCACAAAAATCGTAGGTGTTTCAGCCAAAACGGTGGCACGAGGAGTTGAAGCGGAAAACGAGGGCGCCGATTATTTAGGCGTGGGCGCAATTTTTCCCACAACGACTAAGGACAGTCCGTTAACTTCTTTGCAGACACTTTCTGAAATTGCTGCAGCAGTCACGATTCCTGTTGTGGCGATTGGTGGGATCAAAGAAGAAAATATAGAACAACTTATGGGAACGGGAGTGGCTGGTGTTTCACTGGTCAGTGAAATTATGCTGGCTGAACAGATAACCGAGAAAGTTCAAGGGTTGATGCGTGTAACGGAGCGAATGTTGGAGGCGAGAAAATGACCGAATGTAATTTGACCCCACAAGTAGTCACGATTGCTGGTTCTGATTCTGGTGGGGGAGCTGGCATGCAAGCAGATTTAAAAACATTTCAAGCACGGCAGGCATTTGGCTTAAATATTGTCATTGCATTGACGGCACAAAATACGTATGGCGTGCAAGATAGCTTACCGATTCCTAGTTCATTTATTGATGCACAATTTCAATCACTGGCGGCTGATTTTAAAATTGGGGCAGCGAAAACGGGGATGTTAGCAGATAGTGAGCGTGTCGAAGCTGTTGTTCGCAATTTGCAGAAAGTTGATTTTGGTCCGTTGATTGTCGATCCTGTAATGGTGGCTAAAGGTGGACATCATTTGTTAGAAGCCGAGGCAGTTCAAACGATTAAAGAGCAACTGTTGCCATTAGCAACGGTCGTGACACCTAATTTACCAGAAGCGGAAGTTTTACTAGAGACGACCATCAAGACAGAACAAGAAATGCAGACCGCAGCAAAAAAATTACAACAATTGGGCACAAAAAATATTATTATGAAAGGCGGACATAGCACAAATCAACAAGCGGCTGATTATGTGTTAATGGAAGACGGTTCGAGCTTTTGGCTAAGTGCACCACGAATTGTAACGAAAAATACTCATGGAACAGGAGATACTTTTTCAGCGTGTATCGCAGCCGAGTTAGCAAAAGGTACGCCGTTAGAAGCGGCGATTGTGATTGGCAAACAGTTTATACAAGGGGCCATTAGCCAAGCAATTTCTGTTGGACATGGCCACGGACCTACTAATCATTGGGCCCAATTAACGCAAGATATTCAAGTTATTAAAGCATAAGAAGAGCCTGGGGAAAAATCATTTTAGATTTTTCCCCAGGCTTTAAATAGCTTAAAGTTCCCTCTTAATATAGTTTATAAACGTTTTGTTCACTAATCTTCACATTTTAAATAAATTTCTTGGCCTTGTTCTTGCAAATGAGCCACGTGGGATTCTCCCCAATTACATAAGTTATCTAAGACAGCAGAGAGGCTTTGACCATAATCGCTTAAATAATATTCGACTTTTGGTGGAACTTGGTTGTAAACTTTCCGCTCGATAATGTTGTCTTCTTCGAGTTCCCGTAATTGTTGTGTCAGCATTTTTTGACTAATGCCAGTAATGCCGCGTTTTAAATCGCTGGGGCGCATGGCACCGTGCCGTAAATTACACAGAATAATTGGTTTCCATTTGCCGCCAATAACATCCATCGTTGCTTCGACACCAATCGCATATGTACGAGTTTCCAAAAAACATTCCTCCTTAATAGGTTGATAATAAACAAAAGTTACTAAAAGGTACCTATGATACAAAAAAGTAGGTACTTATCAAAATTTCAATCTTAGTATATAGTAATTTTTGTTGAAATTCAAATGTTTTTTAGGAGGAAGAGAATGGAAAAGAAAATTTCACCAAATTTAACGCTCTTTGCATTAGCTATCAATGCTTTCGCAATCGGTTCAACAGAATTTATTAGTGTGGGTTTATTACCAATGATTGTTAAAAGTTTTCATATTAGTCTTTCCCAAGCAGGTTTGACTGTTTCTTTATACGCTTTAGGTGTGACGATTGGGGCGCCGTTATTAACAATTTTGACAGGAAAATGGAATCGTCGCTCATTAATGCTGGGGATTATGCTTCTTTTCATTAGTGGGAATTTAATTGCTGCGTTTGCGCCAACGTTTATTATTTTATTGGTAGGGCGGATACTTTCTGCATTGGCGCATGGCATTTTCATGTCTGTTTCGACTGTCATCGCCGCAGATGTTGTGCCGCCGTCACGTCGAGCCAGTGCCATTGCTATTATGTTTACGGGCTTAACGGTTGCAACAGTGACTGGCGTACCTTTAGGGACGTTTATTGGGCAACAAACAGCTTGGCATATGTCCTTTCTTTTTATAGCCAGTATTGGCTTGGTGGGACTGATTGCTAGTTATTTTTTAGTTCCCAAAAATTTACCGATACCAGGGAAGGTTGACTTAAAAGGAATCACGCGGATTTTTACGAACAAACCCCTCGTTTTCTCTTTTCTAATTACTGCTTTTGGTTATGGTGGAACGTTTGCTGCATATACGTACTTGTCACCGTTATTGGAAAATTTAGGCTTTTCAGCCAATGCGGTAGTGATTATTTTAGTTGTTTATGGCATAATGGTCGCAATTGGCAATACAGTAGGTGGTCACTGGGCAAATAAAAAACCTTTAGATTCGTTAGTAAAAATGTTTAGCTTATTAATTCTGTCCTTAGTCTTTTTATTCATTACTGTTTTAATGGATAACAGTCTTCTAGGCTTATTAGCAAGTTTGATGTTGGGGCTATTTGCCTTTATGAATGTACCTGGTTTACAACTATATGTTGTAGAATTAGCGGAAAAGTATGTTCCAGAAGATATCACTTTGGCCTCAGCTTTTAATATTGCAGCCTTTAATATTGGGATTACCGTCGGCTCAATGACAGGTGGGGTGGTCACAGATCATTTATCAGTAACATATACACCGATTTTTGGTGGCTTTATCGTGCTAATTGCTGTCTTGTTCGTACTTTATATTCGGAAGCAAGAAGAACAAAAAAACAACTATCTTTAGAAAACTAAAAAAAGCAGCTGGTCACTACGGAACGGACCAGCTGCTTTTTTTAAGCTTTTTTGCGGAAATAATTCCAGCAAGCAATTAAAACAATTACTAATAAGGTTAACAAGAAAATCAGAGAAATGAGGGAGCCCATCGTTGTCCCCTGAGCAAAATTATCTGCGTGGTCTTGAGCGATATTAATAATCGTCGCTACGATGGCCGTCGCAATAGCGCCAGAAAATTGTTGAAGTGTATTAAATAACGTATTGCCGTCGCCAAAATCTTTCTCCTCTAACAAGCTCATACCAGTCGTCATCATATTACTGTATGCAAAACCTAGACCAATCATATAGGTAACATGTCCAGCGACGAATCCTAATAAAACAGGCATCTCTAGTAAAATTGTTAAAGCTAGCCAACCGATTGTCGCCAAACTTAAGCCAAATAATATAGGTTTTTTAGCGCCGTATTGATCCAACACTCGTCCAGAAAGTGGTGCCAAAATGGCCCCGACTGTAGCACCTGGCAGCATGACTAGCCCAGCTACAAACGCATTTTTTCCAAGGACGATTTGAACAAAGTTTGGTAAGACAAAGGAAATACCTAACAATAAGAATTGACAAACTAAAAAGCCACATAAAAATAAAACAAAGGCGGGATTTTTTAAAATTGTCAAACGAACTAGTGGCTGTTCAGCCGTCGTTGCTCGTTTATAAAAAATAACAAAGCCAATAACGGCTGCCAGAAGTGAAAGCCAGCCAAACAATGTGCCAATTTTACTTAAAAATATCAACAAACCACTAAATAACAGGGCAATACCAATTAAACTAACCAAATCAAGAGTGGTGGTTTTTTTAACAGGTATTTCTGGAATAGCAGATAATCCCATAAACAAAGAAAGTAGTAAAACAGGAATTAAGAATAAAAAGATGGCGTGCCAAGATAGGGAAGATGTTAAGATTCCACCATACGTTGGACCAATGGCTGGAGCAATTGAAGTGGTCAATGTGCCTACCCCCATCATCGTTCCTCGTTTTTCTAGCGGAGTAAAGTTCAAAATAATATGAAACATCAGTGGCAAAGCAATCCCAGTGCTAGCCCCTTGGAAGAGTCGGCCTAATAACAAGATACTGAAAGATGGCGAATAGACATCAATCGCTAAACCAATCAAAAAGAAAAGATTCGCAACAATAAATAAGCGTCTTAACGAATAGGTTTTTAATAAATAATTGGATAAGGGCACCATGATAGAAATAACTAATAAATAAATCGTTGTCACCCACTGCACGGTACCGGTAGAAACACCAAATTCCTTTGTTAATGTCGGAAAGGTTACATTCATTGCTGTTTCAATTAATACGCCAGCAAAAGACATAATTCCTGTCGCTAAAACGGCAGGGAATAATCGTACGTTTTTTTGTTCCATTTAATCACCTCTATAGTTTTCATTTTTTCGTAAAAAAATAGAAGCAGTTTCTATAAGAATAGAAACCGCCTCTCTCTCGACACGCAACTTGCGTGTTATCTGTACGATTTGTTTACATGTTGCATTGTAAACAGTTTTTAGGCAATCGTCAAGCAGAAAATAATTAACGTTGCATGAAGAAACTAATAATTGCAAAAATAGCAATGTGAGCTGGATAGAAAATATAAAAGAAATTCCGCATGCCACGGCCTTTTTCACCATTATAAAGAACAATTGGAATCGCTGCTAAAATCATCATCCATTGGTGGTTCACCCCGAATAGTTCTTGGAAATTATAGCTGGCTGCTGAAATCAACGCAACAACGCCAATCGCTGAAATTTGTAACCACTTTTTGCCATGGAATAAATAAAAAGCCACAGCCAAGAGAACAAATAAAAACCCACCTTCTGTCATCATTAGTGATGGCACAATCAGATTGAAAATTTGGAAACCAATTAAGATAGCAGGGTTGCTTAATATGTCTGGAGAACTAAAAACAACGAGAGGTAGAGCACTGATTAATAAAGGCACAATAAACCAAAGAAGCCCTTTACCAATTTGTTTTTGTTTAAAATAGTCCATAGACTGCATGTAGACCGTACCTAAAAATAACGTCCCGAAAATATTATTGATAATTAAGCCACCTGTTGAAAAATACGCATTTAAAATGCCGTTCAGAATCCCCATAATCCAGAAGCCTAACAATAACCGGAACATGTATTTTCGCCGATTGCTTGTGTGAATGAAGCCTTCAGAACTTTCAAATAAGAAAATAGGTGCAGCAATTCGTCCAATCCATCCGAACCAACCAGGCACGCCTAAAAAACTAAAAAATTGCAATAGATGGTCAAAGACCATTGAAATAACCCCAATGACTTTCAAATGAAAGCCAGTTAATGTTTTACCCATAGTATAAACGCCTCTCTTTCATAAAGAACAATATAACAAAGTCCAGAAAAACCAACCATTTATTTGCCTAACAGTTATCTTACAAAATTGTTTGATTTCTTCAGCTTTTGATGAAAGAAAAAAGTGTCAAGACTAGTTTTTATAATTATTCTATGCTATAGTAAAAGTACATTTTAATAAAAAACATTTGGGGTGCTGTTATGGCTGAGATGATACCCATTGAACCTGATGCAGTTAGTACTGTCGCAGGGAAATGCCGATTTACTTTGATTTTTCACGCACTCATTCTGTCCTAGGATGAGTGTGTTTTCTTTTATCAGGGTTTATTTAAGTCACTCCTTTTGCTTTTTGTTAAGAGAAAGGAGTTTTTTTATTGAAAAAATGGTCATTGCAACAAGTCGTCTTACTCGCTTTTTTAGCCTTTTTGTTTGGCGGTGTTTTTATGGGGGCAGGGTTCCTCTATGCGTTATTGAATGCTGCGCTGTTACCATTAGGACTGAGTCCATTTGCCAATGAGCTTTTATTTGGAATGTGGACCATGGTGGCACCAATTGCAGCGATGCTGATTCCACGAGCGGGAAGTGCTGTTTTGGCGGAAGTTTTAGCCGCTTTGGCAGAAATGCTTTATGGTTCGTATTTCGGACCTAGTGTATTAATTTCTGGTGTGATTCAAGGTCTAGGTAGTGAAAGTGGCTTTTTTGTGACACGCTACAAACGGTACGATACACTAACGTTATTTTATAGTGCGATTGGGACGACTATTTTTAGTTATGTGTATGAATACTTTAAGTTTGGTTATGGCAATTACGGTCTGGGGATGAACATTGCTTTAATTAGCGTTCGGTTCGTTTCTATTTGTTTCTTTGGTATTTTCTTAACGAAAGTTATTTTACGAATGTATCAGTCTGCGCAAGGGTTAGCTGTGAAGGCAAAATGAATAGTATCCAATTAAAAGCTGTGTCCTTTTCACGAGAACAACCCTTGTTTGAAAAGACAAATTTAGCAATTCCTCAAGGAACGTTTTCCTTATTAATTGGCGATAGTGGTAGTGGAAAATCAACGCTCTTACGATTGATTGCCGGATTTGCTCCGCTTGACTACCAAGGAGAAATTTTGATTGAAGGAATGGAACGCCGACAATTATCAACTCGTGAAAAGGCGCAAAAAATTGGCATGCTGTTTCAAAACCCCAGTCAACAATTTACAATGAAAACCTTGGAACGAGAACTGATTTTTGCTTTAGAAAATCTAGGAATCCCGCCTGAAGAAATGAACCGAAAAATCCAAACAGCGCTTCAACTTGTTCAGACTCAAACCTTATTCACACGAGAATTAGCGACGTTATCTGGTGGTGAAAAACAAAAAGCGGCGTTGACAGTTCTGCTAGCAATGAACCCAGATATTCTTTTATTAGATGAACCTTTTGCAAGTATTGATCCAACCTCTCGAAAACAATTTATTCAAATTTTAGCAAGACTCCATCAAGCAGGCAAAACGATTTTGGTGTGCGACCACGATTTCAGCGATTACGCTGATGTTGTGGACCAAGTCGTCACGTTGAAAAACGGCCAGTTTGAAAAGCAACCATTGACGTTTATCAAAACAAAACCGCAGACATTTCAGCTTACAAATTCTGCGGTAAAACAACCAATGCTCCAATTGAAAAATTTTCGTTTATCTCAGGGAAAACGAGTGCTACTTGAAGAAAAAGAAGCGCTTTTTTTTAAAGGAATTACCACGTTGACGGGGCCAAATGGGGCGGGGAAATCCACCTTATTAAAAGCCATCGTTCAGAGACAAAAATATCAAGGGAAAATGTTCTTGGCGGGCCGCCGCTTGCGGGCTTCAAAAAAATTGTATCAACACATGACATTAGCGGTGCAACAAGCCAATCGTCAGTTTGTCACGTTGACTTTACGAGAAGAGCTTTTGTTTGGTCAGAACATGACAGCAGAAAAAAGAAGAAAACAAGAGGAAGCCTTAACTTTTTTAGGTTTAAAAGAAAAACTAGAGCACAGTGTTTTTCAACTAAGTGAAGGGCAAAAAAAGATGGTGCAATTAATTAGTTTGCTGAGCTTAGATTTGGACTGTTTACTTTTAGATGAACCTTTTGCTGGATTAGATGAGCGAGCATGCAATTATTTTGTTGAATGGATCAAAGAAAAAAGTGCGCAACAAGATTTTCTAATCGTCACGCATCGGCTAGAACCTCTCTCTGGCGTGAGTAATTACCGAATAGAATTGCTGCAGCAACAACTGATTATCTGGCAGGAGGAAACCACATGCAAATAAAGCAAACAAATGCAGCAATTTATGCTTCTTTGATTCTTATTTTGACCTTTGAATTATCTTTTTCTCAGTCAATTTTGGCAAATTTGGCGGTTTTTATGGGTTGTGTCATTTTTTTAATAGGCCAGCGAAAATCCCGCTTACTGCTTTGGTTATTTTTCTTGCCACTTTTACCAGCAATCGGGACGTTTTGGTCTATTTATTTGCATGGTACGAGTAGTCAACAAGCCTGGCTTTTGTTTAGTCGAACGTATGCCTTTGCCGGTTTAGGACTAGCTTTTGCTGTAGGCGTTGATTTTGAAGAATTATTGTTGTTATTGGAACAAAAGGGGCTAGCACCGAACTTTGTTTATGGAATTTTAGTGGTGGTTCACGCCTTACCTGAAGTGAAAAGAGAAATTAATGATTTAAAAGAAGCAAGCCTACTCCGTGGCAAAACGTTTCATTTTTGGTCACCGATGCTTTATGTTAAAACACTGCTCGTCGCTGTTTCTTGGCGAGATAAATATACTGAAGCAATGTCTGCCCATGGCTATGAAGAAGGAGCCGCCAGAAGTCGAAAAGAGCATTTTGTGTCAGCAAAAGTCAGTCTTGGGCTTGCTATTTTGATCATCATTTTTACCAATTTGTTTATTTTTCTAACGTAAAGGAGAAACCTATGACATTTACAGAACATGCCAAAGAACAAGCGCAAGCTTCTTGGCAAGGAAGTTTTCAGCATCCTTTTATCACAGAGTTACATGAAGGAACCTTGAGTCCAACGATTTTTCGCTACTATTTAATTCAAGATCATTACTATTTAAAACACTTTAGTCAACTTTATCGCTTGATTGCGGCACAAACGCAACAACCTCGATTGAAAAAATTACTCTTAACAAATGCGGAAAATCTCGCGTTGGGCGAATTAGCTATTCGTGAAACTTTTTTTGAAGAACTAGCGATTACGGAAGAAGAAGTTGCAGCGACACCGATTGCACCAACCGCTTATCACTATGTTTCTCATATGTATCGCCAACTTATTGAAGGAACGCCTAAGACGGCCGCAGCAAGTATGTTGCCTTGTTCTTGGCTCTATCAAGAAATTGGTGCACAGTTAGTCAAACAACACTCACCAGAGCCACTGTACCAACGTTGGATCGAAACCTATGCTGGGGAGGAAGCGTACCAACACGTCCAAGAGGAACGCCAACTGTTAGACCAATTATATGAAGAAAGTTCACCACAAGAACAAGCAGCTATGATCACCGCTTTTGTTATCAGCAGTGAGATGGAATACGCTTTTTGGGAAATGGCCTATACACACGAAACCTGGATACAAAAAGAAGAGATGAACATGTGGTAAAATAAATTTATCAAAATAGGAGGATAAATTTATGAAAAGTGTTGGTATACTATTGTTTATTGTTGGCATTGGAAATTTTGTTTATCAAGGGATTTTGATCTTACGGAAACTGCGTAAAGAAGCAAATGAGGTACGCACAACGCATAGGTTTTGTTGCACGGCTTGTGGTGAAAAATATGAGTTAAGTACTGTGGAAACAAAGGAAAAAATCAAGTGGAGTATTCATATCCGCAAAGAGACGTTGAATACACAAAAAAGCTTGTACAAATTTATTTGTCCAATCTGTGGTGAAAAAAATTTCAGGAACGATTGTATGATTTGAATATTACCAGATTGAAAGGTAGAATTCGGTATCAAGGTACAGAATTTCAGCTAAGAGAATTAGTTCTTTTTTTCTTGAAAGGTGTATTACCATTATTACTAGTACGTTATCTATTGCGATTTTTAATTTGAGCAAAATAAAAAAAACTTCCATTTTGTCACAACAAAGTGGAAGTTTTTTTTGATTCTTTAAATAGCGGTTAAATATTGCTTTTTTGACAGGGCGTGATAAGATATTCAGTGACGCAAAATCTGTTGTAACTCGCTCAGTAATAACAGAAACGCCTTGCTAAGAAAGGACTGTAGAAGCCTCATGAATTATCCAGAACCGATTGCAAAATTGATTGAAAGTTATATGAAATTACCAGGAATTGGTCAAAAAACAGCGACACGGCTTGCTTTTTATACAATTGATATGAAAGAAGAAGACGCTAATGCTTTTGCAAAAGCGCTAATTAGTGTCAAGAGAGATCTCCATTTCTGTAGTATTTGCGGAAATATTACTGAAGAAGATCCTTGTGAAATTTGCCAAGATAAAAATCGTGACCGTAGTATTATTTTAGTAGTGGAAGAACCAAAAGACGTTATGGCAATGGAAAAAATGCGTGAATATCAAGGCTTGTATCACGTGCTCCACGGGGTGCTTTCACCGATGGAAGGAACAGGACCAGAAGATATTAATATTGCCTCTTTGATCAAACGATTGCACGATGATGAAGTGAAAGAGGTTATTATAGCAACCAACGCTACCACTGAAGGAGAAGCGACGGCGATGTATTTATCACGGCTCATTAAACCAGCTGGAATCACCGTTACTCGTTTGGCACACGGCTTGTCTGTCGGCAGCGATATTGAATATGCAGACGAAATAACCTTGCTAAAAGCAGTCGAAGGACGTCGAGAAATTTAAAAGAAACATCGTTGGAAAAAGAAGTTGAAATCGAAGTAGGTCGTTTCTGTGAGAAAATGTCGCAGTTCAAGCTTTTCCGTACTTCTTTTTCAGTTTCTTTTTTTCAGCGGATGCATCACTTTAAATAGGACATAAGGATTTCAATTAGACTGATAGAGCAAGATGAAGTATAATAGATACAAGTAAAAATTGATTGGAGTTTTCGCACGTGCAGGGTATTTTTATCACATTTGAAGGTCCAGATGGCGCTGGCAAAACCAGTGTTTTGAAGGAAGTTTCTGAAAGATTAGCTAAAGAGTCAAAACGAAAAATTGTCACCACAAGAGAACCAGGCGGCATACCGATTGCCGAAAAGATTCGAACAGTTATTTTAGATCCAAGAAATGACAGAATGGATGAGCGAACAGAAGCTTTACTTTACGCAGCTGCTCGTCGTCAACATTTAGTGGAAAAAATCTTGCCAGCTTTGGAAGCGGGTCATTTAGTCCTATGTGATCGTTTTGTTGACAGCTCATTAGCCTACCAAGGCGCTGGGCGTAGAATTGGGATTGCCCCCATTGCTTCAATTAATGCGTTTGCGACAGAAGGTGTCTCACCAGATTTTACAATTTATTTAGACGTTGACTCAGATACTGGCTTACGGCGGATTCAAGAAAATCGAACACAGCAAATTGATCGCTTAGATTCAGAAGGATTAGAATTTCATCAACGTGTTCGTCATGAATATTTGAAATTAGCAGAAGAAAATCCACAACGTATCAAAAAGATTGATGCACGGATGAGTTTAGAACTTGTCGTAGAAGCAACGTATCAGGCGATTATTGAACGTTATCCAGAAAACTTTTAATTATAGGAAGGTGTAGACCATGAAGATTATTTTAGCCATTGTACAAGACAAAGATAGTAACCGATTAGCCAACGAATTTATTGATGCCAATATTCGTGCTACAAAATTATCCTCAACAGGTGGATTCTTAAAAGCGGGAAACAGCACATTTATTATTGGGATTGATGATGAACGTGTCGACGAAACATTAGCTTTAATTAAAGAAACATGTCAATCAAGAAAACAATATGTTTCAACACCTGTGACTTTAGATATCACAATGGATGGCCAAATTCCTTATCCTGTGGAAGTTGAAGTAGGCGGCGCTACTTGCTTCGTCTTACCAGTTGAAGGATTCCATCAATATTAAGATGAATGAAGCACAACAGCTACAGCAAATGCAACCTTTGCTGTACAAGCAACTCCAAAAAAGTTTTGAGCATGGTCGTCTTGCCCATGCTTATCTTTTTGAAGGAGATACAGGAACTGGAAAACAAGAATTTGGCTTATGGATGGCGAAACATGTCTTTTGTACGAATTTAGTAAATCAACAGCCTTGTAACGAATGCCATAATTGTGTGCGGATTAATGAAAATGAACATCCAGATGTTTTAAGAATTGCGCCAGATGGGCAAACCATCAAAGTGAACCAAATCCGTGAATTAAAAGCGGAGTTTTCTAAAAGTGGGGTCGAGACTGCTAAAAAAGTTTTCTTAATTCAAGAAGCAGATAAAATGAGTACCGGCGCAGCCAATAGTCTCTTAAAATTTTTAGAAGAACCAGAAGGACAAATTTTAGCTATTTTAGAAACCACTTCGCTTTCTCGAATTTTACCAACGATTCAATCACGATGCCAAACCTTACATTTTCAACCATTAGTCAAAAAAACATTAATTGATCGCTTAATCAAACAGGGGATTGGTGAAAAGACTGCAACCCTTTTAGCTGAGCTGACAAATAGTTTTGAGAAAGCAGTTGAAATCTCTCAAGATGAATGGTTTAATGAAGCTAGGGAAATCATTTTGCAATGGTTTAATTATCTAAAAAGTAATGATTTACAGGCATTTATCTACGTTCAGAAGAAAATGGTCAAAGTATTTAAGGAAAAAGAACAACAAGCGCTTAGCTTTGACTTGCTCATGGTTTATTACCGTCAATTATTGGAAGAAAGTGTTGCGACACAGCAAGCCAAAAAAGTAACGGAAGAGCAGGCGGAACGGTTGGCGCTAATTTTGAAAGCACGCCAAAAATGGACTGCCAATGTTAGTTGGCAAAATGTTTGTGAACAATTAGTTATCCAAATGATTCACCCTAAATCATAAAGTAAAAAAGTGCCAAGTGGCATTCAGTTTCATAATATAGTAGGAACTTAGTTGTTTCAGCAAGTTCCTTAACCGATTGAAGCGACGTTCACTTGAACTAGATTAGGAGGAATAAAATGGTAGAAGTAGTAGGAGTTCGCTTCCGTGAAGCCGGTCATATCTATTATTTTGCTCCTGGAAAATCTGAGTATATTTATAATGAGAAAGTACTCGTTGAATCTCAACAGTCAAAACAATTAGCTACTGTTGCTATTCCTAAAAAAACAGTCGATTCAGACGATTTACCAGAGGACCTAAAACCCATTTTAAATAAAGCAACAGCCAATGATTTAGAAAAAGAACAAAAAAATTTGGCTGATGCAGAAGCTGCCAAAAGCATTGCCAATGAAAAAATTCGAGCTCATGACTTAAAAATGAAATTAGTGCGAGTAGAATATACCTTCGATCGTAGCAAAATGATTTTTTACTTTACGGCAGATGGGCGAATTGATTTTCGTGAATTAGTCAAAGACTTAGCGGCTATTTTCCGGACGCGAATTGAGTTACGTCAAATTGGTGTCCGAGATGAAGCGAAAATATTAGGTGGCATTGGCCCTTGTGGCAGACAACTATGTTGCTCAACATTTCTAGGAGATTTTATGCCAGTTTCAATCAAAATGGCTAAAGATCAAGGGTTATCTTTAAATCCTGTCAAAATTTCGGGATTATGTGGCCGCTTAATGTGTTGTTTGAAATATGAAAACGACGAATATGAAGCCGCTAAAAAAGAATTACCAGATTATGGAAAAGAAGTAATAACACCAGATGGCAAAGGCAAAGTCGTCGGGTTGAATCTATTAAGTCGGATTGTCAAAGTTCGTCTGCATGGTCGTGAAATCGCAGCGGATTATGATTACGAAGAAATCAAAGAAGCTACTGCGAAAGTTGCTGCTGAAAAAGGTGATCAAAATGGATAAACGTTCGCTCTATGATGGATTAAATTCGTTGGAAACTGATTTAGACAGTTCCGTGACACAATTAAGAGAAATTAAAGCAGCACTCCATGAGTTGGTAGAAAAAAATACCACGTTGGAAATCGAAAACCAACGCTTACGGGAGCATCTCCAAGAACTGAATAAGTTAGCAGGAAATACAACTGAAACTGAAAAACAAGAGCTATCAAAATCACGTATGAATTTGGAAAAACTTTATGAAGAGGGCTTCCATGTCTGCAATATTTTATATGGTTCAAGACGTGAAAATGATGAAGAATGTGCCTTTTGTCTTGATGTTATTTATGGGGAACGTACGCGTTAAGTCTAGTGGAACACTGCAAATAAAAAGGAAAGGTTTGGTTTGACAGTCAATCGATTGTCAAATCAAACCTTTATCTATTTATAGAATGAAAAAGGAAAATGAGGGATGCGCTATGCAAAAACAGAAAAGTTTTGATAAGCAAACAACAAAAGGAAAATTGTATCTTGTCCCAACACCGATCGGCAATTTAGAAGATATGAGTATTCGTTGTTTAAACATATTGAAAGAAGCAACGGTGATTGCTAGTGAGGACACAAGAAACACACAAAAATTGCTAAATCATTTTGAGATTACAACACCACAAATTAGTTTACACGAACATAATTACAAAGAGCGAATTCCTCAACTGATTACACGATTGCTGAGTGGTGAAACGATTGCCCAAGTTAGCGATGCAGGTATGCCTTCAATTAGTGATCCTGGCCATGAATTGGTTACAGCATGTCTTGAAGAAGAACTGGCAGTGATTGCCTTGCCAGGACCTACGGCAGGAATGACCGCCTTGATTGCCTCGGGTCTTTTACCACAGCCATTTACGTTTTATGGTTTTTTACCAAGAAAGAAAAAAGAACAGAAAGACGTGTTATCAGCATTAAAAGAAGAACGGCCGACACAGATTTTTTATGAGTCCCCCTATCGGATTGCTAAAACGGTAGCAACGTTTGCTGAAGTCTATGGTCAAGAACGCCCTGCTGTGATTTGTCGGGAATTAACGAAACTTCACGAAGAGTATTTACGAGGTACCTTAGGAGAACTAACAGAATATTTAGCAGAAAATACGCTAAAAGGCGAGTGTTGTTTATTAGTTAGCGGATTTACTGGTGAGAAAGAGACAATAGCAGCAATGCCGGCTATTTCCCTCAAGGAACATGTACAAGTTTTAATGGAGGAAGAGGGACGGAGTTCAAAAGAGGCAATCAAAGAAGTGGCCAAATTGAGAAATGTAAAAAAACAAGAAGTATATAAAGAATATCATTCCATTTAAAAAAGGAGAGAAACATGAGTAATTTATTGCGAGCAGAAGGCGTGTCTTATCAAGTAAATGGTCGTAGCATTCTTTCTGATATTGATTTGTCATTTGAAACAGGTAGCAATACAACAATTGTTGGTCCTTCAGGTAGCGGGAAAAGTACATTTTTAAAAATTTTATCTTCATTATTAAGTCCTACAGAAGGCGAAATTTTTTATCAAGAAGCGCCAATTACTACAATGCCAATCGAAACATACCGCCAAAAGGTTTCTTATTGTTTTCAGCAGCCAACTTTATTTGGTGAAACCGTGTATGATAATTTGTTATTTCCATTTACCGTCAGACAAGAAGCGTTTAATCAGGAAAAAGTCGTGGCATTGCTCCAACAAGTGAAATTGCCCGCTGCTTATCTTGAAAAGAAAACAGCCGAACTCTCTGGTGGTGAGCGACAACGGGTTGCTTTGCTCCGGAACATTATTTTTGTACCAGATGTTTTATTATTAGACGAAGTTACAACGGGATTAGATGAAGAAAGCAAACAAATTGTCAATCAATTGTTAAACCAATTAAACAAAGAGCAGGGAGTCACGCTGATTCGTGTCACGCATGATACCGAAGAAATTCAGCAAGCACAGCAAGTGATTCGTATTGTAGCAGGAAAGGTGGCGCCGACAGATGGATTTAGCAGTTAATAATTTGTCCTTATTTTTTTCAGCCATGCTAGTGGTGGTCGCATTAATTATTAGTACTAAAGAAAAATTAGGTTTTACCAAAGATATTATTATTAGTGTGATTCGAGCAGTCATTCAATTAGTCGCAGTCGGCTATTTATTAAAATATGTTTTTCAAGTCAATAACCTGATTTTAACGCTCATCATGGTTTTGGTGATTGTTTCCAACGCAGCCTTTAATGCAAAAAAACGCAGCCAGCAATTACAAAAGGGCTTTTTGATTTCTTTCATTGCGATTGGTTGTAGTACAGGAATTACCATTGGTATTTTGATTTTTTCTGGTTCTATTAAATTTATTCCTTCTCAAATCATTCCTATCAGTGGGATGATTGCCAGCAATTCGATGGTGGCAATTGGTTTATGCTATCGCAATTTAGATACTCTTTTTCAAAACCAACGGCAAGCGGTAATGGAGAAGCTGGCATTAGGTGCAACTATCAAACTCGCCTCTTTACCAATTATCCAACAAAGTGTGAAAACCGGAATGGCACCGACGATTGATTCTGCCAAAACTGTCGGAATTGTTAGTTTGCCTGGGATGATGTCAGGCTTGATTTTTGCGGGCGTTGATCCTGTCCATGCGATAAAATATCAGATTATGGTGACTTTTATGTTGCTATCAGCAACAAGTATTGGTTCAGTGATTGCAACTTATCTTGCCTATAAAGGCTACTATAATCAACAAAAACAATTGGTCGTTTAATTAAAAAGCTGGAAATCTGTGTTTATAACTTCACGGATTTTCAGCTTTTTCTGGTTGAAATAAAGAAGTTTCAATCTCCAATTGTCAAATTAAGTGCAACACTTTATCGTAAAAAGGTCATAATTATTCTCTTTTTGTTTCTTTCATTACCAAAGTTTAGTAAAATGAAAGTAGCTTAAATTTCAAGTGAAATAAATTTAATAAAGGAGAACCATTATGAAAGGAAAGATTGTTTCAAGTACGAGTTCAGCCCAAAGTGCTGTCTCAAAGTTGACTGGTATCAACGAACATTTAGAAGCCCCAAAGGTGACCTTTTCAGGAAGTACAGTTTCAGGAATGACCAAAGGCAAACAAGTAAATGCTCAAGCTTTAACAAACTTAACAGATTTAGCCAATTGTGTCTGGAAACAAGCCGAGAAATTCCCCCAAATTGCTGAAAAAATTACTTATCGTGACCAACAATCTGCAAAGCAGTTTGGAGGTGACAAATAGATATGAGTGAAAAAGAGAGAAACGATGAACTCCACGCCACAATCACAAGAAAAATTGCCCAAGTGGAAGAACAGGAAGAGACGTTACGCCGTGAAGAACGTCAGCAAATGGAACAATTAGAGCGCACGGTTCAAGAATTAAAAAGAGAAGAAGCTAAGTACACGGATATTTTTCAACAACTACATTCATTAGGTGATGAAGACGCTCAGAAAATGAGCGATTTTTTGCAAGCGGTTACTCGTGATGTTAGAAATTCCTGTCAGAGTCAGCAACAGACACTTGTTCAACACTATCGCTCATTAAAACTGAAATTAGCTGATGACCGTGAAGCGTTGTTCAGAGAGCGAGGGCAAATGCCATGGTAAGATATGTTCGAGCAGATTCGCAAGCGCTGGTTTCAAGTATGAAAACCACAATTCAACAAGCACGGGAATTGACCATAAAGTTAAATCAAGGCAGTCAACATTTGGTTCAGTCAGTGGATGGCAAACAACTTTCAGGAGCTGCGTATACCGCTGGTAAAGGACTTTTTGAACAAGTCATTATTCCCACAATCAAACGAGCTGATCAAGCCATTCAATCGTTAGAACAGGATTTAGCAAGATATCGTCATGCTGAAATGGCGGTGGAACGCTGGTCGCTGATTGATTCAGAACTGCAACAAGAATTGATTCGTTCGCTACAACGTCAGCTTCGAACCATTGATTATCAAATTGACATGGCGAGACAATTGGAATCTTCTTTGATTGGCGAACTGGCGAAACCGCTTCTTCACGCCATTCATATGGACACACAACGTCTCCATAATGCCAAAGTTGCCTTACTGGACAAGTTGAGAGAAGCCGAACAAAAGCTAAATGGACTCAAACAATTTGACCATCAAACCGCTTTGCTTTTTGAAAATAGTTTACAACAATTGAAAATCGTGACACAATCCATTCAAATACTTAATGGTACCAAAGTGGATTCAGCCACAGGAAAGTATACATTACCAGTTGGTTTTGATCATTCTTGGTTTACTTCCGTGAAAAAACAAAGTGTCACTGATGAACAGAAACAAATTGCGTTAACCAAAGGTATGGTTGAGTTAAACTTGCCTGTAGAAGCCCAGAAATATTATCAAGAGATTATGCAGGAAGCGTTAAAAAACGTTCCTGTGAAGCAATGGGACAAAGCCATTCAAGAACTGAATCAGCTGTTATTGTTTGATGATAAAGGCAACATTTTACGAGTGATGCCGGTTAATTTTGGTGCAGGTAATGGCGTGATTATCCTGAAAAATGGCAAGAATGACAAGGAATTGACCGAGCAAGCCAACAAAGAACTAGACAAAAAACAATGGGAATCATTGAATGACTCATTGTTGCAACTGGCAACAGGCGTAGTGACAACTTTAACTGGCTTAGGGATTACTGGTTTGGACTTGGTAGGCACGTATTTCTCTGGCGGAACGCTGGCAGCTGTTGGTGTCAGCCAAGCAGGAATGGTGGCGGGTGCCACAACTATGGGCGCAGGAGCCATTACTGTCACAGACGCTATTCGGAAAATGGGTGTGGCGACTTCTTCGGTGAGCTATAGCTTTGCACGGAATTATGGACAGCAGCATAAAGATTTGAAACCGAATAATGAATACAAATCAGGGGAACATGATTGTGGGTATAAGACAGATGAGTTGGGAAGGGTTTCAAATGCAGATGCTAACTTGAAACTCAAGACACATCAAGGTAGAAAACGACACAATCCGAATACACCAGATAAACAACCTGATGACCATGCGGGACATATTTTTGCAGATATGTTTGGCGGTTCTCCAGAATTAAACAATCTATTGTCGCAAGCTAAAAACGTAAATTTGAAAGAATATGGACGATTAGAACGAATCTGGAAGAAGGCGCTCCAGGAAGGAAAAGAAGTATTTGTAAAAGTGAAAATTAATTATGAAGGAAATTCTTTCAGACCATCAACATATAAAATTGATTACAAAATTGATGGTAATTGGACCAATGAAATTATAAAAAATACAAATTAATTTTAGGAGAATATATATGACTAAAATATTCGAAGATAAAATAACAGATTTACAAGTTGATATGGTTGATAGTGCCTTTCAGTACATTGAAGGAAGAGCTGATAAAATTTATTTATATGCTTCGATTGAAGAAGGAGTACTTTCTTTTAATGTATTTTATCAAATTAACAATAAAATTGTTTTTATGAGTAAAGTAAACGATGCTCTTGAAAACAATGAAAAAAAATATGATGTATCTGATGATGAACAATTAGCCACTTTAGATGCAGGATTAGAATGTTTGCAGAAGCTAGAAAGAGTATTTGAAGAATATGATAAACCTGTTCCTACCCAATTTAAGTTAGTATATGATATAAAAAGTGAACATTTAAAAATGGAATATAAATATGATTTACAGTATTCTAACACTGATGATCTTCATAGTTCAGATATTTTCATGGCTTGGTATGAGGAAGTAAAAAAAGAGGTAGAAAATCCACCATTGGAATTTGGATTTGAATAGAATTTCATTTTTTCTATTTCGATATTTAAAATATTTTTTTATTTAATCGAATAAAAAACTCTCTTTCAGTCAAACTAAAAGAGAGTTTTTTGATGTAAAATGATATTTTTTAGTACTTATTTCGTAGTTTTATAAAATGTTAAATTTTATTATTTTTAATCTAATGTAACGAAACAGGCTCTTCCTTTTGCACCAATAACTGTGTTGGCTTCCCAATGATCTAAGTTCTTTCTATTCTCAGCTTCAAGTGGATACTCATGTATTGTAGGAGTATCATTGAATTTTCCACGGCCTTCCTCTAATCGTTTGCTTCTAGTTTTTCCTTTTCGTCTAAGTTTTCTACGAATACCACGACTGTCTTTAGTGAATCCTTTATTAAACAAACCACGATAAATGGAATGGTAAATAGTATTGTAGCTAATCGTTGTATGTTTTTCCATTTTAATTCTATTCGCTATTTGTTCAGGAGACCATTGATCTTCTAGGAAAAGTTTACAAACCGTTTCTTTAAGCGGAGAAGTATCCAAGACACGTTTTCTACCACATTTTTGTTTGTTTTTTTGATAAGTTTTCTGCGCTAAAGAAGGAGAATACGGTTTTATTTTTGCGGAATGTCGTTTAATTTCCCTCGTAACTGTTGAGGGCGACCATTTGATTAACCGACCTATTTTTCTGAAAGAAAAACCAAAACTATGATATAAAAATATTATCTCTCGCTTTTGTGTAGTAAGATGTGTATATAAATTCATAGATAAAATTCCCCCAAATGCTCGTGTTAGTCTACACCATTAGACAAGAATTTTATCTATGATTTTTGTGTTGCACTTAAATTGTAAATCTGTCATTTGAAAAAGAACGGACGTTCGTATATAATAGAAGAAGGAGGCGAATCAAAATGATGAGCGAATTACGTTTTCCCTTAAAAAAAGATACGTCGAGAAAAATTATACATATAGATATGGACGCGTTTTTTGCTTCAGTTGAAGAACGAGATCATCCAGAGTTAGTAGGACATCCGTTAGTTATTGCGCGCCATCCAAGTGATACTGGGGGCAAAGGAGTGGTGACTACAGCGAATTATATTGCTCGACAGTACGGTATTCACTCGGCTATGAGTGCTCAAAAGGCGTATGAACTATGTCCAAGTGCCATTTTTAAGCCAGGTAATTATCAGAAATATAGTGAAATTTCTCAAGAAATACGTGAAATTTTTCGCCGCTATACAGATGTGATTGAACCAGTATCTATTGACGAAGCGTATTTAGATGTAACTGAAAATAAGGTCAACAGTAAGTCGGCTATTAAAATTGCGAAAATGATTCAATATGATATTTGGCATGAATTGCAGTTAACTTGCTCGGCAGGTGTTAGTTACAATAAGTTTTTAGCCAAGTTAGCATCAGATTTCCAGAAACCAAAGGGCCTGACGGTTGTCTTACCAGAAGAGGCCGAAGATTTTTTGAAAGCATTACCGATTGAAGATTTCCACGGAATCGGCAAAAAAACAGTGCCTAAAATGCATGAACTAGGGATTTTTACTGGAGCAGATTTATACAAGCAAGATGAGATGACGTTGATTCGGTTATTCGGTAAAATGGGTTATTCATTGTATCGTAAAGTCCGCGGTATCCATGATGCGCCAGTTCAAGTGACTAGAGATCGTAAGTCGGTAGGGAAAGAACATACTTACGGCACCCCTTTAACGACGGAAGAGCAGGTTACGGCTCAATTGAGACAATTAGCAGCAGGAGTAGAGCGTGCATTGCAACGAGTGCAAAAACATGGCAAAACAGTAGTCCTAAAAGTTCGTTATACTGACTATACGACGATTACGAAACGTGTGACATTACCTGAATATATTTCTAAAAAAGAAGAACTTTTCTATCAAGCAAATTTAATTTGGGAAGATGTTTTAGGTTTAGAACAAGGAATCCGTTTATTAGGCATTACCTTAACGAATTTAGATCCACTAGCGTATGAAAACATTGTTTTACCTTTATGGGAAAAAAGTTAGCCCTTTAGACACATCCTCAAGAGATGGCTAAAGGGCTAACTTTTTTAAATTGATTTTTTGATTTGTTCATAAGACGTTTCGGCGTCATGACATTTTTCCCAAATAACAGCTTTGCCAGCAGCAAGTGATTTGGGTACATCAATAATCCGTTGATTACTGCTGCCACGAAATTGTAAATTTAAATTACGTTTTGCCAGTTCAAAGCGCCCATCAACTAAAATGTCAATTGAATGGAGTAGTTCAAGCTTATCAGACGTTTCTAAAAGTAGTTCTTCAAAGGTATACCCTGACCAAGACCAGATATCTTTGGTTGAGCCAAATGTTTCCCGCACACGTTTGACTACACTAAGACAAACATCTGTATTCAGAAAAGGTTCACCACCCAAAAGAGTCAAACCTTGGACATAGTCATGGGACAAATCTTCAATAATTTGATTCATTAAAGATTCTGTAAACGGCGTTCCGTAATTGAAATTTTGGACAGCTTTGTTAAAACAACCTTCACAAGCAAAGAGACAGCCGCTCACATATAAACTATTGCGTACACCTTCGCCATCAACAAAGTTGAACGCTTTGTAATCGGCAATCTTTTTTTGGCTGTAGTCTTCGGTTTTCCATTCTTGTGGTTTCGGATTACGCATCAGCAAAACTTCTTTCTATAGGAATAATCGAGTTTAATTTTTTAAATGTTTCACACGAGAGGAAATTTCTTTGTGACGACCGTGTACCATTGGGCGAGCTTGCGGGTTACCTAAATAACCACAAGTCCGTTTAACGACATCACAAGTCTTAGGATCATGATTGCCACATTCTGGACATTCAAAGCCACGTTCAGTTGGATGGAAGTCCCCTTCAAAACCACAGGCATAACAATGATCAATTGGCGTATTGGTTCCTAAATAGCCAACTTTGTCATAAGCGTAATCCCAGACAGCTTCAAGTGCTTTGGGATTTTGCTGTAACATGGGGTATTCACAGTAGTGGATAAAACCACCAGAACAGTATTTTGGATAATCCTTTTCAAAATCAAGTTTTTCAAAAGGCGTTGGATTTTTGCGTACATCATAATGGAAACTATTTGTGTAATATTCTTTATCTGTAATATTTTCGACGATGCCAAATTTTTCAGTATCTAAACGACAAAAACGGTCAGTCAAGCTTTCGCTCGGTGTAGAGTAGACACTAAAATGATAGCCGTATTCGTTGCCCCAGTTGTCGGCATTTTTTTTCAGTTCTTTTAAAATATCCAGTGTAAAGTTTTTGGCCTCTTGATTGTCCTCCCAAGCACCGCCGTAAAAGGCAGAAGCCACTTCATACAAGCCAATATAGCCAAGTGAAACCGTGGCACGTTTGTTTTTAAACAGTTCATCTACGGCATCCTGTGTAGCTAAACGTTTTCCAAATGCACCATACATGTATAAAATCGGTGCATTCGCTGGTTTAGCTTCTTTAACACGTTCAACCCGATAAACCAAAGCATCTTTAACGATCGCCAAACGTTCATTTAAAATTTGCCAGAACTTTTCTTGACTTCCTTGCGCTTCTAAAGCGATTCTTGGTAAGTTCAAGGTCACAACGCCTAAATTCATTCGGCCAACATTTACTTCTTCACCTTGTTCGTCTTTCCAGCCTTGTAAAAAGGAACGACAGCCCATTGGTACCTTAAAACTACCTGTTAGTTCAACGATTTTATCATAGTTTAAAACATCAGGATACATGCGTTTTGTTGCGCATTCAAGTGCCAGTTGTTTAATATCGTAGTTTGGATCAGTAGGTTGCGCATTGACGCCGCGTTTAATTGTGAAAATCAGTTTTGGGAAAATAGCTGTTCGTTTTTCAATCCCTAAACCATTAATTCGGATTTGTAAAATCGCCCGTTGAATTTCTCGCTCAAACCAGTTGGTACCTAAACCAAATCCCAGAGAAGTAAAAGGGGTTTGTCCATTGGAAGTAAATAAAGTATTAATTTCATACTCAAGACTTTGCATGGCATCAAAAATATCTTTTTTCGTTTTCTTCCGAGCGAATGCTTTTTGGCGTTCTTCTCCTTCAATCCATTCTTGCGCATCTGCTAAATGTTTTTCATAATTACGTTCCGCAAAAGGCGCTAATAATTCATCAATCCGATCGGCAGAGCAACCACCATATTGACTGGAAGCTACATTGGCAATAATTTGAGAAATTTGTGCAGTGGCCGTTTGAATTGATTTTGGTGATTCGACATCAGCGTTCCCAATTTTAAAGCCATTGTTTAGCATGCCTTTAAAATCAATTAAACAGCAGTTTGTCATGGGCGTATATGGATGATAATCTAAATCGTGGTAATGAATGTCGCCTTTTTGATGGGCATTAGCCACATGTGAAGGCAACATCTTTAAACCAATTGATTTTCCAACAATCCCAGCGGTTAGATCACGTTGCGTATTAAAAACGTCACTGTCTTTGTTGGCATTTTCGTTCACGACAGTCTGATCTTTATTAATTAATTTGCCGATAGATACATTAATATCAGTCGCTTTACTACGCTCAAAATCACGTTGGGTTCTGTAATGAATGTATTCTTCGGCTAAGGCATATTCATTGTTGGATAGCAGAGTATGTTCCACAATATTTTGAATTTCATAAATTTTTACGTTATTGGTAAAACGTTCGGCAATTTCTCGATTGACATCGGCAACAATCGATTGGACTTTTTGATGTGTCAAAGGAGTGACTTGGTCATGTATTTTTTGTTCAGCTTTGATCAAAGCGTCGTATATTTTTTGATCATCGAAAGTCACTAAACGACCATCTCGTTTGACGACTTTAATTGTTGAGAGATTAACATCCTCGGCTTTTTCATCAGTAATCTTCATCATTTTATCCAGCTCCTTATATCTCGTTAGTAACTATCCTAATACAAAGATCGGCTAAATTCAATCGATATATTGCGTATTTTTAGTAAAATATCACTAGACAAACACTATATATTGTGCTTGTGCTGTTTTGAAAAAATATGAAAACAAATGAAGAAAAGGATTGAGCAAATTTTTTTGCGTGAAAAAAATTCTTTGTCCAAATTAAAAAACAGCAAAGAGTTTTTTGCCAAATTGCTAAAAGCAACACTAAAAAATAACAATTATTAAATAATAATTGTTTGCAGATTTATTCACGAAATGCCAATTATTCTTTGACTACCGAACGATATTGTAAGATAAAACGATGTTCATTCAGATTTTTTCTTGGTAAAATAAGAGTAATAACAAAACGTTGGAGCGAGAAAAATGAAAAAAATTGTAGAAGTAAATCATGTCAGCAAGACATATGGTCGTTTAAATAATAAAACAGAAGTATTAGATAATATTTCGTTTACCGTTGATGAAGGCGAATTTGTGGGGATTATGGGTCCCAGTGGTGCTGGTAAATCGACACTGTTGAATGTCTTATCCTCGATTATTTTGCCAACCGCAGGAATCGTGCGCATTGCCGGACAAGACATTTTAAAAATGCGAGATAATCAATTAAGTGATTTTCGGAGAAACGAAATGGGGTTTATTTTTCAATCGTTTAACCTAATTGATACGTTAAATGTGAAGGACAATATTCTGTTGCCTTTAGCTGTAGAAAAAGTTTCATTAGAAGAAATGGATAAACGTTTGTTACATGTGACTTCGATTTTGGGGATTCAGGAGCTTTTATCTGCTTATCCACCAGAGATATCTGTGGGACAAAAACAACGGGTAGCAGCTGCTCGTGCTTTGATTACGAACCCTAAAATTATTTTTGCAGATGAACCAACTGGCTCGCTGGATTCAAAATCAGCAACAGAATTGTTGAAATATTTAGCTGAAATTAATCTACATGATGATGCCACAATTTTGATGGTGACACATGACCCGTACACGGCCAGTTTTTGCAATCGCATCTTATTCATTAAAGACGGTGCGATTTTCTCAGAAGTTGTTCGTCAAGGATCACGTAAGGAATTTTTTAATCGTGTGATAGATATGCAAGCAACGATTGGTGGAGGCGGGCGCGCAAATGATTTTTAAACTATCATTAAAAAATTTAAAAGCTCATGTACCTAATTATCTGGTTTATTACATTAGTATGACTTTTGCAGCGGTCGTTTATTATTGTTTCCGTGCGATCGCTTACAACCAGCCTCTTGTCGCAGGTGCAGGCCGTGATATCGAAATTAAGCGATCTTTAGGACTCGGTAGTACCTTAGTCACCATTATTATTTTAGGCTTTATGTTGGCAGCAAATCGCTTTTTTATTGGCAAACGTAGCCAAGAAATTGGCTTGTATCGATTAATTGGTTTGAGAAAGAGCCAAGTTTCACTAATTTTTTTAGTGGAAAATTTAGTTTTAGGCTTTGTTTCACTAATTAATGGGATTATTTTAGGAGTGATTTTCACCAAGTTGTTTTCAATGATTTTAGCCAAAGTTATGTTTTTAGAAGTGCCCAGTTTCTTCTATATTTCTTGGCGTTCCGTTATTGAAACCGGTGTAGCTTTTGCATTTATGATTTTGATTGTCTGCTTAAGAAGTATTTGGATGATTTATCGTTATCCATTGTCGCAGCTTATGCACCAAGAAAAAATTGGTCAAATTAATTATAGTCGTTTAACGAAACGGCGGCAGTTTCTAGGTATTTTAGGTCCTATTTGTTTACTGGCCGGTTATTTTATCGCGTTTGATTTTCGTAATTTAGCGACAGGTATTGTGTATAAACAATTAAATGATTCATTGGATATCTCGATTCCAATGATTATTACGTTGACGCCTTTTATCATTTTGGGTCTCTGTGTGGTGGGAACGTATTTATTTTTCCGTTATACCATGTATTTTATCATTCGCTTATTTAATCATAGAAAAAAATGGTATTACCAAGATTTACGCATGATTACTTTAGGCAATGCCAAACGCTACTTATTTAAAAGTAGCAAAACACTCACTGGTTTGACCTTGTTAATTGCGACGGCCTTGAGTGGGATCGGCGTGATGGTTTTTGTGTATACGATTAGTATGCACACGGTCAACAGTGATGGCCCCGTGGACTTTTTAGTTTCACAGGAAAGCTATCCTAAATTGAAGAAAGTTCTCGATGAAGCGAAGGACACCAAAATAAAAAATGAAGTGACACTTTCTTATAAAATTACTGGAATTGAACGCAGTTTGCGAATTGGTCAAGCGCCAGAGGAACAAGAAACGATTGAAGCAGTTAATGTTTTATCTTTCTCCAACTACCGTAACTATCAAAAAATTAATCCTTATTTAAACGATTTACATTTAAAAAATGACCAAAGTGTTATCTATATGGATAGCTTTACCAATATTTTAAGTGGTATGTCTCGTTATGAATCGAAACTGCAATTTGTTGAAGGGGAGAAGGCACAATTACAACAAGTGCTGCCTAACTATCTAGGCAATTTTTTATTGCAATATTCCTTACCAACGATTGTCGTTTCCGATGCCCTTTATCAGAAAGTGACAAAAAATTCCATTCAGTATCAGATTAACGCCGTAAATGTTGACACGAAAAGCCGTGAAAAACTTTATGAAGCTGTAAATAAACAGATTGCCACAGAATGGCAAGCGCCAATTTTGTATAAGTATGAAAAAAATAACCAGCAGTTGAGTGGTTTTGCCAAACAAATGCCTAACGAAGAGGCAAAGAATACGCAAGATGATGTCACAGAAACTTGGCGGCTAAATATGAATGATCGCTACGCCTCTTTACGCTATGAACGAAAAATTAACGGCTTGACTTTATATGTCTCCATGTTTGTGGCAATTTTAGCGTTGTTTATTACGGGCAGTATTTTGATGTTACGACAACTGTTTTCAGCTGTAAGTGAGCGTCAAGATTACGTGACTTTAAAACGGATGGGTGTTTCTAGTAAAGCGATAACTAAGCAAATTTATCGACAGAATAGTTTGATTTTCTTTCCGCCGATGGTCATTGGGATTTTGCATACCACCTTTGCTATTTATTTGTTAAGCCAATTTATTAAGAGTCCAGGATATTTGTTAGTATATCTTTCTTGTGGAATCTTAATAATTGTTTATCTAATTTTTTATATTTTAACGTCTGCCATTTATGCGCGGATGATTCGACACATCCATTTTTAAAAAACTGTAAAAGCCGTTGTGAAGCGGTTTTTACAGTTTCTTTATGCGAAAAAATTATGAGAGTTCCGTTTATGAAAATCATGAAAATTTAAGAAGTGACGAAATTGTTAGTTTTTTTATTAAATTGTAAGAAATTTCAATGGACTTTGCTGAAATATAGCATAAAATAATGGATAGCGATTAACCTTAGGAGGTGAATGATAATGAAAACAACTTTTCAGAAAATTCTCAATAACGAAAGTCTTAAATTCATCGGTAAAACGTTATTTTATTCTTTCATTGTCATTGCATTAATTTATCTTTATCATTACAAGAATATCAATGGAGGAACCTTCATTTATAACGAGTTTTAAGGAGGCGGCTATATATGGAAAAAGTAATTAATATGATTCAAACGATTGATGAATGGGCACGTAAAGAACCCCAACGTCCTGTTTATTTAACCGAAGAAAAAGTCTCTACGTATGGAGAGTTAAAAGAAAAGTCAGACAATCTAGCCGCTTATTTAGCCGAGCTGAAAACGGACAAGTCAGCGATTGTCGTATACGGAGAATTAGATTTTGAAATGATTGTGAGTTTTCTAGGCGCATCGAAAGCTGGTTTTAGCTATATCCCCATTGATGCACATACACCAAAAGAACGCATTGAACTAATTCTAAACGTAGCCAAACCAACCGCAGTGATTGCTGTGCATGAATGGCCTGAGTTAGCCACCGAAGTGCCAGTAATTACGGCGGAAGAATTAACAGAAATGATGATGCATGCACCCCGACATGCGCCTGCGTTGACGCCTGTCACAGGAGCAAGTAATTACTATATCATTTTCACTTCAGGGACAACTGGTGTACCAAAGGGTGTGCAAATCAGCCATGATAATTTAGTTAGCTTTACGAATTGGTTGTTGCAAGATTTTGGTTTAGAAGAAGGGGCCCGCTTTTTAGCACAGGCACCTTATTCGTTTGATTTATCGGTGATGTCTATTTATCCCGCATTGGCGTTAGGCGGCTCATTAACTCCGTTACCCAATGAAATCATTAACGATTTTAAACAATTATTTACGCGTTTGCCACAATTAACAATCGACGTCTGGGTTTCAACACCGTCCTTTATTGAATTGTGTCTAATGGAACCAAGCTTCGATGGTGAACATCTACCAGCACTGCGCACGTTTTTATTCTGTGGAGAAGAATTACCAAAACCAACGGCTGAGAAATTAGCCGCTCGTTTCCCAACTGCGCATATTTATAATACGTATGGGCCGACAGAAGCGACTGTAGCGATTAGTGCCATTGAAATCACTCAAGAAGTTTTAAAAAGTGTTCAACGTTTACCAATCGGGTATGTGAAAGAGGATACGCAAATTTATATTATGGAAGGTATGTCAAAATTACCTGCAGGTGAAATTGGTGAAATCGTCATTGCTGGACCAAGTGTTTCCAAAGGCTATCTAAATAATCCTGCGAAAACAGCTGAAGCTTTTTTCCAATTAGATGGCGTACCAGCTTATCGCACAGGCGATGCTGGAAAGTTAGTCGATAACCTATTGCAGTATGAGGGACGCTTAGATTTTCAAATTAAATTGCATGGCTACCGCATTGAGTTAGAAGAAGTAGATCATCACTTAACGAATGTTTCCTACGTGAAACAAGCAGTCGTTGTGCCGAAATATCAAGGAAATAAAGTCCAACAATTAATTGCCTATGTCGTTCCGCAAGCACATGAATTTTCAAGTGATTTTCAATTAACTAAGGCAATTAAACAAGAATTAGCCACGTTGACAATGGACTATATGATTCCGCAAAAATTTGTATATGTTGAACAATTACCTTTGACAAGTAATGGCAAAATTGATCGGAAAGGGTTGATGAATGAGGTGAATGCCACATGATGAATTTTCCTCATATGATTCCCTATAATGCGCCGTATTACTTTGTTCTGCTAATTGCGGCCTTGTTGCCGATGATTTTAACTTTAGCCATTAAAGGGACACGTTGGCCTTGGTACCAAACACTCGTGACACTGGTCTTTCTATATATCAGTTTTGGTGGCGAATTTTGGCAACAAGGAGTCGCTCTGATTGTATATGTTATTTATCAAACGTTACTAACGTGGGGCTATGCGGCTTATCGAAAAAATAAAAATGCAGGTTGGGTCTTTTATCTGGCTGTCTTTTTAGCTATATTACCGCTTGTTTGGGTGAAAGTTTCTCCCTTCATGACAGGCAAAACAACTTTACTTGGCTTTTTAGGGATTTCTTATTTAACCTTTAAAGCGGTCCAAGTGGTCATGGATTTACGGGATGGCGTAATGAAAGAATATCATCCGTTTCGTTACATTCAGTTTCTCTTGTTTTTCCCGACTATTTCTTCAGGACCCATCGATCGTTATCGGCGCTTTGAAAAAGATTTGAAAAATCCGCCGAGTGCGGAGAAATATTTAGACTTTTTAGAAAAAGGAATTTTTTATTTATTTCTAGGATTTTTATATAAGTTTATTATCAGTCATTATCTTGGTGGTGTCTTTTTACCACATGTGGAAAAAATGGCCTTGGCACAAGGTGGTTTATCTTGGTGGACAGTCGGCTATATGTATAATTACAGTTTGTATCTATTCTTTGATTTCGCAGGCTATAGTTTACTGGCCGTTGGCACAAGTTATTTAATGGGCTATGATACACCAATGAACTTTAACAAACCGTTCCTAAGTTGGAATATTAAAGAATTCTGGAATCGTTGGCACATGACCTTATCTTTTTGGTTCCGTGATTACATTTACATGCGCTTAATGTTTTTCTTAATGAAAAAGAAAGTCTTTAAAAGTCGGATTGTGACTTCTAATATTGGTTACTTTGCATTGTTCTTAATTATGGGCATTTGGCATGGATTAACGTGGTTCTACATCGCTTATGGGCTCTACCATGCAACACTAATTTGTGTAACAGATGCTTGGCTACGTTTTAAGAAAAAACATAAAGACAAGATACCATCAAACAAATTTACACATGCATTTGCAGTCTTTTTAACTTTCCAAGCGGTTTGTGTCAGCTTCCTGATTTTCTCAGGATTTTTAGACAAACTATGGTTTAAATAAACAAAAATAAAAATATAAAGGGGCAATTTACAATGAACATTCAAGAAACAGTATTAAACATTTTAGAAGATATTACAGGAACAGACGAAGTTGTGAACAATCAAGACATTCAATTATTTGAAGAAGGATTATTGGACTCTTTAGCAACGGTTCAATTATTAGTAGAAATTGAAGGACAATTAGGAATCCAAGTTCCTGTATCAGACTTTGACCGTGAAGTATGGGGAACACCAAAACAAATCATTCAACAAGTGGAAGCTTTACAATAATGTCTAGAAAAAAACGACTAATCAGAATCTTAGGTCCAGTGCTTTGTTCAGCGGTCTTGGTTGCAGTGTTCTTTTTTGCACCGTTCAGAATCAATTTAACTTCCGAAAAAACGTTGAAGGAAGCATCAACGTCAATGGCACCGAACGTTTTAAAAGGCAATGTGATTAAAAACAAAGCAGTGGCTTCTGGTAAATATGTTCCTTTTTTTGGCTCTTCTGAATTAAGTCGATTTAGTGCTTTCCACCCTAGTGTGCTCTCTGAAAAGTATCAACGGAACTATCGACCGTTTTTACTAGGAGAAGCGGGCACACAGTCATTAACCCAAGCAATGGTCATTCATTCGATGGGCGATGCGATTGCCAATAAGAAAGCGGTCTTTATTTTATCTCCGCAATGGTTTGTCAAAAAGGGTGTACCTAATGATAGTTTTGGTGCACACTATTCACAATTACAAACCTATCAATGGTTAGCTAATTTAACCGAATTAACCAGCGGTGACCAATATCTAGCACAACGTTTGATCAAATTTCCAGTTGTTCAAAAAGACAAAGTCTTAATGGAAACCTTGGCAAATCTTCAGGCAGGGCAACTTCCCCAACGCTCTCAACGAGATTATTTTATAATGAATCTCCGTTTCTTGAATCGTGAAGATGAATTGTTTAGCCAAATTGGCATGGTTAGCAGAGAACCAATTGTTGAAAAAGATATGAAACAATTACCTGCTACTTATAATTTTAATGAATTAGATCAGCTAGCTGGAAAAATTGCGGCAAAAGCCATTAATAATAATAAATTTGAAATAAGTAACGGTTTTTATCGCCAACGGATTAAACCAGTTTTACCGAAATTAGCTCATTCACAAAAGAAATGGGATTATCGTTTTTCTCCAGAATATGGTGATTTCCAAGCTGCGTTAGAACAGTTAGCAGAAAAAAATGTCGATGTTTTATTTGTAATCCCACCTGTTAACAAACGTTGGTCGGACTATACGGGCTTGTCACAAGATATGTTGCAACAAGTAGCACGCAAGCTGAAATATCAACTTCAAGAGCAAGGCTTTACTAACATTGCTGACTTCTCAACATGTAGTAATGAACGTTACTTTATGGCGGACACGATTCATTTAGGTTGGCGTGGTTGGCTCGCTGTTGATCGTCAAGTAGATGAATTTATGAAACAACCGGCGTCTAAAAAGTTAGCGTATCAAATTGATGATCGTTTTTATCAGACAGATTGGCAACAACAAAATCCATTGGTCTTACCTCAATTTTAAGAAGGCAAGATGGATCAAGTACCAATTATCTGAAGCGGACTAGAAGCGCTTCGTAACAATAAAAATAGCCTGTACCTGCCGTTGAATAACGAGCGTGCAGGCTGTTTTTTCGTTTATTTTTAGTGGAGAACGTTGCTCAATTTATTTTTTGTAAGTATTTTTTTAGTTCGTGGTATAATGGATAAAATTGGTTTTTGAGGGGAGTTATTTTTATGGATGCAAAAGAAGAAAAAATGTTAATTGATTTAACAAGTGCTAAAGGGATTGCTGGGAATGAAGACGAAGTACGTTCGTTATTTAAAAAGTATGCAGCACCGTATGCGGATAAATTTTTATATGATGGCCTTGGCAGTATTATTGCAAAAAATGTTGGTGATAAAGAAGGACCAAAAGTCTACATTTCTGGGCATATGGATGAAGTCGGTTTCATGGTTACCCAAATCACAGAAAAAGGCTTTTTAAAATTTCAAACCGTTGGCGGTTGGTGGGGGCAAGTGATGTTGGCCCAACAAGTTCAGATTAAAACCACGACTGGTAAGGTTTACCATGGTGTCATTGGGTCTAAACCACCGCATGTGTTAACAGCGGAAGTTCGTAACAAACCCTATGAGATTGCAGATATGTTTATTGATATTGGTGCAAGTAGCGATCAACAAGTTGCAGAATGGGGGATTCATCCAGGGGATATGGTGACACCATATATTGACTATCGTCGCATGAATGATACAAAATTTTTATTGGCAAAAGCGTGGGATAACCGAATTGGTACGGCCGTTTCATTAAAAGTTTTAGAAAATTTAGCGACAGAAGGGCACCCCAATATTTTATTTGCAGGCAGTGATGTGCAAGAAGAAGTTGGGCTACGCGGTGCACAAACAAGTACGCATCTTGTGAATCCAGACATAGCGTTTGCTTTAGACACAGGAACAGCTGGTGACACACCAGGAATGACACCTAAAGAAGCCGACTCTGTTTTAGGTGAAGGCCCACAAATTTTGATTTATGATGCATCGATGATTCCGCATAAAAAATTACGTGATTTTGTTATTCAAGTGGCGGAAGAAAATAACATTCCCTTCCAATATACAGTGATTACAGGGGGAGGTACGGATGCTGGCCGCATGCATTTAACGCGCAACGGGATTCCATCATTAGCCATCACGGTGCCTGTTAGATATCTGCATTCACATACCTCAGTTATTCATGAAGATGATTATTTCAACACAGTCAAATTAGTCACAGAAGTGGTGAAACGTCTAGATAAAGAAACAGTCGCTAAATTGACTAGTTATTAGTTTCAGAAAGGATGGAATGAATGAAAAGTTTAGTAACAAATTCGCAACATCGTGCCAATGCTCGCAGAGCCCTTGATGGGCAATGGGGAATCATGGCTTGGTTAACTTTCTTAGGAGTGGTTTTACAGAGCTTCTTAACATCGATTGTGCAAAATTTATTTTCTGGTGAAAATCAAGTTTTTCAAAGTAGTTTTGCCGCAGTATTACTGCAAATTTTTGTTTTATTCGCGTTAAGTTATGCGCTATATTACGCAGCCTTGAAGGTGTTGCGTGGTGAAAAGGTGCGGGTCAATATTTTAATGAGTGTTTTTCAAGGAAAATATTATGGTCCGCTATTTGTGGTCAACCTACTTCAAAAAGTACTTGAACGTGTAATTGGTTTGTTATTTTTGTTACCAATTCTATTTGGGGCAGGGACAACCTTGTATTTCAAATTGATGTTTAATACAGTTACACCAGAGGAAGTCCAAGCCTTTTTCTTAAATGATTTTTCCTTTTTCCTAGCGTTTGGCGTCGCCTCTATCTTAATCTTTTTAATTGGTTTATTTGTGAGTGGCGTTTTTCAATTTGCTGTGTGGCTACGTTTTGATAATCCAGAACTGCCAATTATGATGGCGTTAAAACAGGCGTTATATTTAATGAAAAATCGTTTTTGGCAATATTTATGTTTACAATTTTCTTTTATTGGTTGGTATATTGTGGGCTTTTTAGCTATTGGTATCGGTCTATTATGGGTGATTCCTTATAACTATGTAGCGTTAGCTAGTTTTTATCAAACTGCCTTAGAAGAAAAAGGTTTAGCCGAAGAATAAAATAGAAGCTTGAATCCTTCGTCATCTCGACAAAGGGTTCAGGTTTTTTCTTTGGTATTTTTGTGAAAATTTAAGCGTTTTAACCTCGTTTTTCCGTTATTTTATGGTAACATGGAAGTATCGTATTGAAGGAGGTTGTCCACACATGAAATTGACTGTCTTAGGCTGTTTAGGTGCTTATCCATACAAAGGAGAAGGAACGAGTTCCTATTTGTTAGAATCTGAAGGCTTTCATTTGCTTATTGATGCAGGCAGTACGACATTAGTGCGTTTAGAAAACTATCTAGATCCATTGAAATTAGATGCTGTCATTCTGTCGCATTATCATCATGACCATATCGCAGATTTAGGCGTTTTACAATATTATCGTCAGCTTTATCCAACGCTGGAACCGACTCCTATTTTGCCAATATATGGCCATACACAAGATCAAATGCATTTCAAAGAACTAACGCTTCCTAACGTTTCCGAAGGGAAAGAGTATTTTGAAGCAGAAGAGTTGGCAGTAGGACCATTTTTGATTACTTTCATGGAAACGATTCATCCTGTCACTTGTTACGCGATGCGGATTGTTGAAAAAGCGACCGGCAAAGTCTTTGTCTTTACAGGAGACTCTGGTTACTTAGCAAGTTTTGAAGACTTTGCAAAAGACGCGGATTTATTCTTAGCGGATACGTACTTATTTGAAGGTAATGAACGACATCATGCACACTTTACGTCAAGAGAAGCGGGTGAAATTGCCAAAGCAGCACAAGTCAAACAATTGATGTTGACCCATTTACCACAACATGGGTCATTGGAACAACTACGTGAAGAAGCGCAAAACTATGCTGGAACGGAAATTCCAGTGACATTAGCCCAACCAGATTTAACAGTTGAGATTTAAAAAAGTAACTATACCAAGGGAGAGAACCGATTGTGATTTTTGTACCGAATGAAAATAAAGACCCACGAGTGAACTTAGCAATTGAAACATATTTGTTAACAGAAATGCCTTTAGATGAGCCCATTCTTTTATTTTACATTAACGAGCCGTCAATCATTATTGGCCGTAACCAAAATACAATTGAAGAAATTAACAAAGAATATGTAGATGAGCACGGCATTCATGTTGTTCGTCGCTTAAGTGGCGGCGGCGCCGTTTATCATGATCATGGTAATTTGAATTTTAGTTTTATTATGCCAGATGACGGCAACTCTTTCCGTGATTTTGCGAAAGTTACCCAACCAATTATTCAAGCATTGCACGACTTAGGCGTTGAAGGTGCCGAATTAAAAGGGCGCAATGACCTAGTGATTAATGATATGAAGTTTTCAGGAAATGCGATGTACGCTACCAACGGCCGCATGTTTGCACATGGAACCTTAATGTTTGATAGTGATATTGATGAAGTTGTAAATACATTGAAAGTACGGAAAGATAAAATCGAATCTAAAGGTATCAAGTCTGTTCGTTCACGGGTAACAAACATTAAACCATTTTTATCTGAAGATAAACAAGAGATGACAACGGAAGAATTCCGCCAAGAAATTCTTTTGAAAATTTTCGGCGTAGATTCGATCGACCAAGTTAAAACGTATGAATTAACTGATCAAGACTGGGCGGCTATTAACAAAATTTCAGAGCAATACTATCGCAATTGGGATTGGAATTATGGTAAATCACCAGCATTTAACTTAGAACGTCGCCATCGTTTTCCAATTGGTTCAATTGAAATGAAAATGAATGTGGCGGATGGTGCCATTCAAGAAATTAAAATCTTTGGGGACTTCTTTGGGCTTGGTGAAATTAAAGATGTTGAAGATATTTTAACCGGCGTGAAATATGATAAAGCTTCTTTAGAAGAAGCCATTGATCAAATTGACGTTAAAAAATACTTTGGCAACATCGAAAAAGAAGATTTGCTTGGGTTAATTTATTAAAAAAAAGACAGCCGTTTCAAACGGTTGTCTTTTTTCTAGCTAAAAATAATTTTTAGCTTTTAGAAAGGTAGTGCTATGTGCAAAATCGTCGAAACGATTTTTATCAGGGAACTATCAAATAGCTCGCCTGCATATGTACTTGAACCAAGTCAAGTCCGGGAATTTGGTTATGTGCTTCACTATAAATCACTATCTGTAAAGAGTATACAAGATTTCCTTTCTTTTGTGATATCAAATTTTTACAGACAAAGTAGTAAAATTTGACGTTTCTTATTTTGGCAAGGTTATAGGCTTGTTTTGGGGCTTGAAATAGCAAGAATTGAGAGTGATTTAAGGGGAAATATTAACATATGTAGAAGTATTTTTATAAGAAATAACGAGAAAAAATCAATAGGTATGTTCTTGAGGGCTACTTTTTGACGTTTTCTGAATAAAACTTAATAAAAAATAGCGGAAACAAAGAAAAAATGTGCTTACAAAAAGTAATCCGCACTTAGCTAGGAAGTTAAGAATGTACATGTTATTCTCAAACAAATAATAAGAATCCTATTTCAATCCTTTACAGAGGAACAAGGACTTCGTATAATAAAGGGACGAAAAGGAGCGAAAGTGATGAGAAACGAAATGATGCATCGACCAGTCGTTAAACCAGAATTGGTTGAGTATATGCGTACAAAACAAAAGAAACTTCCCGGAGAATTAGGTGTAGTGGAGGCGGAAGCCAATGAAGCAGGGGTGCCGATTATTCCACACGAAACAGTAGTTTTTCTACAATTTTTGCTAGGACAACTAAAGCCCAAAAATATTTTAGAAATCGGGGCAGCAATTGGTTTTTCTTCAAGCTTGATGGCCCAATTTGTTGGTGAAGATGGTCACGTGACCACGATTGATCGTTTTGACGTAATGATAAAAAAAGCGAAGAAAACCTACCAACGCCTAGACTTAGAAGAAAAGGTCACTCTTTTAGAAGGACAAGCAGCTGAGATTCTACCAACGTTGGAAGGACCTTATGACTTTATTTTTATGGATAGTGCCAAATCAAAATACATTGAATTTTTACCTGAATGTTTACGGTTGCTACCAGTTGGCGGCGTTTTGATGGTGGATGATGTATTTCAAGCTGGGACAATTTTAGACCCTGCTGAGGAAGTACCGAAAAAAAATCGAGCGATTCATCGTAAATTAAACCAATTTTTAGATGTAGTCATGGCTCACCCTGATTTAACTTCTACTTTAGTTCCTCTTGGTGATGGAGTTATTTTAATTACCAAAGAGAAAGAAACGATTATTTTAGATAGTTAAAGAATGTCTTCACAAAAAGAAAGCGAATCATTAAAAAGCAAGTTCTTTTAATGATTCGCTTTCTTTTTTATGTTATTTAAAAAGTTATCTCGCTATTTCTAATTGAGAATGATAATCAGAAAATTCTCAATAGGACAGTATTATGCGTTAATAAAACCTCGTTTGTTTATAATTATTCTATTGACGGAATAATTATAAACTGTTATCCTTAAAGAGTAAAAAAACAGAGGAGGAACGACAATGAATTTAATTAATCAAAAACTTTTTGACTTTGAATGTGATGCCTATCACGATGGTGAATTTACACGAGTATCAACAGAAGATATTTTAGGAAAATGGAGTATTTTCTTCTTTTATCCAGCTGATTTTTCTTTCGTGTGTCCTACGGAATTAGGGGATATGCAAGAGCATTATGCGCATTTACAGGAATTAAATTGTGAGGTTTACTCTGTTTCAGAAGATAGTCATTATGTGCATAAAGCATGGGCTGACGCTACAGAAACGATTGGAAAAATTAAATATCCAATGTTAGCCGATCCCAACGGTCAACTTGCTCGTTTCTTTGGCGTTTTAGATGAAGCTTCTGGAATGGCTTACCGTGCTTCGTTTATTGTGAGTCCAGAAGGGGACATCAAATCTTATGAAATCAACGACATGGGTATTGGTCGTAATGCTGAAGAACTTGTTCGTAAATTAGAAGCTTCTCAATTTGTAGCAGAGCATGGTGATAAAGTTTGTCCAGCCAATTGGCAACCAGGAGAAGAAACAATTGCGCCAAGCTTAGATTTAGTTGGTAAAATTTAAATTCGCTTTGTAAATAGAGGTCAAAGAGTTGGATAAAACAGAGAAAATGTTTTGTTCAGCTCTTTTTCTGAAACACAGAAGAAAGAGGAGAAGCAAGTGACAGAAGAAATCTACGATTTGATTATTATTGGTGGCGGCTCAGCTGCTTTATCTGCAGGTATCTATGCAGGTCGCGCAATGATGGATACCTTAATTATTGAAAAAGACAAAATTGGCGGACAGGTAACGACGACTTCTGAAATTGTGAACTATCCAGCGATTCGTCACACAACAGGTCCAGAACTAATGGAAGAAATGCGCATTCAAGCACAAGACTTCGGTGTAGCTTTTACAAACGACGAGATTATTGATGTTGATTTTAGTCAAACGATAAAAACTGTTCAATCGGCGAGTCAAACCTACCAAGCATATGCAGTATTGATTGCGACAGGAGCTTCTGCTCGTAAAATTGGTTTCCCTGGTGAAAGTGAATTTACAGGACGCGGCGTGGCCTATTGTTCTACTTGTGATGGGGAGTTTTTCCAAGGCCTAGATATTTTTGTGATTGGTGGCGGTTATGCAGCAGCGGAAGAGGCCGTTTATTTGACACGTTACGGTAAATCAGTAACGATGATTATCCGAGAACCTGATTTTACATGTGCAAAATTAACTGCGGAGGCGGCTAAAAATCACCCGAAAATTAAGATTGTTTATAACACAGAAGTGAAAGAAATTATGGGCGATGATTTTGTCCGGAAAGCTGTGTTTGTCAATAACCAGACGGGAGAAGAAACGGTTTATGAAGCACCAAAAGACAGTACATTTGGTCTGTTTGTTTTTGCTGGAAATAAACCAAGTACAGAAATTTTTGAAGGGAAAATTGCCTTAGACCGTGGGTATGTGCCAACAACTGAGAATATGGAAACCAATATTCCCGGAGTTTATGCAGCAGGAGATTTACGAATAAAAGAATTACGTCAAATTGTGACGGCGGTTGCAGACGGTGCAATTGCCGCCACTCATGCGCAACGTTACGTGACAGAACAAAAAACACAGGCGGGCCAACCGATTGTAACGAAGCGAATGACTGAACGATTAGCTAATCAATCTGCCCCTGAAACAAACAGTCAGCAACCAAAAGAAAAACAGTCAGCGAAAGTTACTGGTAAGCATCAGTGGTTCCCAGAAAGTATGCGCCAACAATTAAGCGGTATTTTCGCTAAACTAACCAAAAAAGTGACATTACTTCAGTTTTTGGATGCAAGTGATGAAAAATCATTGGAACTTCAGTCATTCTTAACAGAATTTGCAAGTCTGGATCAGAAGATTACTTTAGAAACGATTTTGAAAGATACTGAGCCAGCCAAAGAATTGCTGTATGGGATTGAAAAAATGCCTAGCGTTGTGCTCTTAGATGCGGCAGGAAACTATACAGGAATTAAATTTAGTGGTATTCCTAGTGGCCATGAAGTAAACTCGTTGGTTTTGGCGGTTTATAATGTCGGCAGCGAGGGGCAGCCGTTAGAAGCAAGTCTGCAAAAGAACATACTTGCATTGCCAAAAAGAAAAATAGAAATCTTTGTTTCACTAACATGTCATTTTTGTCCCGATGTCGTGGCGGCTTGCCAACGTATTGCATCAATTAATCCTCATGTGGAAGCAGAAATGGTGGACATTAGTCTATTTCCAGAGTTGAAAAAAGAAAAGAAAATTATGAGCGTTCCAGCAATGCTAATTGATGGCGAACAAATGATTTTTGGTTCAAAAACAATGACCGAAATTATTGAAGCCTTGGCTTAAAAGAGGCGGAAAAAAGTAATTAGCCTAAAGACCTAAGTCATTTAAAAAAGTGAGAAATACGTCGAGATGATGTATTTCTCACTTTTTTCGCATAGTTAGTCAAGTACCTTTTTTGATTAAGCGATTGAGTTTCCTAAAAAGAATTAAAAAGACACAACAGCAAATGAACAATAGGCTTCCTGTTAGTGGTAAAAAGATACCTTGCATGTAGCTATCGATATGCATTAAACCAGGTACCTCGCTGAAAAAATCATGGATAAACTGTTGAATGAGCTTATTAGCTAGAAAAGCGGCTAAAGGTAAAATAAAAACCAAATAATAGATGGGTTGTAAGGCATAGCTAATTAAAATTTGTAATTTTGTCGTACCTAAAAGAGCTAAGATCAGTAAGTCGTTTTTTTGCTCTAAAAAAGTTAGGAAGAAAGCTCGGCAAATATAACTAATCAGGAAGAAAAAAAGTGTTCCAGCGCTGATTCCAGCCAAACCTCTGAAAATTTTCAAGGGAGGAATCACTGCATAATTATCAAGAAGAATCATTTGTGAAAGCCATCGAGAAAACAACAAAGTCAATAATAGAGCAGAAAAAGTCAGAAAACTAATAATAAAGATAAGAATCAACGTACTAAATTGGTTTTTTGAGCGCCACGCATTTTTGAGAGAGTCTGTGAATAAGTAAAGAATCGAATACATCATCGCGTCCTTTCTGAAAAATTTTTGTTTTAGCGGAAAAGTTATGTAAAAAAAAGACGTTATCTCCTGCCAACTAGCTGCTGAAAGAGATAACGCCTTCGCTGGAAACAAGAACTGGATTATTTCACCAATACTAATTTTTTTAAAGGTTCAACCCCAAATCGTTGTTCTTGCTGTAAAAGAATTTCGGCACAAGCGCGGCTATCTTCTAAAGCATCATGATGATTATTTAAAGTGATATTGAGGTTTTCACAAACAGTATTTAATTTATGATTAGGAAATTCAGGAAACAGTTTGCGACTCGTTTTGACTGTACATAAAGAAAGGTAATTAGGTTGTTCTAAGCCATAGTAATCTAAACAGCCAGCCAAAACACTACAATCAAAACTTGCATTGTGAGCAACCACTAAACGATTTGGTTGAAAACAATGCTGAATTTGTTGCCATACTTCAGGGAATTTGGGCGCATTGACAACATCTGATTCATGAATGCCGTGAATTTGCGTATTCCGCCAGAAAAAAGGTGTTTCTGGTTTGATTAACGTGTAAAATTCATCCACAATCCGACTATTTTCTACTTTAACAATTGCAATGGAACAGGCACTATGTTTATCATAACTAGCCGTTTCAAAGTCAAAAGCGTAAAAGTTCATTAAAAAAACTCCTTTCAACGCGTTGAGTAACACTTAAAAATCAAGTACAACTTCCACTGGACAATGATCACTACCAAGAATATCTGTATGGATTTTAGCACTGACTAAACGTTCATTCAAGGATTCTGACACAACGAAATAGTCAATCCGCCAACCTGCGTTATTTTTTCGTGCGTTAAAGCGATAACTCCACCATGAGTAGATGCCCTCAGCTTCTGGATAAAAATAACGGAATGTATCAGTGAAGCCACTGTCTAATAACTCAGTAAATTTTTGCCGTTCTTCAGGCGTGAACCCCGCATTTTTTTGATTGGTTTTCCAATTTTTTAAATCAATCTTTTGATGAGCTACGTTTAAATCACCGCAAAGAATTACGGGTTTTTCTTGATTTAATTCGTTTAAATAGGCACGAAAAGCATCTTCCCATGTCATTCGATAAGCTAAACGCTTTAGTTCAGCTTGTGAGTTTGGTGTGTAGCAAGTGACCATGAAAAATTCTGGATATTCTAAAGTGATCACGCGGCCTTCTTGATCGTGAGCCTCGATACCTAAGCCATAGCGAACACTTAACGCTTCTTCTTTAGCGAAAATTGCTGTGCCAGAATAGCCTTTTTTTTCGGCGTAATTCCAATACTGATGATAGCCAGGAAGTTCTAAATCAATTTGCCCAGCTTGTAATTTTGTTTCTTGTAAACAGAAAAAATCTGCATCTAATTCATTAAAAACATCCATAAAATTCTTTTTAACAACCGCTCGTAAGCCGTTGACATTCCAAGAAATACATTTCATTGTTGAAACTCCTTTCAAATAAGAAACGCTTTTGCTCGTTTCAGTGCAAACCAGAACCAAAGAAAAGGTCGCTTGGTGCTTTCTTCTATTCTAATACTTTTTAAAGAAGTTTTAAATACTTGAAAAGAAAAAGAGAAAATGACTGATTTTTGGAAAGAAGTAGTCTATGATAAAATAGTAAAAAGAGCAGAAATGAGGACAACGAATGAAAATAGGAGTCATTGGTTTAGGAAACATTGCACAAAAAGCGTATTTGCCAACTTATAGTGAATGCCGCCACTTGGCAGAGTTTGTATTGGCAACTAGAAACCCAGAAACACGACAAGAAATCGCTGATCAGTATGGCTTTACAGAAACTGTTGGGACCATAGAAGAATTGATTGAAGCGAAGATTGATGCTTGTTTTGTCCATGTAGCCACAAAAGTGCATGGTGCAGTCGTTCGCCAATTATTACAGGCTGGTATTCACGTCTTTGTGGACAAACCTTTAAGTGAAGAGCTTGCTGAAGTCAAAGAATTACAAGCATTGGCAGCAGCAAAAAATCTGCGCCTGATGGTTGGATTCAATCGTCGTTTTGCCCCTTATACGGAAGTATTGAAAAATATTCCTGAAAAACAAACAATTTTTATTAAAAAGAACCGCATCAATACAACGAGAGAAACAAGTTTTATGATGTATGATTTATTTTTACATGTTGTTGATACCGCAGTTTATTTAGCGGAAGGACCGCTCCACGTGGTGCAATCAAAATTAGTGGAAGAAAACGGTCATTTAAAACGAGCAATTTTACAATTAGAAACCGAACAGACAACGATTGTTTGTTCTATGGATTTACACTCTGGGGCCAATACAGAAACTTTTGAAGTCACCAGCCCTACAGGTACTTATCGCTTGGAAAATTTAACGCATTTGACCATCCAAACAGAAGAAGAATACCAAGTAAAAGAGATGGGAGATTGGACGCCAACATTGGAAAAAAGAGGTTTTTACCAAATGGTTACTGCTTTCATCCAGGCCATTCAAAAACCGCAAGAGCAAGAGTTGAAACAAGAAAAAGTCTATGAAAGTCATGCGTTATGTGAAGAAATGCTACGCCAACAACAACGACATGTCCTTTAAAGAGGACTAGCAACTTTCTTTCTATCATGCTAGAATAAGACAGATATTTTGAAAAGAAAGGACTAACTTTCGTGAACACTAAAGCTATGTTAGAAACATTAAACGAAATTACTTTATTAGTAGATGAACCATTAAAAAACGTAACCTTTACCAAAACAGGCGGCCCAGCTGATGTGTTGGCCTTACCCAAAACAAAAAAAGAAGTCGAAGAGATTGTGGCGTATTGCCGAGAACAAGGGCTTTCATGGTTAGTATTAGGCAATGCTAGCAACTTGATTGTTCGTGATGGCGGTATTCGCGATGTCGTGATTATGCTAACAGAAATGAAAGAAATCAAAGTAGCCGGTACCACCATGGTTGTGGATGCTGGTGCCAAACTGATTGATACAACCTACGAAGCCTTAGCAGCTGATTTAACTGGTTTTGAATTTGCTTGTGGTATTCCAGGAAGTGTCGGCGGTGCTGTTTATATGAATGCTGGAGCATACGGCGGGGAAATTAAAGATGTTTTCCAATCTGCAGAAGTGCTGTTGGCAGATGGCACTATCCAAACCATGACGAAAGAAGACCTGAATTTCCGTTATCGTCATAGTGAAATTCAAGAATTACATTGCATTGTCTTGCAAGCAACGTTTGCTTTAGAAAAAGGAAACCATGCAGAAATTAAAGCCCAAATGGATGAATTAACGGAACTTCGTGAACTGAAGCAACCGCTAGAGTATCCCTCTTGTGGCAGTGTTTTTAAACGCCCTGTTGGTCATTTTACAGGGAAATTAATCCAAGACGCTGGCTTACAAGGCTTGAAATGGGGCGGTGCTCAAATTTCCGAAAAGCATGCGGGATTTATTGTTAACATCGATCATGCAACCGCAACAGATTATGTGGAATTAATTGCACATATCCAAGAAGTGATTAAAGAAAAATTTGATGTTGAATTGCAAACAGAAGTTCGAATTATTGGTGAAGAAGTCTAAAAAATAAGCTAGGGAGGTAAGTCATTTTGACTTGCCTCCCTAGCTTTAAATCCTAAGATAAAGGTCGTAAATTTTACTCGTCTTCTAAATTTTCCAATTCTACAACTTTAAAGTTTTTCCGCTCTAAATGTTCTACAATGGCTGTACACGTTTCGGCAGTTGTGCCGGCTGGCAAAGTAATAAGTGTGCGACGAACAAATTCTTCACTATCAACATCCAATGTAATACAGCTGGCGATGCTGCTATATTTGGCAATGATTTTTGAAATGGCTGCTAAGTCGCCTTGTTGACCAACTGAAGCAATCGTTAAAACATAGCTCCCTTGTTTTACATTCCAAGATTGCGCTAAAATATTTAATAAGGTGCTGTGTGTTAAAATACCATAAAAATAATTATTTTCATCTAAAACAGCAATGTAAGGTAGTTCTTTAATAGTAAAAAATACCTTGAAAAATGAAGTGTTGACATAAATAAATTTTGTGGCATTTTTTAACAAATAGGTAACAGGTAAACTCATATCGCCACCATTTGCTTTATGGCGGTAAATATGCATTTTATAGATATTTCCTCGGAAAATTTTTCCAGATTCGTCTAAAATTGGGACACAACGGTAACCTGAGTCTTCTAAAATAGAAAGAGCTTCTTCTAGAGTACAAGATTCATTGACGGTTGTTAAATTATCTTTTTTAATAACTACAGATTTTAATAACATAAACAGGCCTCCTAAGGGTTCATTTTTAATAAATTTATCATATCATAACTTAGCAGAAAACAATAGCTGAGACCTCAGAATAAAAGCAATTTTGTTAAAATAAATAGAAAATAAAGAAAAATCAGATATTTTATAAAAGAAATCAAGCACGTATTCGCGATAATGGTAAAAAATTACGTAAGAATCGGCACAGCGCTTCTTTAAAAAGTAAATTAAACTTTGACAACTTTTTCGAATAATGGTACTGTTAAGAAGTAAATTTGTGAATAGAGGAGGTCGAAGAACATGGCAACAAAGAAAGCAGCTCTTGCTTGTTCCGTTTGTGGCTCTCGCAACTATTCTAAATCCGTTAGTGAAGGTAAACGTGGCGAACGCTTAGAAATCAATAAATTCTGTAAATATTGTAATCAATACACGTTACATAAAGAAACGAAATAGATTTAGAGGAGGGTATCAACATGAAATTTTTCCGCAGCGTTGCTGATGAGATGAAGCAAGTAACTTGGCCAACAAAAAAACAATTGCGTAAAGATACATTAGTTGTAATTGAAACATCTATTTTATTTGCAGCATTGTTCTTTATCATGGATACTGTTATCCAAACGGCATTTGGCTGGATTTTAAAATAATTAATTCTAGTATTTCCCGACGAGGGGTGCTATAATAGTATTCGAGAAAAAGCTTCGGGAAACTGAGCTTTTTTTATTTGCTCGAAAAAAATAAACTAAAACATTTAAAGGAGCCGAATCAGTAATGGAAACTTTTGAAAGAAATTGGTACGTATTGCACACCTATTCAGGCTATGAAAATAAAGTAAAAGCAAACATTGAATCACGTGCACAAAGCATGGGAATGGGCGATTATATTTTTCGTGTCGTTGTACCAGAAGAAACAGAAAAAGAAGTCAAAAATGGTAAAGAAAAAGAAATCGTTCATAAAACTTTCCCTGGTTATGTGTTAGTGGAAATGATTATGACCGATGATTCTTGGTATATTGTTCGTAACACGCCAGGCGTAACTGGTTTTGTAGGCTCACATGGTGCTGGTAGTAAACCCGCTCCTTTATTACAAGAAGAAATTAACCACATTTTACGTTCAATTGGCATGAGCACCCGTCAATCAGACTTAGAAGTAGCGCTAGGCGATACAGTGAAAATTATCGAAGGTGCCTTTTCTGGTCTTGAAGGTGTTGTGACAGAAATCGATGAAGAAAAACAAAAATTAAAAGTAAACATCGATATGTTTGGTCGTGAAACAAGTACAGAATTAGACTTTGAACAAGTCGATAACATTGATTAATAAGCAAGCTGACAAACTATTGTTCAGCTGATTGATACAGATTGTAGGGTCTGGAAAAGCAGTCAACTGACTTCTTTTCCAAGCCCTTTTTTAGTTCATCGCAGAAAGGAATGAAAAAATGAAACATGCCCAAAAATATCGTTATTTTTCTTTGCTAATAGGTCTTGTTCTATTATTAAGTGCTTGCCAAATTGGGGCAAGCACGAAGAATGACAACCAAGCCGCCACAAAAGAAGCAACTGTTGAGTTAAACCGCACACCAACACCAACACTTTTTTTTCATGGTTACGCAGGAACTAAAAATTCGTTTGGCTCGTTACTGCATCGCTTGGAGAAACAAGGTGCCACAACTCAAGAATTAGTGCTACTCGTTAAACCTGATGGGACCGTGGTTAAAGAGCGAGGAGCTTTAAGTGGCAAAGCGACGAATCCCAGTGTTCAAGTTCTATTTGAAGATAATAAAAACAATGAATGGAATCAAACAGAATGGATAAAAAACACATTACTCTATTTACAAAAAAATTATCAAGTGAACAAAGCCAATATTGTCGGGCACTCTATGGGTGGTGTTAGTGGTTTACGTTATTTAGGAACCTATGGGCAAGACGCATCGTTACCTAAAATTGAAAAATTCGTCAGCATTGGAGCACCTTTCAATGATTTTATTGATACGAGTCAACAGCAAACCATCGAAACGGAACTAGAAAACGGCCCCACAGAAAAAAGTAGCCGCTATTTGGATTATCAAGAGATGATTAATGTTGTTCCAGAAAAACTGCCCATTTTATTAATTGGTGGTCAATTAAGTCCAACAGATTTAAGTGATGGAACGGTACCGTTATCTAGTGCCTTAGCAGTCAACGCCTTGCTAAGACAGCGAGGAACTCAAGTCACTAGCCAGATTATTAAAGGAGAAAATGCACAACATAGTCAATTACATGAAAATCCTGAAGTAGATCAATTGTTAATCGAATTTTTATGGCCGAGTAAAAAATAGCAAAAAGGCACATGTTCCATAAAAAATGGAACATGTGCCTTTTTCTATACTTTGGCTAGCGAAATAGCTTTTTTCAGCTATAATAAATAAAATTATTTATTTTTATGAGATATTGGAATGGAATCCTCATGATTTAAATAAGCACAAATCAAGGCTTCAAAGGTGATTAATGTTTGGCCAAAAAACATTTGTGGCTGAGCGACACTTGTTGAAAACGGGCTGTAAGAGTCAGTTGAAAAAACGAGATCTGCCAGTCGACCAAGAGTTGAATTTTTGGCGCCAACAAAAGAAATGATAGGATGTTTTTTCTCTTTCGCAAGCAGAGCTGTTTCTTTTAAGTATTTTTCTTCACCAGAATGTGAAAGGATGATAAAAAGAAAATTCTGATTATTTTGACTATTTATCGAATGAGTATGGGCTGTTGTGATACTGGGGATGCCATGAAAATTGAAAACCTCACTAATGTAAGCCGCCAAATGTCGTGAAAAGTCATGACCTAAAATAACAAATAAATGACTCTTGTGTTTGGCAAGCAGTTGACAAAACTCGTTGGTTGTTTCAAATGAAGGCGCTGTTTCAAAAGGGATTGGCTGAGAAAAATGGGCTTCTTTTAATTTGTAAATAAGTTCATTATAACCTGATAAATTTAATTTTTTGGCTAAACGAATGATGGAACTAGGCGAAGAAAAGCAGTGTTTGGCAACTTCTCGAATACTCAAATCGGCCGCGTTCGTACTTTGTTGATCCAAATAATACAAAATCTGACTTTCTGTTTTCGTTAAATGGTACGTTTCTTTTAAGTAATCTAAGTTCATGAGCAAACCTCCTTTATCAGATTATAAATAATTTTGTGGGAAAAAGGTATCAAAAAATAAAAAAATGAGGTGTTTTTATGAAAAGGGCAACAAAGCAAAGGCTGTCTTTGGCAGCAATCATGGTTCTACTTCTCTCGGGCTGTGGAAGTGTTGGGAAAGAAACCAAAAAGCAAGAACAACAAGTATTACGGGTCGGGATTGATTCGGAATTATCAACGGCAGACGTGTCGTTGGCAATGGATAATACAGCAGCAGATGTAATGAGCCAAGTAGGGGAGGGACTTTTCTCCTTTGACGAAAAAGGAGAAGCGAAACCAGCATTGGCAACTGAAAAAGTACAGCCCTCCAATGATGGTTTAAGCTATACTTTTACGATTCGAAAAGATGCAAAATGGAGTAACGGCGAGCCAATCACAGCCAATGATTTTGAATACTCTTGGAAGCGCACAGTGGACCCAAAAACAGCTTCCCCGCAAGCGTATTATTTTGAAGGGCTAAAAAATTATCGTGCTATTGTTGACGGTGGCAAATCTAAAGAAGAGCTAGGGGTAACAGCCATTGATGACCATACCTTGGAAGTAGAGCTGAGCTATCCTATGAGTTATTTTCAACAGTTATTGGCGGTGCCAGCTTTTTATCCTTTAAATGAAGCATTTGTTGAAAAAACGGGCAAAAACTATGGTACATCAGCTGAGTCAACACTTTACAATGGCGCCTTCACATTAGAAGGTTGGGATGGCACGAATAATACTTGGTCCTATGTGAAGAACAAAAATTATTGGGATCAAGCGAATGTTTCGCTAGATAAGGTGGATGTCCAAGTCGTTAAAGAAGTCAATACTGGGAAAAATCTTTTCGAAGGGAAAGAATTAGATGTTGTAAAAATTTCTGGAGAAATTGTTGCACAAGAAGAAGGCAATGCAGCTTTGAAAATTCGTGAAATTCCTGGAACGTATTATATCCAATTAAATACGCAAAAAGATCTTTTGGCAAATAAGAATGCACGTCGAGCGATAGCATTATCATTGAATTCTGAACGTTTAGCTAAAAATGTTTTAAATGATGGCTCAAAAAAAGCACTTGGCTTCGTGCCAACAGGTTTCACTAATCAAGAAACGCAAAAAGATTTTGCAGAGGAATTAGGAGATTTAAATCCTAGTGAACCAGAAAAAGCGAAAGAGTTATGGCAAACGGCTAAAAAAGAATTAGGAATTGAAAAAGCGGAGCTAACGATTTTAAGTTCGGATACAGAAAATGCTAAAAAAATCAGTGAGTATGTTCAAGGAGCTTTAGCAGATAATTTAGAAAATTTAACAGTCAATGTTTCGCCAGTTCCTTTTAATAATCGTTTAGAAAAAAGTCGCAGCGGAGATTTCGACATTGTGGTTGGTGGCTGGACGCCAGTATATGCTGATCCAATCGATTTCTTAAACTTACTGCAATCAAAAAATTCCAATAATTTTGGTAAATGGTCTAATAAGACCTTTGATCAGTTGCTTCAAGAAGCAAACGTAACTTATGCAAATAAATATGAAGAACGTTGGAAAACATTACAAAAAGCGGATCAATTGGTTGCGGAAGAAGCACCCCTAGTTCCTCTTTATCAATTAACAGAAGCACGCTTAGTGGCCGATTCTGTCCAAAATTTAGTCTATGGTCCATTAGGTTCAGGCTATTACAAATCAGTCTCTATCAGCGACAAGTAAAGGTTGGGAAAAAATGAAAAAAAGTCAAGCTGTTCAATTAATTCAGGAACTTTCAAATGCTAATGGTGTTTCAGGCTTTGAAACAGAAGTCGTTAGAATCCTTCAACACGCAACTGCGGATTTTACTATTCAACGGCTAGATGCCATTAAAAATTTATATCTTGAGAAGAAAAATAATCTAAGTGAAGGTCCAGTAGTGCTTTTTGATGCTCATAGTGACGAAGTGGGTTTTATGATTCAAGCAATTAAAGAAAACGGCTTGTTGCGTTTTATTCCGTTAGGTGGTTGGGTCCCAAATACGATTTCTGCACAAAAAGTTCGGATTCGTAACCGGGAAGGTACCTATCTGCCAGGCGTAGTTACTAGTCGGCCCCCTCATTTTATGACACCAGAGGAACGTCAGCGGCCATTAACCATTGTTGATTTGACGATCGACATTGGTGCTACCTCAAAAGAAGAAGTAATTGAAACGTACAAAATCGATCTTGGTGCACCGGTCATTCCAGATGTGACGTGCTGTTACAACGAACAGACAGATCTTTTTTTAGGAAAAGCTTTTGATTGTCGCATTGGCTGTGCTTGCTTAGTGGATGTCATGGAGGAGTTGAAAGAAGAGACGCTTCCATTCAAGTTAGTTGCGACAGTAACTGCACAAGAAGAAGTTGGCGAAAGAGGAGCACTTATTGCCGCAAAGCAAGTCAATCCTGATTTAGCTATTGTTTTCGAAGGCTGCCCGGCTGATGATACGGCAGAAACGCCAGAGATGATTCAATCAGCAATGGGAAAAGGACCGATGTTACGTTATTTTGATGTTTCTATGATTACGAATCCGGAATTTCAAGAGTATGCACTAGAGATTGCTAAAATACACAAAATTCCTGTTCAAGTTTCTGTTCGAAGTGGTGGTGGAACCAATGGCATGGCGATTACACAAGTTCAAGGAGCCCCAACGATTGTTGTAGGAATTCCTGTCCGTTACGCTCACACACCCCATTGCTATGTGGACTTTCAAGATTACCAAGCGGCGAAAGAATTAGTCATTCAATTGATCAAAAATTTAGATGCTGACAAAATTCAAGCACTGGTTCAGCCATTGTCAAAGGAGTGAAACAAATGAAAATTTATGTGTCATGCGATATTGAAGGATTAGCAGGTATTGCGACATTTGATATGGAAAAAGAAGACACCGTTTTATTCCGAGAATTATATCACCAACATGTGGCTTGGTTGATTGAAGGGATTCAAAAGAGTGCCAAAAATGAACAAATTACAGAAATTACTATTGCCGATTCGCATAGCCGTGGATTGAATTTAGCTTATGCGCGCTTGGCAGAAATGGATGAACGAATTTCCTTAGTGAGCGGTTTTCCTCGCATGGATTATATGATGAGTGGCTTGGATAGTAGCTATGATGTAGTCTTTTTCTTAGGTTATCATGCCGGTATTGGTAAACAAAAAGGGAATATGGATCATGGGTATAGCGCTAGTGTTGCTTATGATTTAAAAATAAACGACTTAGCGATGAATGAAACGACAATTAATGCAGCTTACGCTAGCGAATTAGGTGTCCCTGTTGGTTTAATTATCGGTGAATCAGGCTTAGAGGAACAACTTTTTCAAGAAAAAATGATGTCCAAAGTTCCCTTTGTTTCCACCAAAGAATCTCTGGGACGTTATGCAATCAAAAATAGACCCATGCAACAAGTTCGGGAAGCTATCGTAGCGACTACAAGTCAAGTGTTAACTTCCTTTGCGTTGTCTGAATTACCCCTATATGCCTTGCAAACACCTGCAACTGTAAAATTGCAATGCGTGACGACAGCACAAGCAGATCGTATTGAAATGTTACCAATGATTAAACGCATTGATGGTAGAACCGTTTCATTTGTGGGTGAAACGATGAAAGATGTCATGAATGGAATTGTCGCTGTGGTTGGTTTAGGCGGAACAAGTTATTAAAGAAGAAGCTTACGGAAAAAACGAATGGACGTTTTTTTCTGTAAGCTTCTTGCTATAGTTATTTCTATTTTTGTTTCTCTAGAATTTCTTTGCTTAAACGTTGTGCAGTTGGTGTCACCGCAAGACCGCCTTCAGCGGTTTCCTTGAAAATTTGTGGCATTTGGCGTCCCACTTGGTACATTGCGTGGATGACTTCATCTGGCGGAATGACACTTCGAATCCCCGCTAAAGCCATGTCAGCTGAGATGAAGGCTTGAGAAGAACCTAATGCGTTTCGCTTCACGCAAGGGACTTCAACAAGTCCCGCAACAGGATCACAAATGAGGCCCATCATATTTTTTATCGTAATAGCCACAGCTTGAGCAGATTGATCAGGCGTACCGCCAGAAGCCGCAACTAAAGCGGCACTTGCCATTGCACTAGCAGAACCGACTTCAGCTTGACAACCACCTTCGGCACCGCTGATTGAGGCATTGTTGGCAATCACTAAGCCAAAAGCCCCAGCTGTAAATAGAAAATCCAATTGTTGCTGATGCGTTAACTTTAAGCGATCAATAACTGCCAACAAGACGCCAGAAACTACCCCGGCACTGCCTGCGGTTGGTGTAGCACAAATCAAGCCCATTTTTGCATTAACTTCATTAACAGCAATCGCATTTCGCACGGCTTGTAAAATGGTCTCACCACTTAAAAAGTTGCCTGAATGTATGTAATCATTTAAGCGGGTTGCATCGCCACCAGTTAGCCCTGTTACTGAGGTAACACCAGCGATTCCTTCAGCGACGGATTGTTTCATAACGGCTAGATTTTTTTCCATTGTTTCAATAATTCGTTCACGAGAATACCCGCCATGAGCCATTTCTGTTGCAATCATTAATTCGCTCACAGAAGGGTAATCTTTCGCTTGAGCTACCAAATCTTCAATTGAATAAAACATCGTATTACTCCTTTACGTTCATTTAGTCAAAATAGTTAACGCTATATATATGAGGGATTTCAGCTAATTGCATGACAATGTCACCGACTTCGGCTTGATCAACTTCAATAATCATAATCGCTTTTTCCCCTTTAGATTCTCGGGTAACGGTCATTGTACTAATATTGATATCGCTAGCTGAAAGGATGTTGGTCACCTTAGCAATCATGCCAGGAACATCTTGATGAACAACGATAAATGTTGGCGTGCCCATACTTAAAGACAATTTGAAGCCATTTAATTCAGAAATTTGAATGTTTCCACCACCAATTGAAATTCCTGTCACAGATAGTTTTCGGTCGCCAGAAGAAACCACAATTTTAACGGAATTAGGGTGGTCTGCTTTTTCACTTTTAGGAATAAAACAAACTTCCATTCCTTGTTCATAAGCAATTTCCAAAGAATTGGCTAGTTGCTCATCATCTGGTTCCATACCTAAAAGGCCGCCAACTAAGGCGATATCTGTTCCGTGACCACGATAAGTTTTAGCAAAAGACTCATATAAATAAATGTCAACGCTATCAGGTTGCTGTCCAAAAATACTGCGAACCACTTTTCCAATTCTTGCCGCTCCAGCTGTATGAGAACTGCTTGGACCAATCATAACAGGTCCGATAATATCAAAAACACTATTAAAGCGTAACTCTTCCATTTCAGCACCTTCTTCATTAGAATATGTTTTCATTGGAAGTCTAACACAAAAAATGGCGGGGAACTAGGCAATCGCTTGTGTTTTAGCGAATAATTTAAATTTTTATCAGAATGAAAGCAAGGGGCCTTCGTTGACAAATCAGTGAAGAGATGCTAAATTCTAGATAATAAAAGACGAAAAGAGGGATTCGTGCGTTGAAAATTTAAGTTAATTTTTTAGAGAAACTGTATAACTTTGCCTGAATATAACGGGTGGAGTGTGCGGATTTTCGGAAATTAGCTTAAAGAATTCAGCCACGGGTCTTTTTGTATACCTTGGATTGATGCCGCTGATTTCCGTAAAGCTGCATTAATTTTGCTTTATGGAGGTATATTTATGTCGAAAATTGAACTAAAACAACTATCTTTTGCCTATGATAATCAAGAAGTATTGCTTTTTGATCAGGCAAATATCACGATGGATACCAATTGGAAATTAGGATTGATTGGCCGCAATGGCCGTGGGAAAACAACCTTATTAAGATTGTTACAAAAGCAGTTGGATTACCAAGGAGAGATTCTTCATCAAGTCGATTTCGTCTATTTTCCACAAACAGTTGCAGAAGAACAACAGCTCACTTATTATGTCTTACAAGAGGTGACTTCTTTTGAACAGTGGGAATTAGAACGAGAATTAACGCTTTTAAACGTTGATCCTGAAGTTTTATGGCGGCCCTTTTCTTCTTTATCAGGCGGCGAAAAGACGAAAGTTTTATTAGGTCTTCTTTTTATTGAAGAAAATGCCTTTCCTTTAATTGACGAGCCAACAAATCACTTAGATCTAGCTGGCAGACAACAAGTGGCTGAATATTTGAAGAAAAAGAAACACGGGTTTATTTTAGTCAGCCACGATCGGGCATTTGTTGATGAAGTGGTTGATCATATTTTGGCGATTGAAAAAAGTCAATTGACGCTGTATCAAGGGAATTTTTCTATTTATGAAGAGCAAAAAAAATTAAGAGATGCTTTTGAACTAGCAGAAAATGAAAAAATCAAAAAAGAAGTCAATCGCTTGAAAGAAACCGCTCGTAAAAAAGCGGAATGGTCGATGAACCGTGAAGGTGATAAGTACGGCAACGCTAAGGAAAAAGGGAGCGGGGCGATTTTTGATACAGGAGCCATTGGTGCCCGGGCAGCGCGCGTAATGAAGCGCTCGAAACATATTCAACAACGCGCCGAAACACAATTAGCAGAAAAAGAAAAACTATTAAAAGATCTTGAGTATATTGATTCTTTGTCAATGGATTATCAGCCAACGCATCACAAAACATTATTGACGGTGGAAGAGCTTCGTCTAGGCTACGAGAAAAATTGGCTGTTTGCGCCAATTTCTTTTTCAATAAACGCGGGAGAAATTGTCGGAATAACAGGAAAAAATGGCTCAGGAAAATCGAGCTTGATTCAGTATTTATTGGATAATTTTTCTGGGGATTCAGAAGGCGAAGCCACTTTGGCTCACCAATTAACCATTTCTTATGTGCGCCAAGATTATGAAGACAATCAAGGAACTTTATCCGAATTTGCAGAGAAAAATCAGTTAGATTACACCCAATTTTTAAATAACTTACGAAAACTTGGGATGGAGCGCGCCGTTTTCACTAATCGAATTGAACAAATGAGTATGGGGCAACGGAAAAAAGTCGAAGTAGCCAAATCATTGTCTCAATCAGCTGAACTTTATATTTGGGATGAACCCCTTAATTACTTGGATGTGTTTAATCATCAACAATTAGAAGCGCTAATCTTATCTGTGAAGCCTGCAATGCTAGTGATTGAGCATGATGCACATTTCATGAAGAAAATAACAGATAAAAAAATTGCCTTGAAATCATAAAAATATCTTGAAAAAGTAAAGGGAATCCTGTATAGTAATAGGGTATGTTTTAAATGTACGTTGAGTGGGAGGGGAAATCTCAACCCCATTAACCACGCACGAGAACTTAAGGAGGTATTTTCGTGGCTAAAAAAGTAGAAAAAATCGTTAAATTACAAATTCCTGCGGGGAAAGCAACACCAGCTCCACCAGTAGGTCCAGCGTTAGGTCAAGCAGGTATCAACATCATGGGATTCACTAAAGAATTCAATGCTCGTACAGCTGACCAAGCAGGCTTGATTATTCCAGTAGTAATTTCTGTATATGAAGATCGTTCATTTACATTCATTACTAAAACACCACCTGCTGCAGTCTTATTGAAAAAAGCTGCAAAAATCGAAAAAGGTTCAGGTGAACCAAACAAAACTAAAGTTGCAACAGTTTCAAGCGATCAAGTGAAAGAAATCGCTGAACTTAAAATGGCAGACCTAAACGCCGCTGACGTTGAAGCAGCAATGCGCATGGTTGCAGGAACTGCACGAAGCATGGGTATCATCGTAGAATAATTTTTATTCCACACTTACTCAAAGAAGTAGCTTCTCAGTTCGTTTCATATTTAAAGATATGAAAGACGTGGGAGGTACAACCGTTATAACCACAATCAAGGAGGAAACAAAATGGCTAAAAAGAGCAAAAAAATGCAAGAAGCATTGAAAAAAGTTGATGCTACAAAAGCTTACTCAGTTGAAGAAGCAGTAGCTTTAGCAAAAGATACAAACATCGCGAAATTTGACGCAACAGTTGAAGTTGCTTACAAATTGAACGTTGACCCTAAAAAAGCAGACCAACAAATCCGTGGAGCAGTTGTGCTTCCAAACGGAACTGGTAAAACACAAACTGTTTTAGTATTCGCTAAAGGCGAAAAAGCTAAAGAAGCTGAAGCTGCTGGTGCAGATTTCGTAGGCGACGACGACATGGTTGCAAAAATCCAAGGTGGATGGTTCGACTTTGACGTAGTTGTTGCGACTCCTGACATGATGGCTACAGTTGGTAAATTAGGCCGTGTCTTAGGACCAAAAGGTTTAATGCCAAACCCTAAAACTGGTACTGTAACAATGGACGTTACAAAAGCTGTTGAAGAAGTTAAAGCTGGTAAAGTAACTTACCGCGTTGATAAAGCTGGTAACATCCACGTACCAATCGGTAAAGTTTCATTTGATAACGAAAAATTGGTTGAAAACTTCAACACAATTAACGACGTATTATTGAAAGCTAAACCATCAACTGCTAAAGGTCAATACATCAAAAACATTTCAGTAACAACAACATTTGGACCTGGAATCCACGTTGACCAAGCTTCTTTCTAATTTGAAAGAAAATAATTAAAAAATTCTTGACTCACTCACTTACCCTATGGTAAAGTGAGTGAGGTTAATAATTAACTGTACCGAAGACAGTAGGTGACGCAAGTCTTAATTTCCTACCGAGGACAATTGTTGAGTTATATACAATTCGGTCCCTCTATGTCTACGGTGGCATGGAGTTTTGTTGTTTTACACGACTTTTTGAAAAAAAGCCGATGTAAAACAATACTTGGCGAACGAAGTGAGCGAAGTTTCATTTGATTCTTCTACTTTACATATCGTAAACCAAGTCCAACTCCACCATCAAAATCAGGAGGTGAAATAAATGAGTGAAGCAGCAATCGCTAAAAAAGAAACCCTAGTTCAAGCAGCCGCTGAGAAATTTGAATCAGCAGCATCAGTTGTAATCGTGGACTACCGTGGTTTAACAGTTGAAGAAGTCACTAACTTACGTAAACAATTACGTGATGCAGGCGTAGAAATGAAAGTCATCAAAAACTCAATCCTTTCTCGTGCAGCTAAAAAAGTTGGTTTAGACGGCTTAGACGAAGTCTTTACAGGCCCAACTGCTGTCGCATTCAGCAACGACGATGTAGTAGCACCAGCTAAAATCATCGACGAATTTGCTAAAGATGCAAAAGCATTAGAAATCAAAGGTGGCGTCATCGAAGGAAAAGTTTCTTCAGTGGAACAAATTACTGCGTTGGCAAAACTACCAAACCGCGAAGGTTTACTATCTATGCTATTATCTGTATTACAAGCGCCAGTCCGCAACGTGGCTTACGCTGTCAAAGCAGTGGCAGAGAAAAACGAAGAAGTTGCTTAATTGCAGTCTAATTCAAACAAATAAAAAACAAACAATTTTAATTTAAATGGAGGAAATTCAAAATGGCATTAAACATTGAAAACATCGTTGCTGAGTTAGAAACAGCAACTATCTTAGAACTAAGCGAATTAGTTAAAGCTATCGAAGAAAAATTTGACGTATCAGCAGCAGCTCCTGTAGCAGTAGCTGGACCAGCAGCAGGTGGAGCAGCAGAAGAACAAACTGAATTCACTGTTGAATTAACAGCAGCTGGCGATCAAAAAGTTAAAGTTATCAAAGCAGTTCGTGAAGCAACTGGCTTAGGCTTGAAAGAAGCTAAAGCTGTAGTTGATGGCGCTCCTGCACCAGTTAAAGAAGGCGTTTCTAAAGAAGAAGCAGAAGCTTTAAAAGCTGCTTTAGAAGAAGTTGGCGCTTCAGTAACAGTAAAATAATTCATTCAACTTTTGAATGTTTGAGAACCCTTGTGTGGCAAGGGTTCTTTTTTATAGCAAACGGTAGTTGTCTTTTGCTAAAACAACTACCGTTAGTAAAATATCTATAAAATTTAATTGTCTACTTTGACAAATTAACAACAATACAATCATCTACCACTCGGATAGAATCTTTGCTAGGCCAGACATTCATTTCCGCTTGTAAAGCTTTGTGTTTTTCAAAATCTTCTGGTGTAGGATCATTAAAATTTAATCCAAATGTTTTCATATAGAGTAAAGTATTTAAACTAGTATGCACCGAGTTAGGCATGAATTCAAATAATGAGACACCGTTTGTTTCACCTTTTATATTTGAAACATTTCGAGGAGAACGATTTCCATACATTAAAAGTTTATAGGATTCTGGATTCTCAATTTCCATTGAATAAATATTATTTGTAATCATTTCCGCAGTACGTAAATCTTCTTCCGCTGTTAGATACTCAGAATATTCTAGGTTGGTTGTTTCCCGAACTTGAATAAAAGTAAAGAGAATTACTATGCCAACTAATAAATGTTTAAGCACAAAGTTGTATCCCCAGTAAATCATAATAAAGATGAGTAATAATGCTAAAACAGCAGGAAAGTTAGGCACTTCACCTCTAATTGCCGGACGTTTTCCACCTAAAATTGTAAACATGAGTGGAGTGATTAGAATACCTAACAAGGTAATAAAGATGAAGAAAACATTTTTGCGTTTCAGATAGGACATATTAATTAATACAATGACCAGTAAAAGAACACATATCAAAAATAGCGGTGTAAAAAAAGTGTCTCCGACTGGAGGGAAGAATAGTTCTTTGGCGTAATCTTTAATATCGTTGATAGAATCTATCAAGGGGCGTTTACCCCAAAGAATCATATTATCTAGATAGGAGCTTTCAACGTTTAAAACTTTTTTCGCTAACACCGTCATTAGTTGAGATAGAACGAGAGATGAAATAGCTAGTAGAATAAAATGACCAATTTTGAAGGCATAGTCTTTAAAAGAAATTTTAAGGTCATTCAACTGAGCAAAATACAATGTCATTAAAATCTTGAATAAAATTAAGGTACACGCAAATACAAAGAATGATTGGTACATAGTAAGTGTAAATGTCAGCAACAAAAAGCCGAATAATTTAAAAATTTTATTGGGAATATGGTAAATAGCAATGAGAGAAAGTATAACCAAACAGATACCTAATGAAAATTCAAAATTTTGTAGGACGAAGTAAAATTGTTCGCTAAATAATTGACTGGTTGGAAAAATACTTGGGATAATATATAAATACTTTTTGTTATAAATCTGCTTAGTTGAAAGATCAACATAATAGCACAACAAGATAGTGGCGATAGCAAAGAAAATAATAGCTAACAAATTTAAAAAATAAACATTTACATAGTTGTATGTTAAAAGCTTTAAAGCTACTAATCCTGGTCTACCAATCGAAACCCAATGTTTTAAGTAGCCTCTGTAGTTAGTCATTAAGTGCATAGTATCAATAGCGTAAGTATTGTTAAATAGTTTAATACCATAAGTAGCAAAGACGATTAAAAAGCTGTAGATGGCTAAACCTTTGTTTTCTTTAATAAAATGTTTCATTTTTCTCTCCAATATTGTTTATTTGCTAAAACTTGTAAATTATTTATTGATTTTGATTAGTCTATATATCACACTCCCACCTATAATAAAACCCTAATTAATTATAAAATAGATAAATTATAAGAACTACCTAAATTTGAAAATTATTAAATAAATCGTTTTTTTCTTTAACTACAGATAAGCAACAATTTATTTTAAGTCAAAAACTGTTGACGATATTGTCGAGGCGTCATCTCTTTTTTCTGGAAGAAAAATTTTGAAAAATAAGAAGGTGAAGAAAAACCTGCTTCAAAACTGATTTCCGTGATGGTTAAGGAACTTTTTCTTAACAGAGAACAGGCTTTTTGCAATTTTAAGTTTTGTACATAAATACTAGGATTTGTTTGTTCATAACGCTGAAACAGCTTAAATAAATAGCTACGATCAATGTTATATTCAGAAGCTAATTGACTAATTGAAAGATTGTTTGAAAAATTTTCGTGAATAGCCATTTTAATTTGGTTAAATAATTGTTGGCTTTGGTTTTCGTGCTGTGTAACGGAATGATGCTCTAGATAATTCAACAATTGAAAGCTTTCACTTAAACTGCCAAAATGATTATGTTTCTTCGCTTCTTGGTAAATATTTTTAAATAAACTTTCTAATTTCTTATCAACAGTTCCTTTTAAAATACAATTTTCGGTAGTCAGGCCTATTTTTTCTAAATACTGAGACGAAAGATCTCCAACAAAACCGACCCAATGATAGGTCCAAGGATTTTGCCGATTAGGATAATAAATATTGCGACAATTGGCTGGAATCATAAACAAATCGCCAGCGGTAATGTGTTGTTTTTCCATAAAGGGTGTTGAAAAATAGCCTTCACCATCGCTACAATAATGCAAAACCCAATAATTAATAGGGGCAAACTCAGTTGGTTTTGTCGGGCGGCATTTTTCATAGCCAGCTTCATAAAGATGAAATTCTTGGCTAATAGGTTGATCATTAATCAGGATGCTGACATTATTTGTAAAAACATTTTGCATGCTATCACCTCTTTATAAGAGTATGTAAAGGCTTTCTAAAAGTCAACATCTTTACAAGAAATAGGCAACATTTTTTATTTTCAAAAAAACTGTAAGCGTTTTACAATGTGTGAGTACTAATTAATTTGATAAAGAGAGGATGTAGTAAAATGGCAACACATTCACGGGAACGATTAGGTTCTGTCGCATTGATGCTCATGACTTTTTCAGCGGTTTTTGCCTTTCCCAGCATTGTTAACAACAGTATTCAGATTGGCCTAGCAACTATTCCAGGCTATTTATTCGGCTCTATTTTTTACTTTTTACCATTTATTCTAATGATTGCAGAATTTGCTTCTGCTAATTCTGAAAATGAATCAGGTGTTCACAGTTGGTTGGAATCTGTGTTAGGACCTAAATGGGCATTTTTAGGCGCTTGGTCATATTTCTTTGTCAACTTGTTTTTCTTCTGTTCATTACTACCGAATACATTGATTTATGGTTCATACGCTTTTTTAGGTCAAAACGTTTTTCAAGGAAACCATAGTACTAAAATAATTGCAGTGATTTCTATTCTGTTATTTTGGTTAATGACATGGGTTTGTATTAAAGGGGTTTCGTGGATTTCGAAAGTGACTAGCTTAGCGGGTGGTGCTCGTTTATTTATGGGCGTAGCTTTTGTGGTTTTAGCCTTTGTCGTCGTGTTTGGTTTTGGCAATGAGCCAGCACAAGAGTTTACCACGACGTCAATTATGCCAACTTTTAATTGGACTTTTTTCATGACGATGGCGTGGATTTTACAAGCTGTTGGCGGTGGTGAAAGTATCGGCGTATACATTAAGGATGTTAAAGGCGGCAATAAAACGTTTGTCCGCACGATGATTGGTGCGACGATTGCGGTCGGCATCATGTATATTCTTGGTGCCGTTGCTGTAGGTTTGGTAGTGCCAACGGACGTCTTAAAAGGAAATTTTTCAAATGGTATTTTTGATATCTTTAAAATTTTAGGTACGTATTTCCATATTCCCGCAGCAATGATGGTGCGCTTAGTAGGAATTATCTTATTTGTCGGAAGTCTTGGTTCTTTGGCTCTGTGGACGGCAGCACCAGTTAAAGTATTTTTCTCAGAAATTCCTGATGGGGTCTTCGGTAAGTGGCTAGTGAAAACCAACGAAGAGGGAAATCCAACCAATGCTTTGTTAGTTCAAGGAATTATTGTGACGATTTTAGTTGCCATTCCAGCATTAGGAATTGGAAATATGGATAGCTTTTTAGAAACGTTAATTAATATGACAGCTTCTACGTCATTAGTGCCTGTCTTGTTCTTGTTAATCGCCTATATTGGGCTTCGTTGGAAAAAAGAAACAATGCCGAGAAGTTTCCGCTTTGGTAATCGAACCTTTGGCTTAATTGCGGGGATTTTCTTATTAGCCATTTTTATCTTTGTATTCTTTATGTCAACTGTGCCGGATCCAAAATTAATCATGGAAGAAATCAATGGCACATTACCGAAAGGAACCGCTAGTCCACTGGGCATGTTGGCGTATAACATCATTGGTTTAATTGTCTTTATGGGCTTTGCTTGGATTTGTTGGAAACGATATGAAACAAAAGAAAAAAATGAAGTTGGTAAAGGAGAAATGGATTATGAAGACTTGGGAAAATTATAAAGTAGATAGTATTAATCGGTTGCCTGGACGAGCACACTTTTCGAGCTTTCCCTCGAAAGAAACAGCGTTATTAAATGAAAATAAATATACACAAGCATACAAAAATTTAAACGGACGCTGGCATTTTCTCTTTTTAGAAGCGCCAGAATACAGCCCAGAAAACTTTTTTGCGACGGACTTTGATACAAGCCAAATGGATCAAATCACTGTTCCTGGAAATTGGCAAGTCCAAGGATATGGCAAAATGCATTACTCTGATTTATGGTACAATTTTCCCATTAATCCGCCGTATGTACCAACGGAAAACCCAACAGGTATTTACAAACGAACATTTGCTATAGATGAAACATTTCACGATAAAAAAATCATTTTACGTTTTTGTGGCGTAGATTCAGCTTATCATGTTTGGGTGAACGGCCATGAAGTTGGCTACAGTAAAGGTGCACGAAATGAAGCAGAATTTGACATTACGCCTTACGCTAAAATTGGTGAAACAAATGATTTAACGGTGCGAGTCTATCAATGGTCAGATGGTACGTATTTAGAGGATCAAGATATGTGGTGGTTAAGTGGTATTTTTCGTGATGTTGAATTACTCGGTGTACCAGAAAATGGGCTGGAAGATTTCTTTATTATTTCCGATTTAGATGATTCGTATCAAAATGGCCACTTGGCAATTACGGGTAAATTTTGGCAAGACAAAGGACAACAAGTTCAATTGGAGTTGATGGATCAGCAGGGAAAAACGGTTCTTAAAGAGACTGTCGCAGGAAATCAAGGTACGGTTGAATTTTCAGCGAGTTTACCGTCTGTCACTGCTTGGTCAGCGGAAAAACCATACTTGTATCAGCTATTTATCACTGTTTTTTCTGAAGGGGAAGTCGTCGAAGTTATTCCGCAAAAAGTTGGTTTCAGAAATATTCATGTATCTGGTGAGACTTTCTTAGTCAATGGTGTGGCCATTAAACTAAAAGGAATGAATCGTCATGATTATAATCCGAAAAATGGTCGAGTGGTTAGTCGTGAAGAAATTGAAAAAGATATTCGTTTAATGAAACAATTTAATATTAATGCCATTCGAACCAGTCATTATCCAGCATCTGCTTATTTCTATGATTTATGCGATGAATATGGAATGTATGTGATTGATGAAACTGATTTGGAATGTCATGGCTTTGAATTAACCGGAGAATATGATTGGATTAGCAACGATCCAGAATGGGAAACGGCTTATGTTTCTCGGATGGTACGGATGATTCAACGGGATAAAAACCATCCATCAATTCTCTTTTGGTCGTTAGGAAATGAATCTGCGTTTGGTCATAACTTTATTGAAATGGCCCGTATTGCCAAAGAAATGGATCCAACACGTTTGGTCCATTATGAAGGTGATTTTGAGGCAGAGGTCACGGATGTCTATTCTACAATGTATACGTGGTTGGAACACCCAACTAGAGAATTACTGATGAATACGATTATTGAAAATTCAAAAAAACCGCATATTTTATGTGAATATTGTCATGCGATGGGGAATGGCCCTGGGAATTTAAAAGAATATCAAGAGCTATTTTATGCTCATGATAAATTACAAGGTGGCTTTATTTGGGAATGGTTTGACCATGGCATTGAATCGGTGACAGATAGCGGTGAAGTTTATTATCGTTATGGCGGCGATTTCGGCGATGATCCAAGTAACAAAGATTTTTGTATTGATGGGATGTTGATGCCTGACCGTACGCCATCTCCTAGCTTGTATGAATACAAAAAAGTCATTGAACCCATTACAACTAGCGTTATTGACGTTCTGTCAGGTGAATTCTCATTATTGAGTCGGTTTGACTTTGAAAACTTGGCTATCTTTAAGCTGGTTTATACAATTACTGAAGATCAAACAGTGATTCAATCAGGGACAGTAGCAGTGCCAGCAATTGCTGCTAGAGCAGAAGGAAGACTGCACTTACCTTATCATTTAGATTTTCCTAAAAAGGCAGGAGCCGCCTATTATTTAACTCTTTCATATCAATTGAAAGAAACGACCGCCTATGCATCTGCTGGTCATGAATTAGCTACCGCACAGTTTGAATTGCCAATTGCAACACCAGGGATTGAGATTACACCAGTTGGCACGTTGATGGCAAAGGAAATTGGCCCTCATTTATACATTGAAGGACCAAACTTTTCAATTAATTTTGATAAAGTGAAGGGCGCCTTAACGAATGTGACACGAGATGGTAAAAAATTATTGCATAAAGGGCCGAAATTTACATTTTGGCGGGCACCGATCAGTAATGATATGGAAATTATTGATGAAATGAAGAAGAAATATTTCTTACATTTAGAGCATGAAATTGTCCGTTCTTTTGAGTGGAAAAAAGTTGATGATTTTATCCAAGTCATCGTAAAAACAATTAACGGAACGACTAACAGTGCTTGGCATTATCAATGTACCTATCAGTATTTAATTGCACCAAATGGCGAAATTTTCTTCGATTTAAAAGGTAGTCCTGCTGGTAAAATTGAAAATGCGCCAGATATGTTACCACGTTTGGGTGTGACTCTCCATTTAGACAAGTCTCTATCAGAAGTAAAATATTTCGGTAAAGGGCCGAGAGAAAACTATGTAGATTCACAAGAAGCTGGTTTACTTGGCGTTTATGATGCTACAGTGGCGGAAATGTTCACTAATTATGTTGTTCCACAAGCCAATGGTAACCACATGGCGACTAAATGGTCCGCATTCACGGATGATCGCGGCCAAGGGGTAGTAGCAACAGCGGCTGATTCATATAATTTTAGTGTTTCTTATTTTGAAGAACAAGCGCTAGATGTTGCTAAGCATACCAATGAATTACAAGAAAGTGAGTATGTTGTTTTAAATATCGATTACAAACAAAACGCCCTAGGTAGCTACTCTTGTGGCCAGTGGCAATTAGAAAAATACCGGACTACGTTTGAAGAATTCCAATTGGCATTCCGCTTAACACCTTTTAATAATAAAGAGATTCAAGCAGCGGATGTCGCACATGAACGAGTAAAACGCCCAACAATTTCTTAAATAAAAGCTCAGAACAGTGCACTTCGGTCTCCTGTTCTGAGTTTTTTTAATGAAATTATCAGAAATTATTGCTTTTTTTTCATGGAAACAAGCAAACTATTTTGTTATCTAATAAAAGTAGTCCATAATAGTAACATAGCGAATTATTCGCTAGATAAAGCATTTAGGAGGAATTATTTTATGCATACTTTATGGGTTTTAATCGTTGGTGCTGTTATCGGTGCTATCGCTGGCGCGCTTACAAGCAAAGGTCAATCAATGGGTTGGATTGCGAATATCGTTGCCGGTTTAGTTGGTTCATTTATCGGAGAAAAAATCTTAGGTAGCTGGGGTCCTCACGTAGCAGGTATGGCAATTGTGCCATCAATTATTGGGGCAGTAATTTTAGTTGCTGTGGTTTCATTCTTCTTTGGACGAAAAAATAGCTAATTAAGTAAATAATTGTTTAATTAGTTAAAGGAGGTCGGGACAGAACCGTTTAGCTCCGAGAAATAAGAAGAAATTTCCGAAAATTGCTCTTTAATTTTTGGAGACCAAGTAGGTATTGTTCATCATCGAATCACTACGTTCTTCGTGATTCTCAACAATTTCGTCTTATTTCCGAAGGACCTTCAACTCTTAGAGCTTTATCTCTTAGAAGTTGTTGAGATCGGAGCAACGCGTAGTGTTGGTTCTGTTCCCGCCGTTTATCAGTTTTTGAGCGTGGAGCAAAAATCCAAAGTGATTTTTGTCCCACGCTCCTTTTTTTATTTTCTCGTTAATTTTACGACAACTTCACAACGAGCGGTTTGTGGAAACATATCAACAGATTGTAAATAGTCTACTTGATATACTTTGGCTAATTGAACTAAATCACGTGCTAACGTGGATACATTACAAGAAATATACACCATTTTCTTAGGTGGTTGTTTCAAAAGGGCCGTTAATAATTTACGATCCAAACCAGTCCGTGGGGGATCAACTACAATGGCATCAGGTTTAAAGCCTTCTTTGAACCATTTAGGTAATAAGTCTTCAGCTGTTCCAACAGCATAATGTGTGTTCGTAACACTAAGTCGTTTTGCGTTGAATCTAGCATCGTCAATTGCGGCGGGAATGGTATCCATACCACGAACTTGATGCGCTTGTTTCGCCAAACTTAAGCCAATGGTCCCGACGCCACAATAAGCATCAACAACAGTTTCGTTTGGTTGTAAATCTAAGGCCTTGATTCCTTCATTATATAAAACTTCCGTTTGTTCTGGATTCAATTGGAAAAATGCTCGCGGCGATAAATCAAAGACAACGTCGTTAATGTGTTCTTCAATGCTTTCTTTGCCCCATAAGTGAAGGGTATCATCACCCATTACTAGAGAGGTTTTTTTATTTTGGACATTTTGCATAATAGAAACAACTTCTGGTAATTGTTCATTAATTGCGCGAACCATTTTTTCTTTTTGTGGAAATTTCTGCGATTGTGTAATGAAAACTACTTGGACTTCGCCAGTTTGGATGCCCACTCGAACCATTAATGTTCGAAAGATACCACTATTTTTACGTTCATCATAAATTGGTAATTGAAAGTCATTCAATAAATCAACTAATGTATTCATCACCTTGGTTGTCGCAGGCTGTTGGACCAAACAGTTATCAATCGGTACTAATTGATGTGAATCAGCTTGATAGAGACCAGCTTCTACTTGGCCATCGATTTGGCGTAATTGGAATTGGGCTTTATTTCGATAATTCCAAGGATTCTCCATCCCAATTGTTTTTCGTAGTTCATAATTTTGATAATTGGCTGGTTTAAATTTGTTAAGCGCCTGCTTTAATAAATCTTTTTTAAAGTCTAATTGTGCTTTGTAGGCTAAATGTTGTAGTTGGCAGCCGCCACATGTTTCATAGACAGGACAAGGAGGGACCACGCGATCTTTAGCAGCTTTTTTGACAGATTGAAGGGTTCCTTCAGCAAATTTTGGTGTAACATTTGTGATCGTGGCAGTCACTTCTTCTTTCGGTAGCGCCCCAGGAACGAAAATAATTAATTTTTTATAATAGCCGATACCTTCGCCATTAATTCCTAATCGTTTAATTTTTAAAGAAATTTGTTGGCCTTTTTTTACTAGTTGTTGGGTCATATTCTTTCATCCTTTAGTCATCTCACATTTTTCACTTCCTCCCATTTTAGCACATTTTTATTTATTTGGCTTCCAAGGATTCTATGGTATAGTAGAATATATGTTCTGATTTAGAGGGGCAGGAGAATAAGATGACAACAATCACACGAATTAGTAAAGATAAAGGTAAATTTTATCTACTTTGGCTATCTTCAGGCGAAAAACTGCGTGTCTCGGAAGATATTTTAGTACGGCAGCGTCTGCTAAAAGGCCAAGAGTTATCAGATACTTTAATAGAAGAAATAAAAAAAGCCAGTTCTTATGATGTCGGGTTACAAATGGCGATGAATTACTTAAGCTATCAATTACGTTCAAAGAAAGAGATTTTTACTTATTTAAAAGAGAAAGAAATTGTACCTGAAGATCGAGTAAAAATCGTTCAACGTTTAGAAGAGCTGCGGTTGTTGGATGATGCAATTTTTAGTGAAAGTTACGTACGGACAGCTATGCGAACCAGTGATAAAGGACCACGAAATGTGGCACAACAATTAAAGCAAAAAGGCATTAGTGAAGAAGATATTCAGCATGGCTTGACCTTTTATACGTTAGATGAACAGCTTAATGTTGCTACAGCAACTGCAGAAAAAGCCATGAAACGCTATCGAACTAAAAGTTTTAAAGATGCACTTCAGAAAACGCGTCTGCATCTGATGCAAAAGGGCTTTACAAATGAAATCATTGATCTAGCTTTGGAATCTTTAGCTTTTGAAAAGGACGAAGAACAAGAACAACAAGCGTTAAACAAGGAAGGCGAACGTTTATGGCGTGCTAATCAGCGATTTGATTTTTCTAAAAAAGTTCAAAAAGTCAAACAAAGCTTATTCCAAAAAGGGTTTGACTATGATTTGATTCAGCAATTTATTAGCGAAAAGGAAGTAGAACATGACGAATAAAGAGCCTTGGGAGGCGTGGAGTCCCGAAAAAGTTAGTTCATTCCAAGAAGATTTTTTAGCTTGGTATGAACGAGAAAAACGCAATTTACCTTGGCGAGCGAATACAGATGCATATCGTATTTGGATTTCTGAAATTATGCTACAACAAACTCGCGTAGATACAGTCATTGATTATTTTTATCGATTTATGGAATGGTTTCCGACGATTCAAGATTTAGCGGAAGCGCCAGATGATAAGTTGTTGAAAGCTTGGGAAGGGTTAGGCTACTATTCACGAGCGCGTAATTTAAAAGTGGCAGCGCAACAGATTGTTTCAGAATTTGGTGGGAAAATGCCTGACACAATCGAAGATATTCGTAGTTTAAAAGGAATCGGCCCCTATACGGCTGGTGCGATTGGCAGTATTGCCTTTAATTTACCCGAACCAGCAATTGACGGTAACGTCATGCGGGTAGTGAGCCGTTTATTTGAAATTGATGCAGATATTGCAAAAGCGAGTAGTCGTAAAGTATTTGAAGCGGTGATGCTTAAAATCATCGATCGTGAGCGTCCAGGGGATTTTAATCAAGCCTTAATGGATCTAGGCTCAGCCGTCTGCACCCCAACTTCACCTAAGTGTGAAAGCTGTCCGCTTCAGCAATATTGTGCGGCCTATCAGGCAGATAAAATGACCGCTTATCCAGTCAAATCAAAAAAAGTTAAGCCGAAAGATGTGTATTATGTCGGCACTATTATTGAAAATAAAAAGCAAGAATTTTTATTAGAACAACGACCTGAAACCGGTTTGTTAGCTAATATGTGGCTGTTTCCGATTGAAGAAATTAGCAAAAAACAATTTCAACAATTGCAAAAACTGGCGCAACCAGCAGAAACGGAAAAACAATTAACTTTAGAGTTAGAGCCTGTAACAGAGCCTTTGGTCGCTGAAGAACCTGTCAGCTTTTTTACGGACTATGAAACAGTTGTCTGGCAAAAACGTGCCTTAGGCGAAGTCGTTCATATTTTCAGTCATTTAAAATGGCATATCTTAGTCTTTTATGGCCGAAATACAGGCGAATTAGCCACACTAGAGTCGCAGCGATGGGTAGCAGCACAACAATTTTCGGACTATGTTTTTCCAAAACCACAGCAAAAAATGGTGGAATTGTTCAAAAAAGAACACGAAAACAAATAATAAAAAAGAGAGGCTTATAAACAAATAAGCCTCTCTTTTTCGTTCCCTCTAGGTTATACCCCTATATAAATTCTGCTATGTTTAGTTTTGAAGGGGACTGGTAAGATAGACTTGTCTCTTGTCTGCTTAGAGGAGTAGTAATGATGGTGGAGACTTTTTAAGAGAGAGGAAGTACAGCCAATGAGTAGGAAGCGAAAAATCAGCTTAATTAGTTTAGTCATCATTTTGTTTTTTGTCACAGTCGGCTCAGCATACTTTGCTGTAGCGGGTAGCTATTTAAAGAAAACAATTGATAAAGGCTATGTTCCCATAAAAAATGATTATAATGAAGCGCAAAATAAAGATAGTCAATCGTTTTTGATTATGGGGCTAGACAATACAATTGAACGGAAATTAGGCACAACTAGGACTGATGCCATGATGGTGATTACCGTGAATAACAAGACGAAGAAAATAACCTATTTAAGTTTGCCACGGGATAGTTTTGTTCAAATTGATGCAAAAAATTACCAAGGGATGCAGCGAATTGAAGCTGCCTATACCTACGATGGACCAACAGCTTCTGTTAACACAGTTGAGAAATTATTGAATATTCCAATCAATCATTACGTTGTGTTTAACTTTTTATCTTTTATTAAGTTAATTGATGCGGTTGGTGGCATAGATGTCAATGTCAAGCAGGCGTTTGATGGTGTTACCAAAGACGGGCCAGGATCCATTCATTTTGATGCAGGGAAACAGCATTTAGATGGTACGAAAGCTTTATCTTATGCCCGTGAAAGACATAGCGATAACGATATTATGCGTGGATTCCGACAACAAGAAATTATTCAAGCAGTTGAAGACAAGTTGAAATCTGGTCAATCAATCATGAAAATAATGGACATTATTGATTCGTTAAATGGAAACATTCAAACTGATGTGGATTCCAATGAATTGACTCATTTAGTCAAAGAAGGTTTGACTTGGACCAATTATGATAAACAACAGCTTTCTTTTGACTGGCGCACTTTTAGTAATGAAGGGCGCAGTATGGTTGAACTATATCCAGATAGTATTGAAAATGTCCGGCATCAATTACGTGTGTCTTTAAATTTAGAAAAGCCAGATGAACGAGATCAAGACGGCTATGTCTTCCATACGAACGGTGAATTTTTATATCAAAGTGATTATACCGTTCAAGATGAAGCAGCTGAGGAAAACGAAATGACTTCCATCAACGGCAATACGTATATTGGTGTTCCTGGCAATACACAGACCGGCCCGTTGCCATCAGTTAAAACGGAAAATGGCTTTATAAAATAATTTATTTTCCAAGTGTAGAAAATCCGAACATAACAGATTAAGTAATCCGCTTACTTATTATTCTTCTAAGGAAAAAACGAAGGATTTTAGCAAGAAAACAGCGTATCATTTGATATAAACCCAACATTCCCTTTATAATGAGAGTAACAAGCAAATTTTTGTTACTTAGAAGGGGAAGGGAGCAAGGAGTTATGTTTAGTTATACAGATACCATTTTGTCAATTATGCAAAGAATTGAAGTATACAACGAAATTTTCAAAGCCATCTCTAAAGAAGTTCAAGAATACGGTTGTAATCAGGCTGCACATCGGAGAGGCCGTGACACTTATATGTTTTGCCGAAATAATGTGAATCGTTTTTTTACAGAAGAAATGATGTTTCGTAAAAATTTAGAGCCGTATTATGATAAAGAAGCAACGAAAATCTTGCTAGAAGGATTAGATACGTATAAAGAAGGAGTATTTTTCTGGTTAGAGGCATTAAGTGAATCTTGCCAAGTGACAGATGAATTGAAATATCAATTAGGAATCCGCCAAAAAGAATCCTCTTATTTATTAATTAATCAAGCTTGTAAAGAAGCCTGTGAGGGCATTCAAAGCGCTCATAGTGTTCATAAGATGTAAAAAGTTAGGTACGATTGTCAATCTGACAGTCGTACCTAACTTTTTTATTTCAATATCATCTGATAAGCATAACGTTCGCCATCGTTAACATCTAAAATCACGTCACCTTGATAAACAAAGCCAGCTTTTTTTATCAGGTGCTGCATAGCGAGATTTTGTGGATGTGTATCGATTCGAATATCAGTAGCACCTTGCAAACGAGCGGCTGTAACCAGTGAGCGCAAAAGCACCAAAGCCAGTCCTTGACCTTGAAAGGAACTTTTTAGAGCAACACGATGAATTGCCGTATACGTAGCTTGAGAATGAGGTTGCCAAGACCCATTAAAAAGCGCTTCATAAGCAGGGTCAATCTCCGAACATAAAACACCAACGCCTGCCAAGGCATCATCAACCATTAAAATATAGCAAGTTTGCTGGTTGATATCTTTTGCTAAAATTTCTTGATTCGGGCCATCGCCGTTTTGCCATTGGGGAATGCCACTTTTTTGTAAGGTGCGGCGTCCATCTTCAATGATAGCAAGGATATCAGGCAAATCAGAAGGTTCTGCTTTTCTTAAATAAACAGTCAAAAAATATTCCCTCCTCTTAGAACCCTGTCGTTGTTTTCAATTGGTAAATTTTTGAAGGGCGGCCAATGCCAACGGGACGTTCACCTAACTCTTCAAAATATTGTGTCATGGCTTTTTTAAAATTTGAATGGTCAATGCTACGATAATCAACGCCGAGGAACTTCGCAAAAACTTTACGGGCTTCCGTAATGGTGAAATCTTTTCCTAAGACTTGAAGCACTTGCGGTTCATGTTCCATTTTATCAACAACACGATTAAACGCCTTAATTATAATTTCACTATGGTCGAAGGCTAAGGTATCTTTACCAAGAGAGGCCGCTGTTTTCAAGTCTAAAGTAATTTCCACATCTTCATGAGATAACGTGATGTGTTGACCATGCCGTTCAAGATTGAACCAGTGGACCTCTTTGGCATCGTCGCCAGCAATTAAAGGTTCTTCACCAATAAAGGCTAAATAGCTGACTGTCACGACCCAGCCACGAGGATCTCGATCTGGGCGACTAAAGCTGTGTAATTGTTCAATATTTTCTTGAGAAATCACCACACCAGTTTCCTCTTTTGTTTCTCTTAAAACACTATCTTCAGTAGATTCGTTGCGATTAACAAAACCGCCAGGAAGCGCCCATGAGTTTCTAAAGGGGTGACCTTTACGTTGAATCAGTAAGACTTTCAATTGATCGGCTTCCTTGTTGTAGCAAAGAAGAACCATATCAACGGTTAAAGAGGGTTTTTCATATTCAGGTAATTCTTGTTGATGATACCAAGTTAGAAACTCTGCTAAGCTAGCTTGGCGTTCATAATAATTTTTTTCTTCGGCTTTAGAAGCAAATTGTGGCACAATTGCTCCTCCTTTCAAAAAGAAACATGGTTTTCTTTTATTGTATCATTAAGTGGCTGAAATACAATATTCAAGCGTAAAAAGAAAAGCAAGCCTGGGACAAAAATCACTTTGGATTTTTGTCCCAGGCTTGTACTATAAGAAGTTTGTTCTAAACGTTGTTTATTGTGTTAATTCTAATAATTTATTTTTCAAATCTTCTTCCATATGGCCAAGTTCGATTTCGGCAGCTTGGCGTTTTTCTTTTCCTTCTTGTTGAATACGCAATGTTTCTTGGATAGTTTCAATTAAATCATTTTGTGTTTTTTGTAATGTTTCAATATCGACTAGGCCACGTTCGTTTTCTTTTGCTGTTTCAATTGCAGAAATTTTTAGCATTTCTGAATTTTTCTTCAGTAAGTCATTGGTGGTTTCAGAGACTTGACGTTGAGCAGTCACAGCATCTTTTTGACGGAGTAAGGTCAAGGCGATGACTACTTGGTTTTTCCATAACGGAATCGCTGTATTTACCGATGATTGAATTTTCTCAGCCAAAGCTTGGTTAGTATTTTGGATTAAACGAATTTGTGGGGCTTGTTGAATCGTAATTTGACGAGCCAAGCGTAAATCATGGGTTCTTTTTTCTAAACGGTCTAGGAATTGGTTATAATCATTAACAATTTGGACATCCATTTGATCCCCAGATTCTTCCGCTTTTTTCATGGCTTCAGGAATAATTTGCGTCCGTAGTTCTTCTGCTTTTAATTCCCCAGCGGCAATATAGATGTTTAAGGCATCAAAATAATCTTTATTTTTTTGATACAATTGATCTAACATGGCATTATCTTTTAAAAGACCATCTTTTTCATGGGTTAATTTGACAGCAATTTTGTCAATTTGCGCACCAATTTTTTGATATTTGGCGGTAATTTCGTAAACGGATTGTTTGACTTTACCTAACATTTTTTGAATAAAGTTGCCTTCGCCAGCACGTAATTCATTGGGATTGGCTTCATTTAAACGAAACATTAGATCGGTCAGTGAATCACCAACAGGACCAATGTCTTGTGCTTGAACGTGGTTTAACATCGCTTGCGAAAATTCGCCGAGTTTGATTTGGGCATTTGAACCATAGGTAATTACTGCTTGTGAATCTTGGACATCAATTTTTGAAGCTAATTCTTTTGCTTGGGCTTGACGTTCTTGTGGTAATTTATCAATTAAACGAGGAGCTGCTTGCTGTTCTTTTAACTCAGATAGTTCATTTTGTTGCGTTGGTGTTAGTTCATCCATTGATGAAAATGGATTACTTAATAAATCGTCCAATGTATTGGTTACAGATGTTGTTTCTTTGGGTTGTTGCTCAGTCATTTTTTTTCCTCCCTAATGATTATTGCTGGTCTTCGTTTACTTGAGGTGATTCCTCAGTTGCAGCTTTTTGCGACAAGCTGCTTTTAGCGATCGACATTTCGACATCTAAATCGTCTAAGTCATCGGAAACGATTTCCTCATAATCATTTTTAACTAATTTTGACAATTGGTCAATGATTTGTGCGCTTTCTTCTAATTTTTCATACGTTTGTTTGTTTTTTACTTCATGTTGTTCGATTTCTAAATGCTTACTTGTTAAGTCAACGATATTTGGTAAATGTGTATAGAGAAAGTGATTGGCTAAGTGTAACTTTTTAGGTTCTTTCACTAACTCTTTAAACAGAGCTTTAGAAACCTTCGTTGTATCATTACGTAAGTCAATCGCCCGTAATTTAGTTGAACGATTCATGTTTTCTTGTAATTGTATGATTTGTTTTTTGGCTGTGCTCATTGTACTTCTGAAAAAATCAATTTCTTGTGGAGATAACCCCAACTCACGATAATGGGCTTCTTTATCTTTCGTTAAGTAAGGCATTTGATCGCTCTTGTCGGCGGCATTTTTCTTTTTTCGATAGAGAACGAATACTAAAAAGCCTACCAGAATCACAAAAGCGAAGAAGCCATATTCTCTAGCGACAGCAATGATTAAGGCTCCTAAAAGAATATAGCCAATCAGTAATTTTGTATTTAATTTGTTCATTTATATAGTTCCTCCTATCTATCTAATCCTCGAAAGAGTCAGCTCTCGTTACAATAGTTATTTTAGCATACTCTGTGAGAGAAAAGACATACAGCGGAAGATGTATTTTATGATTTAGTGAAATCCTAAGAAAAAAAGTATAAAACGCAAAAAAAGACCCGTCCTAATTGGGGGTAGGACGGGAAAGGAGTTAAAAATGAAAAAGTGTTTTGTTAGGGTTGTTTGTTGGTATGCTTAAATAATACAAGGAAGTTGTGAATTTTTTATGTCTATTTTTTTTCGAAAATGTAATTTTTTTCTAAAGTAATAAATTTTTTTCTTTGAAAAGGGTTTAACTAGAGAAGAAGGGGTGCGATTTTTATCATTTTAGGGTATGATAAACAAGAAAGGTTGGTGAAAGATATGTTAAATTATGAGGACTTCGAAGAAAAAACACTTCAACGTCGAGAAATTTTTAAAGGAAAGATTATTGATGTTTTTTTGGATGACGTGGCTTTACCGACAGGCGGCACAGCTAAACGCGAATTGGTTTTTCATTCAGGCGCAGTAGCTATGATTCCGTTAACCGCAGAAGGAAAAATCGTCTTAGTTAAACAATTTAGAAAACCCTTGGAACAAGTAATTTTAGAAATTCCGGCGGGAAAAATTGATCCTGGAGAAGAAAATCAACTGGAAACGACGGCTATGCGGGAATTAGAAGAAGAAACTGGGTATCGTGCAGGTCAGCTTACCTACATAAATTCAATGTATCTGTCACCAGGATTTGCTAATGAAAAATTGGCTCTCTATTTGGCAACGGATTTGCAGAAAGTCGAAAATCCGCGTCCTCAAGATGAAGATGAAATCTTGGAACTTTACGAGCTAACAATAGCTGAAGCCAAAGCAGAAGTGGCAAAGGGCACGATTTGTGATGCCAAAACACTTTTTGCTATACAATACTGGGAATTGTATTTACTGCAGAGACAGTTTAAGGAGGACACGCAATGAGCAAAGGTCCGTTAGTCACTCGGACAGAACTTCGCAAACGCAGAGAAGCAGAAGAAAAAGAAGCGGAACGTCGTCAGCAGGAAGAGCAGAAGCTGGCGGAAAAAGCGTATAAGCGAAAAGAAAAAGAAATTTCGACGTTTTATCGTAAAGAAAAGAAAAAACAAAAACCGATTAACAAGTCGCGAGTAGGAGAATACTCGAAGCGTCGAGAACGGAGTACTTGGTTAAACAAGGCAATTATTATTGTAGCGATTTTATTAGCCGTTGTGGCATATATCGTTTTGAATTTATAGAAAAGAGGAATCACTATGAAAATTGGAATTATTGGAGCAATGGATCAAGAGGTCAAAATTCTAAAAGAAAAATTGACAGACACGATGTCATGGGAACGAGCAGGCGCTTTATTTGTTTCTGGTTCGTTAGGAAGACACGAGGTGATTGTGGTTCGTTCAGGAATTGGTAAAGTGGCCTCAGCTGTGACCACGACTTTATTGATTCATCAATATGGCGTAAATATGGTGATTAATACAGGTTCTGCTGGTGGTATCGGTGAAGGACTAAAAGTCGGCGATTTAGTCATTGCAGACAAATTAGCTTACTTTGATGTTGATGTCACTGGTTTTGGTTATGCCTATGGACAATTGCCTGGTGGTGTGCCTTTGTATTTTGAAACAAGTGAATACTTGCGGATGGAAGTTGCGAAAGCTGCTGAAAAAACTGGTTTAGCTATTCGTAAAGGATTGATTGTTACTGGAGATACTTTTGTGGACAGCGCTGAGAAAATCGCCAAAATTAAGAAAGAGTTTCCTGAAGCCTTAGCTTGTGAAATGGAAGGCGCAGCAATTGGCCAAGCGGCTTCACAGTTCAATATTCCATTCTTAGTTGTACGGGCAATGAGTGATACAGCAGATGGCGAAGCAACTCAAAGCTTTGACGAATTCATCGATGAAGCTGGGAAAAAATCAGCCGAAATGGTTATTCATTTTGTCGAGAACTTAGTTTAAAAAGAGAAAGAAATAGCCATCATTTCATTGATGAAATGATGGCTATTTCTTTTTGCTGATTGTCATTTAATGGAAGGTTTTTAAATACTGTTCTTTTTGTTTGCGCGTTAATTTTTTAAAGGCGGCTTCGGCTTTGGTGGCCTCGCTACGTGTTTCAAATTTCTTTGTATGAATCATTTTGACTGGGCGGCGTTTGGCTAACCGTGTATATTTTGCACCAGTTCCGCTATTATGTTCGGTTAATCGACGTTCTGGTTCAGTTGTATAGCCACCGTAAAAGGAACCATCTTGGCAAAGTAAAACATAAAAATAATGGGATTTCTTATTCTCCATACAGCATAGCCTTCATTTCTGCTTCGTATTCGTTCTTTTCATTGTATGTAAAAAGAGGTGGTAACACACGAAAACCGTCTTTTTTACCTTGTTTAATGCCTTCAATTAGTAAAACATTGGCTTCTTTGCCTGGCTTCGGATAAACAAACCGAGCTTTTTTCGGCGCAATATTGGCGTTTTCCATGGCATGTAAAATATCCAGGAAACGATCAGGACGATGAACCATTGCGAGGCGACCATTTGTTTTTAATAAATCCGCCGACACAGTGACCACTTCTTGAAGAGACGTGTGAATTTCATGACGGGCAATCGCTAAATGCGGGTTTGGATTTTTTTGGCTAGTTGGTCGTTCTTTAAAGTATGGGGGATTACATAGTACTAAATCGACAGAATCTTTTTTGATGACCTCTGTCGCTTGTTTTAAATCACGTTCATACATCGTTACTTGTTTTTCCAATTTATTTAATAGAATACTTCGTTGCCCCATATCTGCCAAACGAGGTTGTAATTCGATTTGGTCGATCTTTGCAGCTGTTTTCCGACTAACGAAGAGGCCGACCGCGCCATTGCCAGCACACAAATCGACAATCTTGCCTTTTTTTGGTAGTTGCGGAAAATTAGCCAATAAGACTGCATCAATGGAAAAAGAAAAGACTTCTTTGCTTTGAATAATTTGAATATCATCCGCATATAATTGATCAATCCGTTCGCCGGATAATAACATAGATTAAGAACCTCCAACTTTTCATCTGATTGTTCATGTATTATACTACTTTTAAACCCGTATGACAAAATCTGTTCCCTAGATTAGTGGGGACATGTTATTTCTCTGATTGATAGACGTAAAAAAAGCTTGTCAAAAGGTAGAGCTTTCGGCATACTAGAAAGCGGAGAGAAGAAAGGAAGAAAATTATGTTTTTTACATTTATGCGTGGCGTGGTTCGCGTCATTTTATTTGTGATTAATGGAAATGCACATTATGAAAATAAAGAAAAATTACCAAAAGACCAAAACTATGTCTTAGTTGCGCCGCATCGAACATGGTGGGAACCGTTGTATTTAGCTGTTGCTGGCAGTCCTAAGAAGTTTAGTTTTATGGCAAAAAAAGAGTTGTTTAAAAATCCTGTTTTACGTTTCATTTTAAAACATGCGAATGCGTTTCCAGTGGATCGTGAGAAGCCCGGTCCCAGCGCGATTAAAACACCTGTCAAAATTTTAAAAAATTCTGATTTAAGTTTGATTATGTTCCCCAGTGGCACGCGTCATTCCTCAGAATTAAAAGGTGGGGTAGCCTTGATTGCTAAAATGGGGCGAGTACCTATCGTGCCATCTGTTTATCAAGGTCCGTTAACTTTAAAAGAGTTGTTTAAACGTAAAAAAGTAACGGTTCGTTTTGGAGAGCCAATCGATATTAGCGATATTAAAAAAATGGATAAAGACGGTTTAGCTGAAGTGGAACGTCGGATGCAAGAAGCATTTGATCAGTTAGATAAAGAAATTGATCCAACTTTTAAATATGAATCAACAGAAAAAGAATAAAACAAACCGCTACAGAATAGGAATGTTACTGGCAGGTAGTTTCATCAAAAGATGATGCTCCCTGTCTTTTTTCTTTCGTTAAGAAAAAAGTTTGTTAAAAATCTAATTCTTCTGTCCGATTTTCTTAAAAAATACCAGAAATTTGTTATAATAATAAGAAGGACTTTTTTAGGCGGTGAAAAAATGAAATTTTTACATACAGCAGATTGGCATATTGGCAAAAAATTACATGGTTTTGATTTGTTGGCAGAACAAAGGGAAGCCTTTGAACAAATCTTAGCAATTGCGAAAGAAGAGCAAGTGGATGCTGTTGTGATCGCTGGAGATTTGTATGATCGCTCTGTTCCAGCGGTTGAAGCAGTCGAGATTTTTAATGAAATGATGATTCAAATGAATCTCAAAGAGCATTTCCCCGTGTTAGCTATTTCGGGAAACCATGATAGCAGCACTCGTTTAGAAACAGGAGGCCCTTGGTTTAATCAAACGCAATTTCATTTGAATACGCGTTTAGAACAAGCCTTTCAACCAATTGAAATCGACAATACCCAATTTTATTTGTTGCCTTATTTTGAACCGATTGCGGCTCGCTTATATTTTGAAGATGAAACGATTCGAACGATTCAGGCGGCGATGGAAAAAGTTGTCGCGAAAATGCAGGAATCTTTTCTCCCCAATAAAAAACAGGTGTTAGTTAGTCATTTTTTCGTCGCTGGCAGTGAAAAAACTGATTCTGAAACAAAATTAACAGTGGGTGGTTTGGATGTTGTACCGACAGCTTTGTTAGAGCCTTTTGATTACGTCGCGTTGGGCCACTTACATGGAAAAAATGCGTTGCAGGCACCTAATGCTCGATACAGTGGCTCGCCTGTAAAATTTTCTTTATCAGAAATGACACAAGAAAAAGGTGTTTGGCTTGTTGAAACAGAAACTGAAGTTCATTTTCAATTCCGTGCTTTGAAACCATTGCGAGACATTCAACAATTGACGGGCTCGTTTCAGCAGTTAACGGATCCCGCTTTTTATCAAGAAGTGAATCGGGAAAATTATTTACATGTCCAATTAACCGACCGAGCGATCATTCCCAACATGATGAATCAATTGCGAAAAATTTACCCCAAAATTATTGGGTTGGAACGTTTGAATGGTCGAGAAACAAGCAACGGAAATCAGAAAAAAGTGGTACAAATAGAACAACGTTCACCAGAAGAACATCTGCATGACTTTTTTAACGATGTGACAGGAGAGGCCTTGACAGAACAACAAGCACAATGGGTCCAAGAAGAACTGAGTACACTTAATCAATTAGAAAGAGGGAAGTAACAGGATGAAACCATTATCTTTAACATTGAAAAACTTCGGACCGTATATTAATGAAACCATTGATTTTACGAAGTTTGAAGATTCTTCACTTTTTCTAATTAGTGGAAAAACAGGGTCTGGGAAAACAACGATTTTTGATGGAATGAGCTATGCTTTGTTTGGTGAAAGTTCTGGGAAATTACGTTTAGGCAAAGAAATGCGTTCCACATTTGCTGACCCCTCAGAAGCCACTGAAGTTACTTTGCTTTTTAAACATAACGAGTATCTCTATGAACTGAACCGCCTTCCCGAACAAGAACTTTTTAAAAAACGTGGCACAGGAGTCCGTAAACAAAGTGCCAAAATTTCTTTAATTGTCAAAGATGCTCAAGGGAAAGAACTACGAGCCTATTCTAAAAGACGTGAAGTGGACGAACTCATTCAAGAATTATTACATTTGAATGCCAATCAATTTGCTCAAATTGTATTGTTACCACAAGGAGAGTTTCGGACTTTTTTAATTGCTAAAAGTGATGAAAAAGAAAAGGTTTTGCGTAATTTATTCGGAACAGAATTGTATCAGTTGTTCAGCGAAAATTTAAAAGAACGCTTAAAAATTGCCAATCAAGAGATTCAAGAAACCCAGCAAAAAATTGAACTGAAAACAGAACAGTTGCATTGGTCAGAAGAACCTGAACCGACAATGACACTTTTTGAAAAACTTCAATTATTAGAAAGCCAACAACAAGAGGCTCAGCAACAATTATTAGTTGAAAGAGAACAAATTGCAACCTTAAAACAAGCCAAACAAGCAAAAGAGCAAGTTCGTTATGCCATTGAAGAACGGCAAAACTTGCAACAGCAAAAAGAAGAATTACTGGAAAAGAAAACAAAACAAGCTGAACAGGAAACCGTCATTGAGCGGCTAAAGGAACAGATTCAGCAATTAAAATGGAGCCAAAAACAGCAATCTTTAGCTGAAAAAGTCTTTGAAAAACGAAGCGAAAAACAACAAAAAGAGCAAGAAACAAAGTCCAAACAACAAGCTCTTATGGAAACGCAACAAGCATTGACAGATTGGCAAGCAATCCTGAGTGAGTTGGAAGAACAACAACCATTAATTGCTGAAAAACAAGAACGTCTTCAAACGATTCGACGTCAATTACCACAATACCAAGAATATGAACAGTTAGCTCAACAACAAATAGCAGAACAAGCCAATTATCAAGCCATTCAAAAAGAGTATGAATCTTGCCAACAGGAAAAAACAACATTAGCGGATAAAGTGGCGACAGCCAAACAATTTATTGAACAAGAAGGAACACTTGAAAAAGCAAATTTTGAATGTTCTAGTGTAGCAGATCATTGGCAAAATTTTGTAGAACGTTGGCAAAAAAATCAAAAAGCTTGGCAAAAAATTAGTCAAAACCAAGTGGAATTGCACGAGTTGACACAACGGTTTGCTGTTGAACAGCAACAAAAAAGCGCCGAAGAAGCGAAGTTGCAGACAAAGAAAAGTCAATGGGCCTCTTTACAAATCCAACGATTAAGCTTGTTACTTGAAGAGGGGGAACCTTGCCCAGTTTGTGGCTCTTTAGAACATCCAAAGCAACAAACTCATCAAGAAGTTTCCTTAGAAGAGATTGATCAAGCGGAACGGGAATTAACGGAAGTTGAAAAAACGGTTCAACGATTTACTGAAACGCTCTCTGCATTAGGGGCGGAAAAACAACAGAAAGAAAGCCAATTACAAGAACAGGAAGCTGCGTATACTGAGGAACAAGAACAATTAGCAGCGCAGTTTGCTGACTTGCAGTTGCCGTTAACAGGACTGACTTTTTCACAAGTAACACCTGCAGAAATTGCGGAAGTTGAGTCGCAATTAGCTAAAGAAAAACAACAAATAGCACAAAAACTAACGGAAATTTCAGTCGAAAAGGACCGTCTGGCGGAACTAGAAGAACAAGTAGCTGAAAATTCTCAACGCTTTGAAGTGCTCCGACAACAAGTAGAAACAATGCAACAAAGTCTGGAAAGAATCACTATCCAGCAGCAAATGATTGCTAGCCAATTATTGGATGCAACCGTCACATACGAAGAAATGACCAAACAACAAGCTTTGCTTCAAGAAGAACTCTCTGCATTTGAACGTCAAAAAGAAAACGTGACGACACAAGGAGAAACCTTGAAGAAAGAAGAAATGATCCTTGAAAGTACGTTGACGCATTTGGAGAAAGAACAACAAACACTTCAACAAACAGTCGCGCAACTTGAGAGTCAGTTAAAGGCAGTTTTAACGGAACAAGGCGTGACAGAGGACCAATTGACGGAGTGGTTGAAAGAGGTACCGACACTAGAAAGTCAGCAAGAACAAATTGCTTTATTTGAACAAGAGCAAACCCAACTGACTATCCAACTCGCTGAAATTGAGAAAAAATTATCTAGTGATACGTTCCCAGAATTATCTTTAATCACCACAGAAATTGAACAAATAACACAACAAATTGAAGAACAAGAAAAAAAATACTATCAACTGCATGAAAAAATGCTGAATAATCAACAGTTGGTTCAAGAAATTAATGCGCAAAGAACAACAATTGAAGACAAGTTTGAGGAAGTTACTGCACTTCAACAGTTGGCAGATACGGTGAATGGCAATAATCCTAAAAAAATTAGTTTTGAACGGTATATGTTACAAACGTATTTAGAAAGAGTGCTGACAGTCGCTAATCAGCGTTTAGACCGCCTGACCAATAGTCGTTATCAATTTGAATTGAATCACGAAGCAGGTAGTTATCGGAATCAAACGGGGCTAGAAATCAATATTTATGATGACAATTCAGGGACGGTGCGCAGCGCTCACACGTTATCAGGCGGGGAAAGTTTTATAGCAGCGTTAGCGTTGGCACTTTCTTTAGCAGAAGTGATTCAAGAACAAGCAGGCGGAGTCTTAATTGATGCGTTGTTTATTGATGAAGGCTTTGGTTCCTTAGATGAAGAAGCATTGGAAATGGCAATGGAGGCGTTAGAAACGATTGAAAATGAAGGCCGCATGATTGGGATTATTAGTCATATTGGCGAATTAAAAGCACGAATTCCACAACAATTACAAATAAAAAGCAATGGGAATGGTCAAAGTACCGTTCACTATCAGCTAGCTTAGTAGAAGAGGAGGTGAGTCGATGAAATGGAGTATTCCAGAGCGAATCGTTGAACAAGGACGCGAATATATGCAAGAAGGCCGGGTCTTATCTATCGTTCAAAATCCAGAAAAAAGGATCTGGTTGTCTGAGGTTTTAGGGGAAGAACTTTATCTTGTTGAATTGGATGGTACCGCCAAAGAACAAGATGTTTGTGAATGTCAATATTGGATGGAACATGGCTATTGCAAGCATACAGTGGCAGTTGAACTGGCACTGAAACAACGAGGCGTGTCAAGAATTATTCAAGCGAATCAAACAGTCAGTTTTGAGAAAACAAATCGATCAACAGCTGAAATGTTTACCAAAGGCTTTGCCAAATTAAGCAAAGCTTCTGCCGAAGTTCCCTTGCAGCCTTTACGTTTAGAATTTCATTTAGATGTGATTGAAACGAATAATTACTATCCAGAATTATCAACGATTGGTCTTTCTTTAAAAATTGGTTTGGAAGGCACCAAACCTAAAACATATATTGTGAAAAATATTGGTGATTTTTTACAAGCATATGAAAAAGAAATGACCTTTATGGTGAATAAACAACACCAATTTACCTTGCTACATGATTCTTTTTCAATGGAGATTCAAGAAATTTTAACAGAACTTGCGGCAATTTATCATACCAGCCAATTATTAGGTGCAAACGGTATTCAAGTTAAAGGGAAAATCGACAAACGTTATCTATTATTACCAATTGATCGCAGTCAATCGTTAGTTGAAAAAATGAATCGAACGGGTCAGTTTATATTGACCAATCAAACTCATAAGTATCGCTATCTAACGTTCAAAGAAACCAGTTTGCCACTTACGTTTACAGTGCAAAAAACCGAGGAACAAAGCTTCAAATTAACTATTCAGAATCCTATTACAACGTTTCTAGCCCACTATCACTGGGCGATTGCGGATCAAACGGTTTATTTACTAACAGAAGAGCAGGAAGCCATCTACACCACGCTACTCCAATTAATGAAACGCTTGGAAGAGCCGTCAATTATTTATGAAAAAGAAACAGTTTCTGATTTATTTAGTGAAGTGTTACCATTATTGGAAAAAATTGGTCGAGTGTCTGTTGAAGAATCAGTTGAAGAATTAGTCGTCCATCATCCTTTAAAAGCAGTCTTTATTTTTAAGAAAATTAAAGGTCGGATTAACGCTCGAATTGACTATCACTATGGAGAAGTCATTTTCTCGACAAACCCGAAATATGCTCAATTACCTGAAGACAATCAAGAAATCGTTCGAGATAAAGCAAAAGAAACAGAAATTAAGCAACAATTTCAACAGTTTGCCTATCAGCAAACAACCACAGGCTTTGAAAAAATCTTACCTGCTGGGGAGTCCTTGTATTATTTCTTTAAAGCCGAAGTACCAGCTTTCCGTCAATTAGGAGAAGTTCGGATGGGACGGAAATTACGGGAATTGTATTTAGATGCCCAGCATCATCAACCAACGATTGAAGTTGCGGAAGGGGATTCTTGGTTAGATATTCGGTTTGATGTCACTGGCATTGATGAAACCGAAATCGATGCAGTATTGACTAGTCTGCTACGTAATGATGCTTTTTATACGTTAAAAAGTGGTGAAATTCTTGCTTTTGACTCAGAGGAATTTTTCCATACAAGTGCAATTTTAACGAAGCTGCGAAAAAATATGCATCAAGAAGACAATGTCATTCATGTGCCCAAAAACCAAGGCCTCATGATCGAAAGTTTATTAGAAGACAACGAGCGAGCACATTTTTCAGATTCCTTTAAAAAAATGGTCACGGATTTAACGCATCCAGAAAACTTTGAAGCGCAAGTCCCCAAATCCTTACAAGCAACGTTACGCCATTACCAAGAAACAGGGTATAAATGGCTGAAAATGCTTAGCTATTATCAATTTGGCGGTATTTTAGCTGATGAAATGGGTTTAGGGAAGACACTGCAAACCATTACCTATTTACTTTCGGAAAAAGAAGAAGAGCGCTTGAAAGGGACAGCTTTGATTGTCGCACCTGCAAGTTTAACCTATAACTGGTTAGCCGAAGTCAAACGTTTTGCGCCAACCTTAAATGTTCAAGTGGTTTCTGGCAACCGCCAAGAACGAGCAGCGCTTTTACAAAATAGCACCGAAGATATTCTGATTACTTCTTATGCAAGTATGCGACAAGATGTTCAGCTTTATCAGGAAATGCGTGTCGGCTATTTGATTCTAGATGAGGCCCAAATGGTTAAAAATAGTGGAACTAAAACGGCGCAAGCCTTAAAAAGTTTAAAAGTACCGCAACGTTTTGCATTAAGTGGCACACCAATTGAAAATAATTTAGATGAACTGTGGTCAATTTTCCAAATGATCTTACCGGGATTGTTCCCAGGCAAAAAAGCCTTTCGAGAAATTAAGCCAGAAGAAATTGCCAAAATGATTCAACCATTCATTTTACGACGAGACAAGAAAACGGTGCTTGCAGACTTACCAGAAAAAATTGAAAATAATATGTACAGTGTCTTAACAGAAGAACAAAAAACGGTTTATTTGGCCTATCTAAAACAAATGCAAGCAGATGTCAGTCAAATGGATCAGGCGACCTTCAAGAAAAATCGCATGAGTATTTTAGCAGGCTTGACCCGTTTACGACAAATCTGTTGCGATCCGCGTTTGTTTATTGAGGATTACACGGGAGGTTCTGGCAAAGTGGAACAAGTCAAAGACTTTTTAGTGGCTGCCAAAGAAAACAATCGTCGTGTCCTATTATTTTCTCAGTTCACAAGCATGCTTTCTATCTTAGAAAAAGAATTGAATGAATTAGGCTTAGAGACGTTTTATTTACGAGGAAGTACGAAGCCTCAAGATCGGTTAACGATGGCGAATGCCTTCAATGAAGGAGAAAAAGATGTCTTCTTAATTTCATTGAAAGCAGGGGGAACCGGACTAAATTTAACTGGTGCAGATACAGTTATTTTATACGATTTATGGTGGAATCCCGCAGTCGAAGAACAAGCGGCTGGTCGGGCACACCGCATGGGACAAAAAAAGGTTGTTGAAGTGTGGCGGATGATTGCAGAAGGAACGGTTGAAGAAAAAATGAATTCCTTACAGCAAGAAAAACGCGAGCTGTTCCAAAAAGTGATTCAAGGAAATGAAGAGCAATTAGCGAAAATGACGGAAGAAGATATTCGCACAATTTTAAGCATTGGGGAATAACCGTTCAACTTAGTTGCTATCTTATTTAAAGAGAAATGGAGTAATTCGTTTGAAACAAAAAGAATATATGGAATATCGGCCGCTAGGTGAAGAAATTGAACGGATTCGTAAAGGAAAAAATATTCCTCTGCGTGTCTTTGATGAAAATGGTGTTTCTAGTCGAAGTTATCAACGCTTTGTCCAAGGAAATAGTGAATTGCGTATTTCGGATTTAGCCATTATTGTCGAAATCTTGTCTATTTCGCCGATGGAAATGACAGAAAAATTAACGCCAATGTCCAAAACAGTTTTAGCTAAGGAGCAGTTTAATCAAGCAATCTTTAGTAAAAATTTTCAAGAAAGTAGTCGAATCGTTGCAGATTATCGGGCGTATTATGAGAAATCGTCTTTTGCTTTAGGAAAGCAAGAAGTAATGTATTCGATGTTGGCGTTGGAATATCTTTTTAACCCTCAAACAGTTGTGACAAAAGAAGAGATTATTGCATTAGAAAATCAGATTCTGGAACGATTAATTAATGCCGATGTGTATACTATTTTTAATTTGAAATTTTTAGCATTACAAAAAAACGTTGGCTTGCAGCCGTTTCCAACTTCGTTACTTTTTCGTGTACTACAATCTGTCAATGAGCGGGAAATTATTGATATTCGCTCGCTAGAAATTATCGAGCAAGTAATTATTGATTTTTTATTTGCGGCGATTGTCAGCCAAAATGTTCCCCATATTCTTCATGTATTAAGCATGTTTAAAGAATATGAAGTGGGTGAAAATAACTGGCGAATGATCCTCTGGAAAAAAATAGCAGAAAAAATAGAAATGATTTTAACCAATGAAGAAATATTCGCAGATTGGTCAATCTTTAAAGAACAAATCCTCTTATCTATCACATTGTTTTTACCAAAAGCCAAACAAGAATTTTTTGCTGGGCAATTGGAAAAAATAGAGGATAGTTTAAAAGAAATAAAAGAAAACTAGGCATAATTGAGAATTTGTCATAATACATTCTGGTTGTGTTTAGCGACAAAGAGCGCCAAATAGGGGTAGAAAACCCTATTTGGCGCTCTTTGTCTTGTCTATACAAATTAATTTGGACAGTTTGTCGTAATTGAACCCATTTTCAGTTGATATTCACTATAATTAAGAAAATATCAGGAGGTGAAGTTTATGAAAAAAATGTGCATCTCCGCAGTTAGTGCCTTACTTTTGGCTAATAGTTTATTACTTCCTGTAACAACTTTCGCCGAAACGACCGAAACAATCGCATCCTCCAGTGAAGAAAATGTTTCATCTGTTTCAGAAGAAAAGATTCCAGAAACTTCATCGGCAGAAGAGCAAAATTCAGCAACCAGTAGTTCGGAGATTCCCAAATCAGAAGAGTTAACGACTGTTGAAACAAGTGAAGAGCCGCCAAATGAAGCACTAGCGATAACGGAAGCACAACTGATGATGCCCCAATTATACGCAGGTGCTGTCTTAGATAAAGCGACGCCTATCAGTACACTATTTCCTGATCCAGCCTTTGCGGAAAATATCAGAAAACAGTTAAGCAAATCTCGGACCTCTAATACTGTCACCCAAGCAGAATTGGATAAACTGAATAAAGTTATTTTAGAAAATGTCGTTGTTTCTAATGTGGAAGGAGTTCAATACCTAAGAAACTTAGAAGAATTATCTTTTCAAGATTCACTCAATGTAACAGATTTGAGTCCTTTTGCTAAAGGTGAATTTAAGCTATTACGTTTTTTATATATGAGAAACAATAAAATAGCTGATCTTAGTCCGTTAGGTCAAGCAGGATTAATTAATTTAGAAGGCTTGTATGTTGAGAACAATCAATTAACGACATTAAATGGACTTGAAGGAATGGCTGCTTTAAAAAATTTAAGTATCCAAAATACGACAGATCATCCGTCAAAAATCACGCCGAATAATCGAGTAACTTCCTTCGACCCGCTTCGTTCTCTTCGTAATTTAGAAACCATTTGGGCTGCCAATAATCAGATTGCTACTTTAGATGGGCTTACGGAAGCAAATAGCCTACTCCGTCTTTATGTGGAAAATAATCAATTAAAAACAATTGCGCCCTTGGCGAATAAGCCACGTCTAGAAGAGTTGAGTATTATGAATCAAACGATTGCTAGTCTGGAAGCTTTAAGCACTGTTCCTAATCTGCGTGTACTGTATGCAAGAAACAATCAAATTTCTTCCTTGGCACCGTTAGAGAAAACACTCAATCTAACAGTTTTAGATGTGGGAGAAAATCAAATTTCAGATATCAGTCCGTTAAAAGGCTTAACGGCCATTACAGGGCTAGATGTATCTAATCAAATGATTATCTTATCTTCTGTCGATTATATTGCTGGGAAACCACTGCAATTAAAAAATAAGGTGGTATCTCGTGATGGTCAACTATTTCCACCGCTGACGATTAGCCCTTATGGAAGTTACGATGCCACAAAAGGACTGTTTGAATGGAATTTACCCAAAGCTCATGAAGGCGTTTCTTATATCTGGGAATCAACAGATAAAGCATACTTAGGGAACTTTTCTGGAACAGTCGTCCAACCTGTCAAAGAAGTTTTCTTAAGTGAAACGAAACTATCTTGGTCAAAAGAGCGTATAGAAAAGTCGATGGAAAAAACAATCGATATTGATGACTTTCAAAAAACAGCCCTGCCTTTTTATTGGCAAGATGTCGATGCTGGGAATAGATTACAATTTATTGTCAAAAAAGAGGGCCAAGAAATCCAGAAATTAGCAGATGAAACAACCACTAATTCTAAAACATTTAAGGAAAAAGCCTTGTTATTACCAGAACTAACTTATGGAAAACAGCAGTTGGTCGTGGAAGTCTATGATAAAGGCTACAAGATTGATGAATTAGCGCTAACAGTCACTGTGGTTGGCTCTGTCAGGTTCAAAACGGTACCCACAGCGATTTCCTTTGGGAATGAGCTGCAAATCGCTAGTAGCACGACCCAATATCCAATTGTTTCCATGGATCAACCATTAGTGATACGGGATACTCGTCAAACAGGGAATAATTGGTCGCTTGCACTAACCGTTACTTCTGATTTCAAATCTGAATCAGGTGCTACGTTGCCGAATATTTTAAAATTTAGAACCAACCATCGCTTACAGGACATTCCAGAAGGCCAATCGATTCTTGTTCACAACCAAGTCAATGGACATCAAGAAACAAATATTTCTGATCAATGGAAAGAAAATGACCAAGAGTTGTTATTATCTGTTCCTGGAGGGACGGCCAAAGCAGAAGAATACGAAGCAAAACTAACTTGGCACTTGATGGACGTACCTGATGGCAGTGCAAAATAGGGGGTGAGTCTTATCAAAAAAATAGTTAGCGGCGTATTGCTATTAGGATTGATTTCATCAGTTGATGTATTTGCTGAAACAAATGCCTATCCGACAAATGCAGAAGTTTCTTTTTATGGCGAGTATGAGCCACCAGCCAACAAAGAAAAACCAGATGGTAAGATACCACAGCGTTTCCCCAAGCAGTCGGAAGCAATACCAGCAGTGAGTGGAGAATCATTGAAGCATTCAACAAGTAAAACGGTTGATCAAAAAGGCTCAGGCTTCTTACCTCGAACTGGTACTAAACAGCAACAAATGTTTAATTATCTCGGAATAATAGTCATCTTTATGGCTAGTTTTATTTTAAAAAAAAGAAAGAAGGAACAATAAAATGAAAAAAATTATCTTATCAACAATCCCCGCTATCACTTTAGGCGTGGCTATTGCACCAGAAGTGAATGCAGAAGAAAAAAACTATGAATCAAATGCCATCGTAGAATTTACACCGGATGCCTCTATCAACAAACCTGTCGATCCAGTGAATCCAGATACCGAAAAACCTGTTGAACCCTTTGATCCAACGACACCAGACACAGGCAATAAGCCAAATGAAGGAACAACTGGTCCACTAAGTATCGATTATGCTTCTAGTTTAGACTTTGGCAAAAATAAAATTTCAAATAAAGATGAAAAATATTATGCAAATCCACAATACTTTTTCTTGGCAGACGGTTCTGGTCCTGATTTGACTAATCCTAAACCAAATTATGTACAAATTTCCGACAAACGCGGAACGAATGCCGGTTGGGCTTTAACAGTTAAACAAGAAACACAATTAACAGCGACAAAAGAAACATTAAATAAAGTTTTAGACGGTTCAGAAATTAAATTAAGTCAAAACAAAGCAGTGTCAAATTCCAAAGCAGTTACACCAACTGCGCATGAAGTAACTTTAGTAGCTGGCGATTCATCAAATGTGATGTCTGCCGCTGAAGGTCAAGGTTCTGGAACTTGGCTTAGTGCGTTCGGTGGGATTGAAAAAGTGGAAGTTGACGGTGAAAGCGTAGATAAAAATACAGCGATCACATTAACTGTACCAGGAGCAACACCAAAAGATGCTGTTCAATACAAAACTGTTTTAACATGGACAATCGCTGATTTACCAAGCGTATAATTATTGAAACTATAACAATAGAAGAGAAGGAGCACTAACATGAAAAAAATGACCATCGCAAGCAGCTTAATTTTAGCAACCATCGCGGTAGGCACACTACCAGTTCAAGCAGAGGAAGTGGCTAATCGCGACACAGATGCTATTGTAAAATTTAAAGCACCAGATGAAAAAGATCCCAACAGCAAAAATCCTGTAGTGGATCCAGAAGACAAAGACGGCAAAGATCCTGTGACACCTATCGACCCAGTAAATCCTGACAAACCAGTTGATGAAGGTTCTACAGGTCCCTTAACCTTGGACTATGCTTCAAGTTTAAACTTTGGTGAAAATATCATCAGCACAAAAGATGAAACCTATTTTGCATCAGCACAAGTTTTAAAAGATAAAAATAATGTTGAAAAAACGGGCCCATTATTTGCTCAAATTACAGATAATCGTGGAACTTTAGAAGGCTGGACTTTATCTGCAAAACAAAATTCTGCATTTACTTCTGCTACAAAAGGTCAGACACTTGAAGGAACTGAAATTGTCTTTCAAAATGCTTCAGCTGTGACAGCAGGACAAAGTGCTGCACCAACAAGTTTAGCGAGCGTAACTTTTGGTACAGTGGGTGAAAGTCATAACGTGATGGTAGCCGTAACAGATCAAGGTGCTGGGAAATGGTCATACTTATACGGCAATGCTAGTTCAATTGCTGAAGTTGACGGCCGTCAAGTAATGAAAGATGTTCAATTAAAAGTGCCAGGTAAATCAGTTAAATTAAACGATGCCTACAAAACAACAATTACTTGGACATTAGCTAATACGCCAGTATAAAAAGAACCTTTTGGGAGAAAGGAAGAGGGGAACTCAGCCTTTCTCCTTTACATAGAAATGGAGTGTAGAGCGAAATGAAAAATAGATATTTTATTCTGATGATTCTAAGTTTTTATTTCTTTGCTTTTGGGATTGAAACCTCAGCAGCAGAATTACGATTTAGTGTTGAAACAGAAATTCCAGAAAACCAAATAGATAAAACAAAAACATATTTTGATTTAATGATGAAACCAGACCAAGAACAAATTTTGAAAGTTCGAGCGGCCAATAGTACAGATGAAAATTTAGTGATTGATGTTAGTGTGAAGTCGGCCACAACAAACAGCAACGGAGTGATTGAATATGGCGAGTCGTTGACAGCATTAGATAAATCTGCACCAGCAGATTTATCAGAAATCATTCAACTGAAAGACGGCGGTGAGAGTGTTGAATTGCCTGCTAAAAGTGAAAAAGTAGTTGAATTGCGAGTGAAGATGCCTAAAGAAGAGTTTTCAGGGCAACTAGCGGGCGGGATCACGTTTAGTGAAAAAGTCGATGAAACGAAAGACAAGCAAAAAGAAAATACAAACGGCTTAGCAATTGAAAATCGCTATGCCTATACAGTAGCTGTTTTACTTCGAGAAAATGAAACAGTTGTGCAACCTGAATTGTCTTTAGAGAAAGTTGAACCGACGCAAAGAAATGCGCGCAGTGTTATTTCTGCAACACTGCTAAACCATGAAGCAGCCTATCTTCAATCAATGAAAGTAACGGCAAATGTTAAAAATAAGAAAACAAATAACGTTATTTTAGAGAAAGAACAAGAAGATATGCAAATGGCGCCCAATTCAATTTTTAATTTTCCTATTCCTTATGAAGAAAATGAAATGGAAGCTGGGACGTATGTATTGGCAATGACTGTGGAAGGCTCAGGAAAAAAATGGCAATTTACGAAAGAATTTACGATCTCAAAAGAGGAAGCAAAAACATTTAATGAGAAAGATGTAACCGTCAAAAAAACGGAATCTAAACTTATTTATCTCTTAATCGGTTTATTGATCCTTTTATTGATAATCTGCCTGTTCATCATTTTACGTCTGAAAAAACAAAAAAATAAATAAAAAAAGCCGTTCTTCAATTTGAAGAGCGGCTTTTTTTTAAAGATTAAATAATTTCTCCACAGTCGGACAAAGTTCGGTGAAACAAGTGACTTCTGCAAGGTGTGATGCAGGTTGGCAACTTGGTAGTTCTCGAGAGCGGTGGTTAAACCAAAGAGAATGCCAGCCACCATTACGAGCGCCTACAATATCATTGTCATAACTATCACCAACATATAAAGTATGTTCAGGTTCCATACAAAATTGATTACAGGCTAAATCAAAAATTTCCTTTTCAGGTTTTTGGAAACCCGTACTTTGAGAAATGATGATATTTTGGCTTGGAACCCATTTTTCAAGATTCAATTGTTTAACTTTTTTAAATTGATGGTCTGTTGGACCATTTGTAATAATCCCCATCGGAATTTCTTTCTCTTGTAAAGTATCAAGAAGCTTAGTAACTTCTGGATGCATCGTAATATTATCCAATTCTTCTTCATAAACTTGTTGAAAAATTTTTCCTTCTTCTTGTGAAATTCCTGGATAGTTTAGATCCTTTAATGTTTCATTCATCCGGAAAAACCGCATGAAATCTAGGGACCATTCATTGGCTAAAACTTTCGGAAACGTTTCATCGCTGTGGTGTCTAAAACGAAGATACAATTCATGCATATCCTCTGTCGCAACGTTCGGGAAAATTTTAGTCATCGCATTTCGAAAGGGTTGTTGCTGATCGTACAGCGTGTCATCAACATCAAAAACAATGGTTCTCATTTAACAAGTGCACCTCTTAACTTTTTTACAAAACTTTTCATATGTTATATTGTAGCCGATATTTTCACAAATAAATAGAGTATTTTTCACTGTATTTCAAGGTTTTGAACAGAAATCAAAGCCTTGCGGGAAAAGACAATTATAGTTATTTTTACCGAAAAAATGGAAACGGTAAATGAAAAAATATTCTGATAATGAAAAGTTTGTGAAAATTATTTTGAGTCAAAGTTACTTAAATAACACGCGTTCTGATAGAGGTTAGAATTTTGCAAGAGACAGTCTTTTTCCGTATAATGAATGAGAATGAAGGGGGAGAGTTAGGGAGTTATGTTAAAGCGTTTTTTTGGGTATTATCGGCCGTATCGTCGATTATTTATTTTGGATTTTGGGTGTGCCGTTTTTGCGGGGCTGTTAGAGTTGGCTTTTCCAGTAGCAGTCAACCAAGTAATTGATAAGATTATGCCAAAAGGAGATTTTCGCCTCATTGCATTAGCTAGTGCGGGCTTATTTGCATTTTATATAATCAATACGTTTTTACAATTTATTGTGGTTTATTTTGGTCATATGTTAGGCGTGAATATTGAAACAGATATGCGTGAAGAATTATATCAACATCTTCAAACACAACCGTTTGAGTATTATGATAATCAAAAAACAGGGAAATTAATGAGCCGTTTGACCACTGATCTTTTTGAAATTTCGGAAGTGGCGCATCATGGTCCAGAAGACGTCTTTATTACGATTATGACGTTAGCAGGTTCTTTTTTATTAATGTTAACCATTCACGTGAAATTAGCCATCGCTACGTTTATTTTATTGCCATTTATCACGATTGCGCTAGGCTATTTTAATAAAAAAATGACAAAAGCGAATACGGATATTTACGATAATTTAGGTGAATTTAATGCTGGGATTGAAGCGTCAGTAAGTGGGATACGTGTCACGCAATCTTTTGCAAATGAACCATTTGAACGAAAACAGTTTAATTATTTAAATCAAATGTATCGAAAATCGAAATTATATTTTTATAAGGTGATGGGTGTCAGTTCCGCCTATAATTACTTATTAATTCGTCTGATAAATTTATTTTCATTAATTTTTGGTGCGTATTATACAATTAAAGGAGAAATTACAGAAGGTCAGTTTGTAGGATTTATTTTATTAGCCAATATTTTTATTCGGCCGATTGAAAAAGTCAATAATATGATTGAAAGTTATCCCAAAGGATTTGCTGGCTTTAAACGTTTTACGGAAGAAATGGACAAACAACCGTCCATCAAAGATTTGCCAGGAGCTGTTGCTGTTTCACATTTAGAAGGAACGATTGCCTATAAAGATGTTTCATTTGCTTATGAAGATGGCACAAAAGTTTTAGACCATATCAATTTAAAAATTCAACCTGGTGAAACCGTTGCTTTCGTTGGCCAAAGTGGTTCAGGAAAAACGACCTTGTGCAATCTGTTGCCTCGTTTTTATGAAGTCAGTAGTGGTGAAATTTCGATTGACGGTAGAAATATCCAGCAAATGACCTTGGCTTCATTACGTAAGCAGATTGGAATTGTTCAACAAGATGTGTTTTTATTCCCTGGAACATTACGAGAAAATATTGCTTATGGGAATTTAAATGCTACAGAAATAGACATTCAACAAGCGGTGAAATTAGCACATTTAGAACATGTAATTCAGCTAATGCCAGATGGCTTGGACACAATTATTGGCGAACGTGGCGTGAAATTATCGGGCGGTCAAAAGCAGCGAGTGGCAATTGCGCGAATGTTCTTGAAGAACCCGCCAATTTTAATTCTAGATGAAGCGACTTCTGCATTAGATACAGAAACAGAGCAAGTGATTCAAGAGTCATTAAACTCGTTAGCTGACGGGCGAACAACATTAATTATTGCCCACAGACTGGCAACGATTAAACATGCTGATCGAATAATCGTAGTGAGTGACCAAGGAATTTTAGAAGATGGAACACATGAAACTTTGTACGCGCAAAGAGGCCACTATCGTCGGCTGTACGATGCTCAATTTAGAACATAAAAAAAACCGCGAATAAAACTTCGCGGTTTTTTTTTATGTTTAGTTAGCGCCGAACTTTTCTTCCCAAACCAACAGCATTTTTCATTCGTTGAAGTGTTTTGTTGGCTACCTGGCGAGCGTTTTCTGCACCCTCATCTAAAATCATATCTAATTCTTCTGAAGCTAGAAGCTCTTGGTAGCGCACTTGAATAGGTTCTAATAAGGCAACTACTGCTTCTGCTAAATCTGCTTTGAAGTCTCCATAGCCTTTGCCTTCGTAAGCTTGAACAAGTTCCTCAACAGTTTGACCTGTCGCAGCAGAATAAATATTTAGTAAGTTAGTAATACCAGGCTTTTCTTCTTTATTATATTCAATTACACCAGTTGAATCAGTTACAGCAGAGCGGATTTTTTTGCGAATCACTGCTGGCTCATCAAGCATTGAAATAAAGCCCTTCACATTTGTATCAGACTTACTCATCTTTTTCGTTGGTTCTTGTAAGCTCATAATTCGACTACCTTGCTCAGCGATTTTTACTTCAGGCATCGTTAAAATTTCTTGATTTTTTTGAGCGTAACGTTTGTTGAAGCGTTCCACAAAATCACGTGTTAATTCTAAGTGTTGTTTTTGATCATCTCCGACTGGCACTAAGTCAGCGTTGTACAACACGATATCACCAACCATTAATGGAGGGTATGTTAAAAGACCAGCGCTTACGCCAGCACGACCATTTTTTTGCGATTTATCTTTAAATTGTGTCATTCGCTCTAACTCACCAATAGAAGTATTGCACTGAATGATCCAACCAGCTTCTGCATGCGCACTCACTTCAGACTGTATGAAAATTGTTGCTTTTTGTGGGTCTAAACCAACCGCTAGGTAAAGAGCTGCTAAGCTACGAATTTGTTGGCGTAGCTTTTGCGGTTCTTGGGGAACGGTAATGGCATGTTCATCCACAATACAAAAATAACAATTGTATTCATTTTGTAATTCGATAAATTGTTTCATTGCACCAATGTAATTTCCGATTGTCGGAGTACCACTGGGCTGAATACCAGAAAAAATTGTTTTCATTAAATAACCACCTGACTTTAGACTTAAGATAGTGAATAGTTCTATTATACATTTTATTAGAAAAAAATACATGGGAACTTCTTGAAAAATCACCAAGAGAAGTAAATTATAACAGCAACTATAAAAATAGAAAACTGTATTACTTTTTTACAGAATCATAACGAACATCCATAAAATTTCATAAAAATTAACCCTAATTTTACACGGATGTAATGAAGGAAAAATAAACAAAGTTAATAAAAAATGTTTAAAAACCCCTAGTATTTTTATTAGAAATTAGGTATACTGGTTTTAAATAGAGGAACAGTACAGTTCCCTGTTTCAGAAACGCGATGATTCGCGAAAAGGAGTGATGCACAATGTTGACACTTTATACTTCCCCGAGTTGCACGTCATGTCGTAAGGCTAGAGCCTGGTTGCAAGAGCACGAAATTCCTTTTAAAGAAAGAAATATTTTTTCTGAACCTTTAAATATTGAGGAATTAAAAGCAATTTTAATCATGACAGAAGATGGAACAGAAGAGATTATCTCTACTCGCTCTAAAGTTTTCCAAAAATTAAATATGGATTTGGACGAGCTTCCACTTCAAGATTTATTAGAGTTGGTTCAAGAAAACCCTGGATTGTTGCGTCGGCCAATTATGATTGATGAGAAAAGATTACAAGTCGGTTTTAACGAAGATGAAATTCGTCGATTCTTACCAAGAGATGTTCGACAACTGGAATTGCGCCAAGCACAATTAATGGCAGGTTTATAAAAAATATAAAATTTTGTTCTTTATTTGTTAATTGTAATAAAGAACGATTCATATGAATTTAGGGCCAGGGATTTTTATCTCTGGCTTTTTAATACATATTTAGAACTTGTATTCATTTGATTTGGCAGAACGTGGTCAAGGAAAAATAGTATCTTTTTTGGAGAGACTGCGTTAAGATGAAGAGGTAGAAGGAGCGAAAAACCAATCGTTAAAAAAGTTCAAAGTTTATAAAATGTTCGCTAGTTTTCGAGGATTTACAGACTTTCCACTTTACTTTTGTGTAGTTTTCGCTACAATGAACGTAAGAAGTTTCCTGATTGAAGCAAAGAGAGGTGTAGCGCTATGGAAATGGAACATATTAATGAAAATACGATTCGTGTGTTAATTGGCAACGAAGACCTGGCGGATAGAGGGATTACTTTTCTTGACTTACTAGGAAACCACAAAGATGTTGAAAATTTCTTTTATAGTATTTTAGAAGAAGTTGATGTCGAAGATGAATTCCAAGGCAGTGAAGCAGTCACTTTCCAAGTCTTGCCTAAAAATGATGGTTTAGAACTGTTTATTAGTAAAAATGTCGCTATGGACGACTTGTCTTCCTTAGAAGGTCTGAGCGAAGTCAATGCAGATGTTAGCGAATTGATTCGCAAACAAATTGAAGCAGACAAAGCAGCCGCCGATGAACTTGACGAGATGGAAGCCACAGATGAAACAAACAGAAATGTAATCTTTGAATTAGATAATTTTGAAGCGATGATCCAATTATCCAAAGAAGTCTTCATGCAATCTGTTTTGACTAACTTATATACGTACAACGATTGTTATTACTTACAAGTTTTGTTCTTAACCGATGAATTAGAAAAAACAAATGTTGACAATGAAATTGCACAGATTTTAGAATTTGCTCATAAAACAACTGTCACTCAGGATACTTTAGTCGAATATGGCACTTGTATTATGGAACGCAGTGCGCTAGAATTAACACGTTATTACTTTAATGATTAAGCAAAAAAGCAAAAACTTTCGGGTTTTTGCTTTTTTTTTTGATGAAAATTAAGAAACTTTGCGTAGTTTATTTATGAGAGGTGAAAATCATGTTAACAGCTTTAACGGCAGACAACCAAGAATTATTTTCTTTAATCGATTGCTCGATTGATGAATTAACACAGATACGAAGCGAACAAGCTTTTGTGTGTCCAATGTGTCATCAATCGGTCATTTTGAAGGCAGGCCCCATTAAAATACCCCATTTTGCTCATCGTAAAAAGAATAGTTGTTGGTACGAAGCAGAGGCTGAAACAGAAGAACACCTCCGCTTGAAGCAGCTTTTTGCGGAAAAGTGTTTACGCGAAAAGCTGTCCTTTCAAGTTGAGGCATACTTACCCACCTTGAAGCAACGCCCAGATTTACTCATTGGGAAGATAGCCATTGAAATTCAATGTAGTCCATTGCCAATTAAACGTTTGGTGGAACGGACGGAGACTTATCAAACTCATGGCTATCAAGTTGTTTGGATTTTAGGTGAACGATTAGTGCCTAAAGACAAGCTCACGCAGTTAACGAAACAATTCCTTTATTTTTCGGAGTCCTTGGGATTTTATTTATGGTCGGCCAATAAGAAACAAGAACGAATAGAGTTACTTTGTCATATTGAAGAGAGTCAATGTCAACAATTTTATAGAAGAAAACAATCATGGGATTTTTACGAAAAAAAATTACTAGAAATCATCCAACTACCGACTGCTAATTTAAATTTACTGCCAGGTAGACGGCACACTGGTCAATTGATGTATGATTATTATCAAAAATTGACTCAACAACTTGGTTACAGAAATGCTCAGTTGCTTAGAACACAGAGCTTTTTATATACGAAAGGTTGTCACATTCTCCAGTTACCTCCTTGGTTTTACTATCCTGGATTGAAGCTATTACCTTCTTCTGAAGAAGATATTCATTTAAAAATGCTTGTTTGGGAAGCACTAAAAACCAAAGAAGGATATTTAGTGACCAAACAGGAACTATGGCGTATCTTGGAAGTTAGTTTTTTGGAAGAAGGAAACTTTATTTGGCAACCACTGCCGAATATTGACTTAAAAAAGATTTTTAAAATCGTGGGGAATAGGTTATTGAGCTGGTTACAAGAATGTTATGTGTTAATTAAAGTAAACAATAAGTACCTAATAACTAGCATTTTCCTAAGAGAAGATCCTGAAAAGCTCATTCATTGGCTAAAAAAAGTGAAAAAACAACATTTTTTTAGTCACACGTGATAAATTATGATAGTATAATGAGTAAAACGTTTCTTAAAGGAGAGTAAACTATGAGCGAAATTAAACAATTACCAACACGTGATGAAGTTCCAACTTCATTAACTTGGGATTTAACCAAAATTTTTAAAGATGATGCTGCTTTTGATGCTGCGTATAATCAGTTGACAGAGGAGCTAAATCAAGCAGAGTCATTTAAAGGTACCTTAGGGAATGGCGCAGATGCTTTTCTAGCTGCGTTAGAATACGTGTTAGATGTCTATCGAAAAGTGGAAACATTATATGTCTATTCTCATTTAAAAAATGATCAAGACACTACAAATACAGCTTACCAAGCTTTATATGCCAGAGCTAGTTCTTTATATGCGCAAGTTAGTGAAGCTGTTTCTTGGTTTGACCCAGAGGTTTTAACATTAAGTGATGAACAAATCTGGGGATATTTTGAAGAGCAGCCGAAATTAGCTGTTTATCGTCACTATATTCAAAATATTTTAGATGAACGTCCCCATGTTTTATCGATGGAACAAGAAGCTTTACTGGCGGGGGCTAGCGAAATTTTTGGTGCCTCAAGTAATACATTTTCAATTTTAAATAATGCAGATTTAGAATTTCCAACTGTGCAAAATGCTGAAGGCGAAACGATTCAACTTTCTCATGGCGTTTATGGTCAATTAATGGAAAGTGTCGATCCATCTGTTCGTGAAGCAGCATTTAAAGGTTTGTACAAAGTATACAAACAATTTAGAAATACATTAGCCTCAACTTTAGGTGCACATGTTAAAACACATAATTATAAAGCAAAAATTAGAAATTATGATTCTGCTCGGGCAGCATCTTTAGCAAGTAATCATATCCCTGAAAGTGTTCACGAAACATTAGTAGCTGTAGTAAATAAACATTTACCTTTGCTACATCGTTATGTAAAATTAAGAAAAAAATTATTAAACGTAGAAGAATTACACATGTACGACTTGTATGCGCCTTTGCTAGGTGAAGCACCAATTCGTTACAGCTATGAAGAAGCAAAAGAAAAAGCAATTGAGGCTTTAAAACCACTAGGTGAAGACTATTTATCTATTGTTAAAGAAGCTTTTTCAAGTCGTTGGATTGATGTGATTGAAAATCAAGGAAAACGAAGCGGTGCATATTCTTCCGGAGCTTATGATACAGCCCCATACATTTTAATGAATTGGCATGATAGTTTGGATCAACTATTTACATTAGTCCATGAGATGGGCCATAGTGTTCATAGTTACTATACAAGAAATAATCAGCCGTATGTTTATGGCGACTATTCAATTTTCTTAGCTGAGATTGCTTCAACCACAAATGAAAATATTTTAACAGAATATTTATTACAAACAGAAACAGATCCTAAAGTACGTGCGTATGTCTTAAATCACTATTTAGACGGCTTTAAGGGAACCATTTTCCGTCAAACGCAATTTGCGGAATTTGAACATTTTATTCACACGGAAGATGCTAAAGGCACGCCATTAACAAGTGAATATTTGAGTGAGTATTATGGCGAGCTCAATGCTAAATATTATGGACCAGAAGTAGTTAGAGACGAAGAAATCAGTTACGAATGGGCGAGAATTCCACATTTTTATTACAATTACTATGTTTATCAATATGCAACTGGCTTCTCAGCCGCTTCGGCATTGTCTAAACATATTTTAGCTGAAGAAGAAGGAGCTTTAGAGAAGTACCTTAACTACTTGAAAGCAGGAAGTAGTGACTTCCCAATTGAAGTGATGAAAAAAGCGGGCGTGGATATGACACAAGCCGCGTATATCGAAGATGCAATGAAAGTTTTTGAAGAACGTTTAACGGAATTAGAAGCTTTGGTTGAAAAATTATAGACAAAGAAGTGGGATATAAGTCCAAATGACTTATATCCCACTTTTTAACTCTTAAGATAATTGGTTAACAGCTTTTGTCGCAGCATCTTTTTTATAATAAATGTAAATGTCCATTTGGAAAATGATAATTGGAGCGACGTTTAAATTCAAAGGTTGCGTCACCTTGGTCCAGCAACGGTTCGTTATGTGGATGGACACGACATAGTTGTTTAATTTCATCCATGTTTTCAAAATTTTCGACTAAAATGCCGAAATCGTTCTCGCAAGTATAGTTGTAAACGACTGCGGTAGGATGTTGTTTAATCCCCATTTCTCGAGCAACTTTTTGGTCGGTTTGGAAAGATTCTTTGACAAAATCGGATTGTCGGTCTTTACGATACATATCAATATCCCCGCCGGCCGCTAGAAGTAGTTCTTCTGATAACTCAGGAGAGTAAGCTAGACCGTCTTCAGCTACTGCTTTTTGTAAGCCAATCAACAATTGTCGGCCTTTTTTTCGGCCTTGTAACTGTGCTGCTTTATAGTCAAGAGCGGCTGAGTATAAATCTTCAAAAATTCGATTCCGTCGTTTAATGTCATTAATCGGAATATGTTGACGACTCAAAAATTCATTGATCGTCTTCATGTTTAATAAAGGGATAAAGCGCAATTGTATTTTCTTCTTGTCGTTAACAGACAATTGTATAATTTCTTTTTCAATTTCTAAACAGACGCCGCCTAAAGGATTGACGAACAAATAAATTTCAACCATTCATACTTCCTCCAATGCCATGCTTTTTCAAATACAGGTGCCAGAACGTCAGTGCTTCGAATACTAAGGGGCAGTGGTCCGCATCATGCGTTGAATCTTGTTAGGTGCAAGCGTAATGGGAATGTTCAAATCAGCCATTAATGTTTGAAACGCTTGCTTGCCGCTTTCAGCTTCAGTAACTTCTAACTCTAATTCAAAATCGTGCTGTTGGTTATACCAACTTTCGTCTAACGCAAGTAGTCCTTGAGGAATTTGTTTTTCTGCACGTGCTGTTTTTAATGAACCAATTAAATGGATCGAGGCGATTTCAATACCTAATTCTTGTAATTTCTTCGCCACAGCCCCCTCAGTAGGGAGGTGATTCCTTTTGATAAAGTGGTTCGCCGACTCAAGCGATAAAGGGTCATTGATTTCTAATAATCCTTCTGGCGCAGGAACTTTTAAGGTTAACTCACCACGATCTGCTAATACGCGAATTCTTAAGCCCATTCGTTGTGCTTTTAATTGAAAATCGTCCGTATCAAAATAATGATTTGTTTGCGTAAAAAAGTCCGTTTTTTGAATAGCAAAATGGTCGATTAATCGTTTGAAATCTTGCGGACTAACTAATGTTTTAAATTCAATTTCTAAGTGCTCACTCATGGGGTTCTCTCTCTTTCTTAAATCACTCCAATTTTCACATATTATATAGGTTTCCGTCAAGAAAAGTGGTCTTCTCTGTGAAAAATTTTTCTAATGAAAGGCGTTTGGAAATCAAATAGCGAATAACACCCTATTTTAGGAAGGACTGTGGTAAAATAATCAGTGAATGAAATTCAAGGAAATTGAGGGATCTACCATGGAACGAGAGTGGGAGCTGTTTTTAGCGCCATATGAACAGGCGGTCAGCGAATTAAAAGTAAAACTACGAGGTATTCGTAAACAATTTCGGGAGCAAGATAAACACATACCAATTGAATTCGTTACAGGACGTGTGAAACCAGTAGATAGTATTTTGACAAAGACGGCTATTCGGCATATTCCTTTAAATAGGATTGAAGAAGAAATGCAAGACATTGCTGGTTTGCGGATTATGTGCCAATTTGTGGAAGACATTTACCAGGTAGTCGCACTTTTAAGAAATCGTAAAGACTTAAAAATTGTGGAAGAACGTGACTACATTGAAAATAAAAAAGAAAGTGGCTATCGTTCGTACCATGTGGTGGTGGAATATCCTGTGCAATTAGTCACCGGGGAAAAGATTATTTTGGCCGAAATCCAAATTCGGACACTTTCCATGAATTTTTGGGCAACGATTGAACATTCTTTGAATTATAAATATCAAGGTGTTTTTCCTGAAGAAATGAAAGAACGCCTTCAGCGAGCGGCAGAGGCAGCCTATTTATTAGATGAAGAAATGTCATCTATTCGTGAAGAAATTCAAGAAGCACAACATTATTTCTCTCATGGCCGTGGCTTGCTAGAAAACGAATACTATAAGCAAATTAAAAACGAAACACCAGAAAATCAGTAAAGGAGTCTGCTTATGAAAGTGGCGATTGTTCATAACTCGGAAGAAAAATCGAAACAAGTCACAAAACAACTGACAACACTATTAGAGCAAAACCAAATTCAAATAGACAATCGTCAACCTGAACTTGTGATTTCAGTCGGCGGAGATGGTACGCTTCTTTCCGCTTTTCATCGATTTAATCATCTGTTAAACGAAGTAAGCTTCTTAGGTGTACATACCGGACACTTGGGTTTCTATACAGATTGGCGTGATTATGAATTAAAAGAACTAGTTGAAAGTTTGTGTATTCATCGTGAAAAAAGTACGAGTTATCCATTATTAGATGTGCGGATTCGGTTTAGAGATGGGAAACCAGATAAACATTTTTTAGCATTAAATGAATCGACAATTAAACGAGGAAACCGGACGATGGTGGGCGATGTGTTTATTAAAGACGAACTGTTTGAACGATTTCGTGGTGATGGGTTGTCGATTTCGACCCCAACCGGCTCTACTGCGTATAATAAAAGTATTGGTGGAGCTGTTTTACACCCCAGCATTAATGCGTTTCAGTTAACCGAAATCGCCTCCTTAAACAATCGTGTCTTTCGAACATTGGGGTCACCGATTGTAATCGCACATACGGAGTGGCTGGAGATTAAATTACAGGAAAGTGATGATTATTTTGTCACGGTGGACCAATTAGATATTTATCAAGAAAATATCGCTTCTGTCTGCTATCGAATTGCAGACGAACGGATTCATTTTGCCTCTTATCGGCACATGCATTTCTGGCATCGAGTGAAAGATGCCTTTATTGGTGAGGATTAATTAAACGATGGAATTTCAATGGACATATGACAAAGAAACAACACAACAAGTGAAATATTTTTTAAAGGAACAAGGCGTTTCAAAAGGGTTATTAGCTAAGGTGAAATTTCAGGGTGGTAAAATTCAAGTGAATGGGACCGTTCAAAATGCCATCTATCCTTTACAAACTGGCGATGTCGTTAAAATGACGATTCCAGATGAAGCGGAACATGAGACATTATTAACAGATGATGAACCGATTGAAATTGTGTTTGAAGATGATCATTTTTTAGTAGTTAATAAGCCTGCTGGCATTGCCTCGATACCTGCTCAGTATCATCCTTCAGGAACGATGGCGAATCGTGTTAAGGGCTATTACAAGCGTCAAAATTACGTGAATCAAGTTATTCATGTCGTGACTCGTTTAGATCGAGATACTTCTGGGCTGATGTTATTTGCGAAACACGGCTTTGCTCATGCTTTAATTGATCAAGAATTACGAGAAAAAAAGGTGACAAAAATTTATTATGCCCTTGTTGGTGGTGCGATTGAGCAGTTAAACGAGCATCAATTGATTGAAAAGCCAATTGGGCGCGACTTGTCCTCTTTATTAAAACGTCAAGTTATCGAAACGGGTCAATTTGCTAGCACAGAATATTGGCTCGCAAAAAGAGGAGCCCAAGCAGCAGCTGTGCGCATTCAGCTCCATACAGGACGAACACACCAAATTCGGGTACATTTTGAAGCAATTGGCTGTTCATTGTTAGGGGATGAGATGTATCATGGAGAGATGGATCAAGGAATTGAGCGGCAAGCGTTGCATTGCATGGAACTAATTTTTACTCATCCTTTTACCAAAGAAACGGTTCATCTGATTTCCCCACTAGCGGAGGATATGAAAAGTGTAGATGATACGTTATAATAATAAAGAGGCAGGAGGGGAAAGTGTAAGATGAATGAAGGCCAAGAAATGGAAGAGCAATTTGCCCTTCTTTTAGAAACGCTAAAAAATCAACAAATGAACGAATTTCGTGAGCTATTTTTAGCGTTACACATTTATGAACAAGGACAATTTTACCAATCGTTAGATGAAAAAGACCGACAACATTTATACAATTACCTATCTCCGAAAGAACTAGCGGATATGTTTGATGTTATCGAAGAAGATAATGAGAATATGAAAGATTATTTAGCTGAAATGCGCCCAAGTTATGCAGCAGATATGTTAGCTGAGATGTATACCGATAATGCGGTGGATTTACTAAATATGTTAGATAAAAGTCAAAAGGCGAAATATCTTAGTTTGTTAAGTAGTGAAGAAGCAGGCGAAATTAAAGAGTTACTTCATTACGAAGATGAAACTGCTGGGGCGATTATGACCACCGAATTTGTTTCGATTGTGGCGAATCAAACAGTGCGTTCTGCGATGTACGTCTTAAAGAATCAAGCGGACATGGCGGAAACAATCTATTACGTTTACGTAGTCGACCAAGAAAATCATTTAGTCGGCGTTATTTCGTTGCGGGATTTAATTGTTAATGATGATGATACCTTGATTGCTGATATTTTGAATGAACGGGTTATTTCAGTTCATGTTGGCGATGACCAAGAAGATGTCGCGCAAACAATTCGTGACTATGACTTCTTAGCTGTGCCAGTTACAGATTATGATGATCATTTGTTGGGGATTGTAACAGTTGATGATATTATTGATGTTATCGATGATGAGGCCGCTAGCGACTACTCTGGTTTAGCCGGGGTCGACGTTGAAGAAGTTAGTGAGAACCCTTTAAAAGCCGCTTCTAAACGATTACCTTGGTTAATTACGCTGCTGTTTTTAGGGATGTCTACGGCCTCGTTAATCAGTAATTATGAGTCTTTAGTTAGCGAAGCGAGTATTTTAGCCGTTTTTATTTCTTTAATTACCGGAACAGCCGGCAATGCCGGGACACAATCATTGGCGGTCGCGGTACGCCGTTTGGCTATGAAAGATGAAAAGGATAGTAATTTTGGACGCTTAATCTTAAGTGAAGTGCTCACGGGACTAGTGACGGGGGCTGTGACAGGTTTAACCATTATGATTGTGGTTGGCGTGTGGCAACATAATCTTCCACTTGGATTTGTGATTGGGATGGCAATGCTCTGTGCAATTACTGTGGCGAATTTAGCAGGGAGTTTAATCCCAATGTTAATGGATAAATTAGGGTTTGATCCCGCAGTTGCCAGTGGCCCGTTTATTACTACCTTAAGTGATTTAACCAGTGTATTAATTTATTTCAATATTGCCAGCATGTTTATGCGTTATTTTGTTTAAAAAATTGCACTTATTTATCATGAGACTAAGGTAAAAGGTTTCGTTGGTTTGCTTAAAATCAAAAAAGTGAGATAGCCGTTAATACGACGGCTACCTCACTTTTTTAGATACAAGAAATTAAACAATTTTTGTGCCATGGACTTCTGTGACTTTTAAAGTGTCCATCACAGTTTGAACGTTTTCTGTGGAAATACCGCCACCTGGTAAAATAAGAATCCGTTGATCTGCGTAGGCAATTAATTCTTTTAAATGATCAAAGTTGTCTTCGATAGGGGTACCAGCTGGCCCGCCATGAGTTAAAATACGCGTCACACCACGCTCAGCTAACCAGTCGATCGCCTTAAATTGGTTTTCTTTCGACAAGGCATCAAAAGCCATATGGAAAGTGATTTGCAAGCCTTCAGCTGTTTCAATGAATAAGTCCAAAGCTTCTTCATCTAACCAACCGTCCTCAGTTAAACAGCCAATAACAATGCCGTCGGTTCCTAATTTCTTTGCTTCGATTAAATCGGTATGCATAATTTTTAATTCAATATCATTATAGACAAAATTGCCGCCACGAGGACGAATGATTGTCATCACTGGTACTGAATGTTCGCCAGCGTATGCTAAGACTTCTTCAATAACACCAGTACTTGGCGTCGTTCCACCTACGGCTAAGTTATCGCATAATTCGATGCGATTCGCACCTTTTTGAATGGCTTGGGGAATCTTAGTGAAATTTTCGGCACAGAATTCTTTAATCATTTCTTATCGCTCCTTGCTTTTTCTTCACAGGCATTGTACCATAATTCTGCTTACTACCATAGCCCTGAAAAAAAGAGTGCAACTTTTTATAAGAGAAAATGTTCATTTGATGAACGTAAGGAGTTTTAAATGTTAAAGAAAATTGAACGAGCACAACAATTATTGAAAAAAGAAGCAGCCGTATTTCGCTGTCCAACTTGTCATGAACCAATGCATGTAGAAGGGGTTGGTCTGATTTGTCAACAGAGGCATCAATTTGATTTATCCAAGAAAGGCACGCTATACTTTCTAAATCATGGCGTCCAGACAGAATATAATAAAAAAATGTTTACTTCCCGAGGAAAAATGATTCAAAGTGGCATGTACGCGCCTGTTTTAAACAAAATTATGCACTATCTTCCTCAAAATAAAATAGTAGTCGATGTTGGTTGTGGTGAAGGGAGTTTTCTAGCTGAGTTAAGTCAAGCAGGCTTATCTGGACTGAAAATCGGGTTTGATTTATCAAAGGAAGGAATCTATTTAGCAAGTAATCAGCCAATTGATGCGTTTTGGTGTGTGGCGGATTTAACGAATTTGCCATTTGCGAATGAAGGGCTTGATACGATTTTAAATATTTTTTCTCCTTCACATTATCAAGAATTTCGGCGAGTACTAAAAGCTGACGGGACTGTGATTAAAATTATTCCTGAAGAGAATTATTTAAAGGAATTACGAGCGGCTTTTTATCCCAATGACGAAAAGAAACAAAGTTATTCCAATCAAAAAGTAGTCCAACGTTTTGCCGAGGAATTAGCAGTGGAAGTAGATGAACGAATAACTTATTGCTTTGACATTCCCGAGGAAAGACGGTTGGATTTATTAGAAATGTCGCCATTAGAGTGGCAAGTTTCTCAAGAAGTTAAAGCCAAACTACAACAGCGACCATTGGAAAAAATCACGATTGACGTCCGCTTGTTAGTAGGTCGTAAAAGATAGACTTTTTTGTGAAGAAAATCCTAAAAAAGTCTTGCAATAAAGTGACATTGGTGTTATATTACTTACAAGTTGTTTTTTCATTGGTTTTTATCAGGGTCCTGTTCTGATAAAAGTTAGTGAAGAGACCTTCACTAACGTAACGACTCGCCGTGCTAGACACCGAGACGGTACGTTTTTTTTATTGGTTAAAATAGCTGCCGCCTGACATCATCGCGTCATGCGGTTTTTTTTGAAAATAAGTATTGTGGGCGCTATTTATTTTGAATTTATGCTAAAATGAACACGATTGATATTTGAGGAGCTGAAGATAGTTGACGAACCATATTGTTTTATTTGAACCACAAATTCCAGCAAATACTGGAAATATTGCACGGACATGTGCAGCGACGAATACACCGTTGCATTTAATTGAACCTTTAGGATTTTCAACAGATGATAAACACTTAAAACGTGCCGGATTAGATTATTGGAATGATGTAAATATTACGTATCATAAAGATTTGGCTGCCTTTTTAGCCCATGTGGCAGGCAAACACTTGCATTTAGTAACCAAATTTGCTCACCAAACATACAGTGAGGTCAATTATAATGATGGCGAAGACCATTATTTCCTTTTTGGAAAAGAAACAACGGGCTTACCAGAAACATTTATGCGAGAAAACGAAGAAAAGTGTATCCGAATTCCTATGAATGATGAACATGTGCGCTCGTTGAATCTTTCTAACACTGCCGCACTAATTGTTTATGAAGCCTTACGTCAGCAAAATTTTCCGAACCTAGAACTGACGCATCATTATGAAAATGATAAATTGGATTAAAAAAAGTTAAGACAGTAGCGCTTTTTTCAAAATTGTCAGAAGAAAGTGGTTTTATTTTTACCGTTGCCCAATTTCCAAGCCTAGAACAAAAAACAATTTAGATTTTTGTTCTAGGCTTATTTTGCTTGGATTACTAGAAACTTCCATGGATATTTTCGCAGGGAAGTGATAAACTAGAAAGACATATGAAGAGATAAAGAAGTTTGGAGAAGTTACATGAAATTATATTTTACACGACATGGAAAAACTGAATGGAATCAACAGAAACGATTTCAAGGAATGACAGGAGATTCGCCATTATTACCAACTAGTTATGACGAAATTAAACAATTAGGCCAATATTTACAAGATATTCCGTTTGAAAAAATTTATTCTAGTCCGCTATTACGTGCCAAAAATACTGCGCGAGGAATTCAACAAGAATTGACTCATCCAGTTGAAATTGTTTATACAGATACCTTAAAAGAATTAGGTTTAGGTCGTCTAGAAGGACAATATATTGAAGAAATGCGTAATTTTTATGGAGAAGAATTAGATCATTTACGGCATCGTTTAGATTTGTATGATCCAACAATTTTTGATGGTGAACCAATCGAGCAAGCGATTCAACGGATTTCAGATACAGTTGCTGAAGCGGCGAAGCAACACGAAGGTCCAGTTCTATTTGTCGGACACGGAGCAGCCTTGACAGCGGCAATCCAAGCGATGGCTGGTAAACCATTATCAGAATTACGGACAATGGGCGGGCTGCTAAACAATAGCCTCTCAATCCTTGAAACCAAAGAGGCATCAAGGGATATGCCGTACGACTTAACGTTATGGAATGATACGTCTTTTTTAGCTAAAGAAAAAGTACAATAAGCGCACAACAGAAAGGAGGGCTTGTAGTGGTAACACTTTTTGGTGAAGACGAAGAAAAAGCCTTTATTGTTGGGACTGTACAAGCAATCTTTTTTGAAAATCCCAGTAATTTTTATAAAGTCGTTCTTGTAAATGTGACCGATACAAATACAGATTATTTAGAAAAAGAAATTGTAGTAACTGGAAGTTTTGGCCAAGTTCAAGAAGAGGAACCCTATCGTTTCTTTGGTCATTTTGTGGACCATCCTCGTTATGGCAGACAGTTTCAGGTGGATAGTTATCAGCAAGAAAGACCGACTTCGGCTAGTGGGGTGGTTAACTATTTATCAAGTGACAAATTTCCTGGCATTGGTAAACGAACAGCTGAAAAAATTGTTGAAGTATTAGGGGAAAGTGCGATTGACCGAATTATTGATGATCCTAGTGTTTTGGAAGAAGTTACTGTTTTAAATGAAAAAAAACGTCAAGTAATCGTCGAAACAATTCGCTTGAATCACGGGATGGAGCAAGTGATTGTGGGACTAAATCGATACGGCTTCGGTAGTCAGTTAGCTTTTTCAATTTATCAAACCTATCAAGAAGAAACCCTTTCTGTGATTCAAGAAAATCCTTATCAGTTAGTTGAAGATATTGAGGGAGTCGGATTTAAACGAGCGGACAATATTGCTGAACAAATCGGCATTCAGGCGGATTCTGCTGTTCGAATTCGAGCGGCGATTTTACATGAAGTGTTTGAGCACTCCATTCGCTCAGGCAATACGTATGTTCAAGCAGATGTTTTGTTAGAAGAAGCGATTCGGACCTTGGAAGCAAGTCGCCCAGTGGAAATCTCACCTGATCAAGTGGCCAATGAAATCATTACGTTAGTCGAACATGGAAAAATCCAACAAGAAGAGACTAAACTTTTTGAGAACAGTCTCTATTTTTCTGAATGGGGCATTGGTACTTCGATTCAGCGTTTACTTTCTCGTAAAAAAGAAATTCATTATGAGGAAGAAGAAGTCCAAAAAAATATCCGCATGATTGAGAAACGTTTAAATATTCAGTATGGCGACTCGCAACAAGCAGCGATTGAAGAAGCGATTAAATCGCCGTTATTTATTTTAACTGGAGGGCCCGGAACAGGGAAAACAACTGTTATCAATGGGATTGTCTCGTTGTTTGCGGAACTAAATGGTCTTTCATTAGATCTCAAAGACTATACGCAGGAGATGTTTCCAATCTTGCTAGCGGCGCCAACTGGGCGAGCAGCGAAACGTATGAACGAAACGACAGGTTTACCTGCAAGTACCATCCACCGTTTGTTAGGCTTGACAGGTCGTGAAAAAAATCCGAGTTTAACCGCCAAAGAATTAGAAGGTGGTTTGCTAATTGTAGATGAAATGTCAATGGTGGATACTTGGTTAGCCAATACGTTATTAAAAGCTATTCCGACAAACATGCAAGTGATTTTTGTTGGTGATAAGGATCAGCTACCGTCTGTCGGTCCAGGTCAAGTCTTACATGACTTATTGCAAATTAACGAAATTCCCAAATGTGAGTTAAACGAAATTTATCGTCAAGGAGACGGTTCAAGTATTATTCCTCTTGCCCATGAAATTAAAGAAGGAAAGTTGCCTACTGATTTTCAAAAAAATCAAAAGGATCGCTCGTTCTTTGCAAGTGATATTGGTCATATCGAAGAATACATTCGACAAATTGTCACAAAGGCAAAAGCAAAAGGATTTACGCCACAAGATATCCAAGTTTTAGCGCCAATGTATCGTGGTGCAGCTGGCATTGATGCCTTGAATAAGATGATGCAAGAAATCTTCAATCCAAATGAGGGGAAGAAAAAAGAAGTCAAATGGAATGACACCGTCTATCGGATTGGGGACAAAGTTTTGCAACTAGTCAATACGCCAGAATTAAATGTGTTCAATGGAGATATGGGAGAAATCGTCGGAATTACTTTAGCCAAAGACTCAGAGGACAAAGTGGACGAGTTGGTTTTACAGTTTGATAATAATGAAGTAACGTATAAAAGAAATGAATGGAATAAAATTACGCTATCGTATTGTTGTTCGATTCATAAAGCGCAAGGTAGTGAATTCCGCATGGTGTTACTGCCAATGGTTCATCAGTATAGCCGAATGCTGCAACGAAATTTGCTGTATACAGCAGTGACACGTAGTAAAGAATTATTAATTCTACTAGGTGAGGTTTCTGCTTTTGAAACATGTGTCAAAAACGAATCGGCTAGTCGCATGACGATGCTAAAAGAACGAATCGTGAATGCAGAACAAATGACCTTAACGACTAGAACCCAGTTAGAAGCCTATGAAGAAGGTTTAACGGCAGATCATCCATTTACTGAAAAGGAAACAAAAGCTGTCTCTTATGAAACTGAACAGCAATCAACGAAAGCCGATCAGATAAAAGAAACAGACGAGCAATTAGTTGAAACAACGGTACAAGAAGTTTCACTATTTGCTGATGAAGGGGAAGAGTCAACCCCAGAAACAGCAAATAAAGCGACAAAAGTTGTCGAAGAATCATTACCAAAAGAACCACGACTAACAGTCGAAATTATTCAAACAAATGCTATTGATCCAATGATTGGAATGAAGGATACGACGCCTTATCAATTTATGTGAGAAAAGGAAAGAGTGCCATAAGTCGTTTTGACTTATGGCACTCTTTTTCAACCTTAAGGGACTCAGTTAAAACCAAAACAAACGTTTTTGTGTGGTATAAACCATATCAATACTTCGTTTGCCTAAAATCTCGCCATCTGCGTGAATGGTTTGTGGAATCGTCGAAACAATTCGAATTTTGCTTGATTGAAAATGATGAAAATGCTTAGATTTCCCTTGTTTTTGACGAAGCAATAGGAAAATAAGCCACAAAATTTTAAAAATATTGATTCGTTCCACGACAACTAAGTCCACGACTGCTTTGCGAGGATTGGCCGTCGGCATAATTGATACGCCCCCGCCAAAATAAGGATGATTTGTGACCGTACATAGGAAAGCACGATTAAATGTGTATTGTTTACCATTCATTTCAACTAAAATTGGAAAGCCTTTTTGTTTAAAAAAGACATGAATGATTGAAGAAATATAGGAAAGCGAGCCAAGCTTAAATTTATTTAAGGCTTTTTTTGATGACGATTCGTTGGTTTTTTCCACGATTGCCGCATCTAATCCTAAGCCAACATTATTGGTGGCTAAGCCGATTTCTTCTTGGTTGGCTTCTACATAATGAATCGTTTGAATTTCTTTTGGTCGTCTGGTGCGCAGGATTTGATGCAATGCTTTATCAATATTTCTTGATAATCCCACCCCTCGTGCAAAATCATTTCCAGAGCCGCATGGAATATAGCTTAAAGGAATAGCTGAATCATATGGAAGTAATGAATTAATGACATTATGTAGTGTGCCATCGCCGCCTAGCACGACTAGGATTGGAAAAGTTGAAACGTCTAAGTCTTCAGACCAAGGAAGTAAAGTTGTTTCTGCAAGTTCCTTCGTCAATTCTTTTTCATGTCCAGCGTAATCAGTGTAAAGAGCCGTATATTTAAGTTCTTGTTGCTTGAGTTGTTGAATCACTTTTCTAGCGACTTTTCGGCCATTGCCGCTACTTGCCTGCTCGTTGATAATAAGATAGTAGTGAATGTTCATTGAGCTCCTCCTTTGAATCGCTATTGTCCATTATACCAGAGGGAGGAACTTCTGCGAATAAAGATTGCTTAAAAAAGTAAAAAATGACTAGAAAAAGGCACGAAACAATGCATGAGAGGTGAAAACTGCAAATAAGTGCAAAGTAAAACAGGGCTTTCATTGACTATTTTGACTTTCCATATTAGAATGTGAACTGTTGCAATTGTAACCAAGGTTCATCAACCATCCCTTGTAAAAAAACTCGGAGAAAGAAGGAAAAAGTATGCAAAATTCGTTTCAAGCCAATCGAAAGCTAAGAACAGTCTTAGCCAATGGTATCATTATGGGCTTATATATTGTCCTCTCTTTATTGGTTCGGCCAGTTTCTTCTGGTATGATTCAATTTAGAATTTCAGAAAGTTTGAATCACCTAGTCGTTTTCAATCGCAAATTGATGTGGGGTGTTTTAGGCGGCGTTATCTTTTTTAACTTATTTTTTGGTTTTGGTGTAATGGATGCTCTGTTTGGTGGAGCGCAAACATTATTTGCGTTGAGCTTAACAGCTTTTTTACAAAAAAAGGTACCAAGTATTCCTGTTAGAATGTGTCTAAATAGTCTATTTTTTACTGTAAGTATGTTTTTTATTGCCTTTATGCTAGTACCAAGTGGCGGTCAAGCATTTTGGACAACTTATGGTTGGTTAGCATTAAGTGAAGCGATTATTATGACGATTTCAGCACCAATCATGTATTTTATCAACAAGTCATTAAAATTTGAAACACGTATTTAATTGAAAAGATGTGGATAGAAATGATTCATCCTTTGAATGGCAGTGAAGAAAAGTGTCGTTGCTATTAGTGAGCTAAGTGATAGAATGAACTGTTTCTACCTCGTCTTTTTTACATAAAGAATAAGATCTACATTTTTTCTAAAAATTTTCATGTAAAACTTTACTAGTCTGTTGGAATACACTATGATAGTGTAAGATAAACGGACTATTGGAAAGTCACAGCAGAGGAGTTTGAACATGTACACATTTAAAATCGGTATTCCGGCAGAAGTACACGATACATTTGTTAAAAATCACCCATTATGTAATTTACTACAGTCATCTTCATGGGCAAAAGTCAAGGATAACTGGGGTTCTGAAATTGTTGGGGTTTATGAAAAGGATACATTAGTCGCATCAAGTTTAGTTTTAATCAAACCATTACCAGCCGGTTTTACGATGTTATATACACCAAGAGGTCCAGTAATGGACTATACAAATGAACGTTTGGTCAGCTACTTTATGGCTGAATTGAAAAAATTTGGCAAGAAAAAACGAGCTTTATTTATAAAAATGGATCCAGCGGTTCACTATCAAGATTTTCATTTGGGAGAAGAACATCAACCGCATGCTGAAGCGACAGCTATTATTGAGACCTTGAAAGAAGCAGGGGCCAAATATCAAGGACTGACAATGGATATGGGGGCCACCATCCAGCCCCGCTTCCAAGCGAATATTTATCGTGAAGATTTTAGTGAGGAACAATTGTCAAAAAGTACCAAGAAAATGATTAAAACAGCTGAAAAAAAAGGGGTCGTTGTGCAGCAAGGGCATGTTGACTTTGTTGATGAATTTGAAAAAGTCATTCAATCAACCATGGAACGCCAACATATTTCTTTGCGGAATAGTGATTACTTTAAGAAGCTGTTGAACATTTACCCAGAAGACTCCTTTATTATGCTGGCGCAAGTCAATTTAAAGGAACGTTTAGATAGCACGCAACAACGCTATGATAAAAATCAAAAAGACTTGAGTAATTTGAAAGAAAATCAAGTGAAAAAGCGCCATAATTTAGAAGAATTAGATGCTTCCTTGACTCGGGAACTAAAAGAATTAGAAGAAAATATCGCAGAAGCTGGTGAAATCGTCACGGTTGCTGGCGCTTTGGCTGTGACATTTGGTCCAACAAGTGAAATCCTTTATGCTGGCTTAGATGATCGTTATAAACGCTACATGCCAACATATGTGACTTGGCGAGATGCCATTCAAGAATGTTTTAACCGTGGCTGCGAAAGCTGTAATATGGGCGGCTTAGAAGGTAGTTTAAATGATGGCTTAATTAAGTTTAAAGCGAACTTCAACCCAACGATTAATGAATTTATTGGGGAATTCGATTTACCGGTTAATAAATTATTATTTAAAGCCAGTGAATATGCCTATAAATTACGAAAACAAAAAAAATAAATAAAAAACACAGGGACTAAAAATCAAACTTGATTTTTAGTCCCTGTGTTTTTTTCTATAGTTTTTGCGTTGCATTCCGTTTCATTAAGCGAAGCAAAACGCTAGCAATTGCTGAAGCAGCTACACCAGCAACAAGAGCTTCTGGCACACCAGAACTGAAAATCGTCGCAATAATAGCTAGGTAAACAGCAGTTCCAGCTTTACCAATAATTTCAGCATAAGCTGAATTAAAAAGAAAATAAATCATGTTCATGACTAAAATGGTATTCGTTGCTGAGCCTAAAACACCAGCCACAAATAAGGAGACAGGTTGCGCTTTTTCCTTCGTTAATTTATTTAGCCATTTGTAAGCGAAATAAGGAACGACCCCAATTAAAATCCGCGGAATGAGCACAATTAAAAGTGCCTTCCAACTACCATGATCGGTACCGATCACAGGAATAAATGGAGAAAAAACAAACGACAAAGGTGTTGGTGCTGTCGTATTTTTAATTAAGCTAATGATCCCAAACGTGCCGCCCAACATACTACCGATTTTTGGCCCTAAAACAATGGAACCAATAATTACAGGAATATGCATCGTGGTCGAATTTAAAGGACCTAATGTGATAAATCCTAGCGGGGTTAAAGCCAGTAAAAGTAAGATAGCTAAGAACATTGCTGTTAACGTAAATTTTTTCGTGTTATTCATAAATTACTCCTTGTTATCAGATGCTAAAATTTTCATCACTGTTTGAATGATATCTTCAACAGTGGCAAGTGCGCCACGACCATAATCGCCACAAGCTAATAGAGCTTCACGTGGGATTATTTCTTGATAGCCGACTTCTTTTAAAATGCCAATATTTCGTTGGACAATGGGGTTTTGGTACATATACGTATTCATCGCGGGCGCAATAATTTTTGGTGTTTCAGGATAAAGCGCCAAAGCAACTGTTGATAATAAGTCGTCGGCAATCCCATGGGCTAATTTCCCAATTGTATTGGCCGAAGCAGGTGCTACTAAAAATAAATCCGCTTTTTTAGCTAACTCAATGTGATTAATTTTACTGGGATCAATTTCCATCATGACATCCGTATGCACTGGATTCTTAGAAAGTGATTGTAAGGTCAGCGGAGTGATGAACGCTGTGCTACTTTTAGTCATTAAAATTTCCACATTGTAGCCAAGCTTAGCTAGTTGACTTGTAATATCTGCTGCTTTATATGCAGAAATGCTGCCAGAGACGCCTAATAAAATAGTTTTCATTGTTGTTCTCTCCATTTCTTTTCAACATTTTTAACGATCATTGAACCAATCCCTTGTTTTGAACAAGCTTCTTGGACAATGCCCGTTTCGTTAATTAATAATCCTTCGTGTTCTGTTTCATGAACGTTCATCAAGTCATTGGCTAAGACAAAGTCACACCGATTTTTAACCAAAGCGGCTTGTGCAACTTGGACAAGTTCTTCTTGTGAAACGTTGACAAGTAATTTAAAGCCCACTAAAACAGTTTGGGGTTGCTTGTCACGAATCATTTGGATGACTTTAGGATTTTTCTTTAGAAAAATTAATAATCGGTCCGTATCAGATGAAATTTTTGTTGCTGTTTGAGGAATATCAGCAATCTGATTCAATGTGTTTTGAACGATAGTTACCAAGGCTTCTTTGGTCTTTGGCAATGTTTGTTCGCTTAATTGTTGAGCAAAAGAATCAATAAATTGTTCTTCCGTTTGCGCGGTTTCCGTCGTAAAATCACTGACTGCCATTGCGTGAACAATCGCATCAAATTGCTTTTCAGCAAAGAGTTGTTCTAACGTAGTGGCTAATTCAACCGTTGTTTCTATTTCTTTAATTGATAAGTCCAATTGTTGGGTTGGACGTAATGCATGTTTGGTTGTTACGTAGGTTACGGTGTGTCCAGCAGCTAAAAAACTTTCAGCAATTGCTTTTCCTAGTCCGCCAGAAGAATGATTGGTAATCGAACGAACATTATCAATCGGTTCTGACGTTCCGCCAGCAGTAACTAAAACATCCATAATCAAAACGCCTCCTTAAGAAATTCGGACAATGGTCCGTCCAATATGTTGGCCTGCTTGTAATGCTTCAAAAACAGGGGGAAGTTCTTCTAAAGTAATCTCTTGATACACAGCTTTTTCAGTGATGTCTAAATCAGTGGCAAGACGTTGCCAGACTATTTTTCGTTTGTCCATACCAACATTAACCGAATCAATGCCCAATAAATGAACGCCCCGTAAAATAAAGGGTAAAACGGTTGTCTCTAATGTAATTCCAGCAGCGCGGCCACAAATGGCTGAACGGCCATCATAACGAAGTTGTGGTAAAACAGCAGAAGTAATTTCCCCACCAGTGGTATCAATTGCAAAAGCAAAACGCTGTTTCATCAATGCTTTAACAGGAGTTGCTAAGAAATCTTCTACTAATAAGCATTCACTAACACCTAACTCTTTTAAAAGCTCAAAAGAATCTGGCTTTCTAGTTAATGCAGTGATTGAAGTGTAGCCTAATTGATGCAACATCGCAATAGACAATGTCGCAACACCGCCTGTCGCACCAGTTACAATAATGGGGGCTTCTTTGTCGTCTCGTAAGCCATCGTCTTCTAAAGCTGTGACAGATAATCCGGCCGTAAAGCCAGCAGTTCCGAAAATCATTGCTTCTTTGAGACTCATTTTTTCAGGAAGTGGAACTACCCAATCGCCAGGAACACGCACATATTCAGAATAACCACCAGTATGACTAACCCCTAATTGATAGCCTGTTACGATCACTTTATCGCCTTCTTTGTAACGAGGATCTTCCGATGTGACAACAGTGCCACTGACATCAATTCCTGGAATCATTGGATAATTGCGAATCACACCGCCGTCTTTTTTTGAAGCTAAAGAGTCTTTAAAGTTAACTGAGGAGTAGGCTGCTTTGATTACTACAGTGCCTTCTGATAAATCGTCTAAAGTAATGGTTTCTAGTTGACCAATAACAGATGTATCTTGTTCTCTTAACGTAAATGCTTGAAATGAATTCATATAAAAACGCTCCTTCCAATTATGTAAAAAAGCAACTCGTCTTATTTTATCATATTCTGATTTTTTCGTATCATTTTTCTTCTTATAAACAGTAAGTTATACAGAAAAGAAAGATTGTGTGACAATTAGACTAGAAAAATAAAGAAAAATGGTTGAAATTTTTCAAAAAGTTCGTATACTAAAAAAGGTAAAACTAAACTGTAAGTTTAGTATTACAAAACTTTTGTTGAAAAGATTAGCTGAAAATAGAAACGAGGTGTGCCATGGAAATTGGTGAGAAGTTGAGAAATTTACGCATTCAGAAAAATTTAACACAAGAAGAATTAGGTGAAAGAACGGATTTATCCAAAGGCTATATTTCCCAATTGGAACGGGATTTAAGCTCACCATCAATGGAAACATTCTTCTCAATTTTAGAAGTACTAGGCGTGACGCCAGAGCAGTTTTTTAGTCAGCAACCGCTTGAACAGAAAATTGTCTACAATGAAGAAGAAAGTACCCTCTATTATGATGAAGAACATGGCTATGAACTAAAATGGTTAATTCCAGCCTCAAATGAAAAAGAAATGGAACCTGTCATTATTACTTTTGATAAAAATGGCGAATACAAAACGTTTGAACCTTCTCTATCAGAAACATTTATTTATGTGATTGATGGCTCCATTCGTTTGACATTAGGGGAAGCCACGTATATTGCTAAAAAAGGTCAAACCATGTATTACCAAGCAACAGAACCTCACCAAATTAGCAACAATGGTCGAGGAAAAAGTCGTGCGTTAATTGTGGCGACAGAATCGTATTTATAAAGGACGAAATGGAGGAGTTTATCCAGTGAGAAACCATGTGATTTCATTTGAAAATGTTGTCAAACAATTTGACGATGAACCAGTATTAAAAAATGTCAGCTTTGAAATTGAAGAAGGAAAATTTTATACCTTATTAGGACCTTCAGGATGTGGTAAAACAACGATTTTGCGTATTATTGCGGGATTCAATGACGTGACTTCTGGCGATGTTTATTTTGATGGTAAAAGAATAAATGATGTACCTGCCAATAAACGCCAAGTCAATACCGTGTTTCAGGATTATGCTTTGTTTCCTCACATGAATGTTTTTGATAATGTTGCATTTGGTTTAAAAATCAAAAAACTATCCAAAGCAGAAATTGAAAAAAAAGTGAAAGAGGCATTACGTTTGGTTCAATTACCGGGCTACGAAACACGTGAAATTAGTGAAATGTCTGGGGGCCAACGTCAGCGGGTCGCAATTGCACGAGCGATTGTCAATGAGCCAAAAGTATTGCTTTTAGATGAGCCGTTATCCGCTTTAGATTTGAAATTACGCACAGCGATGCAATATGAACTACGTGATTTACAACAACGTTTAGGAATTACTTTTATTTTTGTGACCCATGATCAAGAAGAAGCATTAGCGATGAGTGATGAAATTTTTGTCATGAATAAAGGTCATATCGTGCAAAGTGGCACACCAGTCGATATTTATGATGAACCGATTAATCACTTTGTTGCTGACTTTGTGGGGGAAAGTAATATTGTGGACGGCGTGATGCTGGAAGATAATTTAGTTTCATTTGTGGGCAAAAAATTTGAATGTGTCGATGGCGGCATGCGGAAAAATGAACCTGTAGAAGTCGTTTTACGTCCAGAAGACCTAACGATTACCACGCTTGAAAAAGGCAAGCTAACTGTAACGGTGGACACGCAGTTATTCCGCGGCGTTCATTATGAAATTATTTGTTTTGATGAACAAGGAAACGAATGGATGGTCCATTCCACTCGAAAAGCCAAAGAAGGTGCTCAAGTAGGGCTCTCTTTTGAGCCAGAAGATATTCACGTGATGCGCTTCAATGAATCAGAAGAAGACTTTGATGCCCGTTTAGAAAGTTACGACGAGTAAACGAAAGGGGAAAATAAAATGAAAACAATGCGTCGAATTTATTCGATTCCCTATGTAATGTGGTTACTTTTATTCGTCATTGCGCCAGTGCTAATGATTATTTATCAATCATTTTTCGATATGAATGGCCAGTTTACCTTGGCGAATTACCAAACGTATTTTACATCAGGAACGTATTTAAGTATGACCATTAATTCGGTTTGGTATGCTTTTCTGATTACCATTTTTACGTTATTGGTAAGTTATCCTACGGCTTATTTTTTGACAAAGCTCAAGCATAAACAGTTGTGGTTAATGCTTGTTATTTTACCAACGTGGGTGAATTTATTATTAAAAGCTTATGCCTTTATTGGGATTTTCAGTATTCATGGGAGTATCAATCAGTTTATGAGTTTTATGGGTTTGGGCACGCACCAAATTCTGTTTACAGATTTCAGTTTTTTATTTGTCGCAACGTATATTGAAATTCCATTTATGATTATGCCGATTTTTAATGCCTTAGAAGAGATGAATCCTTCATTGATTAGTGCTAGTCGGGACTTAGGAGCTAGCAGTGCGGAAACGTTCCGCCGTGTCATTTTTCCTCTCTCCCTGAACGGTGTGAAAAGTGGTGTTCAAGCTGTCTTTATTCCTTCGCTCTCGCTCTTTATGTTAACACGTTTAATTGGCGGCAATCGGGTGATTACGTTGGGGACGGCGATTGAGGAGCACTTCTTAGTAACGCAAAACTGGGGCATGGGTTCAACAATTGGTGTGATTTTAATTGTTGCCATGTTTATTGTGATGTTGCTGACGGGTGAGAAGAAGAAAGGGCGTGGCAAATAATGCAAAAGAAAAAGTTTAAATGGTCTTATGTGTATTTATTCGTTGTCTTTGCGCTACTGTACGCACCAATCTTTTATTTGATTTTTTATTCGTTTAACGACACGCAAACGATGAATCAGTTTACTGGTTTTACGTTAGATAATTATCGGAACGTTTTCGAAGACACACGCTTGTTAACCATTGTTCTAAATACGTTTTTGCTAGCTTTCTTATCGGCTTTAATAGCAACCATCATTGGAACATTTGGCGCGATGGGGATTTATTATACAAAACGTCGTAAAAACCGGAACACGTTGCTTAGCTTTAATAACATTTTACTCGTTTCACCAGATGTTATTATTGGAGCCAGTTTCTTAATTTTCTTCACGGCAGTAGGGTTTATCAGTTTAGGTTTTACAAGTGTATTATTGTCGCATATTGCCTTTAGTATTCCGATTGTTGTTTTAATGGTTTTACCAAAACTACAAGAGATGAACGATTCTATGGTAGATGCGGCACGGGATTTAGGGGCCAATAATGTTCAAGTGATTAAAAATATTATATTGCCTTTTTTAGCGCCAGGAATTATTGCTGGCTACTTTATGGCCTTTACTTATTCGTTGGACGATTTTGCCGTAACATTCTTTGTGACAGGCAATGGTTTTTCAACATTATCTGTTGAAATTTATTCACGAGCACGTCAGGGAATTAGTTTAGAAATCAATGCCTTAAGTGCGTTAGTATTCCTATTCTCAATGATTCTAGTTGTCGGTTATTACTTTATCAGTAAAGACAATACGCCAAAACGTTTAAAGAAAATGCGTCGGGAACAAAGTGAGGTGGCCAAGTTAAAATGAAAAAATTACAGTCACTTTTTATTGGAATTATCGCTATTATTGTCATCTTGTTTTTTGGCGTGCGCCAATTGGAGAAAGCAAGTGGCATGGCAGGAGCAGATACCTTAACCATTTACAATTGGGGAGACTATATAGATCCGGCCTTGATTAAGAAATTTGAAAAAGAAACAGGCTATAAAGTCAATTACGAAACCTTTGATTCTAATGAAGCTATGTATACAAAAATTCAGCAAGGTGGTACAGCCTATGATATTGCCATTCCTTCTGAATATATGATTCAAAAAATGATGAAAGCGAAGATGCTTTTACCACTTGATCACAGCAAATTAAAAGGCTTAGAAAACATTGATGCACGCTTTTTAGATCAATCCTTTGATCCCAAAAATAAGTTTTCCGTTCCATACTTCTGGGGCACGTTGGGGATTATTTATAATGATAAATTTATTGACGGCCGTCAGATCCAACATTGGGATGATTTATGGCGCCCGGAATTAAAAAATAATGTCATGCTGATTGATGGCGCTCGCGAAGTGTTAGGATTATCTTTGAACAGTTTAGGCTATTCGTTAAACAGTAAAAACGACCAACAATTACGTCAGGCTACCGATAAGTTAAACCGATTAACGAACAATGTCAAAGCAATTGTTGCCGATGAAATCAAAATGTACATGGCTAATGAAGAAAGTGCAGTTGCTGTAACTTTCTCTGGTGAAGCTGCTGAAATGCTAGAAAACAATGAACATCTACATTATGTGATTCCCAGTGAAGGCTCTAATCTCTGGTTTGATAACATTGTGATGCCTAAGACGGCCAAAAATAAAGACGGCGCCTATGCATTTATGAATTTTATGTTACGACCAGAAAATGCGGCACAAAATGCAGAATATATTGGTTATTCCACACCAAATAAAGAAGCTAAAAAACTATTACCAAAAGAAGTTGCCGAAGATAAACAATTTTATCCAGATGATGAAACCATCAAACATTTAGAAGTTTACCAAGATTTAGGTCAAGAATACTTAGGAATTTATAACGATCTGTTCTTGGAGTTTAAGATGTATCGGAAATAATGGTAAAACTCACAAAAATGGGAAAAATTCATGGATAAAGAACTTTTGTTATGTATTTTTGAAAGTTCAGTTTTCTAATTTTCTACCAAAAGCGTCTAAAAAGACGCTTTTTTTTGTTATTTGACCTGCTCTATTAGAGAAAAAATGAAATAAATATTCTTATGTTGGGAAAAATATAAATTTTATGAACAAGCGAAAATTGTAGTTGATATGGAGAGTTGAGTAAAATATCATAAAATTGGTAACAAATTTAAGTGATTGGAGAATTATTTTATTGTAACTAATTTAAATAGATAAACAGTTCACTTTTTCTAGTTTGTAGAGTATTATTAAATTGTTGAATAACATGTAAATAAAAAATGGAGAAGTAAATGGAAGAAAATATAATTATATCAAAATATAACACTGCTCAAAAAGAACAATTTTTCATAGAAAAATTAGTTGAGGCCAAAAATGAAAATTCGCTTATTTGTTTTATTGGAGCGGGGGTCTCAATATCACAAGGATATCCGAACTGGAATCAGTATGTAGAGCAACTTATAGATTATTGGAAAGGTCATTTAGATGTATTAACAAGTAAAAAAGAAACAGTTAAAGATAAAGTTGATATGAGTGACACTTTATTTTTAGAGTCTTTACACAGCATGCCCGTCTCTAATAAACGAAAAGTTGATTTAGTAAATTTTTTATTAAAAGAATATTGTGAAACTGGCGAAAGTGAAAAAACATTAGAATTATACCAAGAACATGTTCTTGATTTTGAAAGAAAAATATTTACTGAAACCCAACCTATATTAATTAAAAATGACATTTTAGATGAATTAGTTAAGTTGGAACCAATTTTTATTACTACTAATTATGATAATCAAATAGAAAAAAGTTATGAACGTTCTACTTCAAAAAAACCAAAAAAAATAAATAGTATCGAGGAAATTGAGGGTGCTGTTGAATCTAATACTGTAATACATATTCATGGAGTACCTGATGCCGGATGTAATCCAGATTATTTTGTTAGTTCTGCTCGATCATACGCTGGTATATATTTTCTAGGTGATAAGCAAGAAAAAATTTTAGAAATACTTGATGGAAAAGAATCTCCAGTGTTTCTTTTTGTAGGTTGTAGTATGGAGGAAGATGAAATACTGGCGTTGTTGAAAAAAATAAAAGAATCTAGAGTTGGAGGTTTAAAAGCCTATGCTCTTATGAGGTTAGAGGATATTCATTCTATTCCTGTTGCAAATGATAGAAAGAAAAAGATTATAGAAAGTTACTACTTGGATGAACATAATGTTGATATTCTATGGTTTGGAAAAGAGTTTGAAGGATTAGCAAAATTTACAAAAAAATTCGTAATAAAATTTAAAGATAAGAGAAAAAATTCTATAAGCGATCCAGAAAGATTAAGAAGGGTGTTAACCATAAATGATCAATGAAGATACTTTTATTACCGAAGTAAATAGAGCTTTAAAGCGCGGAGATTTTTATATTTTGGATTCATTTTTTTCAGAATATGGGACATATAATGTTAAAAATTTAAATACTGTACTTGACTATTTGACCAAATCACAATTATTTATAGATAATTATATTTGCAACACAATTAAATTCTGTAATTTATGGCATATATTGAACTTTAGATTTAAAGACATAGAAATTAGGATAAGAAATAAAATTTTTGAAAAAATAAAAGAAATTAGTTTTTGGAATTCTAGCACAGAAATTGAGATTATTTCAATTATTAACAAAATGACTGAAAATATGGATGATGTTGAAAAAATACAAAAATATCGTGCTTATTTGAAAAAATTTATGAATACACAACATATTAATCATAGAATTAAAGATAGATTCTTTAATTGTGCGTTTTTACTTGAGATAATCTCAAAAGAAAAGTCACCATTTTTTGACAAAAGACAGACTTTAACTTTTGATTATACACAAGAAACTTTTAAGATACTTATTAATATAATTAAAGAGCAAAGCGAAACATGGAAATTTTATAACTTTTCATTTTTGTTAGAGCATACTTCGGTAGGGCTACTAACAAAAATTATTGAGGATCAATCTTTGAAGATTAATGGAGAGATCCGATACCCTGATGATTTTTTGAAAATCACGATTATTCAAAGAATAATTATAAATATTGATTTAGATGAAAAAGATATACCTGAATGTTTAATAAAAAAAACAAATGAATTAATAGATTGGGATTATAACCTTTATGGAAAAGAAATGAATGATTATGTAAAGAAACATAACATAGATATAGAACAAAAATTTATAGATGGTATCGGACCAGTTACAGGAGGATGGGTAAAAACTCATCCATTTATTCCAGTTTCTCCATTAACCAATTTATCTCAAGTAGATGTGTTAGTAGATTTATTGAATAACTGTCCTGATTGGGAAACACAGGTATCTAACGATAATTTTTTAAACGAGCGAAGCAAACAAGGACAGAATGAAGAAATAATTAGAGTTTTAAATCCAATAACAAATTGGGAAGAAAATAAACAATTTAATGAAATTTTTCTAGAAAAAGTCATAAACCAACCGATATTGTATACTAATTTAACTCCTTCTATAGCAAAAATGCTGGAGACCGGAATAGAAAACAATTACATTAGTACAAAAACAGCGGACTCCTTTTTAGAAAAAATGAATTTTAAAGATATAACTAATATTTCTTACGAACAGGAAAAAATTATAAAAGTTTTGACTAAAAATAATAAGAGTACTAATGATACAGTCTTCCGTGTATTGTTTGAAGACATTAAACCTAATTTATTAAGTACGGAAAGTATTTTCTTAAATAAAGAAAAAACAGATTTTGTAGAATTAAATGATTTTATTAATACAGAATTAGGAAGGTATTATAATATTGTTGAGGAAATTGATGAGTATGTATTTAGATTTTATTCAAGCTCAATTGAAGAGGGAATAAATTCTTTGGAAAATCCATATAAAGAATATTTAATAGGACGAAATATTAATCAAATTGAGTTTAATATAGAAAAACCGACAAGTAATATGTTTATAGGATTCTGCCATAGATATAATTTGAAACAAGATGAAAAAATGGATTTTTTTGAAGAAATAGCTATTTCACTACTTGAAGACAACGCATTTTCAGATGAATTTTGCCAAAATAATATTTTGATCATGTTAATATACAAGATAAACCCACAGGACACAAAAATTACACTAGATAAAAATATAGAGTATAAAGAAAAAATTCTCTATAGATTTTTAAATATTTTAATTGAAAATGAAGATTTTGAGAAAAAGAGCGAAATAGAAAATTGGATTAAATATTTTCTTAAAAAAGATGTATTTGTAAAAACAGCGACTTCATTTTTATTACTTAACTTAGGGAGTAGTGGAAAGGAAATTGCTTCAAGACATCTAGGTTTCCTTGAAGGCGCAGTAACTAGCGATGGAATAAGATTAGGAGAATATGAGTTCTCTTATATTCATCATATGGATGAATATTGTGAATGGCAATTCGATATACTTATTAACTTGATTCAAATTTTATTACGAAAAAATTATATTGTTATTAGTCAAGCTTTTATAGAGAGTATGTTTAATGTTCTCACCCGACTAAGTCAAAAAAATATGATTAATGGAATAAAAAGGTTGTTAAATATACTTGAAAATTATTTGTTAGAAAAAGATTTTATTTATTTGCAAACACAATTTCCTATATAATATTGACATCGACTAAAATTTTTTGACTATCAATATATAAAAATAAGTTAATAATAATTAAATACACTAATTTTCCAAATTTCGACCATAGTTATTGAAACTCTTATTAAATTAAGATCAATTGTAGATTGTTTGTTAAACAAGATGTATCGGAAATAAAAAAGTACCTTCGTAACTTTCGAATCGCCCCTAAAAGTTAGATTTTTAGTCTAACTTTTAGGGGCGGCTTTTATTCATACAAGCTTCTAATTGAGGCACAAAGAAACCTGTGCTACACTTTGTATAAAGCATAAAAGGAGCAAAGAAAATGAAGAGGAAAACAATCCGAATACTACTAATCAGTAGCGGGCTTATTTTAATCCTGCTGGTTGGCTACCGTTTGTATCTAGAATATCAAACAGATATTCAATTATTTTTGAATCCTAAAGCCAGTAAGACACAATTATTAGAGCGAATTCGTTCACATGGTTTTTCAGCAGCGCTGTTGTTAGTTTTTTTGACCGCAATCATGTGTGCAGTACCAGGGATTCCAACCTCAGTAATTGGTGTGATTGCAGGATTGAGTTTTGGTCCCTTCAGCGGCACACTCATTAACGTTTTAGGGAATAGTATGGGAAATTTAGTTGCAATCTTTTTGATGCATCATATAAAATTTTTAGATAAAAAAACGGAGACCAATCATTGGGTCCAGTCCATTCGACGGATGAAGCATCCAAAAATTGGGATTATGGTGGGCTACATGATTCCAATTATTCCTTCTTCTGTGATTAATTTTGCTGCGGATACTATGCAGTTGCCATTAAAAAATTTAATAGCCGCTATATTCATTGGTGTAATTCCTTCCTCAATACTTTACGCATGTGGAGGCGAAGCGCTATTTCATGGATATAATAAAACGGCAGTATTGTTAATTGTGAGTGTTCTTTTGTTCGTTGGATTGGTGGTCATTATTGAGAAAGATAGAAAAAGATTTCAAAAAACTGTTCTTTAAGAACGGTTTTTTTGTGCATTTGAACAATAAATCCTGTTAAATTTACAATTTTAAAAAGAAAGGACTTTGATAGAATGAAAGCGTAAACAATTTAAGGAGCTGATTTTGAATGCCAGATATTACAATATCTTGGGTTGCTGCAATTTTAGGATTAGTTGTAGCGATAGTATTAATTTTGAAAAAATTTAATCCTGTGTATTCCTTGTTTTTTGGTGCAATTGTTGGTTGTCTTATTGGAGGCGCTTCCCTGTCAGATACAGTCGCTGTTCTATTAAACGGAACACAAAGTATTATGGGAACCGCAATCCGTGTTTTAGCAGCCGGCATGTTGGCGGGTGTGATGATGGAATCCGGTGCGGCAGAATCAATTGCCAACGCCATTGTACAAAAGCTTGGCGAGAAAAAAGCTATTTTATCTTTGGCATTATCCACAATGGTAATTACAGCAGTGGGCGTATTCATTCCTGTTGCAGTGTTGATTGTTGCCCCGATTGCTCTATCCGTTGGGAAAAGTACGGGTATCAGTAAGTTATCATTATTGATTGCTTTATCTGGTGGTGGCAAAGCGGGCAATATTATTTCGCCTAATCCAAATACTATTGCAGCGGCGAACGGCTTTGATTTACCTTTAAGTGACGTTATGATTGCTGGCTTTATTCCAGCCGTATTTGGTTTAATTACAGCTGTTGTTCTTGCAAATATCATGAGAAGCAAAGGATCAATGGTCAAAGAAACGGATCTTGTAGAGGAACAAACAAAAGAATTATTACCTTTGAAAAAGGCGTTAATCGCGCCAGTGTTAGCGATTGTCTTATTATTACTTAATCCGATTGGCGCCGTTTTAAATATTTCTTTCATCAAAAGTTTGAATATTGATGCTCTGTATATTTTGCCGTTCGCTTCAGTTGTTGGGACAATTGCGATTGGGCAAACAAAACAACTGGCCTTTTATGCATCTTCTGGCTTGAAGAGAGTAACCGATACCGTTTTAATTTTAATTGGTGCAGGTGCAATTGCTGGATTAATTTCTGTTTCTGATTTATCAACACAAATTGTCCACTTAATTTCTGTTATGGGAATTTCTGGAACCTTCTTGGCACCGATTTCTGGTATTTTAATGGGCTTAGCAGTTGGTTCAACATCCACAGCGGTTATCTTAGCGACAGGTTCTTTTGGACCAGCGATTTTAGATATGGGCACATCTTCACTTTCAGCAGCAGTCATGGTGCATACTGGGGCAACTGTGATTGATAGTGTTCCTCAAGGCAATTATTTCCATATTACGGCACAAAGTATGAATATGACGATTAAAGAAAGAATTCGAGTGATTCCTTATGAAATGTGTGTCGGTGGGGTAATGACGATTGTTGCAACCATTTTATATGGCTTTATTTTAAACTAGTTGGAAAGTAGGCGCGAAAAGATGACGAAAAAATTTGTTTTGGCTCCAGACTCATTTAAAGAAAGTATGAGTGCAAAAGAAGCCTGTCTGGCAATGGAAAAAGGGATTTTAGCTGTATTTAAAGATGCAGACATTCAACATGTCCCGATGGCAGATGGCGGGGAAGGAACGGTGGATTCCTTAGTGGATGCAACAGGAGGCACAAGAGTACCAGTGCGTGTGGCAGGACCGCTTCCTGATCAAATCGTTGAAACCTATTACGGCTTATTAGGTGACCAAGAAACGGTGGTCATTGAAATGGCGAAAGCCAACGGAATTGAATTGGTCAAAGCAGCAGAACGTAATCCCTTGATCACTTCTACTTATGGTACAGGAGAGATGATTCAACATGCGCTCAATCATGGGGCAAAAAAAATCATTATCGGCATTGGCGGTAGCGTGACAAATGATGGGGGTGCAGGTATGATTCAGGCACTTGGTGCGCGTTTGTTAGACAAGGAAGGGCAAGAATTGACACGTGGCGGTGGTGCATTAGATAAACTGGCGCAGATCGATTTAACACAGTTTGATCAACGTATTTTTGCTACCGAAGTTCTAGTAGCAAGTGATGTGAATAACCCACTAACAGGGCCAACAGGGGCGTCTCATGTCTTTGGCCCGCAAAAAGGTGCGACAGAAGAAATGGTGGCTCAATTAGATAAAAACTTATCCCATTATGCAGCGATCATCAAAAAAGAAATCGGCATTGATATTGAGATGATGCCAGGCGCAGGAGCTGCTGGTGGTTTGGGTGCAGGGTTACTAGCATTCACAAAAGCTCAGTTACGCCCAGGGATTGATATTGTCGTAGAAGTGAATCAATTAGAAGAAAAAATAAAAGCCGCTGATTATGTCTTTACTGGTGAAGGTGGGATGGATTTTCAAACAAAATTCGGCAAAGCCCCTTATGGCGTCTCACGTTTGGCCAAGAAGTATCAAAAACCGGTTTTCGCTTGTGCTGGCTATATCGGCAAAGATGTGGATGTCCTCTATGAAGAAGGGATGACGGCTATTTTTGGAATTTTGGCCAAAGCCGAACCATTGGAAGCAGCATTGAAAAATGGACCAGTTAACTTAGAAAGAACCGTTGAAAATATTGCTCGTACATTACAGCTGGTGCCTTGTGACTAAGAACTAACCATGGTATCATCAGTAATGAAAGCTGAAATAAAAATGTTCAGTCGTTGATCTGAAGAATTAAGCGTTTGGGACATAAGTCATTGCGGCTTATGTCCCAAACGCTACTCGCTTTTTAGAAAGTTGGCGATAGCAATGTTAAAATTAGACAAAATCCAAGCAAATAAAATTGTTGAAAAGTTGATGGCAGATATTCCTTATAACATCAATATTATGGATGAACGAGGAAAAATTATTGCGAGTGGAGATTCTGCTCGAATTGGGGAGCGCCATCGTGGTGCAGAAAGAGCCATCAATGAACGAAAAAATATTGAAATTTATAAAGATACTTCTTTAGAGAAAAAAGGCACCAATGAACCGATTATTTTGAATGATCACATTTTAGGTGTCGTAGGCATTTCAGGAGAACCAGACGAGGTGCGCAAATTTACCAAGCTTGTGCGCTCGATTGTTCTTTTACTGACAGAAGAATTAAATACACAACAAGAACGCGAAAAAAAGAAGAAACAAAAAAATCAGTTTATCCAGCACTTAATGCATGTTGATTCTGCTTACTCAGAAGCCTTAAAATTTGAAGCGTTGGAACTATATAACCTTCAATTAGATGACCAGAATCATTGTGTACTGACCAAGGACAAGCGCTTATTATCCAGTTATTATCCTGGCCATGAAATATTTGAATGGGAAAATTGTTATCTGGTGATTACTTCTGAACAACCTCAGATAACAAAGCCAGTAACAGAATACCTTGTGATAAGTTCGGAAAAAGCCACGATTCAACAAATGGTCCAAGAGGCACAAAACACGTATTTACTTCTATCGTTTCTCCAATTAGAAAAGGCTAAGTTTTACCAAGCAGAAGATTTTTTCATTCAAGGAATTTTTAATTTTCCTTTTCATATTGAATTGGATTTTTTTGAAACCATCCAGACGATTTATGATGAATACTATGAAACCGTTATTTTTTTCGCCAATCATAACTTAAACATCAATGAAACATCACAAGTATTACATATCCATCGAAATACATTGAATTACCGTTTGAAACGAATTCATGAATTGACGGGGATGGATCCAAAAGTTTGGCAAGACTTTTGGAAATTGTTCTATTATTTTGCCTATTGCTTTAAAGAACGTTTTGAAAAGTAGTGAGGAGCAGGAATGCTTGTTTGTTAAGCAAGTGTCAGCATATTTTTCGCCAGAATCAAAAATATCTTTTATAATAATTGTAAGGAATCAAACGATTTAGTTATCAATGAGGAGTGGTGCCAGTGAAAAAAGCAGTTTTAATTGTTAACCCCAGTTCTGGTGGTGAAAAAGCCAAAGAATTTGAAACGTTAGCAGAAGAAAAATTAAAGCAGTTATTTGATGAAGTTGTAGTGAAACAAACAGAAAAAGGCGGCGATGCAGAACAATTTGCCCGTGAAGCTGCGGAAAGTCACTTCGACAGTGTTTTCGTAATGGGGGGAGATGGAACCGTTAATGAAGGAATTAGCGGGTTGGCAGAACAAGCTTACCGCCCAAAATTTGGCTTTTTTCCTTTAGGAACGGTGAACGATTTAGCGCGAGCCTTGAATTTACCGATGGACCCTGAAGAAGCGATTCAACAATTAAATTTAGAAAAAACCAGTGCTTTAGATGTGGGGAAAATCAATGACGACTACTTTATGAATGTCGTTGCGATTGGGACGATTCCAGAGTCAATTAACGACGTGGACGTTGAACAAAAAACGAAGTTAGGAAAACTCGCTTATTTTATTTCAGGTGCCAAACATTTAGCGAATGCTCAAACGTATCCTTTTCATTTAAGCTTGGATCAAAAAGAACAAACCATTGAAAGTAGTACCGTTTTAGTTGGCTTAACGAATTCAATCGGTGGGTTTGAAACATTATTACCAGAGGCCCAAGTGGATGATGGCAAACTTCATTTAGTTTATTTAAAAGATCAATCATTGTGGGATGCAGTAAAAGCAGTCCCAGATTTGTTAAAAGGCGTCGACCAGTCCACTGATAATTTAGTTTACCTAACCTTTAAAGAAGGAACAATCTCCTTAGAAAACCAAGAAGAATTAACCACTAATGTGGATGGTGATGAAGGAGCTGCTTTGCCAATTACGCTGGAAATTTTGCCTAAACACTTGACGGTCTATTGCGGTGAAGAACAAACAAAATAGCTGATTTTTTGAGAAAAGCTGGAACATTTCTATTTGTTTAAAAAACAGATAAGTTCTGGCTTTTCAAATCATCTAAAAGAGAATCAATCAGGGGCTATGCTATACTTTGTTTCTACATATTGATAGATAAGGGAGTTAATGAGATGAGAAGAAAAAAACATAAAAACAAAAAGAAACAAGAACTTTTTGAAGAGATTGAAAAACAAGAATTAGCAGAACAAGAAACTAAGCAATTGAATGAAGAAATCGAAGACCCAGAATTTCGTTCTTTTTTTCAAGATGTCTTGAAAAAATTTCCACAAAAAACGTCTACGGCTATAATGAATGCTTTCGCAACTTCTAAAGGTAAAGCAGAACAATTAGTGACGAACAGTCAAACACAACTCGACAAAGTATTTGATGAATTTTTGGCTGGTGTTTCACCTGACGTGAAAAAGAAAAGTCATCAAACGATTCATTTTGCTGCATTGTCAGCAGCAATTATTGGGTTTTCACCAATTCCATTTTCGGATGCTTTTTTACTGGTACCTGTTCAATTAACTATGATGTCACGGCTGCATAAAATTTTTGGTCAGTCTTGGTCTGAAAGCTTAGGGAAAAGTTTAACCAAAGAATTAGTAGTGGTTAGTTTAGGTAAGAGCGCAGTCGGAAATATTCTAAAAGTGATTCCTGTTGTCGGAACTGTGACTGGTGGCATGGTCAATGCTTCAGTTGCGGTAGCAATTACGGAAGCGCTTGGCTGGGTTACCGTCAAAATGTTAAACGATGGTGTTGATATCTTTGATGATGTGATGTCTTTCAAAGGACAATTTTCAACATTATTTAAAGCCATCCAAAATGCTAAAAAGAAATAATCGCTGTATTGATTAACTAGGGTGAGACACATTTAAACTTTTTTAAGTAATTCGTAGCAAATTTCCAAGGTTTTCGTCACAAATTATTCACAGGTTCTCGTTAATATATAAGCATACCAACAAAACACCCAACATAAACACTTTTCATTTTTACTCCTCAAGTAAAAATAACTCCTTTCCACTCAGTCTACCCAACTGAGTGGTTTTTTTTTGCGAAAAAAGAGGGCGTTGAACAATTTGTTCAACGCCCTCTTTTAATAGACGGGGAAGTCATTTGTTAAGAATTATTTTTTCCATTCTGCTACTTGGTCTTTATGTGAATCAACCCAATCACGTGCAGCTTCTTGTGGGTCTTTGCCTTCGTTAATTTCTAACATGACAGATTCCATATCCTTAGTGGTCCAATGGAAATTATCTAACACTTTGTAAGCTTCTGGTTGATCTTCTTTTAGGCCTTGGCGAGCCATTGTGTGAATCGCTTCTTCGCCGCCCATAGTGCCTTTTGGATCAGCTAAATATTTTAAATCATATTTTGCAAACATCCAGTGAGGAGACCAGCCAGTAATAACGATGTCTTCGTTGTTTTTAATTGCTTGTCCTAAGGCGACAGTCATGGCACCTGATGAAGAAGTTTCAACAGACCAATCTTTCAAATTAGGATAAGCTTCTTTAGTTTTCTCTGCTGCTGCAACAACACCAGCCCCAGGTTCAATTCCAGTAATCTTTTTCCCAGCTTGATCAGATAAATCTTCGATAGAATCAACATCCATATAAGAAGGGACGACAATTCCTAGCTTCGCACCTTTAAGGTTTTCACCAAGGTCGTCTAATTTATCTTTATATTGTTTATATTGCTCTGCGTGTGTTCCTGGCAGCCACGCACCAACCATGGCATCTGTTTCACCTTTAGCTACAGATTCCCACATAATTGCGTTATCTAAAGGAGTCGTTTTAACATCATACCCCATATCTTTTAAGACTTCGGCAACCACATGTGTGGAGGCTACTTCGGTATCCCATTCCACATAAGAAAGGGAAATTTGCTTATCATTTGTTGTTGTAAAAATTGAAGCACCAACTAAGCCAGCGACAATTACAACAACCGCTGCAATAATCCCGTATTTTTTCTTTTTAGAGGTGGCACCAGCTGCTTTAGGGGCTGCTTTTTTATTATTTAAATGTTGAGTAAAACGGTCAATGATAATCGCTAAAATAACTAAAGCCACACCATTTACGAAACCGTTCCCGACTTGCGCACGTTGTAAAGCAGAAAGGACGCCACGTCCTAATCCAGGCGCACCAATCATTGAAGCAATAACTACCATTGATAGAGCTAGCATGGTTGTTTGGTTAACACCAGCCATAATCGTGTTTTTGGCTAAAGGTAATTCTAATTTGAATAATTTTTGCCAGCCAGTACTACCGTAAGAATCAGCTGCTTCAACAAGTTCATTTGGCACTTGTCGAATTCCTAAGTTCGTAAAGCGCACGGTTGGTGGTAAAGCGAAGATAACAGAGGCGAAGACCCCAGGAACCATACCAATTCCAAAGAATGCAACGGCTGGAATCAAGTAAACGAAACCAGGCATTGTTTGCATGAAGTCCAAAATCGGTGTAATGATACTTTTGGCTTTTTCGCTTTTCGCCATTAAAATCCCTAGTGGCACACCAATGATAATGGAAATAACACTAGAAAGTAAAACTAACGTAACGGTACTCATTAAATCGTTCCATAAGTTTTGATTATAGATAAACATTAAGCCGATAAACGTGAATAAACTTAAGCCGATTTTTTTATTAGAAATAAAGAAAGCAGCAATCGTTAATAGCACAATCAGCACAAGTGGTGGTACGGCTGTTAGTAATGCAGTAATGTTGTCCATTACACTTTGACCAATTGTTTGTAAAAAGCTGAATAATCCAGCAAATGTTGAAGTTAACCAATCAGTAAAACTTTCAACCCAAGATGCGACAGGTAATTGATACTTATTCATGTTCGTTCACCTCTGTTTCTGCAAGTGCTTCAAGTACGCTACCACGGATGACCACGCCTAATAGTTTGCCGTTATCAGTCACGGCAAGAGGTGTTTGTGCATCATAAATCAGTGGGAAAATATCATTCACTAACATATCTTTGTCGATTGTTTGAATTTCTGGATCCACACATTCTACAAGAGAAGTCCCGTTTTTACGCGCTTCTAAAGCTTTTTCTGCGCGTACAACGCCTTTTAGTTGGCGTTTTTTATCCACGGCAAGTAACATACTCACTTCTTCTTGACGCATCCGTTTTAAAGCAACAGTTGGGCCATCAATTTCAATGTTAGTAGTTAAAGCAGGTACCATAATATTTTGGGCAGTTAAGACTTTTGAACGATCCACATCTTCCACGAAGGTTCGCACATATTCGTTGGCTGGGTTGGTTAAAATTTCTTCTCCAGTCCCAATTTGCATAATTTGACCATCTTTCATCAAGGCAATCCGGTCGCCGATTCGTAAAGCTTCATTCAAATCATGTGTGATAAAGATAATGGTTTTTTTGACATTTTCTTGTAAATCTAATAGTTCGTCTTGCATTTCACGACGAATTAACGGATCAAGAGCAGAGAATGCTTCGTCCATTAATAAAATTTCCGGATCGTTAGCCAAGGCACGAGCAAGGCCGACACGTTGTTGCATCCCACCAGATAATTGACTTGGTAATTGGTCTTTAAAAGCAATTAAGCTAGAATTTTCTAAGGCTTTTTCAGCTTTTGCTTGGCGTTCTTCTTTAGGAACACCACGAATTTCTAAACCATATTCCGTATTTTCTAAGATAGTTCGATGGGGGAAAAGACCAAAGTTTTGGAAAACCATGCTCATTTTATTTCGACGTACTTCACGTAATCCTTCTTTATCTAAAGAAGAAATATCTTGTCCATCAATATAAATATTTCCTGAAGTTGGTTCAATCAAACGATTTAATAAACGAATTAATGTTGATTTCCCACTTCCTGATAACCCCATAATAACGAAAATTTCGCCTTCTTCAACTTCGAAATTTACATCATAAACACCGACTGTGGCACCCGTTTTTTCTAAAATTTCTGTTTTGCTTTTGTTGGCACGAATCATTTCAAGTGCCGGTTTGGTTTTCTTACCAAAGATCTTGGTAAGGTGATTTACTTTTACTTTTGGCAAATCATTGTTCCTCCTCATTAAAAAAAGTGACTACATCAGATTACTATAAAGTTGTCACTTTGTCAAATTAGATGAAAATCTTTCTAAAAATGAAGAAAAACAGTATTTTAACTAGGTTTTATAGTGGTTTTTTATGAAAAATAGAAATAATAAATAAAAAAAGTGACTATTTACCGCAAGATAAGTAGTCACTTTTTTGTTTAAGGATAAAAGAAATTTTGGACACGTTGTAAGGTTGATTCGTCATGTCCAACAAAATAAAGTGTGTCGTTCAAAGAAATCTTTGCATATGGACCAGGTGAGACCAGAAGCTCTTCTTTGTGTTTGATGGCGATAATCGTTGCCGAAGTGTTTTGCCAGAAATTCATTTCGCTAATCGTCGCCTCAAGATAAGCAGCGTCTTCTGTTAAAACTAATGAATAAGGATTCATTGGATTGAAAGAATCAAAACGCTTTGTTTGTTCAACAAGAGTATCTAGAATGCTAGAAAAATGAGTAAGTTCTTCTTTTTGTTTCGCTACGCTATCTAGCAATTCTTCTTTAATTTCAGCAATCGTTTGAACGTCTTGATATTGTGTCACAAAGTCCTGCGCTTTTTCTTTTGATGCCACATAGAAGCCGCTACCGTGTTTGGCTTTAACGATTTCTAAATCAACTAAAACGATAATGGCTTTGCGGGCTGTTTCTGGCGACACTTGGTATTGGTTAGCTAGGGTGGAACGGGCATGGATTTTATCTCCGACATGTAATTTGCCTTCTGCAATTTTTTCCGCAACATCAACGGCGATTTGTTGATATTTGGGCTTCGTTAAACTGATTTTTTTGGAAGCCATAGTGAATCCCTCCGTTAATTGTTATTTTCCATTTCTTCTAATTCTAAACTGAAATTTTCCCATTGCTCAAGTAGTTCATCTTGTTGCTGACGAGCGTCATCTAATTGTTGGTTTAAAGCCAGCAATTCAACATGATTTTCTAGAATGTCTGGTTGACTCATTTGTGCTTCTAATTGTGCAATTGTCGTATCTAACTGAGCAAGATTTTCTTCGACTTGTGTTATTTTTCTCTGCAAAGTACGAAGTAATTTTTGTTGCTCCTTGTTTTGATAAAAGGTATTTTTGGCTGTAACTGGTTCGGTTTTTTTCGCCGCTTCTTCATTAGCTAAGAGGGCAGCGATTTCTTCTTCCTCTTGTTTCTTTTCCAAATAATAATCATAGTCGCCTAAATAAAGTTTGCTGCCTTTTTCAGAAAGCTCAACAACTTTTGTTGCAATTCGATTGATAAAGTAACGGTCATGGGAAACGAAGAGGATGGTTCCTTCATAATCAATCAGCGCATTTTCTAAAACTTCTTTATTATCGATATCCAAGTGGTTGGTTGGCTCATCGAGAATCAAGAAATTGTCACGATCCATCGCTAATTTTGCTAATGCCACACGGGCTTTTTCGCCACCGCTTAATAAAGGAATCGTTTTTTCAACATCATCTCCACTGAAGAGAAAGCCGCCTAAAATACTTCGAATCTCTTTTTCAGGTGTGGTTGGGTGTTCATCCCATAATTCCGCTAAGACCGTTTTATTGCCATGTAAATTGGCTTGCTCTTGGTCATAGTAACCTACAGAAACATTGGTGCCAAAAGTTTTACTTCCTTTAATGAAAGGAATGCGGTCAATAATTGATTTCAAGAGAGTGGATTTACCAATTCCGTTCGGTCCGACTAAGGCAATGGCTTCTTTGCGACGAATATCCAAGTGAATAGGTTCGGATAAAATATGTTCTGGGTCGTAACCAATGGCGGCATCTTCGACTTGTAAAACAACATTTCCCGAGACTTTTTCACTATCGAAAAGAAAATGCGCCGATTTTTCATCTCCTTGAGGTCGGTCTAAACGGTCCATTTTTTCTAATACTTTTCGGCGACTTTGTGCACGTTTTGTTGTAGATGCACGAACCAGATTTTTGGCAACGAAATCTTCTAACTTATTGATTTCTTCTTGTTGCTTTTCATACGCTTTCCATTCACTGGCTAATTGTTCTGCTTTTAACTCTAAGTATTTGGAATAGTTTCCTTTGTAGTGAGTCATTTTTTTGCGACTCAGTTCATAAACTTCATTAACTACCTTATCTAAAAAATAACGATCGTGGGAAACAATCAATAGGGCGCCGGCATAGCTTGGCAAATAAGATTCCAGCCAAGAAAGCGTCTCGATATCTAAGTGGTTTGTAGGCTCGTCCAGAATTAAAATATCTGGTTTTTGTAAAAGCATTCTCGCTAATGCAAGCCGGGTTTTTTGACCACCAGATAAGGTTTGAATATCTTTCGTGTAAAAGGATTCATCAAAGCCAAAGCCGTGAAGGACTGAGCGAATTTCATTTTCATAGCCGTAGCCATTTTTTTCAGAAAACGTATGTTGCAATTGATCGTACTCTTTTAAAATTCCTTCATAAACGGAAGTGGTTGGCTCCATTTCACTAATTTTGGTTTCTAATTCTCGCATACGCCGTTCCATTTCTAGGATGTCAGCAAAGGCTTTTGTCATTTCTTCCCAAACGGTTTTATCTGATTCTAAGCCGGTATTTTGAGCTAAATAACCTAACGTAGCAGTTTTATTTTTGGCAATGGTTCCGCTATCGGGAGCATCAATGCCTGCAATGATTTTTAAAAAAGTCGATTTTCCAGCACCATTACGACCAACTAAGGCAATCCGACTTTTTGTTGCAATTTCTAAATGTATGTTTTCAAACAATGTTTCCGAGCCAAAATGCCGGGCAACTTGATTTGCTTGTAATAAAATCATCAGTAGTCCTCATTTCTAAATTCATTGCCCTTAGTGTAGCATAAAATCTGCTAAAATAGCACGTATCAAAAAATGCTTTGTGAAGGTTTATACCTTTTATCACAAACTTTTGAAGAAAAATGCTATTTTTGAGCCATAGAATTGCTTTTTATTGTGAAAAACTGCTATTATGTTAATGGATAAGATTTAAGTGAAAGTATTGGAGGTCCAATTGTGAAAGATCAAGTTATTCCAAAAGCAACGGCGCGACGCCTTCCTTTATATTATCGCTACTTAAGAATGTTACATGATACAGGAAAAAATAAAGTCTCATCAACTGAATTAAGTGAAGCGGTACAAGTAGACAGTGCGACTATTCGTCGTGACTTTTCATATTTTGGTGAATTAGGTAAACGTGGGTACGGCTATGATGTTGAAAACTTAATGAACTTTTTTGCAAAAACATTGAATGAAGATGAGTTAACCAATGTCGCATTAATCGGGGTTGGTAATTTAGGAAGTGCTTTATTAAAGTACAAATTCCATCAAAGCAACAGTATTCGTGTAAGTTGCGCATTTGATGTGAATGAAGATATTGTGGGACGCATTGTTGACGGTATTCCGGTTTATCCAATGGAAGATATGATGGAACAAATTCGTGTTCAACAAATCGAAGTAGCTATTTTAACTATTCCAGCTCGCAAAGCGCAAGAAGTTGTAAACAAACTTGCCGAAGCAGGGGTTAAAGGAATTCTAAACTTTACAGCTGCGCGTTTAGTAGCGCCACCTGAAGTATTAATTCAAAATGTTGACTTAACCAACGAATTACAAACATTAATTTATTTCTTACATCATGACAACGAATTGATTGACGAAGAAGAATAAGCAAAAGAAAAGGGCCTAGTCGTTTAGACGAAGGCCCTTTTCTTATTGAATTGCACCATTATGCAAAAGTAGTTGAACAATAATCACAATCGTATTCATGCCACAATGGGCAATAATTGAGGTCCAAATTTTTCCAGTTTGCTTGTACAAAAGAGCAAAGAAAAATCCCATAAAGAAATAAACAAAAAAGTGACCATCGGCATGTGCGAGTGAAAAAATCGCCGAACTAACAGTAGCCGCAATCCAGAAATTTGTAAAAGGCTGGATTAAATGGATAAATGCATAACGAAAGACGAATTCTTCCATAATCGGACCACCGATAGTAGTTGCCAAAATAAATAAAGGATTTGCCAAAATTACCGCTACAATAGCTTGCGTATTTTGAGAAGTAGCTTGTTCTCCTGTGATGGCTACTTCAATGGCAAAAGTAACCCCTTGAATCAGCATGGCAATGAAAATCCCACTAACACCTAGTAAAAAAATAAAAATAGGTGATTTCAAGGTTGCGGTTTCCTCTAAAGGAGAAGGTTCTGTGGTTTTTAAAAAGATGCCAATCATTACAAGGGCGCCAATAATGTAGAGAGCAGTTGTCACATTAATCGCTGCATTGGGGGAAATACCCGAAAAAAGTAACGGCCCGAAAAAAGCGATAATGTATGTGACTAAAATAAATAAACTTGATTTTCTTAAGGTCATGGTTAATCCTTTCTATAATTATTTTTTACGATTATTGCGATATCCTAATAAAAGAAAAACGAATAAGAAAAAGAAAAGAGATTCCCAAAGTGTCGAAACAATTCCTTCTGTGACACTGAAAACAAGATTTCCTAAATTCGCTATCACAAAATAAACGAATGTTGCTATTAGTGCTGTAAGTAAACGTTGTTTCATTTTATTCGCCTCCAATCGTAGTCAATTTATTTTACCATGAATTAAAGGATTGGAAAAACATTCCATGAAAAAAAGAATACGCAATAAAAAATGCGTATCTTATAATTGACAAGAAAAAGAGAGAAAAGACTTGCATTTTTAGAGTGAAATGAGTATTATAAATAGTGTGAGTTAGCACTCTTGTGTACCGAGTGCTAAAATAAGCGAAAACTTTTTATTTGGAGGGATTTATTGTGTTAAAACCATTAGGCGATCGCGTCGTAATTAGAGTCGCGAAAGAAGAAGAAAAAACTGTTGGAGGAATTGTTCTTGCATCCGTTGCAAAAGAAAAACCACAAACAGGTGAAGTTATCGCAGTAGGTGAAGGTCGTGTGCTTGAAAATGGCACAAAAGTTCCGATGGAAGTAAAAATTGGTGACACAGTAATGTTTGAAAAATATTCAGGAACAGAAGTGAAATACGAAGGCGTAGAATACTTAATTGTATCAGCCAAAGACATTATTGCCACTGTTGAATAATAAACAACTTTTACAGAATAATATAATAGAAGAAAAAAATTATGAGGTGAAGAAATCATGGCAAAAGAGATTAAATTTGCAGAAGATGCACGTGCAGCAATGCTACGCGGAGTAGATGTATTAGCAGATACAGTGAAAGTGACATTAGGCCCTAAAGGTCGTAACGTTGTTTTAGAAAAATCATTTGGTTCACCATTGATTACTAACGATGGGGTAACAATTGCTAAGGAAATTGAATTAGAAGATCATTTTGAAAACATGGGCGCAAAATTAGTTTCAGAAGTTGCTTCTAAAACGAATGATATTGCTGGTGACGGAACAACAACAGCGACTGTTTTGACACAAGCCATTGTTCGTGAAGGCTTAAAAAACGTAACTGCTGGAGCTAACCCATTAGGTATTCGTCGTGGGATTGAATTAGCAACAAAAACAGCAGTAGAAGAATTACACAATATTTCATCTGTAGTTGATTCAAAAGAAGCGATTGCACAAGTCGCTGCTGTTTCATCAGGTTCTGAAAAAGTCGGCCAATTAATTGCCGATGCAATGGAAAAAGTTGGTAACGACGGCGTAATTACCATTGAAGAATCAAAAGGGATTGAAACAGAATTAGATGTGGTTGAAGGAATGCAATTCGACCGCGGTTATTTATCTCAATACATGGTTACTGACAACGATAAAATGGAAGCTGTTTTAGAAAATCCATATATCTTAATTACCGACAAAAAAATCTCAAATATTCAAGATATCTTACCTTTATTAGAACAAATTCTACAACAAAGCCGTCCACTATTGATCATTGCGGATGATGTTGATGGAGAAGCTCTACCAACATTAGTATTGAACAAAATCCGTGGTACATTTAATGTTGTCGCAGTAAAAGCGCCAGGATTTGGTGACCGCCGCAAAGCGATGCTTGAAGATATTGCTATTTTAACAGGTGGTACAGTAATCACTGACGACTTAGGGTTAGAGTTAAAAGACACAACCATTGAAAACTTAGGAAATGCTAGCAAAGTAGTTGTCGACAAAGATAACACAACAATTGTTGAAGGTGCTGGTTCAAAAGAAGCCATTGATGCCCGCGTTCATTTAATTAAAAACCAAATCGGCGAAACAACGTCTGATTTTGATCGTGAAAAATTACAAGAACGTTTAGCTAAATTAGCTGGCGGGGTTGCTGTCGTTAAAGTCGGTGCTGCAACTGAAACAGAATTAAAAGAATTAAAATTACGAATTGAAGATGCGTTAAACGCAACACGTGCCGCTGTAGAAGAAGGCATGGTTTCTGGTGGTGGTACCGCACTTGTCAATGTAATTGGTAAAGTCGCTGCGCTGGAAGCTGAAGGCGATGTGGCAACAGGGATCAAGATTGTCGTTCGTGCATTAGAAGAACCAATCCGTCAAATCGCTGAAAATGCTGGTTATGAAGGATCAGTGATTGTTGACAAACTAAAAAATGTTGACTTAGGTATCGGATTCAATGCAGCTAACGGTGAATGGGTAAACATGGTTGAAGCCGGTATTGTTGACCCAACAAAAGTAACTCGTTCTGCCTTACAAAATGCAGCTTCTGTGTCAGCTTTATTATTAACAACCGAAGCAGTTGTTGCAGACAAACCAGAACCAGCTGCACCAGCTCCTATGATGGATCCATCAATGGGCATGGGCGGTATGATGTAAAAATAAAAAAGTATTCTAAAAGCTTACGATTGAAAAATCGTAAGCTTTTTTTACATAAAGAATAAATAATCTAAATAATATCTTTACTTGTAGTGTTTTCTCAAATATTTACTCATTTAACAAAAAAGATGATAATTTAAAGGCCTCGTTTTAGCTAGACAGCCTTGTTTTTATTCGATAAAATTTAGTAATAACAATCATTTTTTGAAAAATTAGTAGTTGGTGATTTTTATTTATTAATAGAATATAAATAAAAATTATTATATTTTGAAGGAGAATATTAGGAAGATTGAGGTAAAAAAATGGAAAAATATACAATTGGTGTCGTCCCTTTGACAATTGAAACAAAAGAATACTGTCAAAATTGGTTTGTTAGTAATCAAGTAGAATGTCAGATCATCCAAGGAACAAATATACTTCTTCATTTGCACCATATTGATGGATTAGTGATTGAAGTTACTGATCACCAGCAAGTAAATACTTGTTGTGAGTTATTAATGACAATTCGCAAGCAGTCAGACTTGCCAATTTGGTTATTTTCTCGGACAGAAGCAATTAGTAAAGTCAATCGAATTATTTATTTACAATTAGGCGCAGATGGCGTTTTTGATCATTCTTATGATCGCCAAGAATGCGTGTTAAGCATGAGTAATTTATTGCAACGTGTAAAAAGACGTTTTTATCCTAAATTAGTTAGTGCAAACGAGGAACAAACAGTTACTAAGAATCTTTCTGAGAGATTGTATTTAATTGCGCCAAATTTGAGTGTTTGCTTGGGAAATGGAGAAGAAATTCTTTTAACAAAATTGGAATTTTTCACAATAGAGTATTTATACAAACACGCAGGACAAACAATTACATATGAAGAACTCTACAAAAATGTCTGGAAAGATACTGCGAATGAACGAAAATATCGTGTCGCTAATGTGATTTTCCATTTGCGTAAAAAAATTGAACAAGATGTGAACAAACCACAATATATCAAAACAATTCGCTCAAAAGGCTATATGTTAACGGTGTAAAAGGTACGAAGGAGGAGAAACAAATGTGGCAATTTTTGACTAAAAACAATGAAGATGAGGAGTATGAGAAGATGCCGGATTTTGAAAATGAACAATCGGGGAAAGCACAACCAAAGGTAACAGAGGAAGCAATCTTTGATGACGAGGTCGTTTATGCAAAAGAGCAAGCTGCAAAAGTTAAGCAGGTCAAGCAAGAAGTGCCGACTGAACTGTCGGAAGAATCGTTTTCTTTTGCTGAAAAACTAGAAGAAGAAAATCAACTATATCAGCAATCCATAAAAAAACTAACGGAGCAATTATTAATGCAAACCAATGAAGTGGAAGCATTACAAAAACAAGTAGTCGAAAAAGATGTTCAACTTAAAGATGTTAAAGAAACGTTAAGTGATAAAGAAGCAACTATCACTTCTTTACAGAAACAATTGTCTGAAGAAAAGATGCAACAGAGACAGACCAGTGAAGAGAATTTAGACACAGCCGTTACGCTTTCTCAAAAAGAAATTGGCGAAGTCTTATTAGAAGCCAAACGTCAAGCAAAAGAAACAATTGCCCAAGCTAACCAACAAGTTGCAACAGTTCATGAAGAGATGGAACAACGTTTAGCAACTTTAACACGCATGAAGCAAGTGGCAAGAGAGTACCAAGCTTATTGTGAACAAATGCTGACAATCAAGAATGAATCAACAGGAATGTACCAACAGATAGAGCAATTATTAGCAGAAATAAAGAGGTAAATGAAGGAGAAATGCGATGAAAAAAAGAAAGGCAAGATATTTGAAGTTGGTATGTCTTGGAGTCTTAGGGGCTTATGCGGGCGCCAGTTACTACAATTCAGAACCATTAATCGCTCAAGAGGAGACCGAAACGAGGGACGAAAGTCGACAGCTATCGCTGGAAGAAAAAAGAGCGGACCAAGCCAATCAAGACCAAGGAACCCTTACTTCTTCAACGCTGAACGAAACAATAATAAGTTCGTCTGAACAACAAGAAAGTTCAACACAAAATGACAGCAGTGACCATCAGGAAAATAATGTGGAACCTTCAGAATCTGAAAATAGTTTACCGCCACAAGAAAAGACAATTGCTAGTACTAAACCAACCGAATCGTTACAAAGTGAGCAACCAGCGTCTGAAGAGCGTAAAGCACTCACTGAAAAGCCGCCTCATAATCAGGAACCACAAAATTCTACATTAACTGAAAAGACCAAAGAGCCATTAGCACATTCAGAGATGAACAATAGTCAAGAAAAGGAAAAGCAAGCAGGAATTCAACAACAAGCCGAGGCAAATTTTGTTGTCCAAGAGAATGCTTCTACTTCTGAGTTTATTAGAAAAATCGGTGAAGAAGCACGAGTTATTGGTCAGCGACATGAGCTATACGCTTCTGTCATGATAGCTCAAGCTATTTTAGAAAGTGGCTCGGGCAATAGTGCGTTAGCAGCGCCGCCTAATTATAATTTGTTTGGCATTAAAGGCGCTTATCAAGGTCAAAGTGTCAGCTTTCCCACACAAGAAGATGATGGTAAAGGGAAGATGACCACCATTCATGCCGATTTTCGTCAGTATCCTTCCTATAAAGAGTCATTAACAGACTATAGTAAATTAATCATCAATGGGCTGGCGGGTAATCCAACGTTTTATCACGGCATTTTGAAAGCAAACACGACGAATTATCAGCAGGCAACAAAATTTTTAACAGGTCGTTATGCAACGGATACATATTACGATAAAAAATTAAATGCGTTGATTGAAACCTATCAATTAACTAAATACGATCAAGAAAAGAAGAAACCAGTAGTGACTAATTTGGCAGAAGAAAAGAAACCTTCGTTTGATAAGGAAGCAGTCAAGGCACAGCTAAAAAAAGAAGCAGTCGTCTATGAAGTAAGCAAAGGAGATTCTCTCGCCACCATTAGCCAGACGTTTGGTGTGTCAGCAACAGCCATCTTAAAACAAAATTCAAAGACTAAAGAAATGTTTTATATTGGCCAAAAGATCACAATTCCTCAGCAAACAGCGGCGACTTCTCTAGAACCGAAAGAACAAGCGTTACTTCAATCACTAATAATCAGTAAATCGGTGACTAATGCTTTGAAGACAGCAGAGCAATCAAATGGTAAAGCGAATGATTCAAAAACAGAGTCTACTGAGTATTATGAAGTAAAAAGAGGAGAGACACTCGCAAAAATTGCTAAAAAAACGGGCTATTCCTTAACCGCCCTCAAGCAGGCAAATGACTTAACGTATTCTGTATTAACCGAAGGACAAACGATAGCACTTCCTAAGCTAAAGGACTAATGCTGATTTAACTTATCGGTCGATGGAGTCAATATATTATTAGAGTAAGAGTAGAGGATAAGTTCATTCATGAATGAACTTATCCTCTACTCTTATTATGTTTTTCATAAATACTTAATAAATAGTAAAATTAGCAAGAGAATTGTGTCTTTACACAAAATAGATAGGTTTTCTTGCCGAAGTTTGATAAAATGATTAGTTGAAAGGATGCGTGAAAATTGAAAGAATTATTTCGTAAATACCGAGAAGTACTGGCTTATTTATTTTTTGGTGGTGCAACGACTGTCGTCAACTTAGTTGTGTTTTTTGTTTGTCAAAATGTGTTAGGGTTGGATTACAAGATAAGTAACACAATTAGTTGGTTTTTATCTGTTCTATTTGCCTTTTTCACGAATAAATATTGGGTATTCGCAAGTAAGCATGAAAGCATAGCTGGTTTTTTTAAAGAAATGGGCTTATTTTATTGGTACCGAATTTTATCTTTTGTGGCTGATATGGGTTTAATGATTCTCCTAATTGATGGCATTCATTTTTCATCGTTTTGGGCGAAAATGATTACACAAGTTGTAGTAGTGATTTTAAATTATTTCTTCAGTAAATTTTTCATTTTTAAAGAAAAAGAGGTCTAAGCAGATTTTAGGCTAAAAAAAATTTTTTTGTTATAATATAAACAAGTTTTTAATACAAAGAATAGAGGTAGAAAACGATGGACTATACATATGCAGATGATAGTTTGACATTGCATACAGATATGTATCAAATCAATATGATGCAAACATACTGGGAATTAGGGAGAGCAGATTTACATGCTGTTTTTGAATGTTACTTTAGAGAGATGCCCTTTAATCATGGCTACGCAATTTTTGCAGGTTTAGAACGTTTAGTCAATTATCTCGAAAATTTAACGTTTACAGAATCTGATATTGCATATCTCCGAGAAGTTGAAGAATATCCAGAAGATTTCTTGACGTATTTAGCAAATTTTGAATTTAAATGTACTGTACGCTCTGCTTTAGAAGGGGATTTGGTTTTTAATAACGAACCGTTAATTCAAATTGAAGGTCCTTTGGCACAATGTCAATTGGTAGAAACTGCCTTGCTAAATATGGTGAATTTCCAAACATTAATTGCGACAAAAGCGGCTCGAATTAAATCCGTGATAGGCGATGATCCTTTATTGGAATTTGGAACACGCCGGGCACAAGAATTAGATGCTGCCATTTGGGGCACAAGAGCCGCCTATATTGGTGGGGCGGACGCGACAAGTAATGTTCGTGCTGGTAAAATTTTTGGTATTCCGGTTAGTGGGACTCATGCCCATTCATTGGTTCAGTCGTATGGAAATGATTATGAAGCATTCATGGCGTATGCCAAAACACATCGGGATTGCGTTTTTCTTGTTGATACGTATGATACTTTGAAAGCGGGAGTGCCAAGCGCAATTCGAGTAGCTCGAGAAATGGGTGATAAAATTAATTTCCTAGGCGTGCGGATTGATAGTGGCGATATGGCTTATATTTCTAAACGAGTTCGTGAACAACTGGACGAAGCAGGCTTTACTGAAGCAAAAATTTATGCATCGAACGATTTAGATGAAAATACGATTTTGAATCTAAAAATGCAAAAATCAAAAATTGATGTATGGGGCGTGGGTACCAAGCTGATTACGGCCTATGATCAACCGGCTTTAGGAGCGGTGTTTAAATTAGTTTCAATTGAAGGTGAAGATGGTCAAATGAAAGATACCATTAAACTATCTAGCAATGCTGAAAAAGTGACAACACCAGGAAAAAAACAAGTTTGGCGTATTACACGTAAATCTGATAAAAAGTCAGAAGGGGACTATGTGACACTTTGGAACGAAGATCCTCGCCAAGAAGAAGAAATTTATATGTTCCATCCCGTTCATACCTTTATTAATAAGTATGTCCGTGATTTTGAAGCACGGCCAGTACTCCAAGATATTTTCGTTGAAGGAAAACGTGTGTACGAATTACCAACTTTAGATGAAATTAAACAATATGCAAAAGAAAATTTAGATTCACTTTGGGAAGAATACAAGCGGGACTTGAATCCGCAGAAATATCCAGTGGACCTTTCAACAGATTGTTGGAACCACAAAATGAATTTATTGGAAAAAGTGCGTAAAGACGTTAAACATTTAACGGAAACGGTGAATAAGGAGGCCTAGAAATGACAACACTTCAAGAAAAAATCATTCAAGAGTTAGGTGTTTTACCGACAATTGATCCAAAAGAAGAAGTTCGTAAAAGTATTGATTTTCTGAAAGCTTATTTAACTAAACATCCTTTTTTAAAAACCTTTGTCTTGGGAATTAGTGGCGGACAAGATTCAACATTAGCTGGTCGCTTAGCACAATTAGCGATGACTGAAATGCGCGAAGAAACAGGAGATATGTCGTATCAATTTATTGCGATTCGCCTTCCATACGGTGAGCAAGCAGATGAAGCTGATGCACAAGCTGCGCTAGCCTTTATCCAGCCAGATGTTTCTTTACGAGTGGATATTAAACCAGCAGTGGATGCAATGGTTGGTTCGCTAGAAAACGCTGGTGTTCAAATTAGCGATTTTAATAAAGGGAACATGAAAGCACGTCAACGTATGATTACACAATATGCAGTAGCTGGCGAAAATGCTGGCGCAGTAATTGGCACAGACCACGCAGCCGAAAATGTGACAGCTTTCTTCACCAAATATGGCGATGGCGGAGCGGATATTTTACCGTTATTTCGTTTAAATAAGCGCCAAGGAAAAGCTTTGCTGAAAGAACTTGGGGCACCAGAAGCCTTGTATCTAAAAATACCAACAGCTGATCTAGAAGATGACAAACCGTTAGTTGCAGATGAAGTTGCCTTAGGTGTCACGTATGATGCCATTGATGACTATTTGGAAGGCAAAAAAGTCTCGGAAACAGATCAACAAACAATTGAAAACTGGTATAAAAAAGGACAACACAAACGGCATTTACCCATTACAATTTTTGATGATTTTTGGAAATAAAAACACAGACCATCGGCGAATGAACGATGGTCTGTGTTTTTTTTACATAACTACTTTTCAGAAAGTAAACGTTGCTACAGCAACTATCCTATGATAATGAAAGTCGTTTTCATTTAGGCGTTTTCACTTTCTTTTTCAAAACAGAAAAGGTACGCTCAATAATGTAAAGTGAATGATGGGAGAGAAAAAGAGATGAAGCATGTAACAAAATTGGGGATTACAATTATAACAGGAGTTTTGGCATTATTATTTGAATTTATTTTACATCAGCCGAATTGGGCGTATGGTATTATTTTAATAACAGGTTCTGTAATGGCGTTAATGATGTTCTGGGAAATGATTCAAACCTTACGTGAAGGAAAATATGGTGTCGATATTTTAGCGATTACCGCTATCGTTGCAACCTTAGCTGTGGGAGAATACTGGGCCAGTTTGATGATTTTAATTATGTTGACTGGTGGTGATTCATTAGAAGACTATGCTGCTGGAAAAGCTAACCAAGAGCTGAAGTCATTATTGGATAACTCGCCACAAAAAGCTCATCGCTTGAATGGCGAAAATTTAGAAGATGTTTCTGTTGAGGAAATCAATGTTGGCGATGAATTAGTAGTAAAACCAGGGGAACTAGTTCCAGTTGATGGCTTGGTAAAAACCGGGACATCAACAGTCGATGAATCTTCATTAACAGGAGAATCAAAACCAATTGAAAAAAATCCTGGTGATGAATTAATGTCGGGTTCCGTGAATGGTGATGGCTCTTTGAAAATGGTTGCTGAAAAAACTGTAGCCGACAGTCAATATCAAACGATTGTGAACTTAGTGAAAGAATCTGCGGCACGTCCAGCTCATTTTGTACGTTTAGCAGACCGCTATGCGGTACCTTTTACACTAGTTGCCTACTTAATTGCAGGTGTTGCTTGGTTTGTTTCAAAAAGTCCGACACGTTTTGCGGAAGTCTTAGTTGTTGCTTCGCCGTGTCCTTTAATTCTATCTGCCCCAATTGCTTTAGTGGCAGGGATGGGTCGTTCAAGTCGTCATGGGGTCGTTATTAAATCGGGAACGATGGTCGAAAAATTAGCTTCTGCAAAAACGATTGCGTTTGATAAAACAGGCACGATTACGCAAGGACAACTTTCTGTTGATCAACTCCAACCAATCAATGCTGAAATAACTGCTGCTGAATTAGTGGGATTGGCAGCAAGCGTGGAACAAGAATCAAGTCATATTTTAGCTAGATCAATTGTTGCTTATGCCAGAAAGCAAGATGTCCCATTAAAAAATATTACAGATCTAGCGGAAGTTTCTGGTGCTGGCGTGAAGGCATTTGTGGATGGTGCTGAGATACGGGTAGGTAAAAAGAATTTTGTGACACAAGAGTCTCAAGCAACTGAAAAAATTGATAAAACGACTATTCATATTTCACGTAATGGCACATATTTAGGCCGAATTACTTTTACAGACACTGTACGCCCAGAAGCAAAAGAGACTATGGAAAAATTACACCAATTACATCTTCAACGAATTTTAATGCTGACGGGAGATCAAGAATCCGTCGCAGAAACGATTGCTGCAGAAGTAGGAATTACCGAAGTACATGGGGAATGTTTACCACAAGATAAGTTAACTATTCTAAAAGAATTGCCCAAAGAAAACCATCCAGTCATCATGGTAGGGGATGGTGTAAATGATGCACCTTCGCTTGCTGCTGCAGACGTAGGTATTGCTATGGGCGCTCATGGAGCTACTGCGGCTAGTGAAACTGCTGACGTTGTTATTTTAAAAGATGACTTAAGTAAAGTCAGCCAAGCGGTCGAAATTGCCCAAGATACCATGAAAATTGCCAAACAATCTGTATTAATCGGAATTTTTATCTGCGTTTTACTAATGCTAATTGCTAGTACCGGGATCATTCCGGCGCTAATCGGGGCTATGCTACAAGAAGTTGTGGACACTGTGTCAATCTTATCTGCTTTGCGTGCTCGTCGAATTGGCAAGTAAGGTGGAACAATTAATTGCCTGAATGTCCAGCTTAGTGGTAAAATAAAGGTACGTTTTTAATATTAATAAGTTACAGGGGAGAGATTGTGCAATGAAAGGAAACCAAATAGATGGGCAACCAGTCACGGAAGAACAACTATTAAAAGAAGGCTACCGTAAATATACTGGGGAAGGAATTGATATCTTTTATAATAAAGATATTTGTGAACATATTGGTAATTGTGTTCGCGGAAATCCAGAAGTCTTTGAAGTTGGTCGGAAACCATGGATTATTCCAGATAACGGAAGTGTTGAAAATGACATGATTGTGGTAGATTCATGTCCAAGTGGTGCTCTAAAATATATTCGGAAAGCAGGGAACGAATATGCAAATTAAAGAAGAAAACAATCGTTTTGCTCTATATAACGATGAAAACCAAGAAATTGGTGAAATGACATGGTCAGATGCTGGTGAAAGCATGATGATTATTGACCATACGTTTGTTGATCCAACTTATCGTGGACAAAAATTAGCTGAAAAACTTGTTTTAGCCGGTGTTGAAAAAGCGAGAAAAGAGCATAAAAAAATTATTCCGCTATGTCCATTTGCCAAAAAAGAATTTGATACTAAACCTGAATACGGAGACGTATTGAGAAAATAAAAAAGAAGCTAGCAACAGCCGCAAGTAGAAATCTGATTCCTACTTGCGGCTGTTGCTATTAGAGACAAATAAGGAAAGACATTAAATTTCACTGGTGTTTACAGATAAAATATGCTACATTAAAGTAGATGAATTTCGCATATTTGTATAAAAAGGAGAATTAACGCATGTATAATCTAATCTTAACGTTGGTCATCATTTTATCTGTTTTAATCGTCATTACTGTTATGATGCAACCAAGCAAACAAAACAGTGCAGCAAGTGCCTTCACTGGCGGTGCAGATAAATTATTTGGGAAGCAAAAAGCGCGCGGTTTTGAAGCTGTTATGCAACGCTCAACAGCAGTTCTTGGCGCAATTTGGATGATTTTATTATTTGTTTTGGCGTTCTTATCTTCAAAATAAGTACGTAATCTTTTAAAATGACAAGTTTAGAACAGAGAGATGAGTGCGGACACTTATTTTTCTGTTCTTTTTCTTTCTGAAAAAGTCTTTGAAACTTATCATTTCGGAAGGTTTTCTTTTGAGAATATGATAGAATGAAGCTGAGGTGAGCGAAGTGGCAAAAAAAATCAATTTACCGAAGCCGTTATTTTCAGAAAAAGGAAAACGGGCGGTCCTTTTATTACACGCTTATTCTGGCAGCAGTAATGATGTACGGATGTTAAGCAGACGTTTAGAAAAAGAAAATTATACTGTCTATTCGCCTAATTTTTCAGGACATGGCACGCTAGTTCCTGAAGATATTTTAGATCAAACAACGGAACAATGGTGGCAAGATACACAAGAAGCAGTCGCTTTTTTGAGAGAAAGAGGCTACCAAGAAATTGCCATTTTTGGTTTATCAATGGGCGGGATTTTCAGTATGCATGCATTAACGGAACAATTAACAGGATTAATTGGTGGTGGATTTTTCTGTTCACCGATCTACCCTGTCGCAAATAAAGTCCCAGAAAATTTTGTATTATACGCAGAAAACGTGATGAAAATCGCAGAAGTTCCTGCAGAGGAACAACAAAGCCGGTTGCAATCGATTGAGCAACGAGTCAAACAACAATTAGGAGCGATTGAAACGATTGCTAGTCAGACGGCTGACAAACTAAACAAAATCCACACCCCTCTTTTCTTAGCGCAAGCTGGCAAAGATGAAATGATTGAGCCAATGGGCGTCTATCAAACGGCCCAAGCGCTAACACAAGCACGTGTGACCTTACAATGGTACCCAAACAGCGGACATGTCATTACGGTGAGTGGAGAACACAAACAATTAGAGCAAGATGTGGTGCAATTTTTAGCAACACTACCTTGGAATGAGGAGAAATAATGACAAAACAAACAATTAAAGAGCAAATTTTACATTTTATGGAAAGCCAAAAAAAGAAAAGCTTTTCAATGGAAGAAATTGCACAAGGCTTGAATTTAGAAAAAAGTTCAGATTTTAAAATTTTAGTGCAAACCATTGCACAAATGGAACGAGAAAAGTCAGTTAGTTTCAACAAAAAAGGCAAAGTCCTGTTACCAATGAAAGACTTATTAATAGAAGGAACGTTTCGTGCAAATGAACGAGGCTTTGGTTTCGTGACCATCGATCCTGAAGAACCAGATGTTTACATTCCCAAAGAGGCAACGAACTTTGCAATGGATGGGGACACGGTTTTAATCGACGTGATCCAACATGCGGATCCTTTTTCAGATCGCGGCGCAGAAGGTAAAGTCAAAGAAATTAAAGAGCGAGCAGTGAGCCAAGTTGTCGGAGAATTTGTGGCATATAGTGAAGAAGAAATGGCAGAAATGGGACTGTATGGCTACATGATTCCCAAAGATAAGAAATTGAATCAGTATACTGTATCAATTGCACCTGAAGGGATTAAGCCAGTAGATGGCAGCATTGTCATTGCTGAAATTACCTATTATCCAGATCAAGAATATCCAACGAGTATGGAAGGACTAGTCAAACAAGTGATTGGTCATAAAAATGATCCAGGAATGGATATTTTATCAATCGTGGTGGCTCATGGAATTCCCACAGCATTTCCTGATGAAGTTTTGGCTGAAGCGGACCAAGTACCAGAAACTATTGCAGAAAGCGATTTAGTCGGTCGTCGGGATTTACGTGATCAGTTAATTGTGACGATTGATGGAGAAGATGCGAAAGATTTAGATGATGCAGTAACGGTACAAAAGTTAGCAAATGGCAATTTCTTTTTAGGGGTGCATATTGCAGATGTTTCTTATTATGTAACTGAAGGAAGCCAATTGGATATGGAAGCGTATGAACGCGGCACAAGTGTCTATTTGACAGACCGAGTTGTGCCAATGATTCCGCAGCGATTATCAAATGGGATTTGTTCGCTAAACCCACATGTTCCACGTTTAACCATGAGTTGTGAGATGGAAATTACACCAGAAGGAGAAGTTATTTCGCATGAAATTTTCCAAAGTGTAATCCAAACAACGGAGCGAATGACCTATACAGCAGTCAATGAAATTTTAGAAGAGCAAAAACCTGAAACGTTAGAACGCTACAAAGAGCTAGTTCCCATGTTTAAAGAGATGGGCGAGCTGCACCACATATTAGAAGAGATGCGTATGCGCCGTGGTGCGATTTCTTTTGAAGATCGTGAAGCCAAAGTCCTAGTTGATGAAAATGGTCATCCCCAAGATATTCTTTTACGCACGCGTGGCGTGGGTGAGCGATTAATTGAATCCTTTATGTTGGCAGCCAATGAAACTGTGGCGCGTCATTATCATGACTTAAAACTGCCATTCATTTATCGGATTCATGAACAACCAAAAGAAGAAAAAATGCAACGTTTCTTTGATTTCGCTGCAGTACTTGGCATTCTTGTTAAAGGAACAAAAGAAAACATTTCACCGAAAGATTTACAAAAAGTTTTAGAGCAAGTTGAAAATAAGCCGGAAGAAGTGGTTATCAATACGATGTTGCTAAGAAGTATGCAACAAGCGAAATACTCAGAAGACAACTACGGACACTATGGGTTGGCCGCTGAATATTATACGCATTTTACTTCACCAATACGTCGTTATCCAGATTTAATTGTGCATCGTTTGATTCGCAGCTATAGCCAAGATCAATCTGAAAAAAATCAAGAAAAATGGAACGAAGCATTACCAGAAATTGCCAATCATAGTTCAAGTATGGAACGTCGCGCAGTTGATGCAGAGCGTGAAGTGGACGCTATGAAGAAAGCCGAATTTATGGTAGATAAAGTGGGAGAAACGTATGACGGGATCATCAGCTCTGTCACAAAATTTGGTATCTTTGTGGAACTGCCTAATACAATAGAAGGCTTAATTCACGTGAACAACTTAAAACAAGATTATTTCCACTTTATTGAAAATCATATGGCGTTAGTTGGTGAACGGACGGGAATGACTTTGAAAATTGGTCAGAAAGTTCAAATCCGTGTTGAAAAAGCTGATCCAGAAACAAGAGAAGTTGATTTTGAATTGATTTCAGCTGAGGAAGTCGCACCAGTCGAAGGACCAAAAGGACGTAAAAAAGGTAAAGCCAATTCTTCAACTCGTTCAAATAATCAACGAAGAAATAAAAAAGATGAATCATTTGATGGTAAGAAAAAGAAAAATAAGAAAAAAGGCAAAGGCAAAAAACAACCTTTTTATAAAGAAGCAATGAAACAAAAAAATAAAAAAGGGAAAAAGAAGAAGTAGAGGAGGTCGCTTATGCCAAAAGGGGAAGGAAAATTAATTGCACAAAACCGCAAAGCTAGACATGATTATTCAATTATTGATACGGTTGAAGCTGGTCTTGTTTTACAAGGAACAGAAATCAAATCTATTCGTAATGGTCGTATCAATTTAAAAGATGGTTTTGCACGAATTCGAAACGGGGAAGCCTTTTTGTATAATGTTCATATTAGTCCATATGAACAGGGCAATATTTTTAATCATGACCCATTACGTACCAGAAAATTATTATTACACAAAAAACAAATTAATAAGTTAATCGGCGAAACCAAAAATACAGGTATCACATTAGTACCTTTGAAGGTCTATATTAAAGACGGCTATGCCAAAGTTTTGATTGGTTTAGCTAAAGGGAAAAAGCAGTACGACAAGCGTGAAGACTTGAAACGTAAGGAAGTTGACCGACAAATCAGCCGAACATTAAAAAATAACCGACGTTAAAAATGTAAATTTATTCTTTTTCGCATATTTGCTTGCCTTTCTTCGGATTAGGTGTAAAATCTGGTAAGTGTTGAGTAAATGAATGTAAATGATTCATTTTTTAATCGCTTCGGAAAGCAGTACCACCCTGCATTAGATTGGTTTATGGAAAAGGTTTTCCAACCAATTTTCAACACATGAAATTTTAAAAGTAAACTATTTGTAAATTATCAACAAGTGGTGGTACGATAGCTTTGCCAGGGATTATCACTCAGGAGTAGGATGAAACTTCTGAAAGATTGTTGGAAAAGAGGTGAATTGATTTGGAAGAGAAGAAATTACTCTTCAATATCGGACCAATTTGGTTTGATGGAACCATTGTTTTGATGGTGCTGTTGACGTGTATCATTGTTTTCGCCTTTGTCTATGCTTGTACGAGAAATATGAAGCTACGACCTAAGGGCAAACAAACGGTCATCGAATGGTTAGTGGATTTTATTCGTGGAATCATTACAGACAATTTACCTCGTAAAGAAGTGAGCAATTTTCATTTAATGGCGTTTACCCTCTTCATGTTTGTGCTTGTTTCAAACATCTTGGGTCTCGTTACAAAAATCGTTGTGGGCGACGATCTCAGCGTTTGGAAAAGTCCAACCGCCGATCCAATCGTAACCTTAACGTTAGCGATGATGATGATTGTCTTAACACACTTCTTTGGTATGAAACGCTTTGGTTTTAAAGGCTATCTAGTTAATAGTTATTTAAGACCCGTTGGTTTCTTACTACCGGTAAAATTAATGGAAGAATTCACGAATCTATTAACATTAGGCTTGCGTTTGTACGGAAACATTTTTGCCGGCGAAGTTCTATTGGGCTTAATTGCTGGAACCGTAGCAAGCGTCGGATTATGGGTTATCCCACTAGCAATTCCGCTAGAAATGATTTGGGTAGCATTCTCAATCTTTATTGGATGTATCCAAGCGTTTATCTTTGTGACACTTTCAATGGTTTATATGTCACACAAAATTGAAACAGAAGAATAATCAAGAAATACGAAGGACAAAAATTATCTTTTAGGAGGATTTTACACAATGGAAGGATTAAATTTTATCGCAGCAGCAATTGCAATTTTCGGTTCAGCTATCGGAGCCGCTATCGGTAACGGACAAGTTATTTCAAAAACAATCGAGTCAATGACTCGTCAACCAGAAATGTCTGGTCAATTAAGAACAACAATGTTTATCGGGGTCGCTTTAATCGAAGCTGTGCCAATTTTAGGTGTCGTTGTTTCTTTATTACTTTTATTCAGATAAGCAATAAACTGGAGGCAGGACGCTGATTATTATCGGGACCGTCACTGCTTTCTTCTATCTTTAGCCTTTTCAATAGCTGGTGATAAAGCAGTTGAAGAAGCTAAATCGATTTTTGCAGGAAAGGAAGTTGAGACTTCATGCTACTTACTACATTGGTAGTCGGTGAAACGGCTCCTAGTACCACACTAGGCACGATGATTGTTGTCAGTGGTGCATTTTTAATCTTGATGCTCTTATTAAAGAAATATGCATGGGGAGCAATCGTAGATATTTTGACACAACGTGAAGAAAAAATTGCCAACGATTTAGACTCTGCAGAACAATCTCGCGTAGCAGCAGCGAAAATGGAAAAAGAACGTCAACAACAATTACTTTCTTCCAGATCAGAAGCAGCTGAAATTATTAAAAACGCGAAAGAAAGTGGAGAACAGACTCGCCAAAAAACATTAAAAGAAACAACTGCGGAAGTTACTCGCCTACGCGAAAAAGCTCGGACAGATATTTCTCAAGAACGTGAAGAAGCATTGTCTTCAGTAAAAAATGAAGTGGCAGATCTTTCTCTTCAAATTGCAGCCAAAATTTTAAATAAAGAATTAACACCAGATGCACATGAAGCATTGATTGATTCTTATATTGAAAGTTTAGGTAAAGCAAATGAAACTAGATAAATATACAGTTGGTAAACGCTACGGCAAGGCTTTGTTTGAGTTGGCAGTTGAAAAGAACCAAGCTGAAGCAATTTATCAAGAATTATTGACGCTTCGCGAAGTCTATCACCAAGTACCTGGTATCGGCGATATTTTAAGTGATGATCGCTTAGAGCCTTATGAAAAAGACAGCATCATGGAAAAACTAGTAACAGGTTTTAGTGAAATGATGCAAAACTTTTTGCGAGTGGTTTACGAATATCGTCGCATGTACGATCTGCTCTTGATGATTGATGAATATGAACGACGTTATGATGAGCACCAAGGACTAATTTTGGGTTCAGTGACAACAGCCATTCCTTTATCAAAAGAACAACATCAAGCAATGGAAGAAAAAGCTGCCCAATTATTAGGGTATGAACAAGCGCATTTAGTCAATTTAATTGACCCGTCAATTGTCGGCGGAGTGGTTATTGAAGCAAACCATCAAGTAATCGATGGCAGCATCCGCAAACAATTAGAACATATGCAGCAGAAGTTATTAAAATAATCTTTAGGACTACAAAGAGGTGAATTGAATGGCTATCAAAGCAGAAGAAATCAGTGCCTTGATTAAAGAACAAATCGAAAACTATCAACAACAGCTTGCTGTTGAAGAAGTTGGAACAGTCACTTACGTCGGTGACGGAATTGCCCGCGCCCACGGTTTAGAAAATGCCATGAGTGGAGAACTTGTTGAATTTTCAAACGGTTCATACGGAATGGCACAAAACTTAGAAACAAATGATGTAGGGATTATTATCCTTGGCGATTTTGAAACCATTCGTGAAGGAGATAAAGTACAACGCACAGGCAAAATCATGGAAGTACCCGTTGGGGAAGCTTTGATTGGCCGTGTTGTTAATCCATTAGGTCAACCATTAGATGGTTTAGGCGAAATTAAAACAGACAAAACACGTCCTGTGGAAGCAACAGCTCCCGGTGTTATGCAACGTCAATCTGTTGCTGAACCAATGCAAACTGGCTTAAAAGCCATTGATGCCCTAGTACCAATTGGTCGTGGACAACGGGAATTAGTTATTGGAGACCGTAAAACAGGGAAAACATCGATTGCAATTGATACAATTATTAACCAAAAAGGACAAGATGTAATTTGTATTTATGTAGCGATTGGTCAAAAAGAATCTACTGTTCGTAATCAAGTAGAGACACTTCGTAAATTTGGTGCCTTAGATTATACAATCGTTGTGACTGCAGGGGCTTCACAACCAGCACCATTACTTTACATTGCACCATATGCAGGAACTGCAATGGGTGAAGAATTCATGTATAACGGCAAACATGTCTTAATTATTTTTGATGACTTATCAAAACAAGCCGTGGCTTATCGTGAACTTTCTCTACTATTACGCCGTCCACCAGGTCGTGAAGCTTATCCAGGGGATGTCTTCTATTTACACTCACGTTTATTAGAACGTGCAGCTAAATTAAGTGATGAATTAGGTGGCGGTTCAATGACAGCCTTACCATTCGTTGAAACACAAGCAGGCGATATTTCTGCTTATATTCCAACAAACGTTATTTCAATCACTGATGGACAAATTTTCTTAGAAAGCGACTTGTTCTATGCAGGCACTCGTCCAGCCGTTGATGCTGGGTTATCTGTTTCTCGTGTCGGAGGATCAGCGCAAATCAAAGCAATGAAAAAAGTTGCCGGAACGCTTCGTTTAGACTTAGCTAGTTACCGTGAGTTAGAAGCCTTTACACAATTTGGCTCTGATTTAGATGCGGCAACACAAGCTAAATTAAACCGTGGTCGTCGTACGGTAGAAATTTTAAAACAAAAACTACATGCGCCACTGCCTGTAGAAAAACAAGTTTTGATTTTATATGCGTTAACACACGGCTTTTTAGATAGCGTGAGCGTAGATAAAATTTTACACTTTGAACAAGATTTATTCGATTATTTTGATGGCAAACATGCAGACTTATTGGAAACCATTCGTACAACGAAAGACTTACCAGATACTGATGCATTAGATGCAGCGATTACAGAGTTTTCTGAAATGTTTGCAGCGGCAAACAACAGCGGAGATTCAGCCAAAGAAGCTTTAGAAAAAATCGATAACGCATAAGAGAGGTGAGCAACATTGGGTGCTTCATTAAACGAAATCAAACAACGCATTGCATCAACAAAAAAGACAAGCCAAATTACCAAAGCGATGCAAATGGTTTCTGCAGCCAAATTGACCAAGTCAGAAGGCGCCTCTAAAAGCTTTCAAGAATATTCTTCAAAAATTCGTAGTGTCGTTACGCATTTAGTAGCTGCTCAGTTAAGTGAATTACGTGAAACAGAACAATCTTCTCTTAGTGAAGGGAACTATCATGTGATGTTAGCGCAACGACCTGTCAAAAAAACAGGCTATATCGTTATCACTTCTGACAAAGGATTAGTTGGTGGCTACAATAGCTCAATCTTAAAACAAACCATGAGTATGATTCAAGAAGACCACGATTCTAATAAAGAATATGCCTTAATCGCCATTGGTGGTACAGGGGCGGATTTCTTTAAAGCACGCGGAATCGATGTTTCCTATGAGCTAAGAGGCTTAACGGATCAACCAACGTTTGAAGAAGTCCGTAAGATTGTGACAACGGCAACGACTATGTACCAAAACGAAGTGTTTGATGAATTGTATGTTTGTTATAATCACCACGTTAACTCACTAACGAGTCAGTTTCGTGTGGAAAAAATGTTGCCAATTACTGATTTAGATCCATCAGAGGCGACCTCTTACGAACAAGAATATCTTTTAGAGCCTTCACCTGAAGCAATCTTGGATCAATTATTACCACAATATGCAGAAAGCTTAATTTATGGGGCGATCATTGATGCGAAAACAGCAGAACATGCTGCTGGGATGACCGCCATGAAAACAGCCACTGACAATGCGCAAAATATTATTAGCGATTTAACAATTTCTTATAACCGTGCTCGTCAAGGGGCGATTACCCAAGAAATTACAGAAATTGTTGCTGGTGCAGCTGCACTAGAATAATCTAGTCTTACGTTTGAACGTTTGTAAAAAACGTTCAAAGCGTGTGACTTTATGAAGACTGGAGGAAAGAAATTATGAGTTCAGGAAAGATTGTTCAAGTAATCGGTCCCGTTGTTGACGTGGAATTTTCATTAGATCAATCCTTACCCGATATTAACAACGCTTTAGTCGTTTATAAAAATGGCGAAGCAAAACAAAAAGTAGTACTTGAAGTCGCTTTAGAACTAGGTGATGGAGTGATTCGTTCTATCGCCATGGAATCGACAGATGGTTTACAACGTGGAATGGAAGTTATCGATACAGGAAAATCAATTTCAGTTCCTGTTGGTAAAGATACATTGGGTCGTGTGTTTAACGTTTTAGGAGACACAATTGACTTAGAAGCGCCATTCCCTGCAGATGCTGAACGTAGTGGGATTCATAAAAAAGCGCCAGCATTTGATGAATTAAGTACCAGTAATGAAATTTTAGAAACAGGGATTAAAGTTATTGACTTATTAGCACCTTATCTAAAAGGTGGTAAAGTCGGACTTTTCGGTGGTGCCGGTGTTGGTAAAACCGTCTTAATTCAAGAATTAATTCATAATATTGCCCAAGAACATGGAGGGATTTCCGTCTTTACTGGTGTTGGTGAACGGACACGTGAAGGGAACGACCTGTACTATGAAATGAAAGATTCAGGCGTTATTGAAAAAACAGCCATGGTTTTTGGTCAAATGAACGAACCACCAGGTGCACGGATGCGTGTGGCCTTAACTGGGTTAACGATTGCTGAATATTTCCGTGATGTGGAAGGACAAGACGTGCTATTATTTATTGATAACATTTTCCGTTTCACCCAAGCGGGTTCAGAAGTTTCTGCCCTTTTAGGTCGGATGCCGTCAGCCGTTGGTTACCAACCAACCTTAGCGACTGAAATGGGACAATTACAAGAACGGATTACTTCAACGAAAAAAGGATCAATTACCTCTATTCAAGCAATCTATGTTCCAGCCGATGACTATACCGATCCAGCGCCAGCAACAGCGTTTGCCCATTTGGATGCAACAACTAACTTGGAACGTAAATTAACCGAACAAGGGATTTATCCAGCGGTAGATCCGTTAGCTTCATCTTCTAGTGCCTTGGCTCCTGAAATTGTTGGAGAAGAACACTACGAAGTGGCTACCGAAGTGCAACATATTTTACAACGTTACCGTGAATTACAAGATATCATCGCTATTTTAGGGATGGACGAATTATCAGATGACGAAAAAGTACTTGTTGGTCGCGCACGCCGTGTTCAATTCTTCTTATCTCAAAACTTTAACGTTGCTGAACAATTTACAGGTCAACCTGGTTCTTATGTACCAGTTGCGGAAACAGTTCGTGGATTTAAAGAAATTCTTGAAGGTAAACATGACAATCTGCCAGAAGAAGCCTTCCGTAGTGTCGGTAAAATTGAAGATGCCATCGAAAAAGCGAAACAATTAAACTACTAGAAAGGCGGCAAACACAATGGATAGTCTTACTGTGAATGTAGTAACGCCTAATGGTCTAGTTTATGACCACCATGCAAAAATCGTTGTGGCGAAAACAACAGATGGTGAAATTGGTATTTTACCAAAACATGCGCCAATCATCGTTCCGCTAGCGATTGATGAAGTCCGCATCAAACGGACCGATTCAGATACACATGTTGACTGGGTAGCTGTAAATGGTGGTATCATGGAAGTCCGTGATAATGTCGTTTCTATTATTGCCGATAGTGCCGAACGTGAACGAGATATCGATGTACCTCGTGCTGAACGAGCAAAACAACGAGCAGAACGTTTAATTGAAGAAGCCAAAGCAAAAGATGACCGCGATCAACTACGTCGTGCGACTGTTGCTTTGCATCGTGCAATCAACCGGATCAACGTATCGAAACATGGGTAAAAAAGGCTGAAGGATTCAGTCACTTTTGTAGAGTTTAAGGCGCTTGCTATTGAGTCAGGTGCCTTAAACTCTATTTCTTCGTATTTTTTAATAAATAGTGTCAAATTTTGGCATTTCAAGTGGATTAATTATCGGTTTTTATTATTTTGTGATAAAATGTTCCTACGTTAGAAAAAAGGAGGCTCCTTATGCAATACTATGGAGTAGATGCTATTGTTCGAATCGTTAGTCATCTTATGTTCATTTACATAAGTTTTTGGGCGTTGCAATCATTGCGTATTGAGCAATTTTTCAAAACCCAATTTACACCGCAAATCAGAATGTTGATGGTATTTTTCGCCATCGCTATCGGATACACAGTTAGCTCTTTTGCTTTAGAATTGATTGCGCTTTGTCGAAATCTTTTCATTGTGTATTTTCCTTAAAAATTGAAAAATAAAAAAAGGTACAATTTTTAGTTGAATAATGGTATAATAGTAAAGATTTTGAATAGGAATACCTATTCTCATTTTTTTGGGGGGAACAAAATGGAACAAATTATTGTTCATGGTGGTAATACAAAATTAGAAGGAACTGTAAAAATTGAAGGCGCCAAAAACGCTGTTTTACCAATTTTAGCAGCTACTCTTTTAGCTGAAGAAGGCGTTACTACTTTAAAAAATGTACCAATTTTATCTGATGTATTTACAATGAATCAAGTAATTAAGCATTTGAATGTAGCCATTGATTTTGATGAAGACGCGAATGAAGTAACAATAGACGCAACACAACCTTTAGGGATCGAAGCAAACTATGAGTACGTTAGTAAAATGCGTGCTTCTATCGTTGTAATGGGACCTTTATTGGCTCGTAATGGCCATGCCAAAGTGGCAATGCCAGGTGGCTGTGCCATTGGCAAACGACCAATTGATTTACACTTAAAAGGCTTCCAAGCATTAGGTGCAAAAATCATCCAAAAAAATGGTTATATTGAAGCAATTGCGGATGAACTAATCGGTAACACTATTTACTTAGACTTCCCAAGTGTCGGCGCTACGCAAAATATTATGATGGCTGCTGTTCGTGCGAAAGGAACAACCATCATTGAAAACGTTGCTCGTGAACCTGAAATCGTTGACTTAGCAAACATTTTAAACAAAATGGGTGCCAATGTTATCGGTGCTGGGACAGAAACGATGCGTATCGAAGGCGTCGATAAATTACATGCCGTAGAGCATTCAATCGTTCAAGATCGAATTGAAGCAGGTACGTTCATGGTAGCTGCAGCAATGACTGAGGGCAATGTTTTAATTGAAGAAGCAATTTCTGAACATAATCGTCCGCTGATTTCTAAATTAACTGAAATGGGTGCAATCATTGAAGAAGAAGAAAATGGCATCCGTGTAATTGGACCAAAACATCTAAAACCAACAGATGTTAAGACAATGCCGCATCCTGGTTTCCCAACAGACATGCAAGCGCAAATGACAGCGATCCAAATGTTTGCTGAAGGAACAAGCATCGTGACAGAAACAGTCTTTGAAAATCGTTACCAACACTTAGAGGAAATGCGTCGAATGAACGCTGACTTAAAAATTGACGGCAACATTGCCGTTATTAATGGCGGCAACGAGTTACAAGGAGCAGCAGTGGAAGCCACTGATTTACGGGCAGCTGCCGCATTGATTTTAGTAGGGTTACGTGCAAATGGCATTACACGTGTCTCTAATTTGAAATATTTAGATCGTGGCTATTATGAGTTCCATAAAAAACTTCAAAAATTAGGCGCGAACGTTGAACGTGTCAATGATGAAAAAATTGAAGAAAAACAAGCAACGACAGTAATCTAAAGGAGTCAAACGTATGAGTTCATTTCGCTATATTTTAGTAACATTATTGAAAATTCTAGTGGTCATTTCGTTAGTCATTATCTTATTTGTTGTGGGAACAATGATTGGTTATGGATTGATTGGAAATGGGAATCCAATGGATGTCTTTGATGAAAAAATTTGGACTCATATTATGAACTTCTTTAAATAAAAACTTATTTTAAGGCGGTGAACAAAAGTCAATTGACGATTGTTCACCGCCTTTTCTTTTTCCTGAATATCTATTTTATTCTATGCTATAATAATAGAAGTAAGATAATGAAGGAGTGGGATGGAAGATGCAAGCAACCGTAACAGAAATAGGCAAACATGCAATCGATGATTCAGAAAAAATGATTATTCTTTTTGGAGAAACTGCGACCGATACCTTGAAGCAACATGCAGTTATTCAATCATTCCCAGAAAAAGACCAAGTTACCTTGGCAGAAGGAGATCATCTGAAAATTGGCGATACAAATTATACAATCACAAAAGTGGGTTCTTTTGCCAATAGTAACTTGCAAAGTATCGCTCATAGCACTTTAATCTTTGCTGATGCACCAACCGATGAGGATGATGTTATCCGAAATGGTGTTTATTTAACGCCCCATCAGTTACCAAAGATAACTATTGGAACAACAATTGATTATTTAGTAAATGGAGCGTGAATCAATGGATAAAAAACAAACGACTGATAAACGCCTGTCTTGGTTTTGGCGTTGGTTTTTAAATAATCAAGTAGTAACAGCCTTACTGATTGTCTTATTGGTGCTGTTAATTATTCTAACTTTTACGAAAGTTTCTTATTTATTTAAGCCCGTCTGGCAGTTTTTTGGCGTTGTCGGCTTACCAGTAATTATGGCGGGGATTTTATATTATTTATTAAATCCGATTGTCGATTATTTAGAGAAAAAACAAATCTCACGTGTCTGGAGTATTATCGGCCTATTTATTTTAATTGTGGCACTACTCATTTGGGGTGGTATTGTAATCGTTCCTAAAATTCGTGAGCAATCTGTCAGCTTTGTGAATCATTTTCCTCAATATATTGATACAATTGATCAAAAATCGCAGGAAATATTAAGTGATCCACTTTTCGCGCAATTTAGAGAACAAATTGAAGCGGCAGGCGATAAAGTTGTCAGTTCGTTAGGTACCATCATTAAAAACGTCTCAACGTTCACAGTACAAGGAATTGGTAATTTCTTTGGGGCGGTGGCTACGATCTTTGTCGCCATCATTACGATGCCCTTTATTCTATTTTATTTACTGAAAGATGGCAAAAACTTAGCGCCATATTTAATGAAGTTTTTACCAGTGAAGATGCGTAAACCAACCTTAAAAGTTCTTGCAGAAGTTAATGATCAAGTCTCTTCTTATATTAGAGGACAGTTAACTGTCGCTTTCGCAGTGGCAATTATGTTTATGATTGGTTTTTCTGTCATTGGCTTAGATTATGCAGTCACTTTAGGTATTGCAGCAGGCTTTTTAAATTTAATCCCTTATTTAGGTTCATTTTTAGCCATGATTCCAGCAGTCTTTTTAGGAATTGTCAGTGGGCCAGCTTTGTTAATTAAAGTCTTGATTGTTTTTGCCATTGAGCAAACGGTCGAAGGTCGGTTTATTTCACCACTTGTCCTAGGCAGTCAGTTATCCATTCATCCAGTCACCATTTTGGTTGTTTTATTAACGTCTGGTAAACTATTTGGGATTGTCGGGGTGATTTTAGGAATTCCTGTTTATGCCGCAGCTAAGGTGATAATTACACACATTTTTGAGTGGTACCAAATTGTTTCCGGTTTGTATGATGAAGATAAGCCAGATCAACAAGAATCTACGTAACAAAAGAGACAAGCAGTGAAGGAACTGCTTGTCTCTTTTTGCTGTAAATCACTCGGAAAATTTAGAATGTTTTACCGTATTCAGTTGCTTTGGTCATAGCAGTATTTAAAAGTTCTTCCGCGCGATCAGGGAAATGATCGATTCCTTCGATGAATAATCCGTCGACTTGATCAACGCCAATAAAGTTTAGAATCGCTTTAATGTATTGAGAAGCAAAATCTTTTCCTTCGTAGAAGCCGCCATTTGATTGGATGTGTAAGGCTTTTTTACCACTTGTTAGAGGTTTTGGTCCTTCTGCAGTATATTGGAATGTTTTTCCAGCAACGTTGATTGTATCTACCCAAGCTTTTAAGCGTGTCGGTACGTTTAAGTTCCACATTGGATTAGCAATTACTACTTTGTCGGCAGATAAAAATTGATCAGTTAATTCATTAAAACGAGCCACTTTTTGTTGTTGGTTTTCGCTTAATGTTTCAAATGCTGCGCCAGCGCGAAGTGCACCCCAAGCAGATAATAATTCTTCATCGATTTCCGGCATGTTTGTTTCTGGTGCATAAACATCTAAAATTTCGATTTCGTCTGATGGATTTGTTTCACGGTATGAAGCTAAAAATGTTTCTAACGCACGAACTGAGCGTGATTCTTCTTTTGTTAATGGATGTGCTTTAACAACTAATAATTTTGACATTGTGTAATCTCCTTAAAATAAATAGTTTAAAAATTCAACATCTCTATTTTACTAATAAAAAGTAAGAGAAAGCAAGTCTTTTTTTTAGATTTAGTAAACTTTTTTTTAAAATGGATCAACAGAGTAAAAAATAAATAAAAATATTTTTTTGGAAAGGCTTGCATATTAAAAAAAAGCATGCTATTATTACTTTGTAAATAAGGATTGTTACTGCTTTGCAGGCAAAACCAGAGTCTTCCATTAACACAATCAGTGGAGGGATTCTGGGCTTTTTTTATAAAAAAGTGAGGTTGCATTCATCATGAGGATTGAAAAAGTTTTAAATAATAATGTCGTGCTTTCAAGAAATGAGCAAGGCGAAGAAATTGTTTATATGGGACGCGGCTTAGCCTTTCAAAAGAAGATTGGAGACACGATCAATCCAGATTATGTTGAAAAGGAATTCGTGTTAAAGGACTCCGCTATGGCAGGGCAATTCCAGCAGCTGTTTGAAGACGTCCCCACCAAAGAAGTAGAAGTCGTCAAACAAATCGTTGATTTAGCAGAAACAACGCTAGCGATTGAGCTTTCATCAAATATTTATTTAACTTTAACGGATCATATTCACTATGCGTTACTTCGAGCCAAAGAAGGAATTGATATTCCGAATCCTCTTGTATTCGAAACACGCAAATTTTATCCTAAAGAATTTGAAATCGCAAAGCAAGCATTAGCGATTATTGCTGAAAAGCTAGGGGTTCAATTTTCAGAAAATGAAGCGGGCTTCATTGCTTTTCATATTGTGAATGCTGAACAAGGAAATGGCAATATGGAAGTTACCATGGAAGCAACCAAGATGGTTCGTGATATTTTAACGATTATTAGTCGCTACTTTGGACAGGTGTTTGATGAAGATTCATTGAACTATCAACGAATTGTTACACATCTTCAATATTTTGCGCAACGTTATTTAAAACAAGAAGCGCATGATGAGGAGGACGAATTTCTTTTTGCATTGGTCCAAGGAAAGTATCCTAAGGCGTTTCAAGCGGTCCAACGTATTAATGAGTATTTATTAAAAAGCTATGATCGACCAATTGATCAAGCGGAAATGATTTATTTAACCATTCATATCCAAAGAGTGGTCAATGATAAAAAAGCATAACAACCAATAATCGCGGATTGTTACTGATAATGCAGGCAAAACCTAGATTGAAAAAACCGATAATGATTTTCGCAGACTGCGCAGCTGTGAAGAGAAGGATCTGGCTCTTTTTCAATGTAGGTTTTTTTGATATTAAAAATTAATGGAAATGAGGATCTAGAGATGAGTAAAAATCAAGAAATTGCAGCACGTGTGTTAAAAGCTGTTGGGGGCGAAGGCAACGTTAATAGTGTTGTTCACTGTGCTACGCGCTTACGTTTTAAATTAAAAGATGAGAATAAAGCAGATACAGCTGCATTGAATGCTGACCCAGATGTTATTCAGGTAGTTCAAAGTGCAGGACAATATCAAGTGGTTATTGGCAGTCACGTTAGTGATGTTTATAAGGATTTGATGGCCAACAGTGGACTAGGTAATGATTCTGATAATAGAGAAAAAGAAAGTGGCGGAAATATCTTTAACCGTTTAATTGATATTATTTCTTCTATTTTTACACCGTTTTTAGGTGCAATGGCCGGCGCTGGGGTTCTAAAAGGCTTCTTAACATTGGCTGTAACTATGGGCTGGTTAGCTGACACTTCAGGCGTATATCTTGTTCTCTTTTCGATTGCAGATGGTTTATTTACTTTCTTACCAATTATGTTAGCGTTTACGGCTGCTAAAAAATTCAATACTAATCCCTTTTTAGCGGTTGCTTTGGCGATGGCCTTAGTTCATCCCAGCATTACTGCTTTAGCAGGCAAAACAATTAGCTTTGCTGGTCTTCCAGTGATTATTGGGCCAAGTGGCTATACTTCTTCGGTTTTACCAATTATTTTGGCTGTTTTTGCACAAAGTTATGTAGAACGTTTCTTCAAAAAAGTAATTCCGAGTTTTCTACAAATTATCTGCGTTCCGTTAGCTGTTTTCCTTATTATGGCACCTGTTACCTTCTTAGCTATTGGTCCTATCGGGACGGTCATCGGCGATTGGTTGGGACAAGGATACAACGCAATTTACGCTTTTAGTCCAATTATCGCAGGGTTATTAATGGGTTCGTTGTGGCAAGTCTTGGTAATGTTTGGTATGCATTGGGGCTTTGTACCAATTATGATGTTAAACTTAACACAAGGTGGCGATACGATGGTACCAATGTTATTACCAGCCGTTATTGCACAAGGCGGGGCTGCTTTAGCTGTCTTTTTCCTAACAAAAAATGTGAAACTAAAAGGTTTGGCTTTGTCTTCAAGCATTACAACTATTTTTGGAATTACTGAACCAACTGTATATGGCGTGACTTTACCATTGAAAAAACCATTTATTGCAGCTTGTATTGGTGGCGGTATCGGTGGTGCATTTGTAGCTATGAATCACGTGAAAAACTTTACGTTTGGTTTGGTTAGTATGTTGAGCTTACCTGGGTTTATTCCTGCAGAGACAAAAGATACTGCACCGATGATTACTGGTGCAATTGGTGCTGGAATTGCCTTTATCATTGCGTTTGTCTTAACGTTTGTCTTACGTTTTGAAGATCAACCTAATCCAGAAACAGCAACTGAAAAAACAGCAACTGATAAGATGGTGGCACCTGTAAAAACGAATCAAGAAGACAAAATTATTTTAGCAAGTCCACTTCAAGGTGAAATTTTACCGCTAGAAAAAGTACAAGATCCTGTTTTTGCGTCAGGTGCTTTAGGAAAAGGTGTTGCAATTGAGCCGACTGAAGGCAAACTGTATGCGCCCGCAGATGGTGAAATCACCACATTATTTCCGACAGGACATGCTGTTGGCTTGACGACAACAGAGGGCGTTGAATTATTAATGCATATTGGCATGGATACGGTCGAATTAGATGGTAAAGGCTTTGAATTATCAGTGAAACAAGGTGATTCTGTTAAAAAAGGAGATTTGCTGGTTACTTTTGATATTGCTGCCATTAAAGAATCTGGTTATCCAGTAGTTACACCGATTGTGGTAACGAATACGAATGATTATTTAGATGTTTTGGATATGAACCAAACAGACGTGTTACATGGTGAAGACTTTTTAGCCATTATTAAATAAAAGACAATTGGAGGAGGAACAAGTATGACAACAACGACAAAATTTCCAAAAGGATTTTTATGGGGCGGTGCGACCGCAGCCAATCAATTAGAAGGGGCTTACTTAGCCGATGGTAAAGGGTTATCTGTGGCAGATGCGATGCCGGGAGGAAAACAACGTTTCGCTATTTTAGGAGATGAAGCGTTTGATTGGACGATTGACGAAACGAAATATCGCTATCCTAATCATACAGGAATTGATCACTATGATCGCTTTAAAGAGGACATTGCGTTGTTTGCTAAAATGGGCTTCAAATGTTATCGATTTTCAATTGCGTGGTCGCGTATTTTTCCACAAGGAGATGAAACACAACCGAATGAAGCCGGCTTGAAATTTTATGATGCGGTTATCGATGAATGCTTAAGCTATAACATTGAACCAGTAATTACGATTTCTCATTATGAAATGCCCCTGCATTTAGCGAAAGAATACGGCGGGTGGAAAAATCGTCAATTAGTTGACTTTTATGAACGTTTTGCGGAAACTGTTTTAACACGTTACCACCAAAAAGTTAACTATTGGATGACATTCAATGAAATTAATTCAGCGTTCCATTTCCCAGCACTTAGTCAAGGATTGGTGAAAAGCAATGGGGCCAATGATTATCAAAACATTTTCCAAGCCTGGCATAATCAATTTGTTGCAAGTAGTAAAGCTGTAAAAATTGGCCATGAATTAAATCCAGAATTACAAATTGGATGTATGATTATTTATGCAACAACGTATGGCATTGATTCGAATCCAGTCAATCAAGTTGCTACAATGATTGAAAACCAAGAGTTTAATTATTATTGTACAGATGTTCAAGTTCGTGGTGAATATCCAGCATACGCAGAACGCATGTATCAAAAATATGCTGTGAAAGACTTAGTTATTGAAGAAGGAGATTTAGAATTATTAAAAGAATACCCAGTGGATTACATTGGCTTTAGTTATTATATGTCGACTGCTGTCGATGTTACTGGTACTACCAACGATACAGCAAATGGGAATCTTTTAGGCGGCGTTAAAAATCCCTTCTTAGAAGCAAGTGAATGGGGTTGGCAAATTGATCCCGAAGGCTTACGAATCGCCCTAAATGAATTATATAATCGTTATCAAAAACCTTTATTTATTGTGGAAAACGGCTTAGGTGCAATTGATAAAGTAGACGAAAATTTCTATGTGGCAGACGACTATCGGATTGATTATTTACGTCGTCATATTGAAGCAATGGCAGAAGCAGTTGCAGACGGCGTCGATTTAATGGGCTATACGCCGTGGGGCTGTATCGATTTAGTCAGTGCTTCCACAGGTGAAATGAGTAAACGGTATGGGTTTATTTACGTTGATTTAGACGATGAAGGAAATGGTACTAAAAACCGTTATGAAAAAAAATCGTTTAATTGGTACAAACAAGTTATTGAAACTAATGGACAAAACTTAGACTAGTTATTGTAATTAAACAAAACAAGACAATCGTAGTAGGTAGTTGCTTCTGTTCCCGCCGTTTATTAATTTTTAAGCTTGGGCCAAAAATCCAAAGTGATTTTTGGCCCAAGCTCTTTTTTGTCAATTTTTCAAAATAGTGCACAATACGTTATAATAGAAACAACTGAGAGGAGCGTTTCTAATGATTAAGCAATTACAACATCCATTTTTTGTTATTATGGGTCCGAGTGGTTCTGGCAAGACCGCAATTACAAGTAAGGTTTTTCCGAAAAACTATAAAGTTATCTCGCATACTACGAGGAAAAAACGATTGGATGAAGTGGATGGTGTGGATTACTATTTTGAAACAAAAGCAAGTTTTCAAACCTTGATTGAAACCAATCAGTTAGTGGAGTATGATTTTTACCATGGAAACTATTACGGTGTCGGTGTAGCTGCCATCGTTGAAACAACGAAAGAGCATCCAGCCTATAATGCGTTAACTTTTCCAGGCTTTCAAGCGGTCTTTGAGCGTTTTGGCGAGTCCGTCATTCCAGTTTTTTTTGACGTTTCAAAAGAAAATATTTATCAACGTTTAAAGCAACGAGAATCTGATCCTAAAATTATTGAAGAACGTTTAAACCTTTATGATCAAGAAATTCTTATCAAAAACCAATTGGAACAATATCCTAATTATCAACGAATAGATGCCAATGGACCTATAAAAGAGGTCGCTGGCTTGTTACAAGAATGCATCAAACACTATTATTAATCAAGCAACTGGCGAGACAGAATCTAACATTAATTTTGTCTTGCTAGGTGCTTGATTTTTTTTGTAAAAAACTTGCATTCTGAATAGAGAGTGCTATAATGACATGGTGTCATATGACAATGTGTCATAAAAGGGAGGAACACAAATATGCCTACGAATACGTTTTTTCATTTGCCAGAAGAAAAGCAACAACGCTTATTAGATGCTGCACAAATTGAATTTTCGCGCCATTCTTTACAAGAAGCGTCAATTGCAAATATTGTTAAATTAGCGGAAATTCCTCGCGGTAGCTTTTATCAATATTTTGAGAACAAAGAAGATTTGTATTTTTATTACTTTGCGACATTAAGAAAAAATAGTGAACGAGATTTAGAGAAACAAATTATTGCGGAAAATGGTGATTTAATCGAAGCCATGGATGTCTATTTCTCCAAAATGATTGTCGAAGTGCTAACTGGAGAGAATGCTTCTTTCTATCGGAATTTATTTGTCAACATGGACTATCGTGCTTCACGTCGGGTGACGGATAATTTAGCGACTGGAGAAGAGGAAAAAAATAGGAAACAGCACTGTCATAAGCATAGAGGAAGAAAAGGCCATGCTGCCTATGCAGAACATCTTTATCAAATAATTGATCGTTCGAAATTAACCATTGAAACGCCAAAAGAATTCACATGGTTCATGCAGACGGCGATGCATGCCGTTTTCTCAACAATTGTTGATGGGTATCGTCAACAAAGAGAAAATACTGCCTATGATTCAACTGAAGCAGTCAAACAATTAAAAATGAAATTAAGTTGGTTGAAAAATGGCGCTTATAAGTAGCAAAAAGGAGGAGAAGTTAGTTGATTAAACTAGTCAAACGGATGTCATTATGGTCGGTCTTTGCAGCGGTTTTATTTATGATCGTGCAAATTATCGCAGATTTATATCTGCCCACATTAACATCTAATATCATTAATGACGGTGTTGCTAAAGGAGATATTAACTATATTTGGAGTACAGGAGTTGTCATGTTAGGCTTTTCTTTGATTAGCATTGTCGCTTCTATTGGAAATACCTTTTTTGCCACCAAAGAATCACAAAGTTTAGGTAAAAAATTACGGACCGATATTTATCGAAAAGTTGAAAATTTTTCTAATAATGAATTTGACAAATTTGGGACAGCTTCGCTAATTACACGAACAACCAATGATGTCAATCAGATTCAAATGGTTATGCAAATGTTTTTACGTTTAATGATTAACGCACCTTTAACGTTAATTGGTGCAAGTTTTATGGCGTATAACAAGGATCCACAATTGACGAAAATTTTTCTATATGTTTTACCAATTATGGCTGTTTTAGTGGGCGGTATCATGTTTTTAGCGGTTCCGTTATTTAAAAGCATGCAAAAGAAAACCGACCGTTTAAATTTAGTTTTTCGTGAAGGACTGACAGGAGTTCGTGTGATTAGGGCCTTTGGCAAAGCAAACTATGAAGAACAACGTTTTGATGAAGCCAATAAGGATTATACACAAACGGCGATTAAAGTGAATACGATTGTCGCTTTGATGATTCCTTTAATGACACTCATTATGAGTGGTACCAATATTGCAATCACTTGGTTTGGCGGTCATTATATTGCGGAAATGCAACTAGAGGTAGGGAACTTAATTGCCTTTATGACTTATGCCATGCAAATTCTGATGAGTTTCATGATGTTATCCATGATTTTTGTCATGGTACCGCGGGCGCAAGCCTCTGCTGATCGGATTAATGAGGTGCTAAATACTGATTCAGAAATCAAAGATGTACCCAATCCAGAACTACTCTCTCTAAAAGGTGACAAAGCAACATTGGCGTTTGAACATGTTAATTATCGTTACCAGCATGCTGAAAACTTAGCACTGGAAGATATAGATTTTTCAGCAAAATCTGGGGAGACGGTCGCGATTATTGGTGGGACTGGTTCTGGGAAAACAACGCTGGTTAATCTTTTACCACGTTTTTATGATGTTGAATCTGGCAAAATTTTGCTAAATGGTAAAAACATTAAAGAAACGTCACAGCATAATTTACGAGAAATGATTGGCTTTGTACCGCAAAAGGCTGTTTTATTTACAGGAACGATTCGTGAAAATATGCAATACGGCGCCCCAAATGCGACCGATGAAGAAATTTGGCAAGCTTTAGAAATTGCGCAGGCAAAGGCGTTTGTTTCAGAATTGGCAGAAGGTTTGGATAGTCATGTCGAACAAGGCGGCGGTAATTTTTCTGGCGGACAACGCCAGCGGTTGGCTATTGCTCGTGCTTTAGTAAAACCAGCAGATGTCTATGTTTTTGATGATTCCTTTTCTGCATTGGATTTCAAAACAGATGCTAATTTAAGAAAAGCCTTAAAAGAGCAGATGACGGATGCAATTGTCGTTTTAGTGGCCCAACGTGTAAGTACGGTTATGGAAGCATCGACAATTTTAGTATTAGACGAAGGGAAATTAGTTGGTAAAGGAACGCATGAAGAGTTATTAGCGAATAACCAAACGTATCAAGAAATTGTACATTCTCAATTGAGAGAGGAGGACCTTGCATGAGTAGTCGACCAAAAGGCGGACCAATGGGCGGGGGACCAGGACGTAACATTGGCGCAAAAGGGCCAAAACCAAAAAATTTCTGGAAAACAGTGAAACGTTTATTTCGGTACATGTCTAAACGAATGCTGTCAATTATTGCTGTCTTAGTATTAGCAATCGCAGCCGTCGTTTTCCAAATTCAAACACCAAAAGTATTAGGACAGGCAACAACTGAAATTTTTAAAGGCGTCATGAAAGGCGCTGCTGAAATGAAACAAGGCTTAAAAATAACATCTTTTCCAATTGATTTTGACAAAATCGGTCAAATTTTATTAATTGTTATTGCCATGTACCTTATTTCTGCTGTCTTTAATTTCTTGCAGCAAGTAATTATGACACGTGTTTCACAGCGAACAGTTTATGAATTACGTCAAGAATTAGAAGCGAAAATGAACAAAGTTCCAATTTCCTATTATGATACTCATAGTAATGGGGACATCATGTCGCGGGCAATTAACGACATGGATAATATTGCGAGTACTTTACAGCAAAACTTAACCCAATTAATTACCAGTATCGTGACATTTGTGGGTGTACTTTGGATGATGCTGACCATTAGCTGGCAGTTAACACTAATTGCCTTAGCGACAGTACCATTAAGCTTAATTGTTGTGATGGTTGTGGCGCCTCGCTCGCAAAAACATTTTGCGGCTCAACAAAAAAGCTTAGGATTATTGAATAACCAAGTCGAAGAAACCTACGGTGGTCACGTAGTAGTAAAAAGTTTCAACCACGAAGAAAGTGATCAAGAAGTATTTGAAAAAGAAAATGAAAAATTATATCATGCTGGTCGCAAAGCACAATTTATTTCAGCGATCATTATGCCTTTAATGAACTTTATCAAAAATCTAGGCTATGTGTTTGTTGCAGTCCTTGGTGGCGTAAAAGTAGCGAATGGTATGATGGATTTAGGGGATGTCCAAGCATTTCTTCAATATACCAATCAATTTTCACAACCGATTACTCAAATCGCTAATTTAATGAATACAATCCAAGCTACGGTGGCTTCGGCAGAACGTGTCTTTGAAGTATTAGATGAAGAAGAAATGGTGGATGAACCTTCTGGCGTACCAGTGGAAACAGATAGTCCTTATCGTGTTTCTTTTGAACATGTTGCTTTTGGCTATTCACCAGAGAAATTATTAATGAAAGATTTCAATTTAAATGTTAAACCTGGGGAAATGGTCGCGATCGTGGGCCCAACAGGTGCTGGGAAAACAACCCTAATTAACTTATTGGAACGCTTCTATGATATTAGTAGCGGCAGCATCAAATATGATGGCGTTGATACGCGCGATTTGTCTCGCGAAGAGTTGCGAGCACACTTTTCAATGGTTCTTCAAGATACTTGGTTGTTCACTGGAAGTATCTATGACAATATTCATTATGGTAATGACCAAGCGAGCGAAGAAGAAGTGATCCGTGCGGCGAAAGCAGCCCATGTGGATGATTTTGTCAGAAAATTACCAGAAGGCTATCAAACGATTCTAAATGAAGAAGCCAGCAATATTTCTCAAGGTCAACGACAATTAATTACAATTGCTCGAGCATTCTTAGCAAATCCAGACGTTTTAATTTTGGATGAAGCCACCTCAAGTGTGGACACTCGAACAGAAATACTGATTCAAGCAGCAATGAATCGTTTACTGGAAAATCGGACCAGCTTTGTAGTCGCTCATCGCTTGTCGACTATCCGTGATGCCGATACGATTATCGTTATGGCAGAAGGTTCAATTGTAGAAACAGGAACCCACGATGAATTAATGGCGAAAAACGGTTTTTATGCTGATTTATATAACAGTCAGTTTTCTGAAGAAGTAGCCTAAAAGGCGTAGCAAAAAAATAGTAATTCATGATGAGGCTTCAGGAACCATAGTCGTAAAGACTGGTTCCTAAAGCCCTATTTTTTTGACAAAAAGTTAGCGAAATTGAAAAATTTCTATTTTCTTTTGAGAAAAACAGGATATTACTTGATGAAATAGCAAGAGATGTATAAAATGGGAGAGAAGAAAATGGAGGTAACAGAAAAAATGACTGAATTTCAATTAGAAAAAGCTGCGACATTAAAAACAATTGCCATTCGTGCGAAAAAAGTTGGCGAAATGGTCGACTTTTATAAAAAAGTAATGGGTTTTGTTTTAAAGTCAGAAGAAAATAACCTGTCTATCTGGGGTACACGTGAAGCAGGAACGCAATTATTAATTTTAGAAGAAACTAGAAAAGCCGAAGATTTTCATAATGAAGAAAAGCAAATGGCTTATTTTTCAATTAAAGTTCCTACGGAAAAAGAATTTTTACAAATTGCTCAACGAGTGCTTGAACAAGACTACCCAATTGATGAAAGTTTCCAAATTGGCACACGTCAAAGCATGTTCATTACTGATCTTGAAGGCAATCAATTTGAGATTTTTCACGATGAAGCAACAGCAAATTCGACTTCTGAAAAGCAACCGATTGTGCTTAAAGATCTTATCAGTGAGGACTTAGAGCCACATCAAGGGTTAGCCGCTGGCTCATATTTAGCACATGTGCAATTAAAAACAAACAATCAAAAAGAAATAAAAGCATACTATGAGGAAGTTCTGGGTTTAAAACGCAATGAAAAAGATCAATTTGTTTTAGAAGATGGCAAAGCAACTATTGGATTCCAAAAACCTGAAACAAGTGAAGTGGATCAATTACCTGATCCACACTTAGGTTTAGATTTCTTTACCATTAAGCTCTCTGATCAAGAACATATTTTAGCAATGGAGCAACAATTAACGGCAAAAAATCAAGAGTTCTTTATTGACCAGAAAAAAGCGATTGTCACTGTGTTTGATCCAATTGGCTTGGAATGGTGGTTTGTCTTAAAATAAACGCTTAGACAGACAAAATAAGCTTGTTTTAGCAAGTCTGGAATAAAGTCTGAATAAAAGTTTAACGCTACTTTTGTTCGGAACTTATTCTAGACTTTTCCTTTAATATTAAAAATAGAAGGTGAAAAAATGTACGAAAAAACAAAGTGGAAAATTCAAAAAATGATGAAAAAAGGTGTTTTTTCGGGGGCTAGTTTTTGTTTCATTGAAGGTGAAAAAGAGGAGAGCAATTGTTGGGGACTCGCACAAGTAAAACCCACCAAAGAACAATTAACCTCGGCCATGCTGTTTGATGTGGCTTCTTTAACCAAAGTAGTCGGCACCACCACCGTTATTTTGCAATTAGTGGAAGAAGGAAAAATTATTCTAGATCAATCATTACAAACTTATTATCCCTCTTTTCAAGATTCTAATATTACAATCCGGCATTTGTTGACACATACGGCAGATTTACAAGGCTATATTCCTAATCGTGATCAGCTGAATGCCCAAGAATTAAAAGACGCCTACAATCATTCATTTCACGCAGGCAAAGCGATAGGTAAAAAAGTTGTTTATACAGATGCAGGAACTATTTTATTAGGCTTTATGTTAGAAGAAATGTTCCAGCAATCAATGATAGAAATTTTATCTGAGCGAGTATTGCTTCCTTTAGGGATGAACGAAAGTACGTTTCTACCAAAGAATCCTTTAAACTGTGTGCCAACAGAATTACATGAACAAAGAGGGTTGATTCGAGGTACAACCCATGATCCTAAGGCATTTGTTTTACGAGAACATGCAGGGAATGCTGGCTTGTTTAGCAATGTCTATGATTTAACAAAATTTGTTCGAATGTATTTAAATCGAGGCAGTTATCACAATCTCCAATTCTTAAAAAAAGAGACGATTGATTTGTTACTAGTTAACCAAGTGCCAGCTGCAGATAAACCACGTTCTCTAGGCTGGGATTTTAAATATGATGTAGCTACGCAACGGCCATTATTATTCCATACAGGCTATACAGGCACTTTTTTGCTAATTGATGTGCAACAACAATCAGCGTTTATCTTTTTATCTAATCGAGTCCATCCAGAGGACCACCGGAACACTTATATCGAAGAAAGAGATCAGTTGTTGGCAACCTATTTAAAAGAGAAATCATCAGTTTCAGATGAAATGACTAGTTTTTAGTGATATAATGAGAGCGAATTCAATTTGGGAGGTCACAGTCAATGCAAGAACCATTATTTTTACAACCTGTTTTTCAAGAAAAAATTTGGGGCGGCAATCGTCTACACACGCTATTTGGTTTCGATTTACCGAGCGATAAAATTGGTGAAGATTGGGCAATCAGTGCACATCCACATGGCGTTAGTACTGTTTTAAATGGCGAATTTAAAGGAAAAAAATTAGATGAATTGTGGGCAGACCATCAAGAGCTATTCGGCCATGCAGGTGGTGCTGTCTTTCCATTATTAACGAAAATTTTAGATGCTGAAGATGATTTATCCGTGCAAGTTCATCCCGATGATGCATATGGCCAAAAACATGAAGGCGAGCTAGGCAAAACTGAATGTTGGTACATTATTGATGCAGAACCTGGCGCTGAAATCATTTATGGACATCACGCGAAAACAAAAGAAGAACTTGCAGAAATGATTGAAGAAGGTCGTTGGGACGATCTTTTAAGAAAAGTACCAGTGAAAAAAGGCGATTTTTATTATGTACCAAGCGGCACTATTCATGCCATCGGCTCGGGTATTTTAATTTTAGAAACGCAACAAAGCAGTGATACTACGTATCGGGTTTATGATTATGATCGAACAGATGATCAAGGAAAGACCCGGGAATTGCATATTCAACAATCCATTGATGTGACAACCGTTCCGGCGAAGGATCCTGACCTCTCTATTCAACAAGAAAATCAAGGACAATCAAGCATTGTTACTTATGTAAAAACAGATTTCTTTAATGTCTATGAGTGGCGTGTCAGTGGGATTCTAAAAGTTAAAAAACAAGCACCTTATACATTAGCAACAGTTATTGAAGGTGTTGGTCGATTGATTACAGAAGATGCTGCAAAAGCAGATGTGGCTACTTTTGATTTGAAAAAAGGCGATAGCTTTATCTTTCCAACAGATATTCCGAGCTGGCGTTTTGAAGGTGATCTAACGATTATAGCTTCAGAACCTGGTAGTCGCTAAAAAAAGAGGGGATCATCAACAGATGATTTCCTCTTTTTTTTGGCATTAAAACAGTTTATTTTGTTATAAAGGAACGTTTAGGTAAGGCAGCGATAACAGCTGTGACGATGATGACTGATAGCAGACGATCCCCGTAATCTGTTATCAATTGAACCAACAGGACGCTTGCTAACTGATTTAAGCCTAAACCATATAAAAATTGGACAATTATACTGGAGCCAGCAGAAGTTATTCCACCAAATAAACAAACTGTAATCAAGGAAGAAATTACTGTTCCTGGTATCGTTAACCACAACGTTTTAAATGGTAATTTGGTTACTTTTAACTGCTGATGAAGGAGCAAGCCTGCTAAAATTCCTGTGCAGAGTTGGACAGGTGAATAATACAGAGAAAAGATATCCGTTGTCAATCCAGTTACTAGACTTGTTAAAATACCTGTCAGTGCACCAAAGAGTGGGCCTAATAACGCACCTGTAAAAATAGTTCCCGCGCTATCAAGATAAATTGGTAAACGAAGGAGTAACGCAATGGTACTGCCAAGGTAATTTAAAGCAACACTAAAAGCGATAATTGTAATGATTCGTGGTGTTATTTTTTTCATGGTTATCCCATCCTTAAATTTTTGAAATCTCTTTCGATCTCATCTATTTGTACATTTAAAAGAATGGATAGAAACTTCACGAAAAACTGTTGACTATCAACCGTAGTCAAGACATGACAATTAGCTGGTTGCTGCTGGAAATGATACTGATCGATCATTGATTGCCCCATAGCAATGCCGTCAGGAACAATTTGTCCGTAACTGGAAAAGCCTTGGCAGAGCGTAGGATCAATAAAATAAGCAACCGCTAAGGGATCGTTGATAACACACCCTAAAATACGTTCATATTTCCAATGAAAATCAAAATAAAATTGAGTAATCTCAGCGAGGTAATTCCCCATTTTGGGGTTGAGTCGTTGACAATAATTGAGAATTGTTGGTGTAAAAACAATTTCTCGTGTGACATCTAAGCCGACCATCTCGATTTTTGCACCTAATTCCTCAAAAACCCAAGCTGCTGCATCAGGATCACACCAATAATTAAATTCTGCAACAGGAGAGCAATTGCCGTGGCTTTTAAAGGTACCACCCATTGAGACAAAACGTTGAAGATTTCGCCCCAGAAGAGGTTCTTTTTTTAAAGCCAAAGCAATATTTGTTAAAGGACCAAGGGCAATGATTGAGCAATCGGTAGCTTGTTGAAAGGTTTGTGCTAAATAGTCAGCAGCGGAAAGCGCTTGTGCTTGGATTTTGCTAGTTCTGGGGAAATATGTTTCACCTAAACCATCCATGCCATGTGTATCTTGTGCACTAACAAATGGCCGTTTTAAAGGGCTAGCAGCCCCTTGGTAGACAGGAATATCTAAGCGATTAACTTTTTCCAAACATTTAAAAACATTTTCCACGCCAATCTCCACAGGGACGTTTCCGCAAACAACTGTAATCGCTTGGACATCTAGCTCTGGTGAAGCAAGTGCATACAAGAGAGCAAGCGTGTCATCAATTCCAGGATCACAATCAATAATTACTTTTTGCATTTTTTCCAATCCTCCTTTTTCGTTAACTGCAAATGATAACTCTTGTTAAAAAAGCTATGACTTGAGTTAGTATTGAGAGATACTTAGTTTTTTATTCTGGGAAGTTTCCGAACCAGTCCGAGAAATTCTCGATTTTAAATGCACCTCTTTATCTTACTATATTTTGTAAAGATGTAAATAGTTGTCGGAGAAATGAAAAAGAATCTAGCCCTATATGTAGGAACTAGATTCTTCTTTTATTTATAAAGCGTTTCAGGAATAGCGATCGGTTCACCATATTTTTTCTCTAAAGCGGTCCGAATTAACCGGATCCCTAGATTTTTGTTGCGTGCTAAGATTGGACCGTGGAAGTAGGAGCCAAACACATTTTTATAGACAACGCCTTCGCCATTATCTTGACCGTTATTGCCTTTGCCTTGTTTGACTGTTCCTAAAGGTCGTTCACCTTCGCCTAAAAAAGTCATGCCATTATGATTTTCAAAACCATAATACGTTTCATCAAATTCTTCATTATAAATTTCGATATCACCAATGAAACGATTGTTGTCTTGGCTCAAAGTGTAATGATCTAATGCACCGATTCCTTTAATTTTTTCGCCTTGTGCGCCGACATAGTAATGTCCTAGAAGTTGATAACCACCACAGATAGCTAACAAGACGCCGTCATTTTCAATATAAGAAGTCAAAGCTTCTTTTTTATTCTGAATGTCTTCTGAGATGATCAATTGCTCGAAGTCTTGACCGCCACCAACAAAGACTAAATCATATTTTTCGGGATCAAACGGTTCGTAGATACTGATAATTTCTGATCGGAAGGTAACGCCCATTTTTTCGGTTAAATATTTAAGCATCAATAAATTTCCGTTATCTCCGTAAGTATTTAATAAGTTGCCATATAAATGACAAACGACTAATTCTTTAGACACCATTCATTCCCCCTTGAATATACCCTTGGGCTGTTAATGATTTTCTTAATTGCAAAACAGCAGTATAGGTTGCCAAAATATAGACATGATCTGTCGGCAACGTTTTAATTTCTGAAATTACTTGCTCCAAATCAGGAATTTCTAGTAATTTTTCTTCAGGAATACCCGCAACTTTTAAACGCAAGGCCATATCTTCATGGCGATCACCGCCAGCAATTACTTTTGGAATGTCCATATCAGCAAAGGCTTCATGATTACCATCCCAAATCCAACTGACATCAATTCCATCTGCATAATTAGCATTTAATAATGAAACCAGCGAGAAAGAGTAAGGGGCTAAGCCCATCATATCAATGACCTGATTTAAACCAACGGGATTTTTTACTAAAACTAACGTACATTCTTTATCGCCAACTTTAATGGTTTCTTGACGCCCAAAAACTTTTTCATCATAAGCTAAACCTGCTCGGATTTTATCTGGTGCCACCTGATAGTATTCTGCTACCGCTGTGGCCGCTAGCGCATTATAAACATTATACATCCCACCAACAGCAATGCCGTATTCTTCGCCATCAATCACAAAATCAGCAGATGTATTATCCATCCGGACCATTTCCGTTAACTGCACATCCAATTCAGGGCGTTTGAAGCCACAATTTGGGCAATAGTAATCACCTAAATTAGCATACGTAATCATTTTATAATGAAGAATATGATTGCATTTTGGACATAAAACCCCATCTGTATTGTAATGAGCCAATTGCTCTTTTGGTGGTAAATGATTAAATCCATAGTATTTGCGAGGATTTACAGTTTCTTTTGAATTAAAAATTGGCGAATCACCATTGCACAAAATAGTTGCTTCAGGAGCAGCGGCGGCGCCTTCCATAATTAAGCGATACGTCGTATAAATTTCACCATAGCGATCCATTTGGTCGCGGAAAATATTCGTAAAAACAAATAATTTTGGTTGAATATATTTAGTGACACGGCTTAAACTTGCTTCATCAATTTCTAAAACCGCAAATTTCTTTTGTCCTTTTTTCGCCTTGGCATTTAAAAAAGTAGAGACAATTCCTTGCTCCATGTTAGCACCAGTTGGATTTGTTAATACCTCATCAAATTCTTGGCGTAAAATGTTAACAGTTAAAGCAGTTGTCAATGTTTTGCCGTTCGTTCCAGTGACTACGACAATTTCATAGTCTTTTGCCAATGTATCTAAAATTTTAGGATCGATTTTTAGGGCTAATTTCCCTGGGTAGCTACTGCCGCCTTTAAAAAATGTTTGTAAAACCCATTGCGAAGTTTTTCCTGCAGCAATTGCTAAATGACTTCGAATCCCCATTTGTTGTCCCCCAATTTCTATATCTTTAATTTTTCGTTATTTTAAATTAAACTCAATCTATCATACCATAACTAAAATAAAAAATTAATTCCTTTTACTTTTTCTTACTATTATTTAAAAAGTCTTTTAGAAAAAGTAGAATAGTGAAGGAAAAAAGAGAATAGACGACTTGTCTTAACAACAAATCGTCCATCGATTTCCATTTTTATTTCGCATCAATATAACTGTATAGCGTATATTTAGAAATATTGAAGAAGTTAGAAACTTTGTCCCCAGATTTAGTGACTAAGAAGGCGCCTTTATTGTTTAAAAATTGAATACACTTGATTTTATCGTCCTTCGTCATTAATGGGACCGGCTTGCCAACTAATTTGACTGATTCATGAATTAAATCGTCTAACAACTCATTAACATCCTGAGGAATGTAATCAGGGTCTTTATCTTCTTCAGGTTCTGCAGTGGAAATCAAAGATTTTAAGTTTGACTCTGCAGCAATCAATGTAGTGATGTCGTAGTTAATAGCAAAAATACCATCGAGTTGACCATTCTCATCTTTAAAATACATTGTACTAGATTTTAAAATACGACCATCATGGGTGCGGGTCAGATAGTTAATATGATCATTCAACTCACTAGGGTCTTTTTTTAAGGCTTCTAAGACTACTTGAGAAGGTCCATCGCCCAGATGACGAGAAGAGACATGACCATTTTCAATGGAAACAATAGAATTGTTAATATTGTCTTCATTGATTTGGTGGATAACGACTTCGCAGTTTTCCCCAAATTGACCAGCTAAACCTTTAGCAATTTGTGTTAAAAAAGTAAGTTTTTCGTCGGATAACATAAATAAGCTCCTTTCTAATGTGCCTGGCACAAACAGTTTTTATAAGATTGTGTCAAATTTAACATAATATTTTTAAATGGAATAGGCAGGGCTAAATCCTTTAATGTCGCGTACTACCTGTTCTGAAAAATAATGATAGCATGATAAAAATAATAATACAAGATAACGGCTGTCAAAATTCTAAAAAATATTTTTTAGGTAGCATTGTTTTTTTTAAGGTAAGGTGATATACTTTAATCAAGTTAATGAGTTCGTTAGTAAAAAATGCAAGCGCTTCAAATGCTTTTCGTAGGGATATAGATTAGCCAAGCTAGTCAAGCTATATTCGTGAATGATTGAGCGATATATTTGTAAGCGTTTGCCACTTGTGGGGAATAGGTTGAAAAATAGGAGGAGAATACATGTTATTAATTGGAAATGGGCGTTTAATCACTCGGGATGCGCAGAATCATTTTTTTGAAAATGGGTGTGTGGCGATTGATGGTCAAGTTGTGAAACAAGTCGGAACGACAGAAGATTTAAAACAAGCTTATCCAGAAGCGACATTTATTGATGCTAAAGGTGGAGTGATTATGCCAGGCTTTATTAACATGCACAATCATATTTATAGTACCTTTGCACGTGGGTTAAGTTTAACGAATTATCATCCTAAAAATTTCATGGATATTTTGGTAGATCAATGGTGGCGAATTGATCGTGCCTTGACATTAGAAGACACTTATCAAAGTGGTAAGGTTGCTTATTTAGATAGTATTCGCAACGGTGTTACAACTGTCTTTGATCATCATGCTAGTTACGGAGAAATTACAGGGAGTTTAACCCAATTATCTAATGCAGCGGACGAGTTAGGGATTCGGACCTGCCTTTGTTATGAAGTTTCTGATCGCGATGGTGAGCAGAAAATGCGAGAAGCAGTTCAAGAAAATGCCGCCTTTATTAAAGCCAGTTCCTTAAGAAAGGATGATATGCAAAAAGCGATGATGGGTATGCATGCAGCCTTTACTTTATCAGATGCTTCTTTAGAATTATGTGCAGCCAATACGCCAGATGGGATTGGTTATCATATTCATATTGCAGAGGATTTAGCCGATGTTCATGATTCTTTGAAAAAATATGGGAAGCCGATTGTGAACCGATTATTTGATTTAGGAATTTTAGGAAAACAGACAATGGCAGGCCATTGCATCCATATTGGACCTCATGAGATGGAATTACTAAGAGATACAGACACAATGGTGGTCACGAATCCAGAGTCGAATATGGGGAATGCGGTCGGTTGCCCACCTGCGATGCGCATGTTTAATGAGTATGGTATTTTGATGGGTCTTGGCACAGATGGTTATACGAATGATGTGACGGAATCTTATAAGGTAGGAAATGTTATCCACAAACATCATTTAGCTGATCCAAATGCGGCTTGGGCAGAAATTCCCACAATGCTGTTTGATAATAATCCGCAAATGGCTAATCGCTATTTTAAAACAAAGCTAGGCGTTTTAGAACCTAATGCAGCAGCAGACGTCATTATTGTTGATTATCATGGCCCGACACCAATGACAAAAGAGAATTATAACATGCACATTTTATTCGGCATGAATGGTGGGATGGTTACTGACACGGTGATTAATGGAGAAATTCGGATGCGTAATCGTGAAGTTCAAGGAATTGACGAAGAGAAAGTTTGGCATGATGCGCAAACGCAAGCACAATCTTTCTGGAAACGAGTAAATCAATAGCTTTCATTATAAATAAAAGGAGTGACGTTAATGAGTGATATTATGCATCCCATCTCAATTGAGGCTTTATTAAATTGGATTTTTAGTGAGTATCAACAAGATGGCACAATTTTTGGCATTCGTAAATTTTATCATGCGGATCCTACAAAAACGATTCCGTTATTTGGAGAAAAAATGGAAACCCCTTGTGGTCCAGCAGCAGGTCCTCATACACAATTAGCACAAAATATTATTGCGGCCTATTTAACAGGTTCTCGTTTTTTTGAAGTTAAGACAGTCCAGATACTGGATGGAGAAGATTTACCAGTGAGTAAACCATGTATCGCAGCAGCGGATGAATGTTACAACGTTGAGTGGTCCACAGAATTGCGCGTTCCCCAAGCTTATGATGAATACGTCAAAGCATGGTTTGTTTTGAAGTTACTGAGTAAAGAGTTTGAGCTAGGTGACCCGAATGGTTTCATTTTTAACATGAGTGTTGGCTATGATTTGGCAGGGATTCAATCACCAAAAATTGATCGTTATATTAACGAAATGCAGAACGCAGAAGGAACGCCGATTTGGGCGGAATGCCAAGCAGCTGCCAAAAAATATCTATTTTATTTTAAAAAAGTAGATGACTTATATATCGAAGCAATTAGTCCTAAAGTCTGTCATTCTATTACGCTGTCGACTTTACACGGTTGTCCATCAGACGAAATTGAACGAATTGCGGCCTATTTATTAAGTGAAAAAGGGCTCCATTCCTTTATTAAATGTAATCCAACCATGTTAGGTTATGAATATGCGCGTCAAACGATGGATGAGCTAGGGTTTGATTATATGGTTTTTGACGATCACCATTTTAAAGAAGATTTACAATTTGAAGAAGCAGTACCGATGTTACAACGTCTACAATTATTAGCCAATAGTAAAAATCTAAGCTTCGGAGTTAAAATTACGAACACTTTCCCGGTAACGATTGCAGCAAATGAATTACCTGGTGATGAAATGTACATGTCAGGACGTTCGCTATTTCCTCTTAGTATTTCATTGGCACAAAAATTATCAGAAGCATTTGATGGGAAACTACAAATTTCTTATTCTGGCGGTGCAGATATTTTCAATAGTAAAGAAATATTTGATGCTGGGATTTGGCCAATCACTATGGCAACGACGCTGTTGAAACCTGGTGGCTATCAACGAATGAATCAAGTTGCTAATGTATTGGGCGCAGCAGAATATCCTCAGATGGTTCATGTCAACTTGGATAAATTAGCCCAAGTTGTTGAGAAAGCTAAAACACAAGCGCGTTACCAAAAATCAATTAAATTACCAGAAAGTACCAAACTAAGAAAAACAGTTCCACTAACAGATTGTTATATCGCTCCTTGTCGAAGTGACGGTGGTTGTCCAATCAATCAGGATATTCCTGCTTACCTTCGTTATGTAAGTGAAGGCAATTATTTAAAGGCCTTGCAAGTAATTGTCGATAAAAATCCGTTGCCTTTTATTACTGGAACCATTTGTGCACATCCTTGTATGACCAAATGCACACGTCAATTTTATGAAGAATCTATTCATATTCGGGAAGTGAAGTTAGAAGCAGCTGAACATGCTTATGATGAATTATTGACGACACTAGAAAAGCCACAGCCAAAAGAAAATGCACCTAAAACAGCTGTTGTGGGTGGAGGTCCTGCAGGGATCTCTGCTGGGTATTTATTAGCACGTGAAGGCATGCCTGTTACTGTGTTTGAAAAATCCAAGACAATTGGGGGCGTTTGTAGCCAGATTGTACCAGAATTTCGAATTTCTATGGAATCTGTTCAAAAAGACGTTCAGTTAGCGGAATTTATGGGAGCTGAATTCCGTACAGGACAAGAGGCGCCATCATTGGCAGAATTGAAAAACCAAGGCTATACGAATGTTATTTATGCCATTGGTGCATGGAAACATGGGGTCCTTCGTTTAGAATCTGGTCGAGCATTGAACTCGTTAGAATTTTTAAAAGCAAACCGAGAAAATCCAACGATTAATCCTTACGGAGAACAGATTGTCGTCGTTGGTGGCGGAAATACAGCCATGGACTGTGCTCGTGCAGCCACAACATTACCTGGTGTTAAAAAAGTCTCAGTGGTTTATCGTCGGAATAAACGCAATATGCCAGCAGATGAAGAAGAACTTTATTTAGCCTTAGAAGATGGTGTCGACTTTTTAGAATTACTTTCGCCAATTAAACATGAAAATCAACAATTAACTTGTGAAAAAATGGTCCTAGGTGAACGAGATGCTTCTGGACGCCGTCGTCCAGTTGGTACAGGAGAAATGATTGATATTCCTGCTGATACAGTGATTGCCGCTGTTGGTGAAAAAGTAGATACAGAGTTTTACCAATCATTAGGCATTCACACGGACAACTATGGGAAAGTCGTTTCAAATCAAGACACATTGGAAACAAATATACCAGGCGTCTATGTCATTGGTGACGCTAACTTAGGACCAGCCACAATTGTTGAAGCAATCGCTGATGCAACCAAAGCGGCCAATAATATTTGTCTTGTCCACAATCATCACTATGAAAAAGATAATTTAAATAGTGATGTTGCATTTGTTAGAAACAAACGAGGTATCCTTGTGACAGACGAGATGTCTTGTAGTCAAGCTAGTCGTTGCTTAGAATGCTCCACAATTTGTGAATCTTGTATGGATGTCTGTCCAAACCGAGCAAATATTGTTGTGTACGTCGAAGGAAAACCACAAATTGTTCATGTTGATCGGATGTGTAACGAATGTGGTAACTGTGAAACATTTTGCCCTTATGCAAGTGCCCCTTACAAAGACAAATTTACCTTATTTAACAGTGAATCTGATTTTTATGACAGTACTAATTCAGGTTTCTATGTTCAAAATCCTGTGGATAAAATTTGTTTACTGCGTCTATGGGGAACGGTGTCAACAATTCAATTAACGGATCAAGGATTAGATGTACCAGAAGATTTAATCGCATTAATGGTAACTATGATTGAAGAATATGCTTATTGTATGCAAGCATAAAAGGAAATTTACGACTGGGGGATAAATAAATGTCTATTCTGCTCAAAGGTGGAACCGTCGTATCTGCATATAATCGTCGTCAATTGGATATTCGAATTGACGGCGAGCAAATTGTAGAGATGGGGGCAAATTTACCAGTAGAAAATTCTCAGATTGAGGATGTTACGGGGTGTTATGTATTACCAGGCTTTATTGATGCGCACACGCATCTGGAATTAAATAATGGCAAAGGTTCGTTAAGTACGGCGGATAACTTTACTACTGGCAGCCAAGCGGCGGTGGCCAAAGGTACGACTACGGTTATTGATATGGCTACACCTAATAAAGGCGGCTCATTGAAAGACTGTTTAGCTACTTGGAATCAATTGGCTGAAGGCAAGAGTTCATGTGATTATACTTACCATATGTCCATGATTGAATGGAAACCAACGATAGCTGCTGAAATTCAGGAAATGATTGCTGCAGGTATTACTTCCTTCAAAATGTATATGGCTTATGATAACTTACGGACCACAGATGCGGAAATTTTTGAAGCGATGAAGGAAATAAAAAAAGTTAATGGAATGTTAGGCGTTCATTGTGAAAATGGTGATTTAGTAGATGAATTAATCCAATCATATGTTTCTCAAGGAAAGTTAGCCCCGCACTATCATCCGTTATCAAGACCGGCGGCTGTGGAAGCAGAAGCGGTAGCAAGATATTTGATGATAGCGGAAATGGCTGATTTGCCGGTTAATATTGTGCATTTAAGCACAAAACGATCGTTAGAAGCGGTGGAACGGGCTCGTCAAAGAGGACAATCAGTCTATGTAGAAACTTGCCCTCAATATCTTTTACTAGATGATCACTTGTATGATGCGCCTAATTTTGAAGCAGCAAAATATGTCTGCTCACCGCCACTACGCAAACGAGAGGATCAACAGGCTTTGTGGCAAGGAATTAAAGAGGGGGCAATCAATACAATATCGACAGATCACTGCAGTTTTAATTTTCACGGACAAAAAACAGTTGGCAAAGATGATTTTAGTAAAATTCCCAATGGGATGCCAGGTGTTGAAACGAGACCAGAATTAATTTACACGGAAGGTGTGGCGAAGGGCCGAATCACCTTGGAAAAAATGGTTGCTCTGCTTTCTGAAAATATTGCTAAACAATTCTCGATGTATCCACAAAAAGGTGTGGTGCAAGAAGGCAGTGATGCCGATTTAGTTGTTTGGGATCCTAGAACAACCGGCGTGATTGCTGCGAGAACGCAGTTACAAAATGTCGATTATACGCCGTATGAAGGATTTGAAACACAAGGACAGGCTCGAATGGTTTATTTAAGAGGTCAAAAAGTTGCTGAAGCTGGGAAAGTCATCTTGGCAAATCAAGGAAAATTTGTTTTTCGTAAAGCAACTTAAAAATAGAAGGAGGAGAAGTATTTTTGGAAAAAATTAAATGGACAGCAAATGAAATGCCGAAGACGGAGGATAAGTACTTACCTCTGATGTCTAAAGAAAAAATTGAGAAAGCTTTGGCTTTTCACAAAAGTTTTCCACAGTATTCAGAAACACCATTAGCAGAATTGAATCATATGGCCGCGTATCTGGGGTTAAATGATTTCTTTGTTAAAGATGAATCTTATCGCTTTGGTTTAAATGCTTTTAAAGTCTTAGGTGGTTCGTTTGCCATGGCTAACTATATTGCCGAAAAATTAAAGAAAGATGTTTCGGAACTAACATATGATGAATTAACTTCTGATCAATTACGATCAGCTTTTGGACAAGCTACGTTTTTTACAGCAACTGATGGTAACCATGGACGAGGAGTCGCTTGGGCTGCGAATAAATTAGGCCAAAAATCAGTTGTACTCATGCCGAAGGGTTCAACACAGACGAGAAAAGAAAATATTGAAAAAGAAGGCGCAACCGTCACAATCGAAGAAGTTAATTACGATGAATGTGTGCGAATGGCTAATAAAATGGCCGAAGAAACTGAAAACGGTGTCATGGTTCAAGACACCGCTTGGGACGGATATGAAAAAATTCCAACTTGGATTATGCAAGGATACGGAACGATGGCGTTAGAAGCCTCTCAACAATTAAGAAAATTTGGCTCTGAACGACCTAGTCATGTTTTTGTTCAAGCTGGTGTCGGCAGTTTAGCTGGGGCGGTGATTGGTTATTTTGCTAATGCTTTTCCAGAAAACCCACCGATTATGGTCGTAGTTGAGGCACAGGCGGCTGACTGTTTATATCAATCAGCAATTAAAAAAGACGGAGAAATTCGCTTTGTCGATGGTGATTTACAGACAATTATGGCTGGCTTAGCATGTGGAGAACCTAATACGATTTCTTTTGATATTCTAAAAAATCATACATCCTTCTTTGTTTCAGCACCAGATTGGGTTTCTGAAAAAGGAATGCGTATGTTGGGCGCGCCATTAAAAGGGGATCCGCAAGTTGTATCAGGCGAATCTGGGGCAGTAGCAATGGGCTTAGTAGCTACAGTGATGCAAGATCCCGACTATCAAGAATTACGTGAGGCATTGCAACTGGATGAGACGTCAAACGTTTTAATGTTTTCTACCGAAGGAGACACTGATCCAGACAATTATAAAAAAATTTTATGGAGGTAAAAGGAATGGATTTTAATGCAGTAAATGCAGCAGCAGAAGGTTACAGAGAAGATATGGTCAAATTTTTAAGAGACCTTGTCAAAATTCCAGGAGAAAGTGCAGAAGAAGGCAACAAAATTGCGCGAGCAAAAGCCGAAATGGAAAAATTAGGTTTCGATAAAATTGACATTGATCTTCAAGGGAATTTACTTGGTTATATGGGGTCTGGTGAAAAATTAATTGCTTTTGATGGGCACATGGATACTGTCGGAATTGGTGAAATGAGTAACTGGAAATTTGATCCTTACGATGGCTATGAAACAGAAACTGAGATCGGTGGTCGCGGTACGTCTGACCAAGAAGGCGGGATTGTTTCGGCTATTTATGGCGCTAAAATCATGAAAGATTTAGGTCTATTATCAGAAAAATATACTGCTTTAGTAACAGTCACTGTCCAAGAAGAAGACTGTGATGGCTTATGCTGGCAGTACATTATCAAAGAAGACGGTATCCGTCCAGAATTTGTTGTTTCAACAGAGCCAACAGATGGTGGGATTTATCGTGGTCAACGAGGCCGCATGGAAATTAAAGTTGATGTCAAAGGCGTTTCGTGTCATGGCTCAGCACCAGAACGTGGAGATAATGCCATTTACAAAATGGCGGATATCTTACAAGATGTTCGTGCCTTAAACAACAATGGAGATACAGAAAGCACAGCGATTCGTGGTTTAGTTCGTATGTTAGATCCTAAGTACAATCCAGAGTGGCAAGAAGCCCGTTTCTTAGGACGTGGTACGGTGACTGTTTCGCAAATTTTCCATTCTTCACCAAGTCGGTGTGCTGTTGCGGATGGCTGTACCGTTTCACTAGACCGTCGAATGACTGCTGGAGAAACTTGGGAAAGTTGTTTAGAAGAAATTCGCAATTTACCAGCTGTTAAAAAATATGGAGATGATGTGACGGTTTCAATGTACAACTATGATCGTCCTTCTTATACTGATTTAACTTATGAAATTGAATGTTATTTCCCAACGTGGGTCATTCCAGAAAATCATGATGTAACAAAAGCCTTGATGGAAACGCATAAAAATCTCTATGGAGAAACACGGAAAGGCTCTGTAGAAACAGTGGAAATGCGTCAAGAACGCCCATTGTTAGATAAGTGGACCTTCTCAACAAATGGCGTTTCAATTATGGGACGTAATGGCATTCCTTGTATTGGTTTCGGGCCAGGGGCGGAAGCACAAGCACATGCACCAAATGAAAAAACTTGGAAAGATGATCTGGTTCGTTGTGCAGCCGTTTATGCGGCATTACCAACGGTCTATTGTGGTTAAGTAAAGGATTATTAGATAAGCAAAAAGGAGCAGATGGAATGGAAACGTTTAAAGAATATATTGAGAAATTAGATAAATTAGAATTTGAAAAAATGTACGAAAATGACTTTTTCCTAACTTGGGAAAAAACAAGAGATGAATTAGAAGCTGTTTTTACAGTTGCCGATACATTACGCTATTTAAGAGAAAATAATATTTCAACTAAAATCTTTGATAGTGGCTTGGGGATTTCTTTATTCCGCGACAACTCTACAAGAACACGTTTTAGTTTCGCTTCAGCGTGTAATCTTTTGGGCTTAGAAGTTCAAGATTTAGACGAAGGAAAAAGCCAAATTTCTCACGGAGAAACTGTTCGTGAGACAGCAAACATGATTTCTTTTATGGCTGATATCATTGGTATTCGTGATGACATGTACATTGGTAAAGGCAATGCTTACATGCACGAAGTATCAGAATCTGTCCAAGAAGGATATAAAGATGGGGTATTAGAACAACGCCCAACGTTAGTGAATTTACAATGTGATATTGACCATCCGACGCAAGCAATGGCGGATGCGTTGCATTTAATTCATGAATTTGGTGGCATTGAAAACCTGAAAGGGAAAAAAGTTGCCATGACTTGGGCGTATTCACCATCTTATGGAAAACCATTATCTGTTCCTCAAGGAATTGTTGGTCTAATGACCCGTTTAGGAATGGATGTCGTCTTAGCACATCCAGAAGGTTATGAAATTATGCCAGAAGTAGAAGAAGTTGCGAAGAAAAATGCGGCAGAATTTGGTGGAAACTTTACTAAAACGAATAGTATGGCAGAAGCATTCAAAGACGCGGATGTTGTTTATCCGAAAAGCTGGGCACCTTTTGCGGCAATGGAAAAGCGAACTGAATTATATGGCAATGGTGACCAAGCAGGAATTGATCAATTAGAACAAGAATTACTTTCTCAAAATAAAAAGCACAAAGATTGGGAATGTACAGAAGAATTGATGAAAACAACGAAAGACGGCAAAGCTTTGTATATGCATTGTCTACCAGCTGATATTACTGGTGTAAGTTGTGAAGAAGGTGAAGTGGAAGCTTCTGTTTTCGATCGTTATCGGGTCGAACTTTACAAAGAAGCTAGCTACAAACCGTATGTTATTGCGGCTATGATTTTCTTAAGTAAAGTAAAAAATCCGCAAAAAACCTTAACAGACTTAGCGGATAAAGCGACACCAAGAGAAGTAAAATAATGAATTTGGCATGAAGACAGATGCTTTTTCTTTACACAATGAATCATTAGAAGTTGCCTCTTCAACATGAACAAATAAGACCTTCCCAAGTCTATTCATGAATGTGTGATTGTCTCGAGTCAAGAACGCTTAGTCATGTGCGTTGACTTCATGCAACGACAACAGACAGTTAATACGAAAACTCGTTGTGAAAAAGAAAAAGCATCGTCCTTTTTATAAAACAGAAAATGAGGTGAAGCAATGGGCAAACGCGTCGTAGTAGCTTTAGGTGGCAATGCTTTAGGAAATAATTTGACGGAGCAGATGACTGCTGTAAAACAGACTTCCAAAGCGATTGCAGATTTGATTGAAGCAGGATATGAAGTTATTTTATCTCATGGCAATGGTCCTCAAGTGGGGATGATTCAATTAGCTATGGAAGAATTTTCCTTTAATAATCCACAATATCCAGTTGTTCCGTTATCCATGTGCGTAGCCATGAGTCAAAGTTACATTGGCTATGATTTAGAGAATGCGCTACAAGAAGAGTTGCGTCAGCGAAATATAAGTAAAGCCGTCACCACCATAGTCACTCAAGTGGTCGTGGATGAAAATGATCCGGCGTTCAAAAAACCAACGAAACCAATTGGTCGCTTCATGACAAAAGAAGAAGCAGAACAATTAGTCAAAGAAAAAAATATACAAGTGATGGAAGATGCTGGCCGTGGTTATCGCCAAGTCGTCGCTTCTCCTAAACCAAAAAATATTGTCGAACTTCTCACGATTCAAACATTGGTTGATGCTGGCCAAACAGTCATTGCTGGCGGCGGTGGTGGCATCCCAGTCATTCAAGAAGGGAACCGACTAAAAGGTGTAAATGCAGTCATCGACAAAGATTTTTGTAGTGAACGACTGGCTGAACAAGTGGATGCTGATCTGCTCGTGATTTTAACAGCAGTTGAAAAAGTTTGTATTAATTTTGGTAAAGAAAATCAAGAAGCCTTAGGGAATGTTTCAACAGAAAAAATGAAACAATATGCGCAAGAAGGTCAGTTTGCTCCAGGTTCAATGTTACCAAAAGTTGAAGCAGCGATTAAGTTTGCTGAATCTAAGCCAGGTCGAAAAACATTGATTACGTTATTAGAAAAAGCCAAAGAAGGATTATCTGGAAAAACAGGGACTTTAATTGAAAATAAAGAATCATAGAATGGAGGAAAACGATGACAAACAAAATGATTAATTCTGCACAGGCACCAGCTGCTGTAGGACCTTATTCACATTCTGTCTTAGCTGGAAATACGTTGTACATTTCTGGACAACTAGGATTAGATCCGCAATCGGGCGAAATGAAGACTACAGTGGAAGAACAAGCAAAACAAGCGTTTATCAATTTAGGTTCGATTTTAAAAGAGGTCGAAATGACCTATGATAATGTTGTGAAAACAACGGTATTTTTACAACATATGTCTGATTTTAGCAAAATTAACGAAATCTATGGGAATTACTTTTCAGAAGTTTTGCCTGCACGTTCTTGTGTAGAAGTAGCCAAGTTGCCTAAAGATGGGTTATTTGAAATTGAAGCAGTTGCTGTCAAAGGATAATTTTTAAGATGTTTCTGAGGGAAAAAGGATTGCATTCTTTACTGATTAAGGGGAACAATCCTTTTAGAATAAAAAGAAGAAGGAAACGATCCTATGAATGAAAAAAAAGAGCAAGCATTATTTGAATATGATGCGAAACTATCAATTTCTGAAGCAATTCCGATGGGATTGCAACACGTTGTCGCAGCAGTAGTAGGGATTGTCACACCGGGAATCATGATTGCCAAAGTTTGCCAATTAAGTCCTAGTGATACGACTATTTTGATTCAAACATCATTGATTTTTTCAGCAGTTGCAACGTTAATTCAACTTTTCCCTATTTTTGGAAAAGTGGGTTCACGGTTACCAGTTATGATGGGTGCAAGTTTTGCCTATGTACCGATTTTGATGGCCATCGGAGCTGATTTTGGGATTGCAGCAATTTTTGGTTCCCAATTAGTTGGCAGTATTCTTGTTATTATTGTTGGTTTGTTCATTAAAAAAATCCGTGTGTTGTTTCCGCCTTTAGTAACAGGAACGGTTATTTTAAGCATTGGACTATCCTTGTTTCCAGTTGCGATTAAATATATGGCAGGAGGAGCTGGTAGTGCTGATTTTGGTTCAGCCCGGAATTGGTTAGTTGCATTATTAACCTTTGCGATTGTCTTTTACTTCAATTATTTTGCAAAAGGATTTTTGAAGTTATCCGCAATTTTAAACGGAATGGTTATTGGTTATTTGATTTCTTTAGCTTTAGGGATGGTTAGTTTTGAACCAGTTCAAAATGCTAAAATCGTTCAGGTAATTACCCCGTTTCATTTTGGACTGGATTTTCAACTGGTACCTATCTTTACGCTTGTAGTGATGTTTATTGTTGATGCTGTTCAAGCCATCGGTCAATTTACAGCAACAACGGTTGGGGCAATGGATCGGGATGCAACGGATGAAGAATTATCTGGCGGAATTATGGGGAGTGGTTTCACTAACTTTATTGGCAGTTTATTTGGATCAATCCCAGTGGCAACTTTTGGACAAAATGTTGGTCTGGTTACGGTAACAAAAGTGATTAATAAGTATGTTCTGGTTTTCGCTTCAGTTATATTATTAATTGCTGGTTTTGTTCCGAAAGTAGCTGCATTATTAACTACGATTCCTTACGCAGTAATTGGTGGCGCAACGATTTCAGTTTTTGCTTCTATTTCTATGACAGGTATTCGGATGATTGCTTCGCAGGAAATGACTCCTCGAAATACTGGGGTTGTCGGAACAGCTCTAGCATTTGGAATTGGTGTCACATTGTCTACTGGAAGCTTAGCTGGTTTTCCAACTTGGGTAACAACGATTTTCGGTAATTCGGAAGTTATCTTAACCACTTTGGTAGCAGTCCTTTTAAATGTCATTTTAAAACCAAAAAAGCGCGTAGCACTTGAGTGAAGATTGCTTTTTTTGATACGAAAGTGAGTAAGCTTTCGTATCCTTTTTCCCTTACGTTATCTATAAAAAAACGAACGAATAAAGGAGGAGAAGATGTTTACGTATTCCCTAAACTTAAAATTAAAAACAGATCGGAACTTTTTTGGTCCTGGCGTTGTCGAAGTTTTACAAAAAATTCAGCAAACTGGTTCACTAAACTTAGCGGCAAAAGAGATGAAAATGTCTTATAATAAGGCATGGCGGATTGTGCGGGTAGCTGAAGAAGAGCTATCTTTTCCATTAATTATCAAAAGTGTTGGTGGTTGTAATGGTGGCGGGTCAATTGTTACGGACCAAGGAAAAGAGTTGATTGATCAATATCTTTTATTTGAGAAAAAAGTGTATCAACAGGTAGAGGCATGTTTTGAAGAAATATTTAAAGAACAGGATGTAGTATCGGAGGAACTGAAATGAGAGAAGTATTTCAGCGTTTGAAACAGGCAATATTGGAAAAGCAAGACACGATGTTATTAACGATTGGTACAAGTTCAGGATCTACACCACGAAGTCAAGGGGCTAGAATGCTGGTTTCCGCCGAAGGTAGAATAGCCGGAACTGTTGGTGGTGGGGCGGTTGAATTTCAGGCTGAACAAGTGGCAAAAAAGCTACTTTTTGAGAAAGAAAATGCACAACGTCAATTTATTTTAGCCCCGAATAATATTGCTGATTTAGGCATGGTCTGTGGCGGGAATGTCACGATTTTTTTCCATTATCTTTCATGGGAAACGCCATTTTTAAAAGAGTTGTGTGAGTCCATAGAAACGCATTTTCAAAATAATCAACAAGGTTGGTTAATGACTGAACTAGATCAAAACAATTTAGGAAAAGTATCCTTTTATAGTGAAACAGGCGAATTGATTGGTTCCACTTCTTGGGAGGGGGAATTAAGTTTGCTACCTAAAGGTATCCATTGTGAGCAAAAAGAGGACATAATTTTTTTAACAGAAGCGATCCTCCAAGTAGGGAAAGTGTATATTTTTGGAAGTGGTCATGTCGCACGCGCATTGGTACCTATTTTAAACTATTTATCGTTTTATTGCGTTGTAGTGGACGATCGTCCAGAATTTTTGACGGCACAAGCTTTTCCACAAGCTAAGGAACTACGGGTGATTCCTTTAGAAAATTTAGCTGCGTTTATTGAAATAACGGCGGATGATTATGGTATAGTAATTACCAGAGGACACAATTTTGATTTCATCGTTGCCAAACAGTTATTGGAAACACCAGCCAAATATATTGGTGTGATGGGGAGCAAACACAAAATTGCTTCACAAGTTCGACGGTTAAAAGAGGTCGGTTATACAATGACTGAAATTGAAAGAATTTTCATGCCAATTGGCTTAGACATTGCAGCCGAAACACCAGAAGAGTTAGCGATTAGCATCGCGGGAGAATTAATTCAACAGCGCTATCAATAATGAGGACCTTTAAATTAAATAAAAAACTTTTTTTGCTAAAAAATAATTTTTAGAACGAAGATTTGTGGTATAATCTAGGTGATTGAACACTAAACTATATCAGAAATCGAGGTGCAAGAAATGTATTCAATTATTGTAAATGGTCAAAGTGAAACCTGTGAAACAAACAAAAAATTAATGGACTTTTTGCGGGAGGATCTGGGCCTAACTGGAACAAAAGATGGTTGTAACCAAGGCTCTTGCGGCGCATGTACGGTGTTAGTGAATGGAAAGGCTTCCAAAGCATGTTTGTTTACTCTGGAAAAATTAGCTGGCAAAGAAGTCACGACAATCGAAGGTTTAAGCCAACGGCAAAAAGATGTCTACGCCTATGCGTTCGCAAAAACGGGTGCAGTTCAGTGCGGGTATTGCATCCCTGGGATGGTTATTTCGGCACAAGGATTGTTGAACAAGAAACTCGAACCCACAAAAGAAGACATTCAAAAAGCTATACGAGGAAACATTTGTCGTTGTACAGGATATGTGAAAATAATAGAAGCCATTCAGTTAGCTGCTAAAATGTTTTGTGAAGAAACGAGCATTCCAGAAGAACATTCAAATGGTAAATTAGGGGAAGACTTCCAACGGGTCGATGCAGTGGAGAAAACATTAGGCACAGGGATTTATGTAGATGACATTGACATAGAAGGAATGCTTCATGCATCTGCTTTGCGGAGTGCCTATCCTCGTGCAAAAGTTCTATCAATCGATAGTACCCAAGCATTGGCGCATCCTGACTGTGTGGCTGTGTTCACAGCTAAAGACGTTCCAGGAAATAATAAAATTGGTCATTTAGAATTTATTTCCGATTGGGATGTAATGATTCCAGAAGGAGAAATAACACGGTATGTTGGGGATGCAGTGGCACTCGTTGTTTCAAAAAGAAAAGAAACCTTACCAGAGATAAAAAATTTAGTGGAAGTTGATTACGAAGAAATGATACCGCTTACTTCTTGTGAAGCTGCTTTAGCAGAAGGTGCATCAGCTATTCATGAAAAGGGCAATATCTTGTCTCATGAACACTTGGTACGTGGCAACGCAGATGAAGTATTAGCAAATTCTGCGTTTGTAGTGACAGAACATTATTCCGTACCAATTAACGAACATGCCTTTATGGAACCCGAGTGTGCGATTGCACAGCCTGAAGGTGAGGGCATTTTACTCTTTAGTGCGGGTCAAAGTATCTATGATGAACAACGGGAAGTGGCTCGGATGTTAGGTCTGGACAAGGAAAAAATTCATGTTCAATCAAAACTTGTTGGTGGTGGTTTTGGTGGAAAAGAAGACATGAGTGTTCAGCATCATGCATCCTTAGCCGCTTGGTTATTGAAGAAACCAGTAAAAGTACTGCTAAGCCGTGAAGAAAGTTTGATGGTTCATCCCAAACGCCATGGCATGGAAATGGACTTTACGACCGGCTGTGATGAAGAAGGCAATTTAACTGCAATGAAAGCAGTGATTTATGCGGATACTGGGGCCTATGCTTCTTTAGGAGGACCAGTATTGCAACGGGCTTGTACACATGCGGCAGGTCCCTACAAGTATCAAACGATTGATGTGGAAGGGTTTGCTGTATATACTAATAATCCGCCAGCAGGTGCATTTCGTGGATTTGGTGTTTGCCAAACGGCTTTTGCAATTGAAAGTAATTTAAACTTGTTAGCAGAAAAAGTCGGACTATCACCATGGGAAATACGCTTTAAAAATGCCGTCGCCCCAGGAGATACTTTACCGAATGGACAATTGGTCTCGAAAAATGCGGCGTTAAAAGAAGCCTTGTTAGCAGTTAAAGACGTCTATGAACAAGCGGAAGTTGCTGGAATTTCTAGTTTCTTTAAAAACAGTGGCGTGGGTGTGGGGCTACCTGATACAGGGCGTTGTATTATTTCTGTTGAAGAAGGAAAAATACATGTCCGCACAAGTGCTGCTTGTATCGGTCAAGGGATGGCAACCGTTACGACGCAAATTGCCTGTGAAACATTAAATTTACCACCAGAAATGATTGTTGCGGAAGCACCTGATACGAGAAGAACACCGAATTCAGGAACGACAACGGCTTCGAGGCAGTCACTCTTCACAGGAGAAGCAACTAGAAGAGCGGCAATGCAATTACGGTATGAGCTTGATATGGGACGTGCTTTAAGTGATTTGGAAGGCGAAGAATTTTATGGGGAATATTCAGCGAAAACGGATCCGTTAATTAATGATAAAAAAAGTCCAGTTAGTCATGCTGGTTATGGTTATGCTGCTGAAGTAGCTATTCTAGATGACAAAGGAAAAGTAGCTAAATTTGTGGCTGCGTATGATATGGGGCAAGTGGTGAATCCACGAGCTGCTGAAGGTCAAATTGAAGGTGGGATTGCGATGGGCATGGGGTATGCTTTAACTGAAAAATTTGCCTTAGAAGAAGGCTATGTTAAAGCAAAATATGCAACGCTAGGATTAGTGAACGCCACTCAAGTACCACCAATCGAAACAATTTTGGTTCATGCTGACAATCTTCACGAAGGTTTAGCCTATGGAATTAAAGGCGTAGGTGAGTTAGCAACGATCCCTACCGCACCAGCTTTAGCAGGCGCATATTTCGCCTTGGATGGTCAGCTCCGACCAAGTCTGCCTTTAGAAAATACCCCTTATCAAAAGAAAAAAAGATAAAAGGAGACAACTCATGTCACTCGTTAGTGTCATTATTCTAGCATCGGGCAATTCACAACGGATGGGCCAAAATAAATTGTTCTTAAAATATCAAGGAAAAACATTTTTAGAGCACACGTTAACCTTAGTGAATCAATTAGACGTATTAGAACGGATTTTAGTTGTTTCGCCTGAGAATCAGCCAGCGTTTCCTTTACCTAAGAACATTCAGTTGATTCTCAATCATCAATGGCAAGAAGGGCAAAGTAGCAGTATTCGTTTAGGAACCGAACAAGCTCGGGGAGCTGGCTATTTATACTTACCTAGTGATCAACCATTGTTAACACCTAAAATGCTACAACCCGTGTTAGATAAATGTCAGAGAAATAAAATTGTAGTGCCATTACAAAAAGATGGCTGTCCTAGTAGTCCAGTATTATTCGGTAATCAATTTCGACAAGAACTATTAACATTGACTGGTGAAACAGGCGGACGCATGATTTATGAACGCTTTCCAGAAGCAGTTCAGATGCTGAGAATAGCGACTCCTGGCCGTTTAAAAGATATCGATACGCCAGAAGAGTACAGAAAATTAATTCAAGAAACCAATAGTTAGAGAGGAAAAACGTATGAAGGACTTGGTTTATTTAAATTATGCAGCGACTTCCTATAAAAAATTTCCAGCAACCATTGAGGCTTTGACTGCCTATTTAGCAGAAAATCAGTTCATGAATTACGGAAGAAATGCCCCTTTGCTTAGAGAGGGGCTTCCTCTTTTAGAGACACGTCAATTGTTAGCAGAATTTTTTCAGGCACCCAGTGCGGCTCAGATTACGTTTACGAATAACGCAACAACTTCCTTAAATCTTGCATTAGCGGGGATTTTACAACCTGGCGACCATGTGATTACGACTATGTTAGAACATCATGCAGTAGCCAGACCTCTTCACTTGCTTGAGAAAGAACGAGGCATTTCAGTGACGTATGTTGCTTGTCAAAAAACTGGCCTGTTAGATGTAGAAGATATTCAGCGAGCTTGGCGAACGAATACAAAAGCCTTGGTGATGACACACGCATCCAATGTCTTAGGCACCATTTTACCCATTGAAGAATGTTTTCAATGGGCTCAACAGAAAGGATTATTAACCGTTTTGGATGCGGCTCAAACGGCGGGATTTTTACCAATAAAAATGACCCAGATGGCCATTGATGTGTTAGCCTTTACTGGACATAAAAGCTTATATGGATTAGCAGGTATTGGTGGGTTAGCTTTTAGTGAGCGAGGGGCTGAAGCGGTCAAACCACTGATAACGGGCGGCACTGGTAGCCATTCTAATTCCTTTGATCAACCCTCTTTTTTACCAGATAAATTTGAAGCTGGTACGTTAAACAGTTTAGGTATTTTAAGCTTAAATAGTTCTATTAAAGAGTTGAATAAAATTGGTTTAGCAGCGATTCAAAAGCACGAACGAACCTTAATGCAGAATTTTTTAGATGGTTTATCAGGGTTACCTGTCACAATTTTAGGAACCAAGGATGCGGCACAAACTGTCCCTGTTGTTTCTATCATACTGTGGAATCAGGAAGAAACAGTGGTGGCACAGCAACTAGCAGAACAATATGGCATTATGACGCGCGCAGGTTTGCATTGTGCACCATTAGCCCATGAAACAGCTGGGACTTTAGCAACTGGCACCTTACGTTTTAGCTTTGGTTGGCAGACAACGCCTGAAGAAATTACTTGGACAATTCACGCTTTACAAGAACTACTAATTTGAGAAGGAGCGGACAGCATGGATTTTTTATCACAATGTACATCAGGCGGCTGCGGGGCAAAAATTGAATCCCGTGTACTGAACCAATTGTTGCAACACTTACCCGAAACACCGGCAAATGAGCGGCTACTCGTCGGGTTTGAACATGCCGACGACGCCGCGGTTTACCAATTAACGCCTGAAAAAGCTTTGATTTCAACGGTTGATTTTTTTTCACCAATGGTCAATGATCCGTTATCATTTGGAAAAATTGCGGTCGCTAATGCTTTAAGCGATGTCTATGCCATGGGCGGAACAGTCCTTTATGCGCTAAATCTTGTTTGTTTTCCACAAAAGATGTCAAAAGAATGGTTGGAACAAATGCTCTTAGGTGGCAGCTTAAAATTAAAGGAAGCGGGTGCTTTACTGGCGGGAGGCCATTCGATTTATGACCATGAACCCAAGTATGGTTTAGCGGTAACTGGAGAAGTTCATCCAGAAAAATTGTGGCATAATAATACGCCACAGGTGGGGGATGTCTTGATTTTAACTAAAGCATTAGGTGTAGGAATTATTCAAGCGGCTGTTCGGGGGCAATTAGCGAAGCAGACGGAACAAAAAATCGCACAAGATTCGATGGAACGTTTAAATAAATATGCCGCTGCAAATGCTCGATCCTACGCAGTACATGCTTGTACTGATGTGACTGGGTTTGGTCTATTAATTCATGCAAAAGAAATGGCTGATAATCAGGTAACATTACTGATTGATACAGAAGCATTACCAACCATTACAGGAGCGTTGGCCTACGCCGCAGAATGTTTAGTCACTGCAGCTGGGCAAAGAAACCGCCAAACAATCGGAACGACAATCGATTATTCAAAAATTTCTATGGAAATGCAAGAACTTTTGTTTGATCCACAAACATCTGGCGGACTGTTAATTAGTGTCGCTGCTGATGAAGCGGCAGCCTGTTTAGCAGCTATTCAAAAAGAGGACCCTGTTGCCAAAATTATTGGCGAGGTTCTGCCAAAAGAACAACAAGCAGTAGTACTTTTATAGAGAGAAGGGCCAAATATGAAATTAGTAGATGCGTTGGGAAAACCTTGCCCAATACCTGTGATTGAAACAAAAAAAGCCTTGGCGGAGTTAGGTTTAGCTGGAGGCACTATCGAAGTTTTAGTCGATAACGAAGTAGCTGTTGAAAATTTGAAAAAATTAGCTGCTAAAAAACAGGCCACTTTGACTGCAAAGCAGATAGAAGACACGGTTTTCTCTGTCAAAATTACGGTACCTGAAGAAGCGACGCAACAAACAAGTCAGTCAGCAACAGATTTAGTAATTACGATTGGCTCCGATCAATTAGGTACTGGAGACGAGCAGCTAGGACGACTATTAATGAAAAGTTATCTTCAATCATTATCAGAAGCAGAAACTGTTCCTACACAGCTGTTATTCTTTAATCGAGGGGCGTTTTTAACGAATCAAGCAGCGAATACCTTAGCTGATTTGCAACAATTAGTGGAGAAGGGAACCACGATTCAAACGTGTGGGGCCTGTTTAGATTTTTATCATTTAACAGACACCTTAGCCATCGGCTCTATTACTAATATGTACGAAATTGTTGAAACAATGAATCAAGCGGCTAAAGTAATTACGCTTTAACAAAAAAAGAAGGTGAAAAGATGGAGTATTTGCTAACCTTTCCGAATACACATTATGCTGTTCAGGCGGAACAAGTACTGTTGGCAAGAAAGGTGGCTGTTCGCGTCTTTACTTTGCCACCATCATTGACGGATGGCTGTGGGATCGGTTTACTCATTAATGAAGCGGAAATAACTCACAGTGTATGTTTTTTAGAAGAAGCAAAAGTACGCGTAGCCTCTATTTTTTCTGTGAAAAATGACCTTGGAGAAAGGAGGTACCAACTGTGGACTCCTTAAAAAAGTGTTTTGATTTACAAGGGAAGGAAATTGTGTCGATTGTTGGTAGTGGTGGGAAAACAAGCTTAATGTGGGCGCTAGCAAAAACATATCGAAAGGAAGCTGTTCTGGTTAGTACAACCACAAAAATTGGGTTTCCCCAACGTCAATTGTATGATTATTTTTATACAAACCATTTTGAAAAAATAACGCCGAATATCTGCGGAATCACTTTAGCAGGAACAGCTATCAACAACCAAACAAAACTAACAATGCCTGCAATGACCTCGCTTCAAACATTGTTTCAGCACTTCACGAAAGTTTTTTTAGAAGCGGATGGATCCAAACAACGACCTTTGAAAGGCTGGTCCTCTTATGAACCCGTGATATTAAAGGAAACAACCACCACGATTGGTGTGCTTCCGATTTCTGTGATTGGTCAAAAGATAGATGAAACGACCATTCATCGGTTGCCGCTTTTTTTGGAATTAACCGATGCGCAACAACAAGAACCAATCACAGAAACATTGTTAGCTCAACTGATTGCTCATCCAAAAGGATTGTTTAAAGAGAGCCAAGGCAAACGAATTTTGTGTTTAAATCAAACCCATACGCGAAGAGAGTTCGTTCAAGCGATGAATGTCTGTCTTCAGTTACCCAAAAGCTGTTTTGAAAAATTAGACAAAATTATTGCTTGCAATATGGAATTAGAGAAAGGACTTATTTTATGGGAGAAATCAGTCAAAACATCCAAGAAAAATTAGTGATTGTTCGCGGAGGGGGCGATCTAGCGACAGGCGTTATCCAAAAATTATGGCACGTTGGCTTTAAAATACTAGTATTAGAAACAGAATGTCCTCTGGCCATTCGGCGGACTGTTTCAGTTTGTGATGCTATTTTCCGGAAAGAACAAAGAGTGGAAGATTTGGTTGCTGTTCGAATTACTTCATTAAAGGATTGCGCGAAATGTTGGCAGCAAAATAAGCTGCCTGTTTTTGTCGATCAAACAGCAAGTGCTATTCAACAATTGAAACCACTGATTGTTATCGATGCGATTTTGGCTAAGAAAAATTTAGGTACGCATCGAGGAATGGCACCGATTACGATTGCTTTAGGACCAGGCTTTTCAGCACCGCAAGATGTCGATGTTGTGATTGAGACAATGCGTGGCCATAGGTTGGGACGTTTATACTTTGAAGGAACAGCTTTACCTAATACAGGTATTCCAGGTGAAATTGGCGGAAAAAGTGCGGAACGAGTTGTCCATGCCCCTGCTTCAGGACAAGTTACCCACCTTAAAAACATAGGGGATCTCGTGTTGAAAGGGGAAGCATTATTCTTTATCGATCAGGTTCCAGTTTATTCGCCTCTGACAGGGACTTTGAGAGGATTGATTTCAGAAAAGGTAACCTGTTATCAAGGGTTGAAGTGTGCAGATGTAGATCCTCGACCAGTTGAGAAAGTCGATTGCTTGACGATCTCCGACAAAGCTCGTGCATTAGGGGGAGCGGTTTTAGAAGCAATTTTTATGATTGGAAGAAGGAAAAACGTTTTATAAAAAAGAACCTAAATAATATTTTTTTTACCTTAAAAATATTGTTAAAAAGGTTTGGAATGTGGTATAGTAAAGACGTAGTAAAAAATACTCTATCTCGAAAGGGGAAGAGTACATACTTATTTAGATTAGTTTGTGAATAAAATCATTTGTAAAAGTTATTTTTTTAGGAATTAATGTAAGGGGTTACAATTGCATTTGAATGCATTGAAATATTTAGGAAAAAGAAAGGAAATGAATGAAGATGGCACTAGTAAAAATTGTTTATGCAAGTATGACTGGAAACACAGAAGAAATTTCCGAGATTTTGGAAGAACAGTTTCAAGAAGCTGGAGTTGAAGTAGAACGTGAAGAGTGTTCAGAAGTTGATGTAGACTTCTTTGATGATGCAGATGCTTGTATTATCGCAACGTATACTTATGGTGATGGGGAACTGCCTTTTGAATTTGAAGATTTCTTTGATGAATTAACTGAAAAGGATTTAGCAGGTAAGCCATTTGGCGTTGTTGGTTCCGGTGATCGTGAATATGGTGAATTTTTCTGTAAATCAGCGCATGATTTTGTAGGAGCTTTTGAAAAAGCTGGTGCTAAAAAAGTAGCTGAAACAGTTGAAATTGAAAACAATGCAGAAGAAGAAGACATCGAAATGCTAAAAACATTTGTTAAAAGTGTCGCCACAACTTTATCTGATAGCGTTGCCTAAGGGTTTAAGAAAGTAGGAGTCAGAATGAAAAGGAACGATGAAGGTAGGTATTTCAATGTTTAATATTCTTCAATCGACTCAATTATCTAGTAATACATTTGATTTTTGGCTGGAAGCGCCAAGAATAGCGACACATGCTCAGGCTGGACAGTTTGTTATTTTAAGAATTGACGAAAAGGGAGAGCGGATCCCTTTAACGATTGCGGAGACAAATCCACAAGCAGGCGGTATTCGAATTATTTTCCAAGTAATCGGTAAGACAACAGCTGCACTTTCCCAACTTAAAACTTCAGACTCTTTGTTGGATATCACTGGACCTTTAGGTATGCCCACAGAAGTGAAGCAATATGGAACGGTGATGGTTGTCGGTGGCGGGGTTGGTATCGCGGCTATTTATCCAATTATCAAGGCTTTAAAAGAAGCAGGCAACCGAGTGATTACGATTTTGGGAGCACGAACAGCTGAGTTAGTTCTGTTACAAGAAGAATGCCGTCGTTATTCAGATGAGCTAATCATTACAACGGATGATGGTTCATTAGGTAAAAAGGGCTTAGTAACAGAAGCGATGGAAGAAGTTATTGCACGTGAATCTGTAGCGTGCAGTTGGGCGATTGGGCCCAGCATCATGATGAAATTTTGTACCTTGACAGCTGAAAAACATCAATTACCAATTTATGTTTCCTTGAATCCTATTATGATTGACGGAACAGGCATGTGTGGCGGTTGTCGGGTCACTGTTGATGGCACCATGAAATTTGCTTGTGTTGATGGACCTGAGTTTAAAGGCAATGAAGTAAATTGGGATGAATTCATTAATCGAATGAAGCAATATCAGGAAGAAGAAGCAGTTTGCTTTACAGATCGTTTGAAAGAGCAGGTGGAGAAAAATGGCTAGAAAAAGTCGTATAAAAACACCGATTGCGGAACAAGCACCTACTATCAGAAAGAATAATTTTGAAGAGGTTTGCTTAGGCTATACATTAGCAGAAGGGCAAGAAGAAGCGGTTCGCTGTTTACAATGTAAAAATGCACCTTGTATTACTAAATGCCCCGTGATGATTGATATTCCTGGATTTATTTTAGCTATTCGTGAAGGAAACATGGAACAAGCAGCCGATATTTTAAGTAAATATACAAATTTACCTGCTATTTGTGGACGCGTTTGTCCGCAAGAGAAACAATGTGAACAAGTTTGTAAATTAGGGAAAGCCAAAAACTTTGAACCAGTGGCAATTGGCAAATTAGAACGTTTAGTTGCCGATTGGGCATTAGAAAATCACATGTTTCCTAAGAAAACAGCAGAACCAACAAAAGGGAAAGTCGCAGTGGTCGGTTCTGGTCCTTCTGGGTTAACAGTTGCGGGGGATTTGGCAAAGCTAGGCTACGAAGTAATTATTTTTGAAGCGCTTCATGAAGCTGGCGGCGTATTAACCTATGGCATACCTGAATTTCGCTTACCGAAAAAAATTGTTAAAGAAGAAATTGCGAGTATTGAAGCCTTAGGTGTAACAATAGAAACCAATGTGGTAGTAGGTAAAACGATTACGATGGAAGAAATAATGTCAGAGTTTGATGCCTGTTATCTATCGGTTGGTGCAGGGGCACCAAACTTTATGGGAATCCCAGGAACTAGTTTAAATGGGGTTTATTCTTCTAGTGAATTTTTAACACGAATCAATTTAATGCATAGCTATGAGTTTCCAGAATATGATACACCGATTAAACGTGCTAAAAATGTTGTTGTGATTGGCGGCGGGAATGTTGCAATGGATGCCGCTCGTTCAGCCAAACGATTAGGCGCTGAAAATGTGAACATTGTGTATCGTCGTTCGTTAGAAGAATTACCAGCAAGAATTGAAGAATACCACCATTCCCTTGAAGAAGGAATTAACTATTATTGGTTAACGAATCCAATTGCTTATTTAGATGACCAACAAGGAAATCTAGCCGGTGTTGAATGTGTCAAAATGGTTTTAGGTGAACCAGATGTGTCTGGAAGACGACGGCCAGAACCGGTTCCAGACAGCACGTTTACCATTCCTGCTGATGCAGTAATCGAGGCAATTGGCCAAGGAGCAAATCGAGTCTTGTTATCAACATATCCAGAAATAGAACTAAACCAATGGGGGTACATTCAGGCCGATCCTAAAACAGGAGCAACCTCAATACCTGGCGTTTTTGCTGGGGGCGATATAGTCACAGGTGCTGCCACCGTTATTTTAGCGATGGGCGCTGGGAAAATCGCAGCTAATGCAATTGATCAGTATGTCAAAACACAAAAAACAACAGTCACAAGCAATGTTTAGGAAAGATAAAAGGTGAAAAAATGAAAAAAACAATGGATGGAAACACCGCAGCGGCTTATATTTCATATGCGTTTACAGAAGTTGCCGCTATTTATCCTATCACACCAAGTTCAACAATGGCTGAGTTGGTAGATGAATGGGCGGAAAGTGGTTTAAAAAATATTTATGGTCAAAAAGTTCAAGTTATTGAAATGCAATCAGAAGCTGGGGCAGCGGGAGTAGTTCATGGTTCGTTAAAAACAGGTGCGTTAACCACTACTTATACTGCTTCACAAGGTTTACTGTTGATGATTCCCAATATGTATAAAATCGCAGGAGAATTGCTACCTTCTGTGTTCCACGTGGCGGCTCGGGCAGTAACGACAAGTGCGTTGAGTATTTTTGGTGACCATGGCGATGTGATGGCTACCCGCCAAACAGGTTTTTGTATGTTAGCAGAATCGAGTGTCCAAGAAGTAATGGATTTGTCGGCAGTTGCTCATTTAGCTAGCTTAGAAGGTAGTTTACCTTTTGTAAACTTTTTTGATGGTTTTAGAACGAGCCATGAACTACAAAAAATCGAAGTGATTGATTATGATGACCTGAAAGAAATGGTGAATCAGGAAGCTGTAACTCGTTTTAGAATGGGAGGCATGAATCCTAATCATCCCACTGTTTCAGGGACCGCTCAAAATCCTGACATTCATTTTCAACAAAGAGAAACAGTCAATAAAAATTACGAAGAAATGCCAAAAATTGTTCAAAAATACATGAAAAAAATTAACAATCTTCGTGGAACAACGTATGATTTAACCGATTATTATGGGGTTGAAGATGCAACAGAAGTCATTATTTCAATGGGGTCGGCTTCGCCAGTAATCAAACAAACAGTCGACTATCTCAATCAACAAGGACGCAAAGTTGGTTTTATCAATATTCATTTATATCGTCCATTTCCTACCGAAAACCTTCTTGAAAAATTACCAGCTACAGTAGAAAAGGTTGCTGTTTTAGATCGAACAAAAGAATCAGGAGCCGAAGGGGAACCGTTATTGTTAGATGTTCAAAGCGCTCTTTATCAACATGAAAATCGACCAATTGTGATTGGTGGACGTTATGGGTTAGGCTCTAAAGATGTAGCGCCTAATCAAATTAAAGCGATCTATGATCATTTGTTATTGCCATTTAAAGAATTAAAACAACGCTTTACGGTGGGGATCGTTGATGATGTAACTTATCAATCATTGCCAGAAGAACCTACTTTAGATTTAACGCCAGATACTACTTTCCAAGCAAAATTTTGGGGCTTTGGTTCTGACGGAACTGTGGGAGCAAACAAGCAAGCGATTAAAATTATCGGAGATCATACCGACCTTTATGCACAAGCTTACTTTAGTTATGATTCTAAAAAATCAGGCGGTTTAACCGTTTCGCATCTGCGTTTTGGTAAAGAGCCAATTACTTCCACGTATTTAATTGAACAAGCAGATTTCATCGCTTGTCATAATGCTTCCTATTTGCATAAATACGACCTGTTAAAAGGTTTAAAAGATGGCGGAACGTTTTTACTGAATACTATTTGGGATCAAGAAAAGGTTCATCGTTTATTACCGGCTAAGTTAAAAAAATATATTGGGGAGCACCAAATCAAATTTTACATTATCAATGCGGTTGAGTTAGCTCGCAAAGTAGGATTAGGCCGTCGGATCAATACAGTGATGTCTACTGCCTTTTTTGAAGTAACAGATATTTTAACGAAAGAGCAATATTTACCGTTACTTAAAGAAGAAGTGAAAAAGACTTATGGAAAAAAATCAATGGAAATTGTTGAAAAAAATTACCAAGCGATTGATGCTACCTTTGAATCGCTGCAAGAAATTGTAGTCCCAGAAGAGTGGGCCACCATTGTTTTAGAACCAGAAAATCAAGAGTCGGAAGCTCCAGCTTTTGTGACAAATATTTTAGAACCAATCAATCGTCAAGAAGGGGATCTGCTGACCGTTTCAGATTTGATTGAAAACGGAATGAAGGGCGGTGCCATTCCTATGGGCACTGCGGCTTATGAAAAACGTGGCATTGCGTTAGAAGTGCCTGAGTGGCAAATGGATAAGTGTACGATGTGTAATGAATGTGCCTTTGTTTGTCCACATGCGGCTATTCGACCGTTTTTAGCGGATGAAGAAGAACTGAAAGAAGCACCTGCAGGTTTTGCCATGCGCGAAATGCGTGGCACAGATGGATTGATGTATCGTATCCAAGTTTCTTTAGAAGACTGTACAGGTTGTGGTCTTTGTGTTCAGGCTTGCCCTGTGAAAGACAAGGCGATTTTAATGAAACCTTATGAAACTCAGAAAGAGCAAGCGATGAATTGGGCCTTTGCGATGACTCTTAAACAAAAAGCCAACCCAGTCAAAAAACTTTCTGTTAAAGGTTCCCAATTTAATCAGCCATTGATGGAATTTTCAGGTGCTTGTGAAGGCTGTGGCGAAACACCTTATATTAAGTTGTTGACACAATTATTTGGTGATCGAATGATGATTGCTAACGCAACAGGCTGTTCATCAATTTGGGGTGGTTCGTCACCAGTGACACCTTATACAACGAACGAATGTGGCCAAGGACCAGCTTGGAGTAATTCACTGTTTGAAGATAATGCGGAATATGGTTATGGTATGTATATTGCCAATCGAACGAAACGTCAACATTTAGCTAGTCTGGTTGAAGAAAGTCTTGCTAAAAATGTCGGATCAGATTCACTACAAGCCTTGTTAAAAGATTGGTTGGAACACATGGCTGAAGGGGAAGGAACACAACAGCGAGCCACCAAACTAGCGGCAGCATTAAGTGAAGAAGCCGATGAAGATCCACTTTTAACAAAAATTTACGAACAAAAAGATTTACTAGTGAAAACGAGTCAATGGATTGTCGGCGGCGATGGTTGGGCCTATGATATCGGGTTTAGCGGCATCGATCATGTTCTTGCCAGTGGGGAAGATGTTAATATTTTTGTTATGGATAATGAAGTATATGCCAACACAGGTGGGCAAACATCTAAAGCTACACCAGCTTCAGCCATTGCCAAATTCTCAGCGGGTGGGAAACATACCTCTAAAAAAGATTTAGGGATGATGGCAATCACTTATGGGAATGTCTACGTTGCACAAGTAGCTTTAGGCGCAAACTCAATGCAAACGATTAAAGCAATTGACGAAGCGGAGCGGTACCCAGGCCCATCAATTATCATCGGTTATACCCCATGTATTAATCACGGGGTCAAAGGCGGAATGGTTCGGACGTTAGATCAAGCCAAAGAAGCCGTTGAATCTGGCTATTGGCCACTTTATCGCTATAATCCAGAGTTAGTTAAGAAAGGCAAAGATCCGATGGTCATTGACTACAAGAAAACAGATTTTGACAAAATGCGTGATTTTCTTGAAAAACAAACACGTTACTCTGCGTTGCATACAATTAAAGAAAATCAAGAAGTAGTCGAACATTTACTTGATAAAACTAAAGAAGATGCAATTGAACGCTCTGAAAGTTATAACAAACTAGCCACACATATGAAAAAATAAAAAAACAAAGCCTCTCAAGTAAGAGGCTTTGTTTTTTTTAACCAATAATAATTTTTTCTGAAGGGTATTCGTAGCCTAAGTCACGTGTTTCTTTTGGTACAAAAATCATTAAGGTATAAAGCATACCAATACGTCCAATAAACATTAATAAGGCAATCATTAATTTACCTACTGTTGTTAAATCGTCTGTAATGCCCAAAGAAAGACCGGTTGTTCCAAAGGCAGAAGCGACTTCCACAATGATTGAAATCAAGGGCAGATTTTCAGTGGCTGACAAAAAGACGACAGCGAAAAAGCACATAATCAAAGATAACATGAAGACGACAATCGATTTTTTGACATCATCGTCATCTATTTTACGGCTAAAGACGCTAATATCATCTTCACTTTTTAAAAAAGCTAACAAATACAAGCCAATAATCGCAACAGTCGTTGTTCGGACACCACCACCAACAGAGCTAGGACTACAACCAATAAACATTAACACAGAAAAAATAATCAATGTTGTGATTTGGAAGTCCCCTAAATCATTAATTTGGAGGCCAGCGTTTCGTGTAGTCATCGAATAAAACATCGAACTTACCCAACGGCCACTTTCATTCATTGTCAAAAATAGGTGATCTTTTTCTAATAAGTAAATCAAAATAGTCCCACCAATAAACAGAACAATAAACGCTAGCAAAGCAATTTTACTAAACAATGAAAAGCGGAAAGGCAAGCCTCGTTTCTTCTTACGAAAGTTCTTTTTCTTAAAATGTAACCACTCATGAATTTCCAGTAAAACGGGAAATCCAATTCCGCCAATAAAAATCAAGAACATAATTGCCAGTAAAAAGAGATAATCATGAGCAAAAGGAATAATTGAATCACCTGAAATATCAAAGCCTGAATTAGTTACTGCAGAAATAGCTTGATAAAAGCCATAAAATATCGCATCTCGCCAGTTCGTATAATAACCATTTATATAAAAATAAAGCGAAAAGAGCGAGCCGAAGATTACTTGAAACCAAATTAAAATCAAAAAAGTGGTGCGGATCAGTCGAACAATTCCGCTCAGTCGCGGCTGATTCATGTCAGTCATAATTAACTGACGTTGCTTTAATGTGATTCGCCGTTTTGATAAAATAAAAAAGACCGTTGAAATCATCATAATCCCTAAGCCACCAACTTGGAAAAGAACCTCCAATAAGACGATCCCACGATCATTAAAAACCGAATTAATATCGACTGTGGTGAGTCCAGTAACACTGACTGTACTGATTGCTAAGAAAAATAAATCAATAAAAGGAACATGCGAGTCAGGTTCTCTGAAAATAGGGAGGCAAAACAATAAATAAGAAATAACCGTCATTAATATGTAATAAGCGACGATGATTTGAATAGATGAAAAATTTTTGCGAATAAATCGATCGCTTTTTCGCTGTGCCAGCCACAGCAAACGTGTATGGTTCACTAGATAACCTCCCAATTCTAATTAAATTAAGTATACCAAAACTTTTCGCCTCAAACGAATAATTCTGCCAGAAAATCCTTGAAATGACAAATAAAAATAAGAAATTCGTTAGAAATAATTGGAAAACATCCACAAACAAGCGAGAACATGATATTTTATGAAAGAATAGAAAAATAGGTTGTTCCCCAAACAACTTATTGCTAATTGGTCAGTTTGTCTAACGATACAACTTTAAAAAGTAGTGGTAGCTTTTTTATTTCGGTTGATATGTGAATGTGTTCACTTTATGTAACAAACTGTTATTTTTATTCAAATGAAAAATAAGAAATTGTGTTGGTAGAAATCAATAGTTTATAAGGTGGGAAAACAATGAAAAAAGTGTTAATGGGAGTTCTTTCCCTAGGGTTATTATTAGGTGCAGCAACAGGTTGTACAAGCGATCAAGAAAAAGCCGCTGGTAAAACAAAAGCATCTTCTGAAAAAACAGAAGCAACATCTGGTGCCTCTGCTAATGGTTATACAGATCCAAGTGAACTAAAAGACAGTTATGATGTTGTTATTGTTGGCTCAGGTGGTGCGGGGATGACCGCTGCATTACAAGCCAAAGAAGCTGGCATGAATCCAGTTATTTTAGAAAAAATGCCTGTTGCAGGTGGGAATACAATTAAATCGTCTTCAGGAATGAATGCTTCACAAACAAAATTCCAAGAAAAAGAAGGCATTAAAGATAGCAACGATAAATTCTTTGAAGAAACACTAAAAGGCGGTAAAGGAACCAACGATCAAGAATTACTACGTTATTTTGTTGATCATTCAGCTGAAGCAATTGATTGGTTAGATACAAAAGGAATTACATTGAGCAATTTAACGATTACAGGTGGAATGAGCGAAAAACGCACACACCGTCCTGCTGACGGATCAGCAATTGGGGGCTATCTAGTTGACGGTTTAGTACGTAACGTTCGCGAAGAAAAAATTCCATTGTTTGTTGATGCTGACGTCACAGACTTAGTTGAAGAAAACGGTCAAATCGATGGCGTAAAAGTGAAAATGAAAGATGATAAAGAAAAAACAGTTAAAGCAAAAGCAGTCGTTGTCACAACAGGTGGTTTCGGTGCCAACGAAAAATTAATTACACAATACAAACCAGAATTGAAAAACTATGTTACAACGAACCAAGAAGGAACAACAGGTGACGGTATCCAAATGATTCAAAAAGTTGGCGGTGCGTTAGTGGATATGAAAGAAATTCAAATTCACCCAACTGTTCAACAAAGCGATGCTTTCTTAATTGGTGAAGCAGTTCGTGGAGAAGGCGCAATCTTGGCTTCTCAAAAAGGAGAACGTTTTGTTAATGAGTTAGATACACGCGACAAAGTTTCCGCAGCAATCAATGCCTTACCAGAAAAATCAGCTTATTTAGTCTTTGACCAAGGCGTTCGCGACCGTGCAAAAGCCATTGATTTCTATGATCAAAAAGGCTTCGTGGAAAAAGGTGAAACGATTGAAGAATTAGCTGAAAAAATTGGCATGCCTGCCGATACATTGAAAGCAACGATTGATACTTGGAACCAAGATGTTAATGCCAAAGATGACAAACAATTTGGCCGGACAACTGGCATGGAAGCTGACTTAAGCACAGCGCCTTACTACGCAATTAAAATTGCACCAGGGATTCACCACACAATGGGTGGCGTGAAAATTAACACGAAAACAGAAGTTTTACGTGAAGATGGCACACCAATTAAAGGTCTATATGCTGCTGGTGAATTAACAGGTGGCTTACATGGTCAAAACCGTATCGGAGGCAATGCCATCGCCGATATTATCATTTATGGTCGTCAAGCAGGTACGCAATCAGCAGAATTTGCCTCTGCTCAAAAATAACTAGCATTAAAAAGTCTGAAATTGTAGTCAAATAACTACAATTTTGGGCTTTTTTATTGCATACTAGCAGGATCATTAGTTGGAGAATAAACAGCCCTGCTAAAATGACTTTGGCGTAGATTCTGTTTTTTTCAGAAAAATGCACGACCATTTTAGCTAAAAATACTGCTTTTTTGCTGAAAATATAGTAAAATACGTAAGGAACTAACGGAAAGGTGTAGTGAACATGGCTCAATTATTTTTCAAGTATGGCGCAATGAACAGTGGTAAAACCATTGAAATCTTAAAAGTAGCACACAATTACGAAGAACAAGACAAACCAGTTGTTTTGATGACCAGTGGACTAGATACACGTGATGGTGTTGGGAAAGTATCCAGTCGCATCGGATTACGCAGAGATGCTATTCCAATTTTTGAAGAAACCAATGTCTTTGACTTGATTAATGATTTGTCTTACAAACCTTTTTGCGTATTAGTCGATGAATGTCAATTTTTAAACAAGCATCATGTCATTGAATTTGCACGAATTGTTGACGAATTAGATATTCCAGTAATGGCATTTGGGCTAAAGAATGATTTTAGAAATGAATTATTTGAAGGCTCAAAGTATTTACTTTTATATGCAGACAAATTAGAAGAATTAAAAACGATTTGCTGGTTCTGTCATAAAAAAGCAACTATGAACTTGCACTATATTGATGGCAAACCCGTTTATGAAGGGGATCAAGTCCAAATTGGTGGGAATGAAGCCTACTATCCTGTTTGTCGCAAACATTATTTTCATCCAAAAACAGTGAATGAAGAACAGTAAGGAGAGACACTATGTACGATCAATTACAATCTATTGAAGATCGCTATGAGGAATTGGGCGAATTATTAAGTGACCCAGCAGTCATTAGCGATACAAAACGTTTCATGGAATTATCGAAGGAAGAAGCTAATACACGTGAGACGGTTGAAGTTTATCGCCGATATAAACAAGTTGTTGAAGGGATTAGCGATGCCGAAGAACTTTTAAGTGAAAACTTAGATGCGGAAATGGCCGAAATGGCGAAAGAAGAACTTTCTGATTTGAAAAAAGAAAAAGAAGTGTTAGAAGACCGCATTAAAATTTTATTATTACCAAAAGACCCAAATGATGATAAAAACATCATCATGGAAATCCGTGGTGCAGCCGGTGGCGATGAAGCCGCACTTTTTGCTGGCGACTTATTTAATATGTACCAAAAATATGCAGAAGCACAAGGGTGGAAAGCGGAAGTTTTAGAAGCGAACGTCACTGGAATCGGTGGATATAAAGAAGTAATTATGATGATTTCAGGAGATAACGTCTTTTCAAAATTAAAATACGAAAGTGGCGCTCACCGCGTGCAACGAGTTCCTTCAACAGAATCACAAGGACGGATTCATACATCGACAGCAACCGTTGTAGTTATGCCGGAAGCGGAAGAAGTCGAAATCGAATTAGCTGATAAAGATATCCGTGTCGATATTTATCATGCAAGTGGCGCTGGTGGACAGCACGTTAATAAAACCGCTTCGGCTGTTCGTTTAACCCATTTACCAACAGGAATCGTAGTCGCAATGCAAGATGAACGTTCACAGCTAAAAAACCGTGAAAAAGCAATGAAAGTTTTGCGTGCTCGTGTGTATGACCAAATTCAACAAGAAGCACAAAGTGAATATGATGCTAACCGTAAATCGGCGGTGGGGACCGGAGATCGTTCAGAACGAATCAGAACGTATAACTTCCCACAAAATCGAGTAACGGATCATCGTATTGGTTTAACCATCCAAAAATTAGATCAGATTCTTGCTGGCAAATTAGATGAAATCATTGATGCATTAGTCTTATATGATCAAACATCGAAATTAGAAGAGATGCAAAATGGCTAAACGTTACTTTGAAGTCCTTAACTGGGCTTCTTCTTTTTTAGAGGCGCAAGGCAAAGAAGGCTATGCTATTCACTATGTTTTTTTAGAACGTAAAGGTTGGGATAAAACGCAGTGGCTCCTGCATATGCAAGAAGAAATGCCCCAAGAAGAAGAGGAACAATTAAAAACGGATTTAGCCCAATTATTGACAGATTACCCAGCACAATATTTACTAGGACAAGCTGAATTTTATGGACATTCCTTTATTGTTAATGAACATACTTTGATTCCTAGACCAGAAACAGAAGAATTAGTCGAGCGTTGCTTAAAAGCCAATCCAGATACTCCTTTGACGGTCGTGGATGTCGGAACAGGGACAGGTGCCATTGCGATTAGCTTGAAACTGGCACGGCCCAACTGGCGAGTTATTGCCATTGATCTTTCAGAGGAAGCGTTGACTGTCGCTAAACAAAACGCGCAAGCATTAGGTGCTGGCATCGAATTTTATCATGGGAATGGCTTACAGCCAGTTGCTTCTGAAAAAATTGATCTGCTTATTTCTAATCCGCCCTATATTAGTGAACAAGAATGCCATTTAATGGATGTAAGTGTCCGAACGTATGAACCTAAAACCGCTTTATTCGCTGAAAATAACGGTTTGGCTTTATACCAACAATTAATTCATGAAAGTCAAACGATGCTTAAAGCAGACGGTAAAATTTATTTTGAAATAGGGTTTCAACAAGGCGCGGCCCTCCAAGAATTATTGAACGCCGCCTATCCACAAAAAACAATTAAAATTGAAAAAGATTTATCTGGCAACGATCGCCTCGCGATAGCCGAGTAACTAAGGTTCTTCGTCGCCACTTTTCTAGAAGGAGCGATTTGCAATGGAAACAAAAAAATTAACCAAACAAGAAATAGCCCAAGCAGCAGCAGCCATTCAAGCAGGCGAGCTAGTGGCTTTTCCAACAGAAACTGTTTATGGCTTAGGTGCCGATGCCTTAAATGAAACGGCAGTAAAAAAAGTTTACCAAGTAAAAGGCCGCCCCAGTGATAATCCATTGATCGTTCATGTGAACAACGTTGAAATGGTCAAAAAATACGTAGCGACCTTACCAGAAGTCGCTACAAAATTGGTGTCTGCCTTTTGGCCGGGACCATTAACTTTAATTTTTAATGTGCCTAGCGATACATTTTCTAAAACAGTAACAGGTGGTTTAGAGACAGTCGCTTTTCGTATGCCAGATAACCAAGCGACCTTAGCTTTGATTGAACAAGCCAATGTTCCGTTGGTCGGACCAAGTGCGAACACTTCTGGCAAGCCTAGTCCAACATCTGCAGAGCATGTTTATCATGATTTGCAGGGGAAAATTGCTGCCATATTAGATGATGGCCCAACGCAGATTGGGGTGGAATCAACGGTCTTAGATTTAACGGCGGAAGATGGTGTACCAGTTATTTTACGACCAGGAGCAATTACCAAAGAGCAGTTGGAAAGCATTATTCCTCAAGTGAAAATCGATACACATTTGATTAGTGAAACTGCAGCACCCAAAGCGCCAGGGATGAAATACAAACACTATTCTCCTGATGCGGAAGTTTGGATTATAAGCGGTCAAACAGCAGAATGGCAAGCGGCGATTCAGCAAGCAAAAGAACAACAGGAAAAAATCGGCTTATTTTTAAGTGATGAACAGGCAGCACAACTAGATACAGAAAATGCGTTTGTTTATTCTTATGGTGCAGAAACGGTTGAAAATGCCACAAAAGAACTATTTGCAGGGTTAAGAGCGTTAGATGAGCAAGGAGCTACCACGATTTTTGCACAAGGATTTGCAGAAACTGGTTTAGGCACTGCTTACATGAATCGCTTGAAAAAATCAGCTAATCAAAAATTTTTTGAAAAATAAGAGGTATTTGTAACGAAGCTGACACAGAAGTATGATACAATCAGACAAAAGAAAACAAAATGGAGTGTTGTTTGAATGGATTACAAAACGTATGACCCAGATTTATGGAATGCAATTGCAAGAGAAGAAGAGCGCCAAGAAAATAACTTGGAACTAATCGCATCTGAGAATGTTGTGTCAAAAGCAGTTATGGCTGCCCAAGGAAGTATTTTAACGAATAAATACGCAGAAGGTTACCCTGGCAAACGGTACTATGGTGGTTGTGAATTTATCGATATCGTAGAAAATTTAGCTATCGATCGTGCCAAAGAATTATTTGGTGCAAAATTCGCGAATGTACAAGCCCATTCAGGTTCTCAAGCCAATACAGCGGCATACCTTTCATTGGTTGAACCAGGTGATACCATTTTGGGGATGGATTTATCAGCTGGTGGTCACTTAACACATGGTTCGCCAGTTAACTTTAGTGGCAAAACCTATAATTTTGTCAGTTATGGAGTGGATCCTTCAACAGAAGTAATCGATTACGATGTCGTGCGAATTTTAGCAAGAGAACATCGTCCAAAACTAATCGTTGCAGGCGCAAGTGCGTATTCACGAACGATTGACTTCAAACGTTTCCGTGAAATCGCTGATGAAGTAGATGCCAAGTTAATGGTTGATATGGCGCATATTGCAGGCTTGGTAGCTTCAGGGTTGCACCCAAATCCAGTTCCGTATGCTGATATCGTAACAAGTACGACCCATAAAACATTGCGTGGTCCTCGTGGCGGTTTAATTTTGACAAATAGCGAAGAATTGGCGAAAAAAGTAAATAGTAGTATTTTCCCAGGCATTCAAGGTGGCCCATTGGAACATGTGATTGCCGGAAAAGCCGCAGCTTTTAAAGAAGCATTGGATCCAAGTTTTGCTGAATATAGTCAGCAAGTGATTGCAAATGCGCAAGCGATGACGAAAGTTTTCAATCAAGCGCCAGAAGCTCGTTTAATTAGTGGGGCAACAGATAACCACTTATTACTGATTGAAGTGACAGGTTTTGGTTTAAATGGAAAAGAAGCAGAAGCTATTTTAGATAGTGTAAATATTACTGTCAATAAAAATTCAATTCCGTTTGAACAATTAAGTCCATTTAAAACAAGTGGTATCCGTATTGGAACGCCTGCGATTACTTCACGTGGTTTTAAAGAAGAAGATGCGGTAGAAGTTGCTAAATTAATCGTTCAAGTCTTAAAAGATCCAGAAAATACAGCAGTTCATGATGAAGTCAAAGCAGCTGTAGCAGCGCTAACTAAAAAATATCCATTATATAACTAACATCAGGGATAGCTGAAGCGCGATTCTCTGTACAAATAAGAGTCGGAGCTTAGGATTTAAGGAATTCAACTTGTGTCCTAGGCTCTTTTGTTTTACAATAAGAAAGAATAAAATAATGAAGGAGAATAGATATGGGAAAATTTCAAGTAATTGATCATCCGCTAATTCAACACAAACTAACAATGATTCGCGAAAAGAACTGTGGGACAAAGGTTTTCCGCGAAGTTGTCAACGAAATTGCTATGTTAATGGCTTATGAAGTATCACGGGATATGCCTTTAGAGGATGTTGTCATCGAAACACCGATGGGTAAATCAACACAAAAAACACTTTCAGGGAAAAAAGTAGCAATCATTCCTATTTTACGTGCCGGCATTGGCATGGTTGATGGGATTTTAGAATTAATTCCAGCAGCGAAAGTTGGACACGTTGGACTTTACCGTGATGAAGAAACATTGCAACCACATGAATACTTCGTGAAATTACCTGAAGACATTGCAAGTCGTCAATTATTTGTTGTTGACCCAATGCTAGCAACAGGTGGTTCCGCAATTATGGCCATCGATTCATTAAAAGAACGTGGTGCTAGCAACATTAAATTTGTATGTCTAGTGGCCGTTCCAGAAGGTGTGAAAGCTTTACAAGAAGCGCACCCAGATGTAGATATTTATACAGCAGCTTTAGATGAGCGCTTAAACGAAGACGGCTATATCGTTCCTGGTTTAGGGGATGCTGGTGACCGTTTATTTGGAACAAAATAATAACAAAAAACCGTTAGATAACCGATTATGGTTACTAACGGTTTTCTTTTGCTTAAAGAACTTTTCTAGGTGTATAATAAAAAATAAAAAAACAAAGGAGGAGCTATGAAAAAGAATAAAAAAGTCTTACACGCTATCGCTGTGATTGCTAGTGTGATGTCAGTTTTGATGTATGTTTCATATATTCCACAAATTTATGGAAATTTACATGGGGAAAAAGGCAATCCGACGCAACCATTAGTGGCAATGATTAATTGTATTTTTTGGACGATTCATGGTTTATATGGAGACGATGGAGAAACACGAGATAAGTCCATTATTTTTGCTAATGTTCCCGGAATTATTTTTGGTTTTTTTGCGTTTATTACAGCATTATAGTTTCCGACGAATTGGAAAGTATTCCAATTCTGTACATAAAAAAGAGCGGGGGAAATTTCCCACGCTTGAAGAATTAAATCTTTTTCAATTGTTTGTAATTAATAACAATCACACCATTGCTGTGCACCATTAAGTGATTGTTTTTTTGCGTTTCGTCAATTTCGACGACAGCGGCATTTTTTAATTGTTTCGTAACAACGCCTGTTTGTGGCTGTCCGTGAACAAGAAAAGTAACATGGGTGTCAACGGCGAAATCCTTACCAGCATCCGATGGAACAACAGGAGTAACCATACCATTAAAATTTGACATACAAAAAACCATCCTTTCTTGATATCTCTATTATACCACATTTTCAGAAAAAAGTTTGTAAAGTCGCTATTTGGCTTATTTTAAAGAGATTTTGCATAAATAAATAACAAACAGACTTTACAAATAAAGTAGAAAGTCCTATAATAGATTTGTTTCAGGCCAGCTTAGCTCAGTTGGTAGAGCAACGCACTCGTAACGCGTAGGTCACAGGTTCGATCCCTGCAGCTGGCATCTAAAAAAACAGACAGGCACTACCATCTGGTAGTGCCTGTCTGTTTTTTTAGATAAAATTTTGGATTAGTGCAAATGAAGCAATGCCTACCAGTACAATAAGCAATAAGTTTTTAGTAAGTATTGCGGCTAAAATGGTAGGAAATGAAGCGAATAAATAAGGAAGATTGAGGCTTGGTAAATGCCCAATTCTTTGTTCAAATAAGCTACTAAACCATAAGGCTGACATAATCACAATGGGAACAAAACTTAGATATTCTAATAATTTCTGTGGCAGACTGATTTTTTTTAAAAGTAAAAATGGCAGTATTCTTGAAAGCCAGGTTGCAACGGTACAGCCTAAAATTGTTAAAAAGAGATACTCAGAAGAAGGCATGTTTTATCATCACTCCTATTCCACACCCGATTAACGTGACAACTAAGACAATTAAATTACTGGGAATAAAAATTAGACCAATAGACATCAACCCAAAAGTAATCAGGACCATGATGAGTTGTAAAGCGATTTTCATGGAACGATCACTAATTATCTGCAGATAGAGTAAACCAATGAACATAGCCACGACCGCAAACTCAAGACCTAATGCTTGAGGGTTTGCAATAAAGCGCCCTAGATAGGCACCGATGATCGTCGAAAAAACCCAAGTCGCATAGGAAATCAAATTGGCAGCATTAAACCACTCAAAACTTAAACGTCCTTTGGTGTGGTTTAATTTATTCATTCCTAGTGCAAAACTTTCATCCGTCAGTAAGGTTCCCAACCAGAGATTTTTACCGAGAGATTCGGCTTTAAAGTAAGGCGCAATGGTCATTCCCATAAGAATCATACGCGCATTTACTAAGAAAGTCGCTAACACAATGGATAAAATAGGGCTGCCGCCAGTCAACATACTAACTGTTACAAACTGAGCAGATCCTGCAAAAATAAAAAACGACATCGCACTAACAATAAGAGGGGAAAAACCTGCTGCTTGTCCTACGATACCAAAAGCAATGCCAATACCAATATAGCCAAAAACCGTTGGCAAGGCTTCACGAATACCAGTGGGTGCATCTAATTGGTGGTTCATTCTCTTTTTTTCCTTCTTTCTGTATAAAATTTAAACACGTGTGTATGGAAATCTAGACCTTCGATAATAAGACACAACGAGCGAATGAGCGTTTTCATTATTAACCACTCCTTTTGAACAACTAAGATATATATTGTATAATACAATAAAGAATACTTTTGTTCAATATATTAAACTTTTGGGTGATAAAAAGAAGCAGAAGGAGCAACTATTTTGGAGATTAATACAATTATTGGCAATAATTTAAAAAAAATTAGACAAGAAAAAAAACTTACGTTAGATGAACTAGCTGGGATAACCGGAGTGAGTAAAGGGATGCTTTCGCAGATTGAAAAAGGAACCACCAATCCTACCATAAATACAATTTGGAAAATAAGTAATGGACTCAATGTTCCATATACGTATTTATTAGAAGATGACTATGTTAAAGAAAATCCCGTGGTTAAAAAAACTGAGACGGTAACACAACATTCTGAAGATCACTCCTATCGAGTCTTTAATTACTACTCGGACAACCAGGAAAGAAACTTTGAACTCTTTCAGTTTGAATTAGATCCAGGGAAAAAGTATCAAGCTGTTGGGCATTCAAAACGTTCGACAGAATATGTCATGGTTATTCAAGGAACATTAGCTATTGAAGTGGGCGGTCAGAGATATCTTCTTCCAAAAGACGCCGCTATGTATTTTGATGCTAATCAAGTACACACGTATATAAATGACGGAACAGAGAAAGTCCAAGCTGTCGTCATTAACTATTATACGTAACAGTGGAAAATAAACATTAGGAAATTGCTGCATCTGTTATTTTATGGACAAAAAAAGTAAACAATGCTACCCTAAAAATAATAGAAAATGAAAGATAAAAGAAGAGGTCAAAATGAATAAAAAAATTGAAAGTCTTGGTAATACAGCATTAAGTTTACTAAGTAATACGATTATTGTTGTGCCTTATTTACTTTACATTCAATTGAGTGATGGACACAACCTTTTAACAATTTTACCATTTGTCTTATTTTATACATTGCGTATGACAGGCATTTTTCTGGTTCGAGGAATTAATTTGTCTTTAACTAGTCTAGGTCTACTAAAGATTTCTCTATTGTTAGGCTTGGCAGGCTCCTTAATTGGGATTGCCGGCGCTTATTCTTTCCCGCTTTATAGTATTTCAGGAATGTTGTTAGGACTTAGTGGGGCGTTGTTGCCACCAAGTAATCAATCAATTCGCTTTTTCTTAAAAGAAGAAGGTCAAAAAATCAGTCATAGCAATCTTTTAACGACAGTCTTATTGACCGCTGTTTTATTTGGCGCTTTATTTTTTAAAGCGACTGAGATTGGACTGGCGTTATTGGTGTACGCGCTCTATTTTCTGGTTGCTTTAGTAGCAATCAAGAGCTATCCTGTTTCATTAAACGAGCTAGAAGAAGAATCAGCAGAAGTTTCACGAAAAGAATTAATTCTGTTTGTTATCTTTTTTGTGTTATTACTTTTATTAAGAAGTGGTCGCTTATTAACGAATGCGGTGGAATTTGATTATGCGATTGTTGGCGCCTGCTGTTTCTTTGTGGTGGCTGTCCTTTTCGTTAGTCATTATGGCAAACGTGGCGCGTATAAAGTATCATTAGAAATGAATCTTGCGACCTTGATTAACGGGATTGTCGGGAACTATTTATTTTTATTTGGTTCCATTTATGTTGCAGGGGTTTATGGCAGAGCTCATATGGGCATCTATCTCTATTTACCTTATGTTTTAGGGATGATTTTTGCAATGATTGCAGCTAGTAAAACGAAACAATGGTCAAACAACATACCAATGATTGGTCTGGCGGGAAGTTTGGGAATATTACTTCTTACCTCGTGGACTATTTTAGGCCTGTTTCTCTTGAGTTTTTTCAAAAGCACATTGAACAGCTTTTTAGCTAGGCGATATTATCAAGAGACAGATTTGCCAAAAGATAGCCGCATCCTTATCAAATATACAACACAAACAAAAGGTAGTTTATTCCATCAATTTATTTTGATGGCGCTTATGTTAGTCACTGTAGTAGGCAAAGGTGGTACGACACAATTTTTATTAGAATTGACTGGCGGCAAAGGTATTTCAACGCAAACAAGTCAATTTTTAACTTTCATTAAAAATAGTAACTCGCTCTTAGTGTTATTGTTTATTGCAGTTTATTTCGTGGTCGTTTTTCGTCAAAAGAAACGATAATTTACAAATATTAATAAAAAAATACTTGGAAAAACAGTGATTGTGGCTGATTTTCCAAGTATTTTTTTATGAAAAGCTGTTTTTTTTTTTCGAAGATTCAAAAAAAATTAATCAATTGTTTCATTTTTAACAAGCTATTATTAGGTTATATGAATTTTATTGAAAGGGGATTAGTATGAAGAAAAAAACTTTTTCTTTTGTGATGTTGAGTATACTTCTCGCACAAAATTTCGGGTTTGCCGTAAATGCCTATGCTGTAACAACGACAGAAGCACAAACAGAGACCACTGATACAGCAAAAAAAGAGGCAGAGTTATCGAGCACAACACCAGCTTTACCTTTAGCAACAACGACTACTTCAGAAATGAATCAACCAACTGCAACAACTGAATCGCAAACCACAGAGGCGAGCACAACAGCTGCCAGTGATGCTGCTAAACCAGCTGAACAACAAACAACGGAGGACACCTCACTTAATGAAAAAGCCCTACCAGATGTTCAAGCGCCAATTACAGATGAACTACTTGACAGTATGAGTCTTGCGCCGATTGGTGGAACAGAATACAGCCAAACAGAGGTTCACCGCGAATTAAATACAACACCGGTAACCGCTACGTTCCAATTTGCTGTTGGAAACACAGGTTATGCACCTGGATCAGTTTATACAGTTCAATTACCAGAACATTTAGGTTATTCAACTGTTAGTGGAGAAGTGACGGGCATTGGCGCAACTTGGGCAGTCGATGCGGCGTCTAAAACATTAAGTATTACGTTTAATCAGCGAGTTTCAGATACTTCCTTTAAAGTAGAACTAAAAAGTTATCTAACAACAGAGGCGGAACCATTAATCAAAATTGAAACTCCAGGAAAAAATAAAAAAACCTACTCGTTTGATTTATATGAACAAGTGGAACCAATTCAATATAACGAACGAACTAGAACGACAGGGTTAGATGGCGAAATTTTTTATAATTTAGACCGGACGTTAACTGGCAATCAAACATTAGAATTATTGACAACAGAGACGCCAGGCGCTGTCTTTGGAAAACAAGATAACTTGGAACCTCAAGTTTTCAGTTACGATGTCGACATTAATGGTCAAATTTTACCAGAAACGCAAACCCTGTTAACACCTGGCAAAGATTATACATTAAGCGATAATTCACTCGGTCGGATTGCTGTAACTGTTCCAAACATGAATCAACAAAAAGCCTATTCTTTATCGATTAATCGGACAATTTATTTAGAGAGTGTTTCGGACTACAGTTATTCATTTTATCAGCAATATCCAACAACCAAGTTAGGTTCTCTTTCGTTAAAAAATACGACAGGAACGAATAAAACAACCGATTTTACTGCTAAGACGAGTCAAACAAGTAAAGTAATTGCTGATCGTGAAATGCGTAGTATGTCCTATATCAGTTTTCAAAGCAAAGGGAAATATTATGTAACAATTTATGGCACATTAACAGAAACAAAAGTAGGTCAACAAATCGTATTAGAGAGTACAAATGGTCAAGAAATTAAGAATCCTAAATTTACGGCGTATGGTCCTTTATATGAAAATGTAAAATTGGAAGACTATTTTGATATTAAAACTGAAGGTGGCAAGCTTACCTTAACGGCCACAAAAGATAGCTATTTAAGAATAAATATTTCTGATTTAACAATGGATTTTGACAAGAAGGACATTAATCTATCATTAAGTACACCTGTAATTGGTCCCAATAAAGCCATTCAGTTACTATCCGATCAATACGTGGAGCCAATCGCTATGTTAAATCCTACGAATGCGGAAGCGACATGGGGAAATTATGATCGAAACGGTGCTTATATGAGTGATACCGAAATTGCTGTAGCAGGTAGTAAGGCCAACCCCATTGAAAATTTAGAGATTAAAATAAAACATCCGCAATATCTATCTGTTAGAGCCACAAAAGATATTTATTTTTCATATTATGTTTTAGGGAAAGATTATACAGTCACACCAACCTCAGATGGTTCGATCATTAAGTTCACTACGCCAATTACAAATGAACTTGAAATTCCAATTGGCTTTAATTACGTGCCAGATAGTTTACCAAAAGATAAAAGTATTCCTTTTGATAAAATTCCTGTGACAATGAGTGCTGATGGCATGTCCCCTATAGAAACAGAAGTAAATACCAATCGACACATTGGTTCAGAACGAACACTTCAAAGTAGTAAAAATCAATTCCTTGTCAATGCACGAAATGATTCTTTTGACTCACTAAGTGTCCGTACAAAAATTCCAGCTGGCGCCGATGTTCTTTTTGACATTTATGATGTTTCAAACGATCAGGTAGATTCAATTTATCCACAATACTGGGATCGTGGCTATTATTTTGATAAACCAATGTCACCAGACAGTCCTGGATACCCAACAATTACTTTTGACGAAAATACCAATAGTTACACGTTTGATTTTGGAAAAACCAACAAACGTTACATTATTGAGTATAAAAATGCCAATGGCTGGATCGACGTGCCGACTCTTTATATAACAGGGACAGCTAAAGAACCACAATCGAATAATAATGAAGGCTCTGCTTCGGTTTCTGTTCAAAATGAAGCGTTAGACATTTTGAGTGCAACACAAGCGGCGAATCCAACATTAAAAAATGTAACAAAAACGACAGTAACAACAAAAAATATTGATAATAAAACACATCGTGTGAAAAATCCAACGATTGAATTAACACCAAAAGGCACAACTAATGCTCAAATCGATTTGAATTCTATTACCGTGAAAGGCGTGCCAGAAGATGCTTATTCATTAGAGAAGACTACAAACGGTGCGAAAATTATTTTTAAAGACTATACATTGACAGAAAATATTACGATTGAATACAATACTGTCTCTGCAAACGCTGGCCAAATCTATACAGAAACAACAATCGACTCTGAAACATTGGACCAGATGTCTGCTAACAAGAAAAAAGTCGCCACTGCGCCAATCACATTGAAATTCTCAGAAGGCGATGCGGAAGGTATTGTTTATTTAGCAACTGCCACATTCTATACGCATAACATAGAGGATGAAAACCAAGCAATTGCGAAGGTTTCTTTTGAACTAATTGATAATGTCACGCATACAGCAACCGAATTTACAACAGATGAAAAAGGTCAACACTCCTTTGATGCCATCATGACAGGTGATTATACTTTGCGAGTAACGAATGTACCGCAGGAATATTCCGTGGATGAAGAGTATTTGACAGGCAAAGCCATTAAGCTGGTCAAAGGAGACAATCAACTAAAAATTCCATTAACTAAAACAATTGATCACAGTCGTTTACAAGTCAAAGATTCAACGATTTATGTCGGCGATTCATGGAAACCAGAAGACAACTTTGTCTCAGCGACAGACAAAACAGGCCAAGACGTTCCCTTCAAAAAAATCACTGTTTCAGGTCAAGTTGACACTAGCAAAGCGGGCATTTACTCAATCATTTACAGTTACGAAGGTAAAAAAGAAACAGCTAATGTGACCGTCAAACCCGACCAATCTAAGTTAGAGGTTAAAGATACAACAATTTATGTGGGTGATAAATGGGAACCAGAAGATAACTTCGTTTCCGCGACAGACAAAACAGGTCAAGACGTTCCGTTTGAAAAAATTGATGTTCAGGGAACAGTGAATGTTGATAAAATAGGCGATTATGAAATTGTCTATAAAAATGGCACAAAAGAAGCGAAAGCAATCGTTCATGTCCGTGATGATAGTCGTTTACAAGTCAAGGATACAACGATTTATGTGGGCGATAAATGGAAACCAGAAGACAACTTTGTCTCAGCGACAGACAAAACAGGCCAAGACGTTCCCTTCAAAAAAATCACTGTTTCAGGTCAAGTTGATACTAGCAAAGCGGGCATTTACTCAATCATTTACAGTTACGAAGGTAAAAAAGAAACAGCTAATGTGACCGTCAAACCCGACCAATCTAAGTTAGAGGTTAAAGATACAACGATTTATGTTGGTGATTCATGGAAACCAGAAGATAATTTCGTTTCAGCAACAGATCGTGACGGTCATGCTATATCCTTTGATAAGGTTCAAGTAAAAGGGAAAGTTGATACAAAGAAAACAGGAGAGTACCAGATTTCCTATACCACTGAGTCAGTTAATGAAACCAAACCAGCTGTGCAGTCACGACTTTTCTCAATGTTTTCAAACGAAACACCTCGTCAATTAACGACAGTAGCAACTGTTCATGTGATTGATCATAATCCTACACCGCTACCAGATAAAAATGAGAACAACCAGACTAGTTCCTCAACGAATCAAACCACGATAAAAAGTAGTCAGTATGTCACACACATTGTGAAACCTGACAAGCAAGGACGTTATCCCAAAACGGGAGAACAAACTAATGGTCTCTATCGTGTGCTAGGACTTGTTGTGTTACTTATTGTGATTATTAGTGGTATAGTCATCAAGAAGAAACGAAAATAATTAAATGAGCGTGGGGCAAAAGTTTAAAGTGACTTTTGTTCCACGCTTAAAAGATGAATAAGTGCATGAATGAGGGTAGCTGTTTCCTTGGAAAATAGGAAGTTTTACAAGTTACTTATTTTAAGAACACTTATTAGCAGGTTTTTCTGTTAAGATAGTTGTTTTTATGAAATAGTTTGGAGGAATAATAAACGAGATGAACCAGCGAACTATTTATTATGGTAGTATCGGCACAGCCTTATTTCTTTCTTCAGGAATGTTAATTGCTTCAGTGAATAGCTATGCAAACGAAGCGACAACACCAGGCAAATACACCGTGACTTATGAAGTGGATGGCAAAATTGAAACAGCAACCATTACGGTCAAAGAAAATCAAACGGAACTTAAATTAAAAGACACGTTTTTAGGAGTTAATCAAGCATGGTCGCCATTAGACAATGTCGTTTTTCTAAAAGATAAAGAGGGACGCCCGCTAAATTTAGAAAATGTAATTATAGAAAATAATGTAAATACTCAAAAAGTAGGCCTTTATTTTGTAACCTTCCGTTACGAGTCATACCTTTCTATTGCGAAGGTGTATGTCAACCCTACTAATTTTGCTGCAGAGGGGAATATGCTTGCAGAGCTTCCTTATAGTCATGCAATGATTGGGCCAGAAAGACCAATTATTGCCTCGAGACAGGACAAGGAGCAACCAACAAAACAGGAGAAAAAGAAAAATAAAATTGAACAGGAACGAGTAAATAAAAAGGTGCTGTTAAATGATGAGTTGTTGAAAAAAATAGATACGATAGCCCCAGTGGAAATTACTGGAGGAGCGGCAAGTGGGGCCTCTCAATTTGGCACCACTTTAAGCTTCCTGTCAGGCTCACTTTTGTATGGAACAAGGAGAGTTTAAATGGAATTCTTGTTATTAGATGATCGGGAAAATTTAAAATTAGCGATTATTAGAAAGTTAGAGCAACAATATTCATTTTCTGAACGAAAAGATCGTTTATGTAAGCAATTAGCTATTTCTCCTTATTTGCTAGAACGGAACATAACAGAAATCAATGCAGATTTGCAACGCTTTGGTCTGATTAATGAGATGGAAATCAGTGAAAAAAATAATGAAATTTTGTTATCTCAAAGCCTTCGTATTTCTTCAAGTATTATTGAAGAATATTATTTAAAAGACTCGTTAGAATTTAATCTATTAAAAACGATTTTCTTTCATCAGTTTACCTCAATCAAAAAATACGGTGAAAAGCACGGGATGAGTCGAACGGTTGTATACAAAATTGTTGACCATATCCGGAAAGAATTAGGTCAATACGGTATTAAGTTATCCAAAAATTTACAACTTAGCGGCAATGAAATGGCGATTAGACAATATTTTACTATGCTCTATTACCGAATTTACAAAGATTCTGAAGAATTATATAATCAAACAGATCTTCGCGCAGTGAACCAATTATTGGCTCAATTGAAAGGCTCTTATGAAAATATCACTAATTTTCATTTATTTAAACATTATGTATTGGTGGCGTTAGAGCGAACGCAGAGAAAAGCTAATTATTTTTTATCCCAAGAAGAAAATCCATTCGTTTTTGACGAAGAAAGTTCGATTTATCAAGAAATTCAATGTTGGATCAACGAAGTGATGAAGGCGACTCATGCAGAGAAAAACGCAGAAATTCAAGGAATTATCGGCAATTTATCGGTCTATCAAAGTGAACTTATTTCGGAACATTTGCTGAGTTCTCACAATGAGGCAATTACGGCTACGAAAACATTATTCTTTTCTTATATGCCGTTTACAATTTCGGACGAAGAATTTTATCAAGAAATTGTTCCGATTATTTATCAACATCGTTTTATTACGCCTTTTATCGATATCACCTTACGAATTATGGATTTAGAATTTTTTCAGGAACGCTACCCAATTGTTTTTGATAGCTGTCGTCAGTTTTTATTTGCGTTGGATTGTTCGACGTTTGAGTTTAGTAAGCTTTCTTTATTTTTTGATTTGCTATTAGTGTTATCCCGTCTTTATGACCAAAGGAATGAAAAAAGCACGATCAATCTTTATGTGAATTTTACGCAAGGAGAAAAATATACTCAGTTTATCAAAGAACAAATCAAAATATTCGAATCTTTCAGCATTCACTTTCATTCAGCGATTCGACCAGATACTGATTTAGTAGTTTCGGATTATTTACCAAAAACGTTATTTTCAGTAAAATGTTTAATTTGGCTAGCGCCCCCGCGAGCCAGTGACTGGCAAAATTTTGGCAACGAAATTGTCCGAATTAATAAAGAGCTACAACAAACGAAACAAAGAAAAAGCGAATAAAAAACAGTCGCAACGTGTTTTAGTTGCGACTGTTTTTTGTTACTGAATGTTTATAGTAAACTTTCTCATTATCACTGATGTGAAAAATTTTAAATAAAAGCAAAATAGGATTGAAGAAAAAGAAAAAATTGCTAGTGAAGGACCAATTCTCTAAAGTTTTTCTCAAATATAGTAGAATTCCTTTCTTTTCTTCTGTGAGAAAGATATAATAAAAAACGTATGAACAAAGGAAAAGGGATGACGAATGAATAGAAAAGAGAAAACAAATTTAGATAGTCGAATTGATTACGGCGTGATATTACCAGTTTTTCTTTTATCACTAATTGGTATGCTATCGCTTTACGTAGCGCTTTACAATGATCCAAGCAAACCTAAAATTGGTAGCTTGTTAATGAAACAAGGACTGTGGTATTTAGTCGGAGGATTAAGTATTGTCATTATTATGCATTTTAGCTCAAAATTACTCTGGCGGTTAACGCCCGTTTTTTATGCACTTGGATTAGTATTAATGGGATTACTACTGAAATTCTATGATCCCGTGCTAGCAGAGCAAACAGGTTCTAAAAACTGGATTCGCTTTGGTGGCACCACATTCCAACCATCGGAATTGATGAAGATTGCGTTTATTTTGATGTTGGCCTATATAGTGACCATGCATAATGTTAAGTATGTGGACCGAACACTCAAAAGTGACTTTTGGCTAATCGCTAAAATGCTATTAGTCGCGATTCCGGTAATTGTTTTAGTACTTTTACAAAAAGACTTCGGGACGATGTTAGTTTTCTTAGCCATTTTTGGGGGAGTTTTCTTAATGTCTGGCATTACTTGGAAAATTATTGTGCCCGCCTTTATCATAGCTGCTCTAGTCGGAGCTGGAACCATCTACTTGGTAACAACAGAAACAGGAAGAGACTTATTGTCTAAAATTGGTATTAAAGCTTATCAATTTGATCGGATTGATTTATGGCTAAATCCTTTCCATACAGATCCAGATCGCTCATTCCAACCAGCGCTAGCATTAACAGCAATTGGTTCTGGGGGGCTTTTCGGAAAAGGCTTTAACGTGAGTGATGTGTATGTCCCTGTTCGTGAGTCAGATATGATTTTTACAGTTGTTGGTGAAAACTTTGGCTTTATTGGTGGCTGTTTCATTATTTTGTTGTATTTTATTTTAATCTACCGCATGATTCGCGTTTGTTTTGATACAAATAATGAATTCTATGCCTACATTGCCACAGGAATTATCATGATGATTTTGTTCCATGTTTTTGAAAACATTGGAGCGAATATTGGTTTACTACCATTAACTGGGATTCCATTACCGTTTATTAGTCAAGGTGGTTCTTCCATTTTAGGTAACATGATTGGGGTGGGCTTAATTATGTCCATGCGTTACCAACAAGAAACGGTTCGTACCAGAAGTGGTCGTTAAAGAAAGAAGAAAGAAGGGGTAGAAATGTACACACTTTATGAATATCCTAAATGCTCAACTTGTAAAAAAGCGAAAGCGTGGTTAGACCAACAAGGCGTTAAATACCAAGCAATTGATATTAAAACAACACCGCCTAGTAGTGAACAACTAGCAAAATGGATGAAAGAAACCGGCTTGCCTGTTCGTCGTTTTTTTAACACAAGTGGGGTTTTATATAGAGAACAAGGCTTAAAAGATCTGGTTGACAGTTTTTCTATTGAAGAAGCAAGTCAGCGTTTAGCTGCGGATGGCATGTTGATTAAGCGTCCAATTCTCTTAAAAGACAATACATTTCTAACGAATGGTTTTAAAGAAACAGATTACGAAGGAGTGCTTGGAAAATGAGTGAAATGAAACAAATCGATCAATTATGGATCTTACCAACAGAAGCAGGTTATAAAATTGGTTTAACCGCCGAAGCCCAAGAGGATTTAGGGAAGATTACTTTTGCAACGTTTCCAAAAGTCGGACAAACATTAGCTAAAGGTGACTCTTTAATTGAATTAGAAGCAGAAAAAGCAGTCAGTGAATTCAGTAGTCCATTATCTGGTAAGGTAGTCGCGATTAATGAAGCGGCTGATCAAGAGCCAAGTGCGTTAGATGAAGAAAATGCCTGGATTGCTGTTTTAGCAGATGTTGAACCAACAGAATTTGAAAATCTTTAGTCTTACGTTGACAAGGCCAATGTTTATTGCTATAATTTTCTCAATCTAATCAAAAGAAAGCTTTGAAAAGAAGAGTACATGTTAAGGACGTTTGAAGAGAGCCCTGTTTGCTGAGAATGGGTAACAGATTTAAGATGGAAGATGGTCTTTGAGCAGAGTAAGTGAGCGAAGCAGTGAACTTACTACGGGGCGCCCGTTACAGCCAACGGTATGCGAAGAATCAAGTACCGTATGAGGTTATTATTGAGAAATAATAGCGAATTAAGGTGGTATCACGAAATGACAAACTTTCGTCCTTTTTGCTGTAATAGCAAAAGGATGGAAGTTTTTTTGTTTTTATTAAGCAAATTCGTTTCATAAAAAGTGCGAAACCTTCAAAATAAGAAAGTAGAACAGAAAGAAGAGGAGAACAAAATGGCATTAATTGAATTACGTCATGTAAAAAAAGAGTTTTCCGGTAAAGCGGGTAAAGTCACAGCTTTAAAAGATATTGATTTAACGGTTGAATCAGGTGATATTTATGGCATTATTGGCTATTCAGGTGCAGGAAAAAGTACGTTGGTTCGCCTATTGAATGGGCTTGAAACACCTACAGAAGGTGAAGTAGAAATTCAAGGACAAGATATTGCATTGTTGCCAAATAAAGAACTACGAAACTTCCGTAAAAAAATTGGGATGATCTTTCAGCATTTTAATTTATTATGGTCACGGACGGTCCTAGAAAATATCATGCTCCCATTGGAAATTGCTGGTGTTCCAAAACAAAATCGGAAAAGCCGCGCAGAAGAGTTAATCAAGTTGGTTGGTTTAGAAGGACGGGAAAATGCCTACCCAAGTCAACTCTCTGGTGGGCAAAAGCAACGAGTGGGGATTGCCCGTGCCTTAGCTAACAATCCTGACATTTTGCTTTGTGATGAAGCAACGAGTGCTTTGGATCCGCAGACAACCGATGAAGTGCTAGAATTACTACTAAAAATCAACCAAGAATTAAATTTAACGGTTGTATTAATTACCCACGAAATGCACGTGATTCGTAAAATTTGTAATCGCGTAGCCGTGATGGAATATGGTGAAATTGTTGAAGAAGGTAAAGTAATCGATATTTTCAAAAAGCCTCAAACAGAAATTGCGAAACGCTTTATCCAACAAGAAGCGGATAAAAACATTGAAGAAACGGAACTGGTTGTTGAAGAAATGTTGGAACAATATCCGAATGGAAAAATTGTTCGCCTACTTTTCCACGGCGAACAAGCGAAATTGCCAATTATCTCGCATATTGTCCAAGAATATCAAGTAGAAGTCAGTATTATTCAAGGGAACATTCAGCAAACAAAGCAGGGTGCAGTGGGTTCTCTTTATATTCAATTATTAGGCGAAGAGCAAAATATTCTAGCAGCCATTGAAGGATTACGTAAACTTCGTGTAGAAACAGAGGTGATTGGAAATGAATAATCGTGGCTTAGCAAGTTTCTTTGATTTTTCGCAAATTGATATAAGTAAACTACAAGAAAAAACGATTGAAACACTCTATATGACAGGGATTTCAATCATAGTGGTCGCCATTTTAGGGCTGATTTTAGGACTACTGCTTTTTGAAACGTCAGGCAGAAAAGGAATTTTGAGCCGATTACTGTATTGGCTAGTGGCCATTTTTGTAAATATTTTCCGTTCGATTCCGTTTATTATCTTAATCGTTCTGTTAATTCCTTTTACAAAAATTATTTTAGGAAGTATGTCTGGTGTCAAAGGCTCCTTACCAGCATTAATTATTTCCGCAGCACCTTTTTATGCTCGCATGGTCGAAATCGCTTTTCGTGAAGTTGATAAAGGCGTGATTGAAGCAGCCAAAGCAATGGGGGCCAACCGTTTCCAAATTATTTGGAAAGTTCTATTACCAGAAAGTCTGCCAGCGCTTGTTTCTGGCTTAACCGTTACAACCATTTCCTTAGTGGGCTACACTGCAATGGCAGCTGCTATTGGAGCAGGCGGTTTAGGAAGTTTGGCGTATCAAGATGGCTTCCAACGTGGTCAAAATACAGTTACCTTAGTAGCAACGATTTGTATCTTAATTATTGTCTTTGCGATTCAATGGCTTGGGGATACAGTCGCTAAAAAAATAGATAAACGATAAATGGAGGGAATAAGATGAAAAAACGTACATTATGGTCAGTAATTACTGTAGCAATAGCTATCTTAATTTTAGGGGCGTGCGGCAATAAAAAGAGTGATGACTCGGTCTTGAAAGTTGGGGCTTCGCCAGTTCCACATGCAGAGATTTTAGAACATGTAAAACCTTTATTAGAAAAAGAAGGTGTAAAACTAGAAGTGACGACTTATACAGATTACGTGCTACCTAACAAGGCGTTGGAAAGTGGCGATATCGATGCCAACTATTTCCAACATGTGCCGTTCTTTAATGAAGCGGTTAAAGAAAATGATTATGACTTTGCGAATGCAGGTGCGATTCATTTAGAACCAGTTGGGCTTTACTCGAAAAAATACAAATCGTTACAAGAAATTCCTGATGGTTCAACGATTTACGTTAGCTCTTCCGTTTCAGATTGGCCACGCGTATTAACTATCTTAGAAGATGCTGGTTTAATCACGCTGAAAGAAGGGGTAGACCGGACAACTGCTACTTTCGATGATATTGATAAAAATACTAAAAAGTTGAAATTCAATCATGAAAGTGATCCAGCAATCATGACCACTCTTTATGACAATGAAGAAGGGGCTGCGGTTTTAATTAACTCAAACTTTGCCGTGGATCAAGGATTAAATCCGAAAAAAGATGCGATTGCCTTAGAAAAAGAAAGTTCACCTTATGCCAATATTATTGCGGTTCGTAAAGAAGACGAAAACAATGAAAATGTAAAAAAATTAGTCAAAGTGTTACGTAGCAAAGAAGTTCAAGATTGGATTACGAAAAAATGGAACGGTGCTATTGTTCCAGTCAATGAATAAAAAGAAAAAGACAATAGAATAAAAACTTGAGGTCGGGTCAGGCGTGTTAAGCTTCAAGAAATAAGAAGAAAGTTCTGAAAGATGCTTTTTGTCTCTCAAGGACGTTCAGCTTATTTCCGAAGAAGCTGCTCCTGTCCCGTTGTTTATTTAAAATTTTAGGGCTAGACAGATACATCATGTTGATTTACCTGCCAAGTCTAAGTTTTTTTCTTTTAAAAAAGGACCATAAATGATAAAGTTACAAGGAATTTCTTAATTATCAGGAAAATTCAGGGACTATGCATAGGCATTTGCATTAGTTATTGTTATAATAATTAAGATAGATTTTTTGGAATGGAGGGAAAAAGATGTTACGTTTTTTTCCGCAAAAAAATAAATATGTAGAAGAAGCAAGCCAGTACGCCTTTGATAAAGAAGGCCAAATTCCTCAGCACATTGCCATTATTATGGACGGAAATGGCCGGTGGGCACAGAATCGAAGACTGCCGAGAATTGCTGGACATAAAGAAGGCATGGATACGGTCAAAAAAATAACGAAGCATGCTAGTCATTTAGGCGTTAAAGTTTTAACACTTTATGCATTTTCAACGGAAAATTGGAAGAGACCAACAGATGAAGTCAATTTCTTAATGCAATTGCCTGTTGATTTTTTTGATACATTCGTGCCTGAATTAATTAAGGAAAATGTTAAAGTCAATGTAATGGGCTACCAAGAGTTTCTACCAAGCCATACGCAAGATGCTGTTAAGCGGGCCATTGAGCAAACCAAGGACAATACGGGCATGGTTTTGAACTTTGCTTTAAATTATGGGGCGCGTGCGGAGCTACTAACTGCCATGAAACAGATTGCTGCAGAGGTTTCAGAAAAAACATATACGGCAGATGAGATTACAGAAGAAACGATCGCAGATCACTTAATGACTGGCTTTTTACCCACGGAACTTCGTGATCCAGAATTGTTGATTCGAACAAGTGGGGAAGAGAGAATTAGTAATTTCTTGTTATGGCAAATTGCTTATAGCGAGTTGTTTTTTACAAAAGCATTATGGCCTGATTTTTCAGGGGACACTTTAGAAACCGCGATTGCTTCTTTCCAAAATCGTAATCGTCGTTTTGGAGGTCTAAAAGAAACTACAGAAACAGAAGGGAGCGATCCGCAGTGAGACAACGTGTCATCACAGCTATCGTCGCATTAATCATCTTTATTCCAATTATCTGGTATGGTGGTTTTGCAATTGAGATTGCCGCTGTTGCTTTGGCAGTAGTCGGCGTGTACGAGTTATTCCGTATGAAAGGATTAACGTTATTAAGTTTTGAAGGTGTTTTATCAGCATTAGGGGCCGTTTTTTTAGTTATCCCGACAATTAAATGGTTAAACTTTTTGCCGGAAATGCAAACAAATTTCATTTTATTTTATGTCACTGTAATGTTGTTGTTAGGTGCTTCGGTGATTTCTAAAAATACATATACGATTGAAGAAGCTGGCTTTCCAGTTATTGTCAGTTTATATGTAGGGATGGGGTTCCAGAACTTTATTAGTGCCCGTTCCGCAGGTTTTGAAGTCTTGTTATTTGCTTTATTCATTGTCTGGGCAACGGATATTGGTGCATATCTATTTGGACGCCGATTTGGTCGTCATAAATTGATGCCAGATGTTTCACCCAACAAGACAATAGAAGGTGCACTTGGTGGTATTTTATCAGCCGTCGTTGTAGCAGCGTTGTTTTTAGTTTTCACAGCTAATAAAGGGCTATTTCCTTATCCGATGTCGGTGATGCTCGTATTGACGGTTCTATTTTCTATAGTAGGGCAATTCGGTGATTTGGTTGAATCTTCTATCAAACGTCATTATGGCGTGAAAGACTCTGGTAACATCTTGCCAGGACATGGCGGTATTTTAGATCGTTTTGATAGTTTATTATTTGTTTTCCCAATTATGCACTTATGTGGATTATTTTAAATTGATTAACAAAATTTAAAAAGTATCGTCAAATAAGCAAAAATCCAGAAGAGAGACTCTTCTGGATTTTTGCTGTTTATTGAGATAATGCGTGAAACACTGACAGGGTATGTTTGAGATAAGTTTAATTTTAAACATACGGTGGTTTTACTCTTTAATTGACAATAGCCTTCTCTTTAAAGAGAAGGCTATCTAACGAATCAATATTATTATTTTAAAGTTGGATCAGACTATTTCTAGTATTCAAGTATTTTTCATTTAAGCGATGTATTCCCTACCTCTAATACATCCTTGTATCTCTCTAGACACGCCAGTTTTGAATAAAATCATCAAAACAATTGAATGGTTCGTTTAAAAATATTTTTCGTGTTCTAATTATTATAACATAAAACTCGTCAACTGACCACTAGCTGACGAGTTCATAATTTCTCCAGATAAATAGACAGCCGTTTTCCGCCGACTGTCTAAGATTAAGATAGATTTGTAAAGAAGTGAATAAATGCTTCCTACTATCTCTTTATAACATGAGGAAAAGAAAACTGCAAAAGATAGCTGTGTTTTTTGAAAAAAAGATCAGCTGGTTTCCGCCAGCTGATCATCCGTTGAAAAGAGATATAAAGAAGTGAATAAAGCTTGCTTTACCTCTATTTTATACCATGTTTTGATTCAAATAACTATTCAGTATTAGTTATACTTAAATAATAAATATGTATACGGATGTATTGTTTTGAGGTATAGTCATAGAGAAAAGAGGGAACGTTTATGAAAAAATTTTGTTTAAGTTATAGCTCTGGTAAAGATTGTTTATTGGCGATGGATCGATTAATACAAGCAGGAAATCAGCCAGTAGCGTTAGTGACAACACTAAGTGATGAAATTAATCGTTCTTGGTTTCACGGGATACCAATCTCCGTCTTAGAAGCAGCAGCCGAAGCGTTAGATTTACCACTTGTTATATCACATAACAATGAAACAAATTACACAGAAAAAGTGGTTGAGGCACTGCAGGAAACCAAAAAATTAGGTGCAGAAACGGTTTGTTTTGGCGATATAGATATTGAACAAAATGGTGCTTGGGATCGCCAAGTTGCATTAAGTGCTGGGCTTGAGCCACAATTACCTCTTTGGCAGGAGAATCGCGAAGCACTTGTGAAAGAATTCTTGGCAAAAGGGTACACAGCAATTATCAAAACGGTCAGCAAAGAGGCAGGTATTCCAATAAAATTTTTAGGAGAACCGTTAGATGAAATGTTTATCACGTACCTTAAAGAGCATCAATTAGATATTTGCGGAGAAAACGGGGAGTACCATACGTTGGTAATTGACGGCCCGCTATTTAAAAAGAGGCTCAATTATTATACTTCAGGAATTTATGAAAGTCCTTATGCTTATTCCTTGATTATTGATGCTTAAATGAAAATAAAAGGACACAAGCTGCCACTTTTTCTAGCGATATGCTATAATTGACTTAAGAAAAGTAGAGAAAGTGAGTGGTTAATTATGGAAGAAACTGTCTTTTTTAATTTAGGAAATGCCCTTGCTTCAAAAAGAGATCAAAAAGAATTAATTAAAGAAGCCCAAATTGCGAAAGATACTCGAAAGATTCCAGGAAAACTGATTATCGTTGAAGATGAAGAAAATGGTACCCATATTTTATTTGAATTAGCTGATCAAACAGAACCGTCTGCTGAAACAAAAGAATTTAAAGTGAAAAAAGTAATCGATTAATATAAAAGCAACGAATTTTTCTAAATTCGTTGCTTTTATATATTTTTTTACACAAATGATACAAAAAGCATATCAAAATCAAATAAATGATTAGTATACTTGAAGCAACAAATAGGAAGCAAAGCAAACGTTTTGAGGTGTTCTTTCATGGAAAATCGAGGAATTTTATTTGATAAAGATGGTACGTGTATTCGTTTTGACACTCTTTGGCAAGCAGGTTTGAAAGCTTGTTTTGAAACACTAAGTATGTTAGCCCCTCATCATTCAGCAGAAATAAAAAAGATATTAGCTATTCAGGAGCAACGTTTTTTGCAAAAACATTTACTTGATGAAGTCCTTTATCAGGAATTGGCGCAATTTGAGGAATTAGTCGAACAGGGAATCAGCAGTCGATGGCTGGAGCAATTTTTTTATGATTATTTACGAAAAAATCTGAAAAAGATTGAACCAATTGGTGATTTAAAACAGTTATTTCTTGAGCTGAAACGGAAGAACTATAAAATTGGATTAGCAACTTCAGATACTTTGCCAGCGACTATGTTGATTATGGAATATCTTGGTTTAACAGAAATGTTTGATTTTATTGCGACAGGAGATCGTTACTTACCGAAACCAGATGCGGACATGCTCCAAGCCTTTTGTCAGTCATGTCAATTGAAGCCGACAGAAGTAATTATGGTGGGGGATTCGCTCGTGGATGTTTTCATGGGAACTTGTCATGGTAAAGCAGGAATTGGTGTTTTAACCGGCAACTGCCAGTCAACTGATTTTGAAAAGTTTGAAGTAGCTTATTTTCGTGATATCCATGAAATACCTTATCAAGAATTATGGGAAAATACCAAGAATAAAAAAATCCTGAAAAGATGACGAGTCTTTTCAGGATTTTTTTATTAATCTAATTGAAGCAATTGCCGTTTCTTTTGTTGAAATTCTTCTTCTGTTAGAATTCCTTCATCAACTAACAGTTTTAAATTTCTTAACTCAGCCATTACGTCTTCAATAGCGCTAGGTGAGTTTTTTTTTGAATCAGATAGCTTTGGTTCAATCGGTTGGTTTTCATCACTCTTTATAGGAGTTGGTATTTCTTTTTCTTTTATTCGACGAACAATAGTGTCTAATGATGAAAGGGCTCGTTCGGCGTTGAAACGGGCTCTATCGATCGCTAATTGACGATCAAATTCAGTAGTTTGCTCACTAAGTGTCTTTAAAAAGGAAATAGTGATGGTTGGACGTTGCAAATCATCTAGATTAATCAAAATATAGACACTACTAACGCGATCATAAGGTACGTTTTCTTCTGTAAAATGGGTATTTTTTTTCTCTAAAATTTTGTAATCAGCGATAATGCTTACGGGCAAAATTTTTGATGAACCAACCAGTCGGAATTTTTTTTCAGGTTCATCGAATTCAATCGAGCCAGCAATAGTTGTTGTAGGGTTGAACAGCCGGTTGTCTTCTTGGACATTTCTTAAATCCGTCAATGTCCAAGTTTGGGTATATCCTTGTCCCTGGACACCGAGTTGACCTGCACATTTCTTACAGATTTGGTAATTATCTGAAGTTAAATATTTTCCTTTATTATCCTGACAAAGAGCACATAGATTTCCATAAACTTCAGCATTTTTTTCATTTGCTTTTGCGATTTCAGACTGCTTGTTTATTAACTCTTGTATTTGTTGTAAATCAGCTAAACTTTTTTTATCAACGGACCAAGTGGATACTTTAAGTTTTTTTAAACAGCTTTTTCCTACGCGATAAAAATCATTCGTAAAGTACTTACCAGTTTCCTCTTCGCAAAGATAACATAAATTACCCTTTGCTTGCATTGCTTGATCTTTTTTTATAATCTCTTCTTGACGTTTTATAATACTTTCCATTGTTCGATCTTTAATTTCTTTCGGTTTTAATTCTAAATGTTCTGCACAATGTTTACAGATACTGTGATTATCAAAGGTGATGATTTTACCAGGATTAAGATCACACAATTCGCACATACTTTTCATGGGATGACTCCTTTTTGTTAAGATAAATTAATTTTACCATTCAGAAAACATAGTAACAAGAATCCACGGTAAATAAAAAGCCCAAATTGGGCTTTAATGGAAGGGGATGTCCTTCAAAATTTAGTTTAAATTTTGAATAGCGTATTCTGCTTCTTCAGGAGTAAATTTTTCACCATATTCAGATGTTAATTGATCACGAATTGCATCTGGTGACATATCCATATTTTCTTGATAATCTTTCGCTTTTTTCAAAGCATTGGCATTCCAATCGGCTTCTAAATGATCGATTGCGTATTGTCCAGCTTCAGGAGTGAATTTCTCACCATATTCAGATGTCAGCTGATCATAAATACCTGCTTTTGACATAGACATAATTTTTGCATATGATTGCGCTTTTTTTAATGCTGATTTGTATTCTCTTGGTACATCAGGAGCCGCTTCTTCAGAAGGTTTTGTTTCTGGTGTTTCTGCTTTCTTTTTATCTGCTTCGGATGCTGCTTCAGACATTTTTTCTTTTACTTTAGAGACGAAAGAATTTTCTTTACTTTGTGATGTTTTGATTTCTTTCGTAGAGGTTGAAGTTTTCACTTCTTTACTACTTGAAGAGGAGCTATTTTTAGTAGATTGACTCGTTTCTTTTGTAGGCGAAGAAGTAGCTTTTTTCTCTTCTTTTCCCATGCCACTGCCCCCAATGGCTAAAACTACAACTACAACAACCCAGAACCAAACTTTTTTATAAAACGGTTTTTTTATAGATGAATTACCAGATATGTTTTTTTTCATTCACTAACTCTCTCTTTCTTGTTATTTTTTGTAGCGCTTACTAAAAAGACAATCCCCAAAATGATAGTAAGTCTATTCATGAAAATAAGTATACCGCCATGTGTAAAAATAACACACCACAGTATACTTATTTTATCATTATTCCATAAAAATAACACCATTATTTTTATGAAATAATTAAAAAAGATAAAAAATCTAAAAACTTCGACCGCCGCCACCGAATGTGCCACCGCCAGTTGAGTGTGTGGTGCTGCCGCCGCCACCCATTCCGCCACTGCCGCCATTGTTTTTAGGAATACGACGAGTAGTGATGAAAGAGTTGGTTAACTGATCTGTGCGGGAGGTTAAGTTTAACGTTGTTTTTTCCCTAAAAGGATATTGATAACTTGAAAATTTTAATTGATATTTAGAAATATTGATGCCTAAGAAGATCAAGCTGAGTATCAGCGCAGCAGCAAAAGCAATTACCATTTCCAGCGGGGTAATGACTTTATAACGGGTGATCTTACCTGTTTCGCTGTCCACACGATAGTGACCCCCAGGAACCCCTTTATCAACAAATGCTTGAGTTTCCTGAACAAAGGTTTGAGCAGCCGCGAAATAATTTCCTTGACTCATCCCATCCATTACTTTATCTAAGGTATCATTAATTCGTGCATCCGTCATATAATCGATCATGTTTCCAGAAGTAGAGATGTAGACTTTCCGTAAGTCCATATCAATGAGAAAAAGAATGGCATTTTGGTCCTTGCCAACTTTATTTAAAAGATAATGATCTGCATATTCTTGTTCATCGCCATAGGTATTATTATTTGTGGTCACAATAAAGACAGAGGCTTTTGTTTTTTCTTCTAAAGGTTGTATCTCTTGTTTTAGTTGATTGATTTGATCAGGTGTCAGTAATTGTGTACCATCATCAATTGAATTTTCAGCCGCCGAAACGGATAGGGCAAGGCTAAAGGTAAGAAGTATTAGGAAAAAAATAGGTAAAAGTCGTTTTTTCATAGGAAATAACCTCCTAATAAAAAGAGTGCTAAGAGTCCAGCGAAAATGCCTAACGTTGCTAGCCCTAAACGAGTGTAACTAATTGGAAGTACACCGCTTACTTTACCTGTTTGTCCATTCATGGCATAATAATAAACTTTTTTTGATTGTTCCTGACTGCGATAGGTGACTAACCAAATTGGCAAAAGCATATAGTGATTATTTTCTTGGTTTAGAGAAATATCCGTGCGAACATTTGTCAACGTAGTATAACCAGAAGCAGAGTCCCGTAACAATGATTCCGAATAATCTTGTAATTCTTGTTGAACGTGTTTTTTGATTGCTTCATATTCAATATCGCGTTTTTCTGCTTGGAAACCTGCTAGGTATTGGCTTTTGAAAGGCACTGCTTGATCAATTAAAAATGGTTGAACGCCTTCCACCATTTTTTGTTGGACGTTTTTTGACAAGGCATTTTTAACTAATTCTTTAAACGATAATTTTCCTGAACGTCCCACATTGAAACGTTTTGTTTCGGTGTATTCAATATCACCTACGCGCCAAATGCGAATACTTGTGCCAGTAGCTTGGAGTTGTCCGTCGACTTCTGCATCAACGACCCAATAGGGGAAGTAAACCCCAGTTAATTTATCGATTTGATTTTTGCTGAAAAAGTCTCGGGGAATGAACCATTTTTTCTTGGTCCAAGCGAGAAATTTTTCAATCGCTTCGTCTTTTTCAATTGTAAAGGGTAAGACGTTTTCTGGTAAAAATTCGCCACTTAATCGACCAGCCAAGACAACTGGATTATGGCAATAATAACAGTAAGTAGCAGCCGTTGTCGCATCGGTGACAATTTGAGCGCCGCAGCTTGGACAATTAAAAATTTCCATTGTGCCTGCATCTGCAGTTGTTTCCTTCTCAGTGGTCTCTGTTTGTTGCGTAGCGGAGGATTCTTCTTCCGCTGTGAAAGTCAAATTTTCCTCGGCAGTCGTTGTTGAGGGATTCTCTAAATGTGCCTCATGTTGCTGTTGCTCATAACTAGTCACTTCTTCTTCCGTGTAAATATTTAAACAATATTCACAATGAAATTTTTGATCTTTGGGATTAAATAAGAGCGGGCCGCCACAGTTGGGGCATTTATGGGTAAATGTTGTTTCCATTGCAACCGTCCTTTCTAATAGAGTGAGTAAATAACAGGAATCTGATTCAAAGAAAAAGGGTAGACTTGTGCCTGACCCTTTTCTTTAATTGTTCACTACTTGCTTATAAAGGAACCCCTTGGAATGGTTTACCACAATGTGGACAGAACTTAGGAATACCATTACTTAAGTCAACAATTTCGCTACATTCACTACATTTCATTTCTAATTTTGGTTTTTCGTTTGTTGGTTTTGGTGTACCACAGTTTGAGCAAAACTTCCCAGTGTTTTCAGTCCCACATTGTGGGCAAGTCCAAGTGTCTGTAGCCCCTTGTGCATTTTGCTGGTTTTGTTTTTCTTGCATTTGTTGTTGGTTTGTTTGAGACGCTTGCGCAAAGTAGTTGCCATTCGCATTCATGCCCATACCAACGCCCATAAAGCCGCTCATAGCGCCACCTTCATTTTTACCAGCAGCCTCCATACCACGAGCCAAGGAACCTTGAACATAACCTTCGCGAACACCTGGATCGCTGAGCATAGCTCCTTCATTTCGCATGTTGATTAATTTTGTTGAATCATCTGTATAAGAAATGCTCGCAACTGCTACAGAAACAATTTCCATGCCGCGATTGGTGCGCCAATCCTCATCAAGTGCAGTTTGCATATATTTACTTAATTCAACACTTTTTGAGGGAACATAAGAAATACGTTGCCCATCAGCAGACATTTGATTGATTGCTGCTTGCAATGCTGTAATGAACTCTGCCAAATATTGTTCATTAATATCATTAATATCTACTTGCGTTTGATTTTTAGGAATCGCATTAGTATAAAATAGTAAAGGATCTGTAATTTTAATTGAGTAATTTCCGTGTGCACGTAAGAAAAGTTCGGCATTATAAAAATTATCAAAATAGTTTAATGGCGCAGGTGTTCCAAATTTAATGCCTTTAATTTCTTGCAAGTTAATATAAAAAACTTGTTGTTTTTGTGGAGTTACGCCACCAAATTTGAAACGACTGAAGGTCTCTGCAATCGCATCTTTTAAAGAACCGTTAAACATTGAAGGCGCAGAATCATTTTTGACTGTATAATAGCCTTCTTCAGCAGTGTAATCGATGATTTTGCCCCCATCGACAAGAAGCATCATCATGTTGGGATAGACATGTACAACAGAACCATCTGTTAAAACATCGTCCGTTCCTTTACGATTAGAACCACGTTTATCATCTTTACGCACAAAAACACCTTTTGTCATGACGGTTGTGTCCCCCATATTATCAGGTTCAATAACCTCTAGCCATTGATCGGCCAAGCCACCGCCAACTGAACTTGTTGCTGCTTTAATAAGTCCCATGTTCATTCCTCCTAATAAAAAACTAATTGTTACAGCTAGTATACCACACAATGAATGCAGAGAAATCCAACGAAAGCCTGATGAAATGGAAAAAATTGATCAAACTTTATTAAGAAATTAAAAAAAGTATAGGTGAAACACAAGCATTTTAAAAAAAGTTACGTATAATAGAAGAAAAGACATATTATATAGTTAGGGGATTATTGAATGGAACGAAGCAATCGTAATAAAAAATCTTCAAAAAAACCACTTATTCTTGGTGTTTCTGCCTTGGTTCTAATCGCTGCTGCCGGTGGCGGGTACTATGCTTATAGTCAATGGCAAGCCAAACAAGAATTAGCCGAAGCGAAGAAAACAGCTACTACATTTTTAAACGTATTGTCAAAACAGGAATTTGATAAGTTACCGTCCGTTGTTCAAGAAGCTAGCTTAAAGAAAAATGGCTATGATACTAAATCTGTTGTTGAAAAATACCAAGCAATTTATTCAGGGATTCAAGCTGAAGGAGTCAAGGCTAGTGATGTTCAAGTCAAAAAGGCGAAAGACAATCAATACACATTTACCTATAAATTATCGATGAGTACTCCTTTAGGCGAAATGAAAGATTTGTCTTATCAATCAAGTATCGCCAAGAAAGGCGATACCTACCAAATCGCTTGGAAGCCGTCTTTAATTTTTCCAGATATGTCAGGAAATGATAAAATTTCGATTCAAGTAGATAATGCCAAACGTGGAGAAATTGTCGATCGTAATGGTAGTGGGCTAGCAATTAACAAAGTGTTTGACGAAGTGGGCGTAGTGCCTGGCAAACTCGGTTCTGGCGCAGAAAAAACAGCCAATATCAAAGCTTTTAGTGATAAGTTCGGCGTTTCTGTTGATGAAATCAATCAAAAGTTAAGCCAAGGATGGGTCCAAGCAGACTCCTTTGTACCAATCACAGTTGCTTCTGAACCAGTGACAGAATTACCAACAGGGGCTGCGACAAAAGACACAGAGTCACGTTATTATCCGTTGGGGGAAGCAGCTGCGCAATTAATCGGGTATACGGGCACCATTACTGCAGAAGATATTAAAAAAAATCCAGAGTTAAGTAGTACGGGCGTAATTGGTAAAACTGGCTTAGAACGAGCGTTTGATAAAGAATTAAGAGGGCAAGATGGTGGCTCGCTAGTTATTTTAGATGACAAAGAGAATGTCAAAAAAGCTTTACAAACCAAAGAGAAAAAAGATGGTCAAACGATTAAATTAACGATTGACAGCGGGGTACAACAACAAGCTTTTGCTATATTTGACAAACGTCCTGGTAGTGCGGTCATTACCGATCCTCAAAAAGGCGATTTATTAGCAACGGTTAGTTCACCTTCGTATGATCCTAATAAAATGGCCAATGGTATTTCTCAAAAAGAATATGATGCTTACAATAACAACAAAGATTTACCATTCACAGCACGTTTTGCGACAGGCTATGCACCAGGCTCTACCTTTAAAACAATTACCGGTGCCATTGGTTTAGATGCAGGGACATTGAAGCCAGATGAAGAGCTAGAAATTAATGGCTTGAAATGGCAAAAAGATAAATCTTGGGGCGGCTATTTTGCGACACGTGTAAAAGAAGCAAGTCCAGTCAATCTGCGTACCGCTTTAGTTAATTCAGATAATATTTATTTTGCCCAACAAACATTACGTATGGGGGAAGACAAATTTAGAGCGGGTCTTAATAAATTCATTTTCGGTGAGGAACTAGATTTACCAATTGCCATGACGCCTGCTCAAATTTCAAATGAAGATAAATTTAATTCTGAAATTCTTTTAGCAGATACGGGCTACGGCCAAGGCCAATTGTTAATTTCGCCAATCCAGCAAGCTACCATGTATAGTGTTTTCCAAAATAATGGAACATTAGTCTATCCAAAATTAGTTTTAGACAAAGAAACAAAGAAAAAAGACAATGTAATCAGCGCCAACGCAGCGAATACAATTGCCACAGATCTTTTAGGTAGTGTGGAAGATCCTTCAGGTTATGTTTATAATATGTACAATCCGAACTTCTCATTGGCTGCTAAAACAGGAACAGCTGAAATAAAAGATAAACAAGATACAGATGGCAAAGAAAACAGTTTCCTTCTAACGTTAGATCGTAGTAACAATAAATTCTTAACAATGATTATGGTTGAAAATTCAGGAGAAAATGGTTCTGCAACAGATATCAGTAAACCATTAATTGATTACTTAGAAGCAACCATTAAATAAAAAGAGAAAATGAACGAAACGAGGTTTCTGTAAAAAGAAACCTCGTTTTCCCTTTTTAGAAAAAGGAAAGTGTGCTACAATGAAGCGACTAAATTGTAGAAGGAAAGGGATTCGTGTGCGAATTTTAGCAATAGATACATCTAACCAAACATTGAGTATTGCTGTGTGTGAAAATCAAAAAATTCTGGGAAGTTATACAGCAACGGTTAAAAGAAATCATAGCTTAACATTAATGCCAGCAATTGACTATTTGATGAGTCAATTGAACTTGGCGCCAACGGCAATTGATCGTTTTGTCGTAGCAGAAGGACCTGGATCATACACTGGCTTACGTTTAGGCGTGACGACTGCCAAAACATTGGCCTATACTTTAAAGAAAGAGCTAGTAGGTATTTCCAGTCTACAAACGCTAGCTGCTAATTGTGTTGGGCAAACCGGTTTAGTTGTGCCTCTTTTTGATGCGCGTCGTAAAAACGTCTATGCTGGTGCTTACCGGTTTGTCGATGGCGTGTGGCAAAATGAGTTACCGGACCAACATATTTCCCTGCGGGAGTTATTAGAACTACTAAAAAATGAACCAAATCTTTTTTTTGTTGGTGAAGATGTTGAAAAATTCACTGAAGAAATAGCTCAAATCATTCCTCATGGAGAAATTTGTGATGTTCCACAATGGCAAATTCCTAATGCCGCAGTTTTGGCTGCGTTAGGTAGTGTGGCTGAACCTGTTGAAAATGTTCATGGGTTCTTACCTGCGTATTTGAAAAAAGTAGAAGCGGAAGAAAATTGGTTGAAGACACACACGCCTAATGGAGAAAGCTATGTGGAAAAACTTTAATTTTGTGACAAAATACTTTACAAAAAGACGGCAACGGTATATAACTAAAACCATTGCAATGAACCAGCAAGAATTTCAATTGCGTGAAATCACCTACCAAGATATTAAGGATTTACTAGCAATTGAACGCGAAGTTTATGCTGGGGAACTTCCTTGGACGATGTCTGCTTTCATGGCAGAACTTGGCTCAAAAGCGCCGCATCTCTATTTGTTAGCGGCAATTAACGGGAAAACAGTTGGCTTTATTGGTTGTCGGATTCAAGGAACGGATGCACACATTACGAATGTCGCTGTCCATACAGCATACCAAGGCTTAGGTTTAGGTCGTTCTTTAATAGAAGAAACGCGAATTTTTGCCAAGAAAAATCGTTGTGAAACCTTATCGCTAGAAGTACGAATGAGTAATGTTAAAGCCCAACGTTTGTATCGAAAAATTGGCTTTGCCTCACAGACGGTGAAAAAAGGCTATTATGACGAAAATAATGAAGACGCACTAGAAATGATAATTGATTTAAAAGAAGAGTGAAGAAAAAATGTTAGTAACAAAAAAAGAAATATCTGTAGCAAATATTGGTGAAGAATTATGGCGTTTCAGTAATTCTTCTTATACAACTGGCTCCCCTTGGACAGAAACACAATTCGCGGAAGATTTTGCTCAGGAAAATAGCGAATATCTTTTTTTAGTTGAAAATGGCCAGTGGTTAGGCTATATTGCCTATCATTTTATTTTAGATGAAGCAGAAATTAGTCACGTTGTTGTGAATGGTCAGAGACAACACCAAGGAATTGGTTGTCAATTAATGAAAGCTTTTAAAGAATATGTTAAAAGTCGTGACATTACACAAATTTTCTTAGAGGTCAGAGAATCGAATACATTAGCTCAAAAACTTTATGAGAAAACAGGTTTTCGGAAAGTAGCTGTTCGAAAAAATTATTATAAAGAACCTCAAGAAAATGCCTTTGTAATGTGTGCGAAATTAAGGAAGGAAGCCCAATGACAATTTTTACAAAAGAACGTAAATTATTATTAGCTGTGGAAAGTAGCTGTGATGAAACAAGTGTGGCTGTCATTGAAGATGGCGACAAAATTCTTTCCAATATCGTAGCTTCGCAAATTAAGAGCCATCAACGTTTTGGCGGAGTCGTTCCAGAAGTTGCGAGTCGTCATCATGTTGAACAAGTGACGATCTGTATTGAAGAAGCATTAACAGAAGCAAAAGTCACACCAGAAGAACTTAGTGGCGTTGCTGTGACCTATGGGCCTGGGTTAGTCGGTGCTTTATTAATAGGACTTTCTGCAGCAAAAGCATTTGCTTGGGCGCACCAATTACCACTTATTCCGGTCAATCATATGGCTGGACACATTTATGCTGCCCGTTTTGTAGCACCGCTCGAATTTCCATTGATGGCCTTACTTGTTAGTGGGGGACATACGGAATTGGTCTACATGAAAGAAGATGGCTCTTTCGAAATTGTTGGTGAAACACGTGATGATGCAGCTGGTGAAGCGTATGATAAAGTCGGACGGGTGTTAGGGTTGACTTATCCTAGTGGCAAAGAGATTGATGCTTTGGCCCATGAAGGCACAGATACCTATCAATTTCCACGGGCGATGCTAAAAGAGGATAACTATGACTTTAGTTTTAGTGGCTTAAAAAGTGCGTTTATTAACACGGTTCATAATGCAGAGCAACGTGGTGAAGCACTGTCTACAAAGGATTTAGCCGCAAGTTTTCAGGCTAGTGTGGTAGAAGTATTAGTGACTAAAACCATTCGTGCTTGTCAAGAATATCCTGTTAAGCAATTGCTAATCGCTGGGGGCGTTGCTGCGAATCAAGGATTACGAGAAGCAATGAGACATGCAATCAGTGAACAATTACCAGCAGTAAAATTACTTATTCCGCCATTAAAACTTTGTGGGGATAACGCGGCGATGATTGGCGCTGCCGCTTTTATCGAAGCTGAAAAGAATCATTTTGCTTCGTATAACTTAAATGCAGAACCTGGCGTTAGTTTTATGACAATTAGTGAAGAAGGCTAGCCAGCTAGACAAAAATTTGCTATAATGAAGCCAGTTTAACAATGACATTCGATGATAAAGAGAGTACTTATTTCAACGTCAGCTTAGCGATCTTGGGAAGGTGGGAGCCAAGAGTGATCGGAATGAGGAAGCGCACTTTTAGAATTCTGCTGAAAGCAGACGGCAATCACCGTTATCGATGAAGCAGGTCTATCCAAGTAGTATAGACAATTAGAGTGGTACCGCGGGTAAATTCTCGTCTCTGACAAAACAAAATATTTTGTTTTGTCAGAGACGTTTTTGTTTTTTTAATACTTACAAATTAATCAGGAGGGTTCTTATGAACAACAAAGAAATCGTAGCAAAAGCGTTACATGATGTTTTAAATGAAGAATTAACGATGGATCAAATCGAACAATTATTGGAAAATCCTAAATCTGTTGATCATGGAGATGTGGCTTTTCCAGCCTTTTCATTAGCTAAAATTTATCGTAAAGCACCACAACAAATTGCAGCAGAATTAGCAGAAAAAATTGATGGCACAAATTTTGAAAAAATTGAAGTGGTAGGACCTTATTTAAACTTCTTCATGAATAAAAAAGCAGTCAGTCAAGCTGTTATTGGCGAAGTAGTCAAAGAAAAAAATAACTACGGAAACAGTACCTTTGGCAATAATGGCAATGTTCCTATTGATATGTCTTCACCAAACATTGCTAAACCAATTTCTATGGGACACTTACGTTCTACGGTAATCGGGAATTCAATTGCCTTTATTTTAGAAAAAATTGGGTATCAGCCAATTCGGATTAACCACTTAGGTGACTGGGGTACACAGTTTGGTAAGTTAATTGTAGCTTATAAAAAATGGGGTTCTGAAGAAGCAGTCCGCCAACAGCCAATTAATGAATTATTGCGCTTATATGTGCAATTTCATGAAGAAGCAGAAGAAAAACCAGAATTAGAAGACGAAGCACGTGCTTGGTTTAAAAAATTAGAAGAAGGAGACCAAGAAGCCAATGAATTATGGAAATGGTTCCGTAGCGAGTCTCTAAAAGAATTTGATAAAATCTATTCCATGTTAGAAGTTGAATTTGATTCATACAATGGCGAAGCCTTTTATAATGATAAAATGGATGAAATTGTTACTTTATTAGAAGAAAAACATTTATTAACAGAAAATCAAGGTGCAGAAATTGTTGATTTGACAGAATATAATTTAAATCCAGCACTTATTCGTAAATCAGATGGTGCGACGTTATATATCACACGGGATTTAGCTGCTGCGCTTTACCGTAAACGGACGTATGATTTTGCCAAATCACTTTATGTAGTCGGCAACGAACAAAGCAATCACTTCAAACAATTAAAAGCAGTCTTGAAAGAACTAGGGTTTGACTGGTCAGATGATATGGAACACGTTCCGTTTGGTTTAATTACTCAAGGCGGTAAAAAATTATCCACACGTAAAGGGAAAATTGTTTTATTAGAAGAAGTATTGAATGAAGCTGTTACTTTAGCAGGAAATCAAATTAACGAGAAAAACCCAGACTTAGCAAATCGTGAAGAAGTGGCGAAACAAGTAGGTGTAGGTGCAGTTATTTTCCATGACCTTAAAAATGATCGTCTAAATAATTTCGATTTTGTATTAGATGAAGTTGTTCGTTTTGAAGGCGAAACTGGCCCGTATGTTCAATATACGCATGCTCGTGCGATGAGTATTTTACGTAAAGCAAACTTTACACCAGACGCTACAGAACGTTATGCACTAAATGACAAGGACAGCTGGGAAGTCGTGAAGTTGTTACAAAAATTCCCTGAAACTGTGATGCAAGCTGCTGAAAAATATGAACCATCTGTTATTGCGAAACATAGCATTCATTTAGCACAAGCGTTCAATAAATATTATGCCCATGTTCGGATTTTGGATGAAGATGCTCAAAAAGAGGCACGCTTAGCGTTAGTTTATGCAGTAGCTACTGTTCTAAAAGAAGATTTACGTTTACTAGGGTTACATGCACCAGAAGAAATGTAGAAGTTTTTGTGAAAATTTTACTGCGTTGAACGCTAAACTTATTAAGCAAATATTAAAGTTAAGTTACAGATTGAGAAATTCATAGTAATTAAATAGCTGGGGTGCTATACTCGAGTCAAGTTATAAAAGGATTAGAAAAGGTGGCACCCAATTATATGACAGAAAAATGGCGTGAAGACGAAGAATATCTTTCTTATGTAGAAGATTTATTAGCAACCGAAGAAGTCCAAAAATTAGCAGAATACACACAACATATGCATTCAACTCGTTTAGAACATTCAATTAGTGTTTCCTATCATAGCTATAAATTAGCAAAGCGTTGGAACGGCAATGCTCGTGCAACAGCTCGTGCTGGTTTATTACATGATTTGTTTTACTATGATTGGCGCACAACAAAGTTTGACGAAGGCTCTCATGCCTATGTTCATCCACGAATTGCAGCCAAAAATGCTGAAAAAATTACAGAGTTGTCTGATTTAGAACGAGACATTATTATTAAACATATGTGGGGCGCAACTATTGCACCACCAAAATACAAAGAAAGTTACATTGTAACCTTTGTTGACAAATATTGTGCTGTGAAAGAAGCGGCGTTGCCGATGACGACAGCCATGAAAACCAAATGGCGTCAGTATTTTGGCCAACAGTCAATCTAATAAAAAGCTTATCCGTAAGGATAAGCTTTTTTTGTTTGACGTTGACTAAAAAGTCTAGCATTCATCTATTTAAAATAAATATTAAAAGTAATTTTGTTCTGTTAATTTCTTTTGAGCATATCGATAGACTGCTTCTTGATTTTCAGTTGTCAATTGTTTGTAAACATTCATAATATTGGTCGGGACAACAAATGGCGTTTCTTCCGTTTCAGGAATACCTAAGATTTCAAGAGGTGATACATCTAAAACTTTAGATAAGGCGACAATTTTATCCCTCCCCATATTTTCAATCATTCCAGTTTCCCATTTCCTAACGGTACTTTTTCCAACACCAACAAAATTTCCAACTTGTTCTAATGTAAGATTTTTCTCCATCCGTTTTTGCTTCAAAAAATTCTCTTTCAAAAAACCACCTCCGTAAAAACATTCTAGCACAAAAAGTGTCGCAAAAGAAACATGTTTTTTTCAAAATGAAAGTAACGAATATAATAAAAAAATCAGTATTTTTTAATGATATTGACGTTTTTTTCACAAAATGATATAATTTCAGTGTCTTATTAGACACTGAAAAGGGGGAGAGTAAAATGGAATCTAATTTAATTCACTCAAAATTGAAAATGAAAGGGAAAAATGTTGAGTGGTTGGCAAATGAAATGACTGCATACGGACAGCCCATATCTGCTTCAACGATTTACAAAAAATTAAAAGGAGAAGTTGTTTTCAAAGCATCGGATATTAAATTGATTTCACAATTGTTGGATTTGAAGAATGAAGAAATTATGACTATTTTTTTTAGTGAATTAGTGTCTAAAAAGACACATATTGGTATTGGAAGGATTGTGATGAATGAAAAAAATTATTAATAAGTTATTTTCGATTTGCTTAATTATTTTTACTATTATAGGGTCTAATACAAGTATTGTTTCTTATGCGATGAATAATGAAAGTGGCACGCAAATTCGGTCCATAGCTGTTGAATATCCTGAGGAAAAAACGGAAATTGTTGCCACAAAAGATTGGGCAACTGTTTCCTTGGCGTTATCAATTTCCGAATTAACCAAGGGCGAGGTCCTTACGTTAAAAATGGCTAGTGAAAAATATTCCTATTCAATGACGCCTTTTGAAATTGGAGATGCACTCCAAGTGATTCCAAATGATGATGGTACTTGGACGATTAAAGCCTTACAAACAATCACAGATTACTCTGCTAACTTACAACTGAAGTTGCGATATAATCAAAATTTATCAGAAGATTTTGAAGATCAAGTCGTTTTTACTTTTGGTGATTCACAAAAAATTGTCAAAATTAATATCGGGCAATACGTGGAGAAAGTTCCGCCAACTGAACTGGTTCGAAAAGTCCCGTTAGGATTTACCTCAGAGGGAAGAATTGCCTGGGTCATTTACTTTAACTATAATCAAGCAGGACTTTCAGGTTCAGAAAAAACAACCTTTAAATTTTTAGATAATGTAGGTCCAAACCAAACTTTAGCTGTTGACAGTATTGCCGCGTATCTCACCAAGCAGCCTATTTTAGAAGTAAATGGTGAAATGATTCGGAATTTAGAGCATGATGAATACAGTTATGATGCCAGTCAATTTTTCCAAAAATATGCTTCTGAATCTGGATTTAATTATGAAGCGGAGAAATTTGAAGGAATACCAACGGCCACAGGCAGTTATCTTTCTAATAAAAACGCCTATTATATTTATTTAGAAACAATTCCAAATGAAAATATTCCAAGTGATGCCTTGCTATCAAATTACACCTATATGCGTATTTCTAACGAGGGATTCGATGCTTGGGAAGATGAAGACATCGCTTATATCACGGCTGATGAAAATAGTGGAGGAACAGGCCAAGGTGGTGTTATTTTAGAAAAAATAGATGCAGCGACAGCTGAAGTGCTGCAAGGCGCTATTTTCAAACTTGTGAATAAAAAAACACAACAAGTTGTTCAAGAGAATTTAAGAACCAATCAATCTGGACAAATCCGTTTAGCTGGTTTAGAACCTGGTCTATATGAACTGATTGAAACAAGAGCACCAACTGGTTATAAGTTAGATGCAACACCAGTTCCGTTTGAAATTAAAACAGGCCAAACTCAGACGATTCGTCTGAAAAAAGAAAATACACGTTTAGAAAATCAATTAAAAGTAGAAAAAGTAGATGAAAATAATGAGGCGAAACGTTTAGCAGGTGCTGAGTTTTCGTTGTACGACCAAAAAGATAATCTAATAGCAAAAGGTGTCACGAATGAAAATGGCGAGCTGTTATTTTCAAATTTATCACCTGATGGAGAATATTATTTAGTTGAAACGAAGGCGCCTAATGGCTATGAATTAGACGATACTAAACATCCTATTTCATTTGCTGGAAAAACCGACTACACTTTAACATATCGGGTGAAGAATAAGCAACAAGTACAAACTGGCTCCATCAAAATTGTTAAACAAGACAAAGAAAGCAAAAAACGTTTAGCAGGCGCAGAATTTCAGTGGAAGGATACAGTGACAGGAAAAACAGGCATAGTGACAGTTGGAACCGATGGAACGGTCACGATTCCCAACTTATCCGTCAATCGTACGTATGAACTTACGGAAACAAAAGCACCCGTAGGCTATGTACTAGACAAAACCGTGCATAAAGTCACTCTAACAACTGCACAAGCCAATAAAGTAGTGACAGTAACTGTTGATAATGTAGCGCAAAAAGGCTCCATTAAAATTGTCAAACAAGACAAAGACAGCAAAAAACGTTTAACAGGCGCAGAATTTCAGTGGAAGGATACAGTGACAGGAAAAACAGGAACAGTAACAGTTGGGACCGATGGAACGGTCACAATTCCCAACTTATCTGTCAATCGTACGTATGAAATCACAGAAACAAAAGCACCCACAGGCTATGTACTAGACAAAACCGTGCATAAAGTCACTCTAACAACTGCACAAGCCAATAAAATAGTGACAGTAACTGTTGATAATGTAGCGCAAAAAGGCTCCATTAAAATTGTCAAACAAGACAAAGACAGTAAAAAACGTTTAACAGGCGCAGAATTTCAGTGGAAAGATACAGTGACAGGAAAAACAGGAACAGTGACAGTTGGGACCGATGGAACGGTCACGATTCCCAACTTATCCGTCAATCGCACGTATGAACTTACG
>NZ_JBFOHH010000002.1:0-596549 GCF_040888205.1 Enterococcus sp. C102(2024) | reverse complement strand
TAGTTATATACGGGAAGTAGCTCAGCTTGGTAGAGCACTTGGTTTGGGACCAAGGGGTCGCAGGTTCGAATCCTGTCTTCCCGATAATAATTTTCATGGGGCCTTAGCTCAGCTGGGAGAGCGCCTGCTTTGCACGCAGGAGGTCAGCGGTTCGATCCCGCTAGGCTCCATTCTTATTTTAATATAAGAGTTTCGCGGTGTAGCTCAGCTGGCTAGAGCGTCCGGTTCATACCCGGGAGGTCGGGGGTTCGATCCCCTCCGCCGCGATTATACATTTGGAAGAGCCTGGACCTTTAGCTCAGTTGGTTAGAGCAGACGGCTCATAACCGTCCGGTCGTAGGTTCGAGTCCTACAAGGTCCATTGTGACGTTGTTTATAGTTTTATTTTTATCATGGAGGATTACCCAAGTCCGGCTGAAGGGAACGGTCTTGAAAACCGTCAGGCGGGTAAAACCGTGCAAGGGTTCGAATCCCTTATCCTCCTTTCTTAGGAATTAAGTTTCCTTGGTCTAATTATCGCGGGGTGGAGCAGTCAGGTAGCTCGTCGGGCTCATAACCCGAAGGTCGTAGGTTCAAATCCTGCCCCCGCAATTGCTTTTGAATTCAAAAGCACATAAAAAGAAAAGTATGGTTTGGTAGTTCAGCTGGTTAGAATGCCTGCCTGTCACGCAGGAGGTCGCGGGTTCGAGTCCCGTCCAGACCGCCATGCGGGTGTAGTTTAGTGGTAAAACCACAGCCTTCCAAGCTGTTGTCGCGAGTTCGATTCTCGTCACCCGCTTTTCTTTTTGGGCCTATAGCTCAGCTGGTTAGAGCGCACGCCTGATAAGCGTGAGGTCGATGGTTCGAGTCCATTTAGGCCCATAATTTTATAAAATGGCCCGTTGGTCAAGCGGTTAAGACACCGCCCTTTCACGGCGGTAACACGGGTTCGAGTCCCGTACGGGTCATAGTTTTGTTACGGAGGATTACCCAAGTCCGGCTGAAGGGAACGGTCTTGAAAACCGTCAGGCGGGTAAAACCGTGCAAGGGTTCGAATCCCTTATCCTCCTTTCTTAGGAATTAAATTTCCTTAGTCTAATTATCGCGGGGTGGAGCAGTCAGGTAGCTCGTCGGGCTCATAACCCGAAGGTCGTAGGTTCAAATCCTGCCCCCGCAATTGCTTTTATTTTTTAAAGCATACATTTGCATAAAGCAAAAACGAATTGGTTTGGTAGTTCAGCTGGTTAGAATGCCTGCCTGTCACGCAGGAGGTCGCGGGTTCGAGTCCCGTCCAGACCGTTTTTGGCTCGGTAGCTCAGTTGGTAGAGCAATGGATTGAAGCTCCATGTGTCGGCAGTTCGATTCTGTCCCGCGCCATCCAAGAAAAATTTGCGGGTGTAGTTTAGTGGTAAAACCACAGCCTTCCAAGCTGTTGTCGCGAGTTCGATTCTCGTCACCCGCTTTTTTCTTATTTGGGGCCTATAGCTCAGCTGGTTAGAGCGCACGCCTGATAAGCGTGAGGTCGATGGTTCGAGTCCATTTAGGCCCATTTATTTCTTGGGGAAGTACTCAAGTGGCTGAAGAGGCGCCCCTGCTAAGGGTGTAGGTCGGGAAACCGGCGCGAGGGTTCAAATCCCTCCTTCTCCGTTTTTTCTTTTTAATGGCCCGTTGGTCAAGCGGTTAAGACACCGCCCTTTCACGGCGGTAACACGGGTTCGAGTCCCGTACGGGTCATAGTGAAGCATACAAACATTGTTTGTATGCTTTTTTTATTTTTATTACAAAAAAATGTTGTTGAAAGCGTTGACATTTGTTGTAAATATGTTATTCTTTGGATGTAGGGATAAGTAAATAGATGGATAGTGATTGTTTAAAGACAAGCTAAACCTAATTTTTTCATGAAGCGACATATGTGTCGTTCTTTTTGAAGAAATTGGGTTTTTCTTTTTTCAACGAAACACAAAGGAGGTGGGGCATTGATTATTCACAAAATTTTAAACAATAATGTGGTTATTACATTAGATGATGATAAACGAGAGCAAATTGTTATGGGCAAAGGAATTGCTTTTAAGAAACGCATTGGTGATTGGGTTCCTGATGAAAGTATCGATCAAGTTTTTTATTTAGCCAATCAAGAAACATCACTTAAGTTTCAAGAATTGTTAGGAAATATTCCTTTAGAGATGATGAAACTCTCGGATGACATTATTGTTTATGCAAAATCAACGTTGAAAAAGAGTTTGAATGATACCATTTATATTTCTCTGACGGATCATTTGTACACAGCTTTAGAAAGAAAAAAACAAGGAATTGCAATTAAGAATTTATTATTATGGGATATTAAACGTTTTTTTCCTGAAGAGTACGAAGTAGGAGTAAATGCTTTAAAAATGGTACAAAAGCGCGTAGGAATGGAATTGTCAACGGATGAGGCAGGTTTTATCGCATTGCACTTGGTGAATGCGGAGATGGAGGAAGAAGTCGGTAATATTTACGAATTGACAAAGTTGATGCAAGAGATTACAAATATCGTCAAATACTATTTTAAGGTAAGTTTTGATGAGGACTCTGTCTACTTTTATCGATTTAGCACACATTTAAAATTTTTCTGTTATCGCTTATTACACCAACGTGAAGTTGTCGAAAATGATGATGAAGAACTGTATGCGGTAATTAAAAAGAAATATCTCAACGCCTATCGTTGCGTGGAAAAGATCAGCTTGTATTTAAATGAGAACTATGACTATCAAGTTTCAAATGAAGAACGCTTGTACCTAACGATTCACATTGCACGAATTGTACAAACAACGGAACAATAAACGCACCACTTTGGATAGTGACATTCAGTTGGCTAAACCTTCAAATGAAAATAAATTTTTGGAGGAAAAAAAGATGGGAAAATATCATGAACTAGCAGAAAAAATTGTAAAAAATGTCGGTGGGCAAGAGAATATTAATAGTTTGACACATTGTATCACACGTCTTCGCTTCAAATTAAAAGATGAGAGTCAAGCGAATGATGATGTCTTAAAAAATATGGACGGTGTGGTAACTGTTATGAAAAGCGGTGGACAATACCAAGTCGTTATTGGGAACCATGTTCCAGCCGTTTATGAAGAAGTAGTTAGTATTGCAGGCTTGTCAGGAGAACGTGAAGAAGAAGCTTCCAGCGGGAATTTATTTGATCGCTTAATAGATATTTTAAGTGGTTGTTTCCAACCCTTTTTAGGGGCGTTAGCAGCGGCTGGGATGGTTAAAGGGTTAAATGCCTTATTGGTTTTCTTAAAGCTCTATACGGCTACGTCAGGGACTTATACCATGTTAAATGGGATTGGCGATGCAATTTTCTACTTTATGCCAGTTATTTTAGGTTATACAGCAGCTAAAAAATTCCGGTTGCATCCAATGGTAGGGATCGTGATTGGTGCAGCTTTATGTTACCCAACGATTCAAGGAAGTGCATTACAAACGGCCTTTGAAACAACAGCGGGTGCGGGAGCCGCAGCACCGTATAATTTATTCGGTTTACCTGCCTATAATACATTTATGGGGATTCCTTGGGTCGGTGCGAACTATACAAGTAGTGTCGTACCAATCATCTTCATTATTGCTTTTGCGGCACAAGTTCAAAAAGTGTTTAAACGGATTATTCCAGAAGTTGTTCAAACGTTCTTAGTACCGTTTTTCGTCTTGTTGATTGCCTTACCAATTGGTTTCTTAGTAATTGGGCCAATCGTTAGCATGCTAACAGATTTATTAAGCGCTGGCTTTACAGCATTAATGAGTTTCTCACCAGCTTTGTATGGTTTGATTCTTGGTTTCTTCTGGCAAGTCTTAGTTATTTTTGGTTTACATTGGAGCGTTGTGCCATTAGCTATTATGCAAGTGACACAAGAAGGCTCAAGCCAAGTATTAACGGGATCATTTGCAGCTAGTTTTGCGCAAACAGCGGTTGTTTTAGCGATGTTCTTCAAATTGAAAGATAAAAAGTTAAAAGCTTTGTGTCCGCCAGCAATTATCTCTGGTATTTTTGGTGTAACAGAGCCAGCGATTTATGGAATCACTTTACCGAAAAAATGGCCATTTATTTATTCAATGATTGGTGGCGCTGTCGGTGGTTTATATTTGATGATCAACAATGTGACAGCTTATACAATGGGTGGTTTAGGAATTTTCGGTGTGCTAAACTTTATCAATGGTGATGATGCAAGTGGGATGATTCAGTCCTTTATTGCAATTGCCATTGCAGCGGTCGTTGGTTTTGGTCTAACATTCTTCTTCTGGAAAGACAATACAGTTGAGGAAGAAGAAGTGATTATTGATAAAACAACGATTAAAAAAGAAAATATTACAAGTCCAGTCAAAGGACGAGTGTTATCTTTAAAAAATGCAGAGGATCCTGCTTTTGCAAATGGAGCATTAGGAAATGGGGTCGTGATTGAACCAACGGAAGGCAAAGTGGTTGCACCCTTTGATGGAACGATTGTCACACTATTCCCAACAAAACACGCATTAGGTTTGATTTCAGATAACGGCACAGAATTATTGATTCATATTGGGATTGATACAGTTCAATTAGAAGGCGAAGGCTTTGAAGCTTTTGTAAAACAAGGTGACCGCGTGAAAAAAGGTCAAACATTAGTAACCTTTGATTTAGAAGGAATTAAAAAAGCTGGGTTTAGTACACAAATTCCAATCGTTGTGACGAATACAGCGGATTATTTAGATATTTTGGAAGTCGGCAGTAATGAAGTTTCAACAAGCGATGATTTGCTGACCGCTTTAATATAAAAAGATGTGGAGGAAGAGAATTTATGGCATTTAGAAAAGACTTTTTATGGGGTGGCGCAACAGCAGCCAATCAATGTGAAGGTGGCTATAACGAAGGCGGACGCGGTTTGGCAAACGTCGACTTAGCGCCAACTGGTCCAGATCGTTTTCCAGTAATCACTGGTGAAAAGAAAATGTTTAACTTTGATGAGGAACATTTCTATCCTGCACAAGAGGCGATTGATATGTATCATCGCTATAAAGAAGATATCGCCTTGTTTGGTGAAATGGGTTTTAAAACATACCGTTTATCCATTGCTTGGAGTCGAATTTTTCCAATGGGAGATGAAACAGAGCCGAATGAAGAAGGCTTGAAGTTCTATGAAGACTTATTCAAAGAATGTCATAAATATGGGATTGAGCCACTAGTAACGATTACACACTTTGACTGTCCAATGCACTTAGTGGAAGAATATGGCGCTTGGCGTAGTCGTAAGTTAGTAGGTTTCTATGAAAATCTTTGCCGTGTAATTTTCAACCGATATAAAGGATTAGTCAAGTATTGGTTAACATTTAACGAAATTAATATGATTTTACATGCACCATTTATGGGAGCAGGTCTATACTTTGAAGAAGGCGAAAACAAAGAACAAGTGAAATACCAAGCGGCCCATCATGAACTACTAGCAAGTGCAATTGCGACAAAAATTGCTCATGAGGTAGATCCTGAAAACCAAGTAGGTTGTATGTTAGCGGCTGGTTCCAACTACGCTTATACTTGCAAACCAGAAGATGTTTTCGCTGCTCGACAAGCAGATCGTGAAAATTATTTCTTTATTGATGTCCAATCACGCGGGGAATACCCTGCGTATGCTTTAAAAGAAATGGCACGTAAAGGTATTCAAATTGAAATGGAAGAAGGCGACGAAGAACTTTTAAAAGAACATACGGTGGACTTCATTTCGTTCTCTTATTATTCTTCTCGTGTCACATCAACAGATCCAGAAATTAATGAACAAACAGCTGGTAACATCTTTGCCTCTGTGAAAAATCCTTATTTAAAAGCCAGTGAATGGGGTTGGCAAATTGATCCGCTTGGTTTGAGAATTACGATGAATGATTTATATGATCGTTATCAAAAACCACTATTCATTGTTGAAAATGGCTTAGGAGCGGTAGACACACCAGACGAAAATGGTTATGTAGTCGATGATTATCGTATCGATTATTTGGCGGCGCATATTCAAGCGATGAAAGATGCCGTTGAACAAGATGGTGTCGACTTGTTAGGCTATACGACTTGGGGCTGTATTGATTTAGTATCAGCTGGAACAGGTGAAATGAAAAAACGCTATGGCTTTATCTATGTGGATCGCGATAACGAAGGAAATGGTACGTTAAAACGAAGCAAGAAGAAATCGTTTGATTGGTACAAAAAAGTAATCGCAACAAATGGTGAAGATTTAAGTAATTAATAAAATTTAGCAACTATTAAAGGGCGTTTGACGTTGGCAGAAAAAACAAGGACTCTTCTGCCAGCGTCAATTCCCTTGATGGTTTCTTTGTGATGCCTAAAAACAGAGGGAAAGAGGGATTTTATGGGATTTCCAGAAAATTTTTTATGGGGCGGCGCAACAGCTGCTAACCAATATGAAGGTGGCTACCTTTCAGGAGGCAAAGGTCTGAGTACATTAGATGCAATTACTGGTGGTAGTCAAACAGAACCGCGACGGATTACGTATTTAACTAAAGAGGGCCAAAAAGCTTCGTGTACGCGCGATCAAGCATTACCCGAAGGAGCGATTGGCTATATCGATGAAGAGTTATACTACCCTAGTCATGTAGCGACGGACTTTTACCATCATTACGAAGAAGATATCGCCTTATTTGCAGAAATGGGTTTCAAATGTTTTCGGCTGTCTATCGCCTGGAGCCGGATTTGCCCAAATGGAACAAAAGAGATTAATGAAGAAGGCTTAGCCTTTTATGATAAAGTTTTTGATACTTTGCTGCGCCATGGAATTGAGCCCGTTGTGACGATTAACCATTTTGATATTCCGATGTATTTGGCCGATGAATATGATGGTTGGAAAAATCGTGAAGTGATTGATTTCTTTGTTTTCTTTTGCGAAACCATTTTTACGCGTTATCAGGATAAAGTGAAGTATTGGATGACTTTTAATGAAATTAATTTCTTAAGAAGTTGGACGCAAATTGGGATTCACAATAATGATAAACAAAGTAAATATCAAGCAGCGCATCATCTATTTGTAGCAAGTGCGAAAGCAGTTGAATTAGGACATTCCATCAATCCAGATTTCCAAATTGGTATGATGGTGGCTTATATCCCAAGTTATCCTTTGTCCTGCAAACCTGAGGATGTGATGGCAGCTGTTCAATTTAACCGAGAGCAAGAATTTTATATGGATGTCCAGGCTAAGGGCTATTATCCAGCGCATAAGCTCAAAGAATTTGAGCGTGAAGGAATGACAATTCAAATGGAGTCAGAGGATTTAGCGATTATTCAAAAAGGAACAGTTGATTATATCGGGTTTAGTTATTATATGTCGACTGTTTCGACTGCTTATCCCGAAGAAGTAAAATATGTCGGAGGCAACCAAATGCCTGCGGTTAAAAATCCTTATTTGCAAGAATCTGAATGGGGCTGGGCTGTCGATCCTTTAGGGTTAAGAATTTCATTGTGTCAGCTGTCAGATCGTTACAATATGCCATTGTTTGTGGTTGAAAACGGGTTTGGTGCGGTGGACACATTGCAAGAGGATGGCTCGATTGTCGACGATTACCGCATTGATTATTTTAAACAACATATTGAAGCCATGAGAACCGCAGTAGAAGAAGACGGAGTTAACTTAATTGGTTATACGCCTTGGGGTTGTATTGATTTAGTTTCAGCAGGGACTGGCGAAATGAAAAAACGTTACGGATTTATCTATGTAGACATGGATGACCAAGGTCAGGGAACCTTGAAACGAACTAAGAAAAAATCATTTAATTGGTACAAACAAGTTATCGCTAGTAATGGTGAAAACTTAACAACAGAGTAGAAGATGAGGGGAAATAAAAAATGAAAAAACGATTGACGATTGTGGGGATGCTTTTTCTGGCCATTTTAGTAATGGTTGGTTGTGGTAAAAATCAGCAAGCAACGACAAAAGAAAAAGAGACAAAACCTGAAGAACTAACTCTTTACATTGTGCGCCACGGAAAAACCATGTTAAATACGACGGACCGCGTACAAGGATGGTCAGATGCGGTCTTAACACCAGAAGGTGAAAAAGTTGTGACAGCAACTGGAATTGGCCTGAAAGATGTTGCCTTTCAAAATGCATATAGTAGTGATAGTGGCCGCGCATTGCAAACTGCTCAACTTATTTTAGACCAAAATAAAGCAGGCAAAGACCTTGAAGTCGTGCGTGACCCAGATTTACGTGAATTTAATTTTGGTAGCTATGAAGGGGATTTAAATAAGACAATGTGGCAGGATATTGCTGATGATCAAGGTGTTTCCTTAGAAGAATTTATGAAAAACATGACTCCTGAATCCTTTGCCAACAGTGTAGCTAAACTGGATCAACAGCGCGAGGAAAGCAAGAATAACTGGCCTGCAGAAGACTATGCTACAATTACCAAACGTTTGAAAAAAGGCTTAGATAAAATTGTTGCCACAGAATCAGCCAATCCCGGGAATGGCAATGTTTTAGTGGTCTCTCATGGCTTGAGTATTTCAGCGTTGTTAGCAACTTTATTTGATGATTTTAAAGTCCCAGAAGGCGGTTTGAAGAATGCTAGTGTCACAACAATTCATTACAAAAATGGCGAGTATACTTTGGATAAAGTCAATGATGTCAGCTACTTAGAAGCAGGCGAAAAAGAATCAAAATAATCTAAGGAATCGAGAAACAGTCTAGTTAGGAGTTGGTGGAGCAATAAAAGGGTTGCTCCATCAACTCCTATTGTTGTGTTCTTTTTTTATTAAAGGTAGAATCAGAAAGAAGAATTTTTTCATTGGGAGGAAATGAGATGAAAAATAGAACAAAATCACGTTGGAAAAAAATTGTCCTAGGACTCGGGCTTTTTTTAGCGGTATTAGTCATCGGCCTGACTATTTTTATTAAAAATAGTACGTATCAAGCAACCGATTCAGCCTTAAAAATAAGCCAAAGTGCCACGCAAGAAAAAAACTATGATTATTACACAAACGGGCAAAAAAATGATACAGCACTGATTTTTTATCCAGGTGCATTGGTTGTGCCAGCTAGTTATAGTGAATGGGCGCAAGAAGTTGCTACGAAAGGTTACGATGTCTATGTTGTTCATTTTCCTTTGAATTTAGCGGTTCTTGCACCAAATGCTGCAGAACAAATTATAAAGGATCATCCACAACAAAACTTCGTTTTGGCTGGGCATTCTCTGGGTGGTGTGATGGCTAGTCGTTTTGTAGCGGAAAATGAGCAACGAATCAAAGGCATGATTTATTTAGCCAGCTATCCTGACGAAAAAGGTGCACTAAACAAGCAAAATCTGCCGGTTCTGTCAATAACAGCCACAAACGATGGTGTTTTAAATTGGACTAGCTACCAAAAAGCCAAACAGTTTTTGCCAAAAGATACGCAGTATGTATCTATCGAAGGTGGGAATCATGCAGGGTTTGGTAATTACGGTGTCCAAAAAGGAGACAACAAAGCGACAATTTCTAATGAGCAACAGCAAACAGAAATCAGTCAATTGATTGTAGCATGGCTACAATCACGCCCCAATAAATAATCCGATGAGCCGAAATGTTATTTTTTCGGCTCATTTTTACTGCGATAAACAGAGGGGGTTACGCCTGTTTCTTTTTTAAAAGTGGTGGCAAAATATGCTGCGGTTTGGAAGCCAACTTTTTTCGCGATTTGTTGAATCGTAAGGGGTGAATGGAGAAGCAATTCTTGGGCTTGCCTAATTCGGACACTTGTTAAATAAGCTAACGGGGTTTGTTTCGTCTGTTCCTTAAAGGTTCGCTGCAAATGAAAGGGACTACCGTGGCAGGCTTGCGCTAAATAGTCTAAACTTAATGGTTCCGCTGAATGCCGATCAATAAATTGCTTAATTTGAGCAACCCATTCCTCGTTAGGAACGACTTGCCCGGTTGGTTGACATCTTTTACATGGACGAAAACCAAGTGTTAAAGCTTCCTGAGCTGTTTTGAAGATCAGAACGTGGTTCTTATTGGGCGCACGGGAAGGGCACGAAGGACGACAAAAAATTTTAGTTGTGGTCACACCATAAAAAAAATCACCATCAAATTGCGTATTATTATTTTGAATGGCTTCCCAACGTTTCTGAGTAAGTCGATACGTTGTTTTCATTGTAAGCACACCTCCCATTTTCTTCATTGTAAAAGAATCCCTAATAAAAACAAGTAAAAAGTGATAGGAGCGCAAGATTTTGAAAGCCAAAAGAATTATAATGAAGATAAGAAAACACGAGAAAGAAGTGTAGACATATGGCAAAAAAGATTTATTATGCGCAACAAGAATGGCAGAACGATCACTATTATCTTGGTGTGACAGACGCTGGACTAGCTTTTGTAGGTTCAGCCAATCAATCGATAGAAGAGCTGAAAAACTGGTACCCTCAAGCACAATTAGAAGCTTCTGAAAAGAAAACTGCGCCTTATAAAGAAGCACTAATAAGTTATCTTAACCAACATTCGACAACGTTTGCTTGCCCCATAGACATCGAAGGAACGCCCTTTCAAAAAGAAGTTTGGCAAGCGTTGCAAGAAATCCCTTATGGTGAGACAATGACCTATCAGGAAATTTCAGAAAAAATTGGGCGTCCACGTGCGGTTCGAGCAGTTGGCACAGCGATTGGGAAAAATCCTTTATTAATGGTCATTCCTTGCCATCGAGTCATCGGCAGCAAGGGACAATTAACCGGTTACCGTGGTGGTTTAGCAATGAAACAAGCATTATTAACATTTGAACAGTCTTAAAAGGAGGCGGCGATGAACAACTATCAATGGTATACAGAACAATGGGGAAAACCTACAAGAGAGGATGATTTGCTGTTTTTATTGTTGACGGTGGGTGTTTTTCAAGTTGGTTTAAGTTGGAAAGCAGTAGCAGGGAAAAAAGTAGCATTCATGAAAAATTTTTGCCAAATGAAGCCGGAAAAAGTTGCCGCGCTGTTGCCTGACGAAGTCGATCGAATAGTAGCTGATCCAGATATGATTCGCAATCGGCGCAAAATTGAAGCAACCATTAAAAATGCGCAAGCAATTTTAAAAGTACAAGAAGAATTTGGCAGTTTTGCCAATTATCTATGGCAATTTGTAAAAAACGTCCCCGTTTTATCTATTTATGAAGAAGCATACCAAGTCCCACGCACACAGCTTTTATCAGATAACGTAGCAAAAGACTTAAAAAAAAGAGGATTTTCTTTTGTAGGTCCGATTGTCACCAATATGTTTCTGAAAGCTAGCGGGATTATCCAAGTGGAAATTTTAAATCCAGAATAAAGGAGTGTTAGGATGTTTGAAAATGAATCTCTTAGTTTTGAAGAACAAACAATTATTCAAGCAGCAGAGCGTTATGTTCAACAAGAATTAGCCAACGAAGCAAGTGGCCATGACTGGTGGCATATTTATCGGGTGACACAATTAGCAAAAACAATTGCAGAGAAAGAACAAGCAAATTTATTTTTATGTATATTAACAGCATTGTTACATGATATTGGCGATGAAAAATTTAACGAAAGCGAAGAGGCTGGCTTGCTAAAGGTGCAACAATGGCTGGAAGCGAATGACGTATCAACAGAGCAAACGAATCACATCCTTTCCATTATTGCTAATATGTCCTTTAAAGGAGGAAATACTGGGAAAACAGTCACTACATTAGAAGGAAAAGTGGTCCAGGATGCGGATCGACTAGATGCCATCGGCGCAATTGGAATTGCACGGGTGATGGCTTATTCGGGAAATAAAGGCCGTTTAATTCACGATCCTCATAAACAACCTCGTGAACAGTTAACCCAAGAAGAATACCGGAATGGGGAAGATACTGCTATTATGCATTTTTATGAGAAACTTTTAAAGTTAAAGGAACAAATGAATACAAATTATGGTCGCTTATTGGCGGAAAAGCGTCATCAATTTATGGAACTTTATCTGGAGGAATTTTATCAAGAGTGGGATGGACACCGATAAATGAGGGCCAACTAAAACAGTCAGTACATTTCTTTTTGAATTTTAAGAGAACTCTTTTTTACAAATACCTCAGAAGTGGTAAAATGATGGATGAATAAACGGGTGGTTTATCTTAGTTTTACGTTACATATAGGAGGTAATTATGGAGACAAAAAAATCGAGTGGCATGTTTGCAGTTATTGCCGCACTGATTGCGAATATTTTAGTAGCGATTAGTAAATTTGTTGGTTTTGCTTTAAGTGGTAGTACCGCTATGATGAATGAAAGTATCCACAGTGTCGTGGACTGTAGTAATCAGGTGTTATTGCTTTTTGGGAATAAGCGCGCTTCTCGTGGACAAAGTGCGTTACATCAATTTGGAGAAGGCCGTGCAAAATACTTTTTTAGTACAATTGTTGCAACGATGCTCTTTTTTGGTGGGGGCGCGTTAGGCGTAATGGAGGCTATTCAGAAGTTACTGCATCCCTCTCACGAAGTAGAAAATGTGGCTATTGTCATTGGTATTTTAATTTTTGGTTTGCTTGTGGAAGGTAGCTCGTTGCGTGTAGCGATGAAAGAAATCAAAGAATTGAATACAGAGAAGTTATCGCTCTTAAAATTTTTGCGAGAAAGTCGTCACAGTGAAATTTTAATTATTTTTACGGAAGACTTTTGTGCGGTTATTGGTTTGTGTTTAGCTTTGGTGGGGACCCTTTTAACAATGGTAACTGGGATTGCTGCATTTGATGCTATCAGTGGTTTACTGATTGGTTTACTATTAATGTGTGCAGCCATTTTCTTAGCGAAAGAATTTTATAGTTTGATTATAGGCGAAAGTGTGACCGCTACAGATTTAGCAAAAATTAAAACCGCATTTGATCGGGCGGATGTTGAAAAACTAATTGATGTAAAAACCGTTCATTTAGGCCCAACTGAAATTTTAGTAGCGGCAAAAATTGATGTGGTAGAACCAATGGAAGAAGATGCACCTGATGTTGTGAATGCGATTGAACGAGACATTCGCAGTAAAATGCCTGATAAAAAAATCTATATCTATATTGAAGTTGACGATTATGATGTGAATTACGTTCGTAAATAACAAATGAAAGAATAATTTTAAAAAACAATATGGGGGAAGAAACGATGCAAGAGGCAATTATAACAAGTACAGTAGATTTAACCAGTGGTGGTTGCAACGCCTGTGGCTTAGTGGAAGATACCGTCTACACATTAGCAATGAATGGAGTGGACATTCCGTTAGATGGCTTGACAGTTGCTCATCTAGTTTCTGCAGTTGTTGCCAGAAATGGATTTAAACAGGAGCTGCAAATGGATATGCTAGATGACGAATATATCCTTTATCGAAAAGAAGACACAGCAGTAACCTTTAAAGAAACGTACAATCATTTAAGCTACGATAACGGTTCTGAAAAAATCCAATCTAAAAATAAACTGGAAGATTTACCAAAACTTTTTGAACAAGTTAATCAAATCCTAACAACTGTTTTTGGAATTGAAACTGTCAATTTTATTATAGAATAAAGTAAAAAATAGAACAGAAATTGGACAATCAATGAGTGAAAGAGATTGTCCAATCTCTGTTTTTTAATGTATAAATAGAAAATAAAGACAAAAAATGATTAAGTTAAGTGAACGCCTTTATCGACATAAATGATGTCACCGACCACACCACTAGCTAGTTCACTGACTAAAAAGGCACAAGTGTTTCCGACTTCTTCAATGGTTACACCTGTTTTATCTGGTGTCCGCTCATTAGAAATACTAATCAATTGATCGTAGTCTTTTACACCAGTCACAGCCAATGTTTTAATCGCTCCTGCGGAGATTCCGTTGACACGAATTTTATCTGCAGCTAATTCAAAAGCTAAATATTTCACGGCAGTTTCTAAAGATGCTTTAGCAATCCCCATCATATTGTAGTTAGGAATCGCACGTTCGGAACCTAAATACGTCAATGTGACAATTCCTGAACCAGGATTTAACAAAGGTTTCGCATAATGAGTGACTGCTAAAAGAGAGTAGCTACTAATATCTTGTGCTAATAGGAAACCATCACGAGTGATGTCACTAACGTTTCCAGACAATTCTTCTTTTTTGGCAAAAGCAATCGCATGGACTAGTCCATCGATCGTGCCCACTTCATTTTTAATTGTTTCAAAGGCTGCTTGAATGGACGCATCAGAAGCAACATCGCACTCCACCAACAAATCATTTTCATCTGCTAATTTAACCACTTGCTTTTTCATGCGTTCGTTTTGATACGTATAAATAACATTGGCCCCTTGATCTTTTAATGCTTTTGCACAGCCCCAAGCAATACTTTTTTTGTTGGCAACACCCATTACGACGACATTCTTATTTTGTAAAAACATATAAAATCTCCTTTAATAAAAAATTTTTGTTGATAGAATAGGCTTTTCTTCATCAAAATGTAAAAGTTACATTTATTGAGTTGACGAATAAAATTTCAACTGGTATTATCTGTGTGAGAATGATAACAAAATCTTCTCAATTTTCTAATCTTGAAAAAAACAGACATTTTTCCTGATGTCTGAATTATTAACCAAAATACTTTGAAAGTCAAACTATTTTTCTTATTTTTTAAGAAAAAGTGCTGGAAACCGCATGAAATAATAGTTTGATAATCAAAATAAACTCGGAGGTACAGTATGAAAAGAGTGGTTATAACCGGCATGGGTGCCGTAACACCATTAGGCAATACCGTAAAAGAATTTTGGCATAATCTAGTGGATGGCAAACTAGGAATTGGCAAAATTACTAAATTTGATTCTGAAGATACTGGGGTAGCTTTGGCTGGCGAAGTGAAAGAGTTTGACCCAAGTGCTGTTTTAGAACGCAAAGAGCAAAAAAGAATGGACTTATTTTCTCAATATGGCTTGGTCGCTGCTTTAGAAGCGTGGGAAATGAGTGGTTTAACAGAAGCAACGATTGACCCGACTCGTTTAGGTGTGATTGTCGGTAGTGGGATTGGCGGGATGACTACCTTACAAGACCAAGTACGGGTAATGGATAAAAAAGGCGCAAAACGCGTAACACCATTTTTCGTGCCCATGGTAATTGCTAATATGGCAGCGGGAAATATTTCGATTCGTTTAGGTGCAAAAGGACCTTCTCAAACTATCGTGACTGCTTGTGCTTCTGCGACGAATGCGATTGGTGAAGCTTTTCGCACGATTAAATATGGTTTAGCGGACATGATGGTAACTGGTGGGACAGAAGCCACAGTATGTGAAATTGGGATTGCAGGCTTTGCAGCATTAAATGCTTTAAATACAACAGAAGATGCGACTCGGGCTTCGATTCCTTTTGATAAAGAACGAAAAGGTTTTGTGATGGGTGAAGGCGCAGGAATGCTGATTTTAGAAGAACTCGAGCATGCACAGAAACGTGGCGCAACTATCTACGGCGAAATTGTTGGATATGGCAGCAACTGTGATGCTAGCCACATGACCGCTCCTTTAAAAGACGGTAGTGGCGCGGCGGCTGCGATGGAAATGGCGATTGCGGAAGCAGGGATTACGCCGGAACAAGTTGGGTATATCAATGCTCATGGTACGTCAACCCCAGCGAATGACGCTGCGGAAACAACGGCCATCAAGCGTGTCTTTGGTGAGCGAGCATCGCAAATTCCAATTTCAAGTACAAAGAGTATGACTGGACATTTATTGGGCGCGGCTGGCGGTATCGAAGCAATCGCTTGTGTGCAAACATTGCAAGAAGGAAAAGCTCATCCGACAGTAGGCTACCAAGTAGCTGATCCAGATTGTGATTTAGACTATGTCACAGAAGGTGCACGTGACATTACAGCGGACTATACAATTAGTAATTCGTTTGGCTTTGGTGGCCATAATGGTGTAATTTGCTTGAAGAAATGGGAGGAAAACTAGTATGAAAAAAGTAATGACTGCAACAGAAATTATGGAAATGATTCCTAATCGCTATCCGATTTGTTATATCGATTACGTAGATGAAATTATTCCAAATGAAAAGATTATTGCAACAAAAAATGTGACAATTAACGAAGAATTTTTCCAAGGACATTTCCCTGGAAATCCAACAATGCCAGGCGTTTTGATTATTGAAGCATTGGCACAAGTAGGTTCGATTTTAATCTTAAAAATGGATCAATTTGAAGGTGAAACGGCCTATATTGGCGGTATCAACAAAGCCAAATTCCGTCAAAAAGTGGTCCCTGGTGATGTCTTGAAATTACATTTTGAAATTGTCAAATTACGTGACTTTGTCGGCATCGGCAAAGCAACTGCTTACGTGGAAGATAAAAAGGTCTGCGAATGTGAATTGACGTTTATTGTGGGACGATAAGAATCAATCAATTTTGGATACGTTAGTTTCCCTAAGAAAAGGAATAAGTCATATTGGCTTATTCCTTTTTAAATTTATATAAATAACACTAACGCAAAAAAACATGCTATAATCATAAAAAGCTTACGTGAAGGTGGTAAGCTTATGAGTAAAACAATTTACAGGAGGGTTTTTCTTTTGGATATTTCAGTAGAGTTTTCGGGACATAAATTGGCGAATGTGTTAATGAACGCATCAGGCATTCATTGTATGACAATTAAGGAAATGGATGAGTTAGCGGCTTCTCAAGCAGGTGCTTTTGTCGCTAAGACGGCAACACCTAATCCTCGTCAGGGCAATGAGGAACCACGGTATTTTGATACACCATTAGGAAGTATTAACTCAATGGGCTTGCCTAATTTAGGGATTGATTATTATTTAGATTATCAGATTGCACGTCAAAAGGAATTTCCTGAGGAGTTACGTTTTTTATCTGTATCTGGTATGAATTATGAGGAAAATATCGCTATTTTAAAAAAAGTGCAAGAAAGTGAATACACAGGAGTGACAGAATTTAATTTGTCTTGTCCCAATTTGCCTGGTAAACCGCAAATTGCTTATGATTTTGAATTAACAGAAAAGCTTTTAACAGAAGTTTTCCAATTTTTTACTAAACCATTAGGTGTAAAATTACCCCCATTTTTTGATATTGCGCATTTTGACGCAATGGCTGAAATTTTAAATAAATTCCCTTTAGTATACGTGAATAGTATTAATAGCATCGGTAATGGTTTATATATTGACAGTGACAAGGAAGAAGTGGTCATTAAACCAAAAGGAGGTTTCGGTGGACTGGGCGGCGAATATGTCAAACCAACAGCGTTAGCCAATGTTCGTGCGTTTGCGCAACGTTTGAAACCAGAAATCAAAATTATTGGAACGGGCGGTATTACATGTGGAAAAGATGTTTTTGAGCATCTTTTATGTGGTGCGACATTAGTACAAGTCGGTACACAATTGCATCAAGAAGGTCCACAAGTTTTTGAGCGTCTAGCCAAAGAATTACAAGAAATCATGGCAGCAAAAGGTTATGAAAGTATTGAAGAATTTCGTGGGAAATTGAAAGAGATGTAACAAAAAAACCGTCAAGAAATTTTCTTGACGGTTTTTTTTGTTATTTCACAGCCTTAACATTTTCCATAAAGGCTTCCAAATATTCAGGTTGTGTTAATTGTTGGTTACAGGTGTCGCTATCATGGCAAATGTAATTGCCTTTTTTCGTGTAGGTTCCGTCGCCGCCTGATTTGGTGGTAGCTAGGAACATAGACACATTCGTGATTGTTTGACAGATGGAGCAAACACCTTTAACAATGGTGGGTGAAAGGGTGCCGTGGACGCCGATTAATTTATTTTCTCGATAAGCTAAGATAAATTTTTTCTGAGTCCCAGCGTCGTTCCAACCGACATAGGTATTGTTCCGTAAATCCATGTTTTCCCACTCAGGAATCTTTAACTTTTTCACTTTGCGAAAGACTTTCGTGACTTGTGGTGTTGAAGGTTCTTTAAAGGGCAACACGGTTTCTTTTAATTCGTCTAAATATTTTTCAGCACGCGCGCGTGTTAAACGACGATCCATCACTTTGTCCAACAAAATCGTAACAGCAGGGTGTTCTTCTGAAAATAACCCATTGATTTTTTCGGCACATAGGGCCTGGACAGTTTTGACAGTCGTAGCATCGTTGACAGACGTATAGGTGTTCAGTAACACAGCGACTTGTTCTTTAATTATGTTAAATTGGTAAGGTTGAATAGTTGGGTTCATGATTTTAAATTCCTTTCAAATAGACCGAGTACATACGCTGAAAGGCAATTTGTCTCACCAACGTATGTTTAGTGACAGACAACCTCATGTGTTTTTGATAAAGATAGCGTTTGACGTATCATATCATCACCCCCTTTAATGATTGTTTTTTTCTATGTAAAAAGTGAAAATAATTGATGAAAGCTTGGTAATTCTAACGCAATTCAAGAAAAAAGGCAAGTTAAACTCGTTTTATTTCCCAATTCAATGTCTGGGGAGTGATAAACTTCTAAAAAAGATACGTGATTTCCTAGATTAATCCTAGGTTATTTGCTACAATAATGAAGAATTAACCAGAGAAAAGGAGAAATTACAATGATTGCAGCAAGCGATTTAAAAGCCGGTATGACTTTTGAGCAAGACGGCAAATTAATTAAAGTAATGGAAGCTAGCCACCACAAACCAGGTAAAGGTAACACGGTTATGCGTATGAAATTAAAAGATGTTCGTACGGGTTCTACAACAGATACAACAATGCGCCCAGATGAAAAAGTGAAAAAAGCGCACATCGATACAAAACCGGTTCAATATTTATACAGCCAAGATGATATGGCTATTTTCATGGATTTAGAAACATATGAACAATATGAAGTACCAACTGCTTTAATTGAAGAAGAATTAAAATATTTATTAGAAAATATGGAAGTAAAAATTCAATTTTATGGTGAAGAAGTCATTGGTTTAACTTTACCAACAACGGTAATCTTACGTGTTGCTGAAACACAACCTTCAATCAAAGGCGCAACAGTAACTGGTTCTGGTAAACCCGCTACAATGGAAACAGGATTAGTTGTTAACGTTCCAGATTTTGTTGAAGCAGACGAATTATTAGAAATCAATACTGCGGAAGGTACGTATTTAAAACGTGCTAAATAAGTACCAAAAAAAACAGAAGGCTAGCCTTCTGTTTTTTTTTGGTCTATTAATTCTTTTACCTATAAGAAAACCATTGGTGTGATAGGAAATAGCAATCGTTAGAATCGTTGACACTAGAAAATGGGAAATGGTATAGTTTGGTCAACACATGACGAAGGAGGAAATCAACCATGACGAAAAAACAAGCTAGCCTTTTTTTAGAAACGGAAAGCTGTTGTTGTATGGTGCAAAATAGTGCAGCATACTCTTTTGTGATGGGGAAAACCTCCGTTATTTCTGAAAAATTGCCTAACACGATTCCTCTCTGAATCTAGACAACCAGAAATAAACAAAAAAGGTGCTGATGCGATCAGCACCTTTTTGTTTTATGTACATGTATTAGAAGGAGGAATTCGCTATGATTGTTCAGTCAATTTTAGACACAATCGGAGCAACACCATTATTTGAATTTACAAGTGAACAATATCCTATGCCAGAAGGCACTAAAATTTATGCGAAACTAGAATATTTGAATCCAGGTGGCAGCGTCAAAGATCGGCTTGGTGTGCATCTTCTCAAAGAAGCAATGAAAACGGGAAAGATAAATCAAGCCACAACAATTATTGAACCGACAGCGGGGAATACAGGGATTGGCCTGGCATTAGCAGCCAGTCAACTGGGCCTCAAGACAATCTTTGTTGTGCCAGAAAAATTTAGTCAGGAAAAACAACAGCTGATGCAAGCGTTAGGTGCTAAAATTGTCCCTTCGCCAACAGAGCAAGGGATTGTCGGAGCGATAACTAGTGCCCAAGACTTAGCCAAGGAAATTCCTAATAGTTACGTGCCGTTACAATTTGAAAATCCGGATAATCCTGCTGCTTACTACGAAGGATTAGGACCTGAAATTATTCAAGACCTAGGCGGGAAGATTACTAGCTTTGTCGCAGGTTTAGGCAGTGGTGGAACGTTTGCAGGTGTTGGCAGATATCTTAAAGAACAAAATAGTAAGACGCAACTATGGGGCGTGGAGCCAGAAGGTTCGATTTTAAATGGCGGACCTGCACACGGACATGAAATCGAAGGCATTGGCGTGGAGTTCGTGCCGCCTTTTCTTAAACAGATTCCTGTGGACGGCTTTTATACCATTTCAGACGAGGATGGTTTTTTCTGGGTCAAACAATTAGCCAAGAAAAGCGCTTTGCTGGTGGGAAGCTCCAGCGGCGCAGCGTTTGCGGCGGCATTAAGAGAGGCGCGCCGCTTACCAGCAGGCAGCACAATTGTAACTATTTTTCCTGACGGTAGTGACCGTTATTTATCAAAAAATATTTATTCTTAGGAGGAAAACTTTTATGAAATTCAATACCAAATTAATTCATGGCGGCATTAGTAAAGACACAACAACAGGTGCAGTGAGTGTTCCTATTTATCAAACGTCAACCTTTGAACAAAACGGCGTGGGCCAGCCAAAAGAATATGAATATTCTCGTTCAGGTAATCCCACACGTCACGCGTTAGAAACCTTAATTGCTGAGTTAGAAGGTGGGAGCCATGGCTTTGCGTTTAGTTCAGGCTTAGCGGGTATTCATGCAATCATTTCTATGTTTGGACCCGAAGATCATATTTTATTAGGTGACGATGTCTATGGGGGGAGTTTCCGTTTATTGGATAAAGTATTTGTGGCAAATGGGTTAAGCTACACGATTGTAAACGCCAGTGACTTATTAACAATTGAAGCCGCAATTCAGCCAAATACAAAAGCCTTGTTTTTGGAAACACCAAGTAATCCACTGTTAAAAATTACAGATATTGAAGCGGCGGCTAAGCTTGCTAAAAAACATCAGTTGTTAACTATTGTCGATAATACTTTTGCGACGCCTTATTTTCAACGGCCGTTAGCGTTAGGTGCTGATATTGTGGTTCACAGCGGGACAAAATATTTAGGGGGCCATAGTGATGTAGTCTCTGGTTTAGTCGTAACGAATCATCCAGAAAGCGCAGAAAAGATTGCCTTTTTACAAAATGCGATTGGTGCTGTTTTAGGACCACATGATAGTTGGCTGGTCCAACGTAGTTTAAAAACATTAGGCGTCCGGATGGCAGCGCATGCCCAAAATGCTCAAAAAATCGCAGAATTTTTAGAAGCGCATCCAGCGGTAGCAACGGTGTATTATCCAGGACTAGCGAGTCATCCTGGTCATGAAATTGCGCAAAAACAGATGTCGGGATTTAGTGGCATGATTTCTTTTGAATTAGCCAAGGATGAGCAAGTCGTTCCTTTCGTAGAAGCGTTGGAAATTTTTACTTTAGCGGAAAGTTTAGGTGGCGTAGAAAGTTTAATTGAAGTACCTGCCATTATGACTCACGCATCTATCCCCAAAGAAAATCGTGAAGCCGTGGGAATTAAAGATGGACTCATTCGTTTATCTGTAGGAATTGAAGCAGTCGAAGATTTGTTGACTGATTTAGAAAAGGGATTACAAGCATAAACAAAAGGCCCTCGTCTTTAGACGAAGGCCTTTTGTTTATAATTCTTCTCCATTCGTAGCAATCACTTGTTGATACCAAGCAAACGATTTTTTCTTTCGCCGCTCCAACGTTCCGTGACCATCGTTGTCTTTATCTACATAAATGAAGCCATACCGTTTCTTCATTTCGCCTGTACTAGCGCTCACTAAATCGATGAATCCCCAAGGTGTGTAGCCCATCAAATCAATGCCGTCATACGCAACGGCTTCTTTCATCATCTCAATATGTTCACGTAAATAAGCGATTCGGTAAGTGTCGTTAATCGTTCCGTCTGGTTCTAGCTCATCAATAGCACCAAAGCCATTTTCAACAATAAAGAGTGGTAATTCATACCGATCATTGAACCAATTCATTGCATAGCGTAAGCCCATAGGATCGATTTGCCAGCCCCAATCAGATGTTGCTACATAAGGATTTCGCACCAAGTCTTTTGCTTCATTGTAGTCAAAAGTAGGGGCCTTTTCTGCACCTTTCACAGCAAACGACATGTAATAGCTAAAGCCAATATAATCAACACAGCCATTAGCTAAATCAGTTAAATCTTCTTCTGTGACATCTAATGAAATGTTTTTTCGTTTCAAATAGCATTGAATTGCACTTGGATAATGACCGCGGACATGAACATCGGTAAACCAATAACGTTTTTGCATTGCGCTAACACTCATCATCATATCCTCAGGATTACAAGAATAAGGATAAATAGGCACCATCGCAATCATACAGCCAATTTGGAAGTCGGGATTGATAGCGTGGCCAATTTTCACTGCACGTGCGCTAGCGACTAGTTCATAATGAGCAGCCTGATACATAATTGCTTCGCGGTCTTCTCCTTCTTGGTAAGCAATACCAGAGTTAGTAAAAGGTGCAAAATCTTCTTCATAATTGGCTTGGTTGTTAATTTCGTTAAAGGTCATCCAATATTTGACTTTTTTCTGGTAACGAGTGAAACAGACTTCAGCAAATTTGACAAAAAAATCAATGACCTGGCGATTGCGAAAACCGCCATATTTTGTGACTAAATGATAAGGCATTTCAAAGTGAGACAGTGTCACGACTGGCTCAATACCATTTTTCAAACACTCGTCAAAAAGTGCATCATAAAAACGAAGGCCTTCTTCATTGGGCGTTTCTTCATCTCCGTTAGGAAAAATTCGTGTCCAAGCAATAGAGGTTCGGAAACAATTTAAACCAAGTTCTTTGAATAGTTGAATATCTTCTTGATAGCGATGGTAAAAATCAATCGCTTCATGGTTAGGATAGTGTTCATCTGGTAAAACGCCTGCGGTAATTTTACGAGGGACGCCATGTGCACCGGCAGTCATTACATCCGCAACGCTCACCCCTTTACCGCCTTGGTCCCAGCCTCCTTCTAATTGATGAGCAGCGACAGCGCCGCCCCAAAGAAAATCATTTTTCAAAATTGACATATCGTTTCAGTCCTTTGTTCAAATTTTTATACGTTTTGTGCTTCGACTTTTTCAAGGGTTTCTTCAGTAATCGGTTGATTGGTTTCTTCTGCGTAATTAAGTGCATCCATTTTTTTAGCAAACGGTAAATAGATAAAGAAACTCATCGTCAGTACCACTACTTGAAGCAACGCTGCTTGCCAACCACCAACTAAAAGTCCAGAAATGATTGGAGGAGTAGTCCAGGGAACTTGTACCGCAGTAAAGAGAGGAACCAGTCCTGTGTACAAGGCAAAATATGTCACAACAGAAGAAACAATCGGTGTGATAATGAATGGCACAGCCATGATTGGGTTCATCACGATAGGTGTAGCAAAGACAATTGGCTCGTTAATATTGAAAACAGCTGGCCCAATTGAAAGCCGACCTAATTGCTTAAACTGAGCTGATTTGGCAAAGAAAACCATGAACACGACTAACCCGATTGTCATGCCCGCACCAGTGACCGTTAAAAATTGATCTAAAAATTGTTGTGTAACAATATGGCCACCATTAGCCAGTGTTAAATCTTTTCCAGATTTCAAAATTTCGGTGTTTTCTAAAGAGTTTGCTTGTAAAATAGGGCCCATGATACCGCCAACGATTGTTGACCCGTGAACACCGAAAAACCAAAAGAGCGGAATGACAAAACCTAATAGTAATGCGCCACCTAGTGAATCTGTGACTCCTTGAAGTGGTGATTGTAGCACTTCGTAAATAAAGTCAAAGAATGTCGTATTGAAGACTTTATCTAGAAGAATGAAAATTAGCATTGCACCAGTTACAATGACGCTGGCAGGAATTAACGCAGTAAAGGAATTGGCCACATTTTCTGGTACAGCTTCTGGTAATTTGATACGAATATCATGACGTAAAAACCAACTATATACAACGCCGACTAACAAACCAACAATAATAGCTGTAATCATCCCTTTGCCAGCTGTCCAATCTTTGTTGATGACATTGCCAACTACTGCGCCAGAAACCGCATCTTTGACTTCAGATGACATAAACAAAATGAAAACCACCATGGCAATCATACCCGCTGGGAGGCCTTCAAATCCCTCGCTTTTTACATATGAGTAGGCAATACCGATGACCGCAAATAACGACATAATCGCAAAAGATGCACCATATGTTTGATTGAAATAAACAGCCAGGCCACTTGCGTTAACCCATTCAGAAATAGCTGTAACTGGAAAATTCGCTAATAGAAGAAACACGGAACCAACAATGGTAAAAGGCATCGTGTAAAGCATCCCGTTCCGTAAGGCAGTAATTGCTTTGGTATTGACGAATTTTAGTACTGGAGGTAATAATTTCTCGTTAATCCATTCGTTCATAAAAATCTCTCCTTTGAAGAATAATATAAATGCAAATGTATCCGTTTACATATTTACTATATAAGGTTATTTGAAGAAAAAATAGACTTTTGCTTGAATGAGAAACATGTACCAAGAAAAAAAACACAAAAGCTCATGGTGTTTTGGACAGCATGAGCTTTTTTTGAAAAACAACTAGAAAGGTGTTTCATCTAGTTCCTTTAAAAGTTGACTTGCTTGATGAGCTAGGAGTTCAATTAAAGCAATGACAGGGATTTGAGTGGTTGTATTGACTGATTTATCTGCAAATGGAGAACGTTCGTCGGGCATATAATAGGAGATGTTGTAGTCAGCCAAGCGGGCAATAGTTGAATGTTGATTGTTGGTAATGCTTAGTACTTTGGCACCAGCTGTTTTAAAATCGGTCATTTGTTTAATCATTTCATTGGTTTCCCCAGATACAGACAGAATCAAGGCTAATGTATTTTCAAATCCGCGCTTGGGGATAGGCGTAAAGGGATCAGCAATACTGTAAGAATTGATATTTAAGTTGGCAAAATAACGACTGCCATAACTACCTAAAATTCCGCTAGTACCAATGCCAGTAAAGGCAACGTGACGTGCTTGAACAATCATTTGAATTGCTGGACGAAGCATTTCGTAATAGGTTTCTTGGTTTAATTTTTTCAAAAAAGCATCGACGTGAACTGTGGCATCATAAAAATTTTCAAACGTTTGTGTTTGTTTGGCTTCTTCTTTCACTGCATATTTTAATTCGGAAAAACCAGCATAGCCCATTTTGTTACAAAATCGTAGAATCGTTGAGGTGGAGACATGACAGGAAGTAGCCAGTTGGCGAATGGTCTGTTGAGGGATTTGGTGCAGATGTTCCAATACATAATGGTAAACGAGCATTTCTAATTCATTCAAGGTCTGAACCTTCTCTAAATCAAACAAAGTAATCCTCCTTTATATAAAAACTGGATATGTTATTTTTTTGTGTAAATCAAATAAACCAATTCTTATTTTTCTTGAAAAAAATGTAAAATAACTCAATAAAAAGTTTCTTATTTCCTATTTTACAAAAAGTAGCCCAATTATCCTAGTTTTTCTCTTTTTTCTTTTAAAAATAACAATGCGCACCCCTAGAGTTTTTTGAGAAAACAAGCTAAAATAGATAAGAAGAGAAAAGGAGGCGTTGATGTGGCACGGGAAGTAATTTTATTTATTGCAGCGAGTATTGATGGTTTCATTGCGGATAAAGCGGGCGGTGTTGCTTGGTTAGAAGAAAATATTCGTGGCGATGAAGAAGATCGTAGTTACGATGAAATGTATGAAAAAATAGACACTGTGGTAATGGGGCGGACTACTTATGATCAAGTGACACAAGAATTGTCCCCAGATGTGTATTTTTATGAAGACAAGCATTCTTATATCATTACCTCTCATCCAGAACCATCAACTGCTTCAAGAACTTTTACCAAGGAAGATCCCGTCACATTAATTCGTCGTCTCAAAGAAGAAGACGGCGCGGGAATTTGGATTGTTGGAGGCCCAAAAGTGGTTCAACCGCTTTTGGCAGCTGATTTAATTGATACCTTCATTTTGACGACAATACCACTGTTTCTGGGTGAGGGCATTGCTCTATACGAGACAATGGCTCAATCAATCCCAGTTCGTTTAAAACAGGTTTATCAAAAAAATGAGTTGGTTTATTCGATTTATCAACGTGAAAACAAAAATTAAAAAATAATTATTCGGTTGGGCAAGTTGCTTTCAAGGTTTTGAGTTTCTCATAGGGCGAGAGGAACAAAGCAACAGTTGTCTAGCCGTTTGTGTTGTTTTTGATTGACAAAGAAATGGTAGAGGAGAAAAAAATGAAACATCAGATCAAAAGAAGGTTGTATATTTCACCTGTTCAAACAATTGTCTTAGGCTTTTTTCTATTAATTGTTGTAGGCACGATCTTATTAATGATGCCTTTTTCTGCACAAGCTGGACAAAAAACGCAATGGATTGATGCTTTTTTCGTGGCAACTTCCGCCGTCTGTGTTACAGGGCTTTCGCCTTTGAATACGGCGGAACATTGGAGTCCTATTGGGCAAGTTATTATTATGATTTTGATTGAATTAGGCGGCTTAGGCTTTTTAACCGTTGCCACGATTTTCTTTAGTTTGCTGCGGAAAAAAGCGTCACTAAGTGTACGGATGTTGTATCAAGAAGCTTTAAATGTTAGTGAAGTTTCCGGAGTTTTTCGTTTAATGAAATATATTATGAAGTTTGCGGCCATTATTCAATTACTTGGAGCCTTCTTGTTGTCCTTTCAATTTGTGCCAACATTTGGGTGGAAAAAAGGGTTGTTTTTTAGTCTCTTCCATGCCGTTTCGGCATTTTGTAATGCTGGCTTTGATTTGCTAGGGGATAGTATGGTTCCTTATCAAAATTCGCCTTATCTTTTACTAGTCATTAGCTTTTTAATTATAGCTGGTGGCTTAGGATTTATTGTGTGGCGCGATATTTTTTCAATGATTAAAGGCTATAAAAATAAAATTAAGCACCGTGTTAGTATTCATACACGCCTTGCTTTAACGGTGACCGCCACCTTTTTAGTCTTAGGGACCGTTATTTTTTACATTTCAGAATATCGCCATTTTCCAGCTGACATGTCTTTTTGGCAGCGTCTTGTCAACAGTTGGTTCTTGTCGGTTACGCCAAGAACGGCTGGCTTTTATTCGGTTGATTATTTGAAAATGAGTAATCCAGGCCTGATTGTCACGATTTTGTGGATGTTTATTGGTGGCACTTCAGGATCAACCGCTGGCGGCTTGAAAACCACGACGTTTGGTGTGTTATTTTTACAATTTCGTGCGATTTTTAAAGGGAAACAGCGAGTGGAATTCCATGAACGCACAATTCCTGAGCGAGTAGTGCTCCAAGCATTTACTTTGTTTTTCTTGGCAACTTTTTTATGTGTAACTGCTTCGGTTATTCTCTCGTTTACAGAAACATTACCTTTAAAAAACGGGATTGAGTATATCGTTTTTGAAGTGATTTCTGCATTTGGAACGGTCGGTTTAACAATGGGGTTAACACCAGATTTAACTGTTTTTGGTAAACTAGTGATTATTTTTCTAATGTTCGTCGGTCGTGTGGGTGTGTACACGGTGTTATTGTCATTAATTAAGAAAGGCTTGGAAAGTCAGTCGAAAGTTCAATATCCAAAAGAATCAGTGATGATTGGTTAATAGAGAAAGAGGGAAATAGAATGGAATTTTTAGGTATTTTATGTTTGATTTTAATTACAACGACTTTAGCAGGTGTTGCTTGTAAAAGAGTAGGAATTCCTGCAGTAATTGGGCAATTGCTAGTTGGGATTGTGTTAGGTCCAGCGATGTTAAATATTGTGCATCAAGATGTGTTTGTGCATGACTTTTCAGAAATTGGTGTCATTATGCTGATGTTTATTGCTGGAATGGAATGTGAATTGGAATTATTGAAAAAATATGCGAAACCTAGTGTCATGGTCGCTATTTTGGGCATCGTTTTACCGGTTGGTTTTACTATGTTGATTGGTCAGCTGTTTGCTTTTTCTTGGAAAGAAGCTTTTTTCCTTGGGTTAGTTTTAGCAGCAACGTCGGTCAGCATTTCAGTAGAAGTATTAAGAGAGTTGAATGTTTTAAGTAGTAAAGAAGGCGCAACGATTCTTGGGGCTTCTGTCGTTGACGATATCGTGGTCGTGATTATTTTAAGTGTCGCTGTCGGCATGATTGGTGCAAGTACAGGCGGCAATACAGAAGTCAGCTTTATTGTTAAGTTAATTGAACAAGGCTTGTTCTTTATTGGGATTTTCTTTTTGGTCCGCTTTATCGCTCCCTATTTACTACGTTTAAGTCAAAAAATGAACTTTGGGTCGTCTGTTATTATCATGTCATTGATTATCTGTTTGGGCATGGCTTATTTGGCTGATTTAGTTGGTTTAAGTTCTGTCGTAGGTGCCTTTTTTGCAGGGATTGCTGTGGGACAAACGGATGCAAAAACAGAAATTGATTTCAATATTGAAGCTATTGGCTATGCCGTGTTTATTCCCGTCTTCTTTGCCAGCATTGGCTTATCAGTGACATTTAACACGTTAGGAAAGGATTTACCTTTTATTTTGGTAATGACGATTATGGCGATTTTAACGAAATTACTGGGCGGCGCCTGGGGAGCGAAAATGGTTGGTTTCTCCAATACAAGTTCTTTAATGGTCGGTGCTGGGATGGTTTCGCGTGGGGAAATGGCATTAATCATTGCGCAAATTGGCTACCAATCTAAATTACTTTCAGAAGCGTATTATACGAGCATGATTGTGGTAATTATCTTAACGACCTTAGTTGCACCTTTCTTATTGAAATACTTTGTTAAAAAACAAGAATCTGCGTTGCAATAAAAAAAGATGAGCAGAAGTTGTTGACAAAAAAATAAAATAGCTATATGATGAGTTCAAGATAAACGACTACATTTGTAGTCAGTAACCTTGAACTCTTTTTTTATTGATGAAGGAGGAATTTAACGAGTATGGCAAAAGATAAATTAGCGACAATTACTGATGCAGAGTGGGAAGTCATGCGGGTTATTTGGACCCAAGGCAAAACCACGAGTCGTGAAGTGCATACACTTTTAAATGAGAAGAAAGAATGGAAATCAACGACCGTCAAGACGTTACTAAGTCGTTTAACAGATAAAGGGTTAGTTGGAACGGAGAAAGCAGGCAATAAATATATTTATTATCCGCTAGTAGAAGAACGTCGGAGCATTGAAACGGTGGCAGATGAACTTTTGGCCAAGGTGTGCAGCCGTAAAGTTGGTTCCGTGGTAGAAACAATTTTAACAGAGAGTCAGTTGAGTTATGACGATTTGGATCGATTAGAGGAACTCTTGAAAGAGAAGCGCAAGACGGCGGTTGAATCCGTCCCTTGCAACTGTATTCCTGGTCAATGCCAATGTCATTTAATTTAAAAAGGAGTGAAAAAAATGGAAAGTAAAACGTTTGATATTGAAGGGATGAGCTGTGCTTCCTGTGCCCAAACGATTGAAAAGGCTACGGCGAAGTTACCTGGGATGGCAAAGGCAAGTGTCAATTTAGCTACGGAAAAATTAAGTGTCACGTATGATCAGACGGCAGTCACAGAAGAAGAAATTAAGGAAGCTGTGTCAGATGCTGGCTATAAGGCGATTAGCCCAGCCCAGCAACGAACGTTTGCGATTGAAGGAATGAGTTGTGCTTCCTGTGCCCAAACGATTGAAAAAGCTGTGAACCAATTATCTGGTGTTCAACAAGCGATTGTTAATTTAGCCACGGAAAAACTGGTGGTTAGTTATGACGACCATCAAGTAACGAGTGCTGAAATTATCAAAGCAGTTACGGATGCAGGTTATCAGGCGACAGAAGAAGTCGCTGCAGGTGCAACAGCGGACCAAGATCGTGAAAAGAAACAAAAACATATTGCTGAGATGTGGCAACGTTTTTGGATCTCAGCGGTGTTTACAGTGCCACTTCTTTATATTGCGATGGGACACATGGTAGGCTTACCATTGCCGGATTTTTTGAATCCAATGACACATGCGACGACCTTTGCAATGGTTCAATTGATTTTGACGTTACCCGTTCTATATGTCGGCAGAGAATTTTTCACAGTTGGTTTTAAAGCATTATTTAAAGGGCATCCGAATATGTTTTCTTTGGTAGCTTTAGGAACCAGTGCTGCTTTTGTGTATAGTTTATATGGCACAGTCATGATATTCTTAGGAGATACAAGTTTTACAATGGCTCTTTATTATGAATCAGCGGGTGTTATTTTAACTTTAATTACATTAGGAAAATATTTCGAAGCTGTTTCAAAAGGGAAAACCTCAGATGCGATAAAAAAATTAATGGGTTTGGCGCCGAAAACTGCTCATATTTTACGTGATGGCGCAGAAATTGAAGTGCCAGTTGATGCTGTTCAGTTGGATGACATTGTGATTGTTCGCCCAGGAGATAAAATCCCTGTTGATGGAGTGATTGTTTCAGGCAGTAGTTCTGTGGATGAAGCCATGTTAACGGGCGAAAGTTTGCCTGTTGAAAAGAAAGTCGGTGATGCAGTAATTGGTGCTAGCATCAATAAAAATGGCAGCTTTCAATTCAAGGCGACAAAAGTGGGAAAAGAGACGGCTCTTGCCCAAATCATTCAATTAGTGGAAGATGCGCAAGGCTCAAAAGCGCCGATTGCACAATTAGCTGATAAAATTTCGGGTGTTTTTGTCCCAATCGTTATTGGTTTGGCTGTTCTTTCTGGCTTGGCTTGGTTCTTTTTAGGACAAGAGTCATGGATTTTCGCTTTGACAATTACTATTTCTGTGTTAGTGATTGCTTGTCCTTGTGCGCTCGGCTTGGCAACGCCGACTGCGATTATGGTGGGAACAGGTAAGGGCGCTGAAAATGGCGTTTTAATTAAAAGTGGGGATGCTTTAGAAACCACTCACAAAATTCAAACAATCGTGTTTGATAAAACAGGAACTATTACAGAAGGCAAACCGGTGGTTACAGATATTTTAGTTGCTGATTCAGCACTTTCAGAAGCTGAGTTACTAACATTAGCAGCTTCTGCAGAACAAGGATCAGAACATCCTCTAGGTGAAGCAATTGTGGGGGCGGCTAAAGAACGTCAATTGCCATTAGCAGAAGGAAGCGATTTTTCAGCGATTCCAGGTCACGGGATCCGTGTGACAGTCAACGAACGAGTCCTACTTTTGGGCAATATAAAATTAATGAAAGAAGAAGCCATCGAGCTATCAACATTTGTTCAAAAAGCGGATCGTTTGGCAGAAGAAGGGAAAACCCCAATGTTTGTGGCAAAAGATGGTTCGTTTGCGGGTATCATTGCGGTAGCAGATACTGTGAAGGATAGCAGTCAAACAGCCATTGCACGTTTGCATAAAATGGGGATCGAAGCCGTGATGATTACGGGAGACAACAAACGTACTGCCGAGGCGATTGCAAAACAAGTAGGTATCGATCGTGTCTTAAGTGAAGTTTTACCAGAAGATAAAGCGTTAGAAGTGAAAAAACTACAAGCAGAAGGCAAAAAAGTTGCGATGGTGGGTGACGGTATTAATGATGCACCAGCACTTGCCCAAGCGGATGTGGGGATTGCTATTGGTTCAGGTACAGATGTTGCAATGGAATCGGCCGACATTGTGCTAATGCGCAGTGATTTAATGGATGTGCCTACAGCAGTTGAATTAAGTAAAGCGACCATCAAAAACATCAAAGAAAATCTTTTCTGGGCATTTGCTTATAATACATTAGGTATTCCAGTGGCTATGGGTGTGTTACACTTATTTGGTGGACCTTTGTTAAGTCCGATGATTGCAGCAGCAGCTATGAGTTTTAGTTCAGTCTCTGTCTTACTAAACGCCTTACGATTGAAAGGATTTAAACCTTCGACGGTGAAAAGAACTAGTGGAAGTCAAAAATAAAATTGAAAAGGATGAAGTGAAATGGAAAAAACCGTAAAAATTGATGGGATGAAATGTGATGGCTGTGTTCAATCGGTCACTGAAAAATTTAGTGGAATTGACGGCGTAACGAATGTTGCGGTTCACTTAGCAGATCAAACAGCCATTGTGACAGCAGATCGTGAAGTAAGCCAAGATGAACTGAATACCACGTTGGCAGATACAAAATTCAAGGTTGTCAGCGAATAACCAAAAAACAGGGCCTACCATCATGAGTAGACCCTGTTTTTTTGTTATGGAAGTTTTGCTTTGATTTCCTGATAAATCTTAGTCGTTTCTTGACCATCCCGCGCAGTATAATAATAAACTTTCTCCCGCGTTTCTATTTTCAGAATTGGATGACTTTTTGTATAAATTAGTAAATAAGCAGGTTTTCCAGCGACTTTAAATTCTCCTGTTAAGTAACTATCTGTCGCAGCACCCATTGTGCGGATGCGTTCTTGAGGTAAGTCATCAATCAAAGAAACAGCAGTGATTTGGTTAAAAGGAATTGACCTTGTTTTTGCTAATGGGGCAGATAACTCAATTTGTTTCTTTTCAATAGTTGCTTGAAAGGCATGACTAGAAAAATCATTTATAAACATTGGTACTGTGGCAAAGAACAGCACTGCAATCGTTAAAATACCAGTAGCAGCTAGAATAATTTTCCCAGCAGGCCGTCCTAGGTTAATAGATAAATTCATACCAATGCGATCAGGAACCATGATTTTGGGGTCCTTGGGATTGATATAAATCCCATACCGCCAATATTGATCATCATCCCCATAGCGATAATCGCCAGCCTGTAAAACGAATTGATCTTGTTTTTTGCGCATTGAAAATAGGTAGTAGAAGAGAAAGCCTACATAAACAAACAAAAGAATAAAATAACAAAAAGTAAGAGCCATCGCAACCGTATAATCAATTACAATTGTCAAAGTTGGTAAAATGGTTAGCGGTGCAAAAACTAAGGCGGATAAAACCATTAAAACAGACCAATGATGCCGAAATAAATCATTGATTTGCTGATTAATTTTTGAGTCGCTAGTTAGCGGTTTGACAGGTAAGCGCGCAATAAAATAATAGCCGCCAATGAACAAACTTAACATCAAAACAGTAATTAAGAAAAGAATCCAGGAACCAATCGCCGTTTGCAAGGAATAAAAGCCCCCAGCAAAAGTAAGAATAATTGCAGGTAAAAACCACCAAAATGAAATAAGTTTCTGGTTTTTATTTAAAACTAATTGCGTATCGATTAAGAGAGGACGCTTAGGTAGCAACCAGCCGTTTTGCATTTTTAAAGCGGCCATTTTGCGAATATAAACGATTTGCAGATAGTAGCCACTGCCAATAAAACTAAATAAAAGTAACAGAAAAAGGAACAATAAAATCGAATCATAAGGAATAAATAACAAAGGTAAACTAAGAACACTAAAAACGGCTGCTAGTTGAACCAAGCGTTTTTTATAACGTTTCCGGATTGCTTGAACGCTGGGATCTTGTAGTTTATCTTCTGGTAAAGTGTTTTCCAAAATAATATTTTTGTGAGGATTTGCATAAATCCCCATAGTAAATGCCATAAAAAAAGCGACAGAAACTAGGATGAAATAAAAGAATACCGCCATTATAATGCACGCCCTTTCGAATCAAAATTTTGATAAATTTTCTGAATAAGTGCTTGGATTTCTGCTTCGGATTGCTGATGTAAAAAACTTTCAGCCAACAGAAGTTCTAAACGCTCATGCAATTGCTGTTGCCAAACAGCGGTAGCAGGTAACTTTGCGGCAATTTTGGTGCCGTTACGACGATCAGTCACAATATAACCTGATTGCTTTAACTTATTATAAGCTTTTGAAACAGTCATCATATTGACCCCGATTTCGTCCGCCAATTGTCGGATAGAAGGCAAACTTTCATTGGGAACCAGTTCACCTTTGGCAATGCCTACAATGATTTGATCAATGAGTTGCTGATAGATGGGCTGTTCGCTTTGTTCATCTATTTCTAAAAGCATCGAATCACTCCTGTCTTATTTGTGCTATCTGTATTATATATACTAATACAAAAAGAGTTGGAAAGCAAGGAATTTAGAGTAAATGGTTGTTTCTGTTTAAAGAGAAGCATATAATGAAGAAGAACGTAAAATGAAAGGACGATGAAAATATGACAGCAATTGAACCAAAATTAACAGAGAAATTCCATCAAGATTTCTTGAACAATAATAAACAAAATGCCTTACAACGTAGTGTAGTAAAAAATGGTATCAGCGCTTCAGGTGAATCTGTACAAGGAGCCGTGAATAACGTACCCGTCTTTTCAGTCGACTTAGCTACTGGAAAAGTGGCCAATCAAAAACAAAGCGGTCGCTGCTGGATGTTTGCGGCATTAAATACATTTAGACATAGAATGTTAAATGCGTTTCAATTAAAAGATTTTGAATTATCACAAAACTATACATTTTTCTGGGATAAATATGAAAAATCAAATTATTTCTATGAAAATATTATTGCAACAGCCGATCAACCGTTGACTAGTCGTAAAGTGGCCTTTTTATTAGCGACACCACAACAAGATGGTGGGCAATGGGATATGATCGTTTCAATTTTTGATAAATATGGCGTAGTGCCTAAAACGGCAATGCCTGAAAGCAGCAACAGTTCCAATTCACGTGATTTAAACAACTATTTAAATAAAAAATTACGCAAAGATGCAACAATTTTACGTAGTTTAATTGAAAAAGGCGCTTCTGCTGAAGAAGTCCAAAAAAACAAAGAAGCAATGTTACAAGAAATTTATAATTTCTTAGCAATCTCTTTAGGAACGCCGCCAGAAACCTTTGATTTTGAATACCGTGACGAAGAAAAAAATTATCATTTGGATCAAAATCTAACACCGCAAACATTCTTTGAAAAATACGTTGGCGTTAATTTACATGATTATGTAAGTATTATTAATGCTCCTACAGAAGATAAACCCTTCAACAAAACATACACTGTTGAAATGTTAGGGAATGTTGTCGGCGGCAAAGAAGTTAAATATTTAAATGTAGAAATGGCTGCTTTCAAAAAATTAGCTGCTGCACAATTGGAACAAGGCGAATCTGTTTGGTTTGGTTGTGATGTCGGACAATCTTCAACACGTGACACAGGAATTATGGCATTAGACGTTTACGATATGAACGATCTTTTTGATATTGATTTTACGATGACTAAAGCAGAACGTTTAGATTTTGGTGAAAGCTTAATGACACACGCCATGGTTTTAACAGGTGTTGATATCGTGGATGGCCAAACAACAAAATGGAAAGTGGAAAATAGCTGGGGCGAAAAAGTCGGTGAAAATGGCTTCTTCGTTATGAGCGATGCGTGGATGGACGAATACACTTATCAAATCGTTGTGCACAAAGATTTATTAACTGACGAACAGAAAAAAGCTTGGGAACAAGCGCCAACTGTTTTGGCACCTTGGGATCCAATGGGAGCATTAGCATAAAACATAAAAAGAAGGCCCCCACCGTCATGGCGGGGCCTTCTTTTTACGTTGGGCGGCGAACTTCACGGATTTCGCCCAATGTTGTATAATCATTGCCTGCTAAACGAGCAATCGGTTGGAGTTTTTCAGGTAAAATGTACTGATGTTCTTCATCAAAAACGGCTGAATCAAAATAGAAATCGGTAATTTCTACAATGAATAAATCCGTAATAATTTGACCTTCATGGTTAGCAATAGGTACATATTGATGTAAGCGAGCTTCCATCCGAATCGGCGCGGCTTTGATTGCTGGAACAGCAACAGTCTGGCTGGCAATCGTTTCAATCCCAAATGTGTCAATTTCACTGATCTCTGCTGCTAAAGACGCCGAAGTCTGATTCATTTGAGTAAGAACGTCTTCGTTAACGAAATGGATGACAAGCTCTTTAGTAGCCAAGATATTTCGTGCCGTATCTTTAGGCTCTTTGTCTGGTCGTAAAATGGACAACGTTGCTAAAGGAATTTCAGCTGCCGCCGCATTAAAGAAACTAAAGGGAGCAGCGTTGACGACACCTGTGGCTGTATCTTGTGTCGTAACCCAAGCGATTGGTCGAGGAATAATGCTTCCTGATAAAAATTTATACGCTGTTTTTGCAGATAACTCGTTACTATTGTAATGAATCATAGGAGCCTCCTAGAAAAAATACTAATTTCGTTGAACATTCGCATCTGAAGTATCGAAAGGACGCACAAATTCTTCAATCCCTGCCCGTTTTGGTTCTAAAAATGGCGGTAATGATAATTTTTCGCCAGCGTGTTCATAGGTTTCATCCTCTAAAAATCCAGGACCATCGGTTGCCAGTTCAAATAAAACATGTGTTGCTGCCAAGAAATATTCAGATTTAAAGTAAAAACGTTCCACAAAGCCAGAATTAGGAAATTCCAAACGATTAATTTTTTCAATCCAGAAACGTAGTGCTTCCTCATCGGCAACACGCAAGGCTAAGTGATGGACATTGCCGTAGCCTTCTTGAGCCGCTGGCAAATCTTCCCGATGCTCTACGATAATGCTGGCACCATTCCCACCTTCGCCAACTTCAAATAAATGGAAACTACCTTCAGCATCAATCAATTTGAACCCTAAAACTTCAGTTAAAACTAGTTGCAGATGTTCGTAATTTTCGACAGTTACAAAGGCTGGTCCTAAGCCGATTAAAGCATGTTCACTAGGAACGTTAGATTTTTTCCAAGGCGTGCCGGCTTCGACACCTTGGTTCTTTTCATCAGAAATAAGTTGGTAACGTTGATTGTCAAAATCTTCAAATTCTAAATACTTTTTACCAAAACGTTCTTGAATTTCTCCATGATCAATTTCATATTCATTAAAGCGTGATACCCAGTAATCCAAAGCAGCATCATCTTTTACACGGAAGGAAGTACGAGAAATTGTATTGGTTCCTTTGGTTCCTTTAGGTAAGCCTGGGAAGTCAAAGAAAGTCATATCTGTTCCGGGAGAGCCGGCATCATCAGCAAAAAATAAATGATATGTTTCAATATCGTCTTGGTTGACAGTCTTCTTAATTAAACGTAGACCTAAAATATCGGTGAAAAAGTGATAAATTTTTTCAGCACTTGAAGTCATGGCAGTGACGTGGTGTAAACCTAAAATTTGTGTATTCATAATAAAAATCCTCCTAAAAGAAAAATAATTTTTTAATTAACTAACTTACTAAAAGTAAGTTTAAATGATTAGTCCTAAAAATGCAAAAGAAATGTCTCGAATTCGAACTATTATTTTTTAGTTGATTTTTTTTTAAAATAAGAATATAATAGCCTGAGATATTTTAATACATAAACTTTCGTAAACATCGCCGGATGCTTGCGACTAAAGTGTTAATGAACAGTTCTTAGGCCATAGCTGAACTGTTTGTTGGCACTTTTTTTGTTTGGAAGGGAAGGGAAACAAGATGAGTAAAGCTTGGTTAAAAGTTATTTTTGGCGCTTTTTGTGAAGTGATTTGGGTCATTGGCATGAAGCATAGCACAACATGGTGGGAGATTTTAGGGACAGTAATCGCAATCTTTATCAGTTTCTATGCGTTGATTAAAGCAGGAGAGGAATTGCCAGTCGGCACAGCCTATGCTGTATTTGTCGGCTTAGGTAGCGCTGGAACTATTGTGACAGATCATTTTTTATTCCACACACCATTGGGCATAGGAAAAGTTCTTTTTCTGTTGCTGTTATTAATAGGTGTAATTGGCTTAAAAATGGTAACTGGAAATAAAGAGGAGGAAACAAGATGAGTTGGTTATACTTAGTTATTGCAGGCTGTTTTGAAATCTTTGGCGTAGGTTCAATTAAATTATTTACAACAAAAAAAGACTTACGTTCATTGTTAATTTTAATTCTAGCGTTTAGTGGTAGTTTTTTATTTTTATATTTAGGGATGAGACAACTGCCGATGGGCGTTTCTTATGCAGTTTGGACAGGAATTGGTACAGCAGGAGGCGCTATTTTAGGAATGCTCTTAGGTGAATCAAAAGACCCACGCCGGATATTTTTTATTTTTTTAATCATTGTTTCTGTGATTGGTTTAAAATTAATTGGTTAGAAAGCGAGAGAACATTGTTTGGATTATTGAAAGATCGGTGAGTAAAATTTAAAAAGAGACAGAACCAAATGCGGTGTTCTGTCTCAAAATAGCTTTTATTTTACGAGGTTACTATAACGTGTCGCAAATTCATTGTTGTAGGACTTGCCGTTGACATCTTGACCAACGTCCCAATTTGCAGACCAAGTCATTAAGCCACGGATAGGATTACCGTCTTTTGCTAACTGATCAAAAGTTTTGGCTACAGGGGTAGCCTCAACGACATAGCCGCTACCAGCCGCATCCCGATTTGCTGGTAAACCAAGGACTAATTTATCGTTTGGTATCTGTAGATAGCCGCGCGTGCCATGGATTAATGAATCAGACATATAATAGAGGAACTCGTATTTTAGAGCATCGTTGCTTTGAGCAACCCAAGTCATAATTTCATCAACCCAGACACCGTCGCCGCCTTGGTTATATAATTGTGGGGCAATGTAATCATAATAACCATTTAGGGAAGTAATGTATGTTTCATAAGCGGCACCAGGTTTTAAATAAGGGAATTCTGGCGCCATCGTAATGATGAAATTTTTTCCTTGTGCTCGATAATGGTCTTTGACTATTTTCAATGCAGCAGGGATGACGGTTTGGTTGTCGCCAGCAGTAATCGCCAATTGCTCTAAGTCGATGTCTAAACCATCAAAGCCGTATGTTTCCACTTGACGAATGATTTCATTCGCAAAGGCTTGTTCATCGCCTTTGACTAATTGGATATGTGCATCTGCTCCACCAAGTGCCAATAAAACTGCGCGACCTTGACTATTTAATTGTGCGACTTCTTGTCGGAAGGCAGTGTCCGTTTGGTTATAAGGCTTGAACGTAGGAATCCGTGTCGTACCATCGCTTTTCATGAAGGAAACCGGTACGACATTGTAGGCTTGATTTACTTCTGAAAGGTTCAGCGATGCTGATGTTCCTTGTTTGTAACCATCGCGTCCTTTTGAGGCCCAGTTATGCCAATATCCAACCAACACTTTTTTGCCAGAGATATCTACCATCGTATCCGCAGCATCTGCAGAAGCTTGAGTAGGCGTTAACCACAAGCCAACTGCTACGGTTGAAAGAAGGAGAAAAGCAGGGATTATTTTTTTTAGCTTCATTTTTTGAGAACTCCTTTAATTTAGTTTAAGATGTGAGTATTTTTACTGAATGTTCACATCAATCGCTTGGTAAAAGGCGTTCACCGTATCACCAATGCCCCAGACAGCGTAAATGACATGATAACCTTTGCGGTCTGTCGGAATATTAATTGTTTGTTTAACAACTTTATTAGGAACTTCTTGTTTGCCGTCAATTGAAGCAATTTTGTCGAAGTTTTTAATGTCTAATGGTTGATTTGGATTCCAGCCATTTTTAGTAATATAGTAATCCCAAGAAGCAGTTCTATGTTGGGCAGTTAAGTTCCAAGTGATGTCAAGGGGACCTGTTGTAATGTTTGTTTTGTGCCAACGAGTAGCTGTTTGTTCATCCAAAGGTTCAAAACCTGAGACACCTGCACTGGCTAATTTACCAGTAATAAACGTATTTTTGGGCGCTTCGATACTTTGAGGTTCCCATTGTGCACGACCAACATTTGTATTTAAGTTACCACCAGCAGAACTACCAAAGAAAGCACGACTTCCAGGACTTGCTACGTAACCATGAGCCTCTGAAACAGTAGGGGCCAATGCAGCGCCACCTAAAACAAAACTAAAAGCCAGGACGATTGTTAATAAACTCTTTTTCATGAAAAAACCTCCTAAAAAATTATTTTGTATGCGCTTACAGATAGGAATATAACATAATAATCTTTCGGATACAAATAATAAGAAATGTTATTTTTAAAAATAAAACAATATTTTTTAAGTAATATTAAGAATGTTTTTAAATAATATAAATAATAGTGTTTTTCAAAGTTTTGTTAATTTTTCATTCGGAATCGCAATTGAAGAAATCACGTGGTATACTTTTAAGAAGAAACAATGACACGAAAGTAGCCATTGGAAAAAGGAGATTATTTCGTGGGAAAAAAACATACATCCTCTTATGAAGTTGCCTACTATGACGGCGATTTTACTGGTGCAATGAAGATACCGGCTTTGTTAGCGGTTGTCATTAAAGTATCAGAAGAACAAACAGAATTACTAGGAAGAGATGCGGCTTATGTCGCTCAATTTGGTCTAGGCTGGGTCATCACAAATTATGAAATAGAGATTCACCGCTTACCAAAAGTTGGTGAAAAAGTAGCAATTACAACGCAAGCTATGAGTTATAACAAATATTTTTGTTATCGTAACTTTTGGGTTCATGATGAAAAAGGCAATGAATGTGTCTTTGTGAAATCAACCTTTGTCTTAATGGATCAAAAAAATCGGAAAATCAGTAGTGTGTTACCAGAAATTATTGCACCTTTTGATTCTGAAAAAATCACTAAAATTTATCGCCATGAAAAAATTGAAAAAGTCACAGAGGGGAACTTTTTACCTTATCGTGTGCGTTTTTTTGATATTGATGGCAATCAACATGTTAATAATGCGATTTACTTTAATTGGTTATTGGATGTGTTAGGGTATGACTTTTTAACAACGCATCAACCGAAAAAAATTCTTGTGAAATTTGATAAAGAAGTAGAATACGGCCAAGAAGTCGAAAGTCATTACGAAATTGTCGAACAAGAAAATCAGTTGAAAACGCGCCATGAGATTCGGATTGATGGTCAAACCTATTGTGAAGCGAATATCGATTGGACCAACTAAGTTAAGATGACGATTTAAAAAATAAAAAGTTACGCAGAGGAGGAAGGACATGATTCGCTTAGGATTAACATCTTTTAGTGAACACGACTATTTAACTGGAAAAAAACGGGCCACGCTTTATGAATATGCCAGTCATTTACCGCTAGTTGAAATGGACACGGCGTATTACGGGATTCCTCCCAAAGAACGAGTAGCTGAATGGGTCAAAGCAGTTCCCGAAAACTTTCGCTTTGTCATGAAAGTTTATAGTGGAATCAGTTGTCAAGGTGAGTGGCAGACTTATTATGCAAGTGAAGAAGAAATGATCACCGCCTTTTTAGAAAGTATGGCCCCATTAATTGAAAGTAAAAAATTATTTGCCTTTCTGGTACAATTTTCAGGAACATTTGGTTGTACGAAAGAAAATGTCGCTTACTTGCAAAAAATTCGTCACTGGTTTAAAGACCTACCTATCGCCATTGAATTACGAAATAATTCATGGTATCAACCAAACTTTGTAAAACAAATGTTGCAATTTATGAAAGAAAATCAATTTTCACTTGTGATTGTAGATGAACCGCAGATTCCTACGAATCCAGTGCCCTTTTATCCTTATGTAACGAATCCTAATCTCGTGCTCTTCCGGTTTCACGGACGTAATGCGGCTGGCTGGTTAGCCAATGATGCAGAGTGGCGTAAAAAAAGAACCCTCTATCATTATAATACGCAGGAAATCGCTGATTTAAGCGAAGCTGTTTTAAAAATGTCGCAAGAAGCTAAAGAAGTGGGCGTAATTTTTAATAATAATTCTGGCGGCGATGCCGCAGAAAACGCTCTACAGATGCAAAAAGTCTTGAATTTGAGTTACGATGATTTGAATCCAAAACAATTAGATTTATTTTGAGAAAGAAGGTAGCTGAATGTCTGAAAAGCAATCCCCTTATGAAATGGCTTGTGCCTTCCACGAGGTTTTTAATCCACAACAACCAGAGCAACCAACTGCTTTTTCGCCAGAGCTAGCCAGTCGACGAGCAGAGTTTAAAGTCGAAGAACTTGTGGAATTTTTATATAGTGCTGCTAATAATGACCAAGTGCTTTTTCAACAATTGGTCAACGGATTAAAAAAATCTGTCGATAAAGCAGAGCAGAAAGTCTTGGCGAAAGGCAAACCAGTATCTGATCCTTTAGTGGAGGAAGTGGATGCACTAGTTGATTTATTGTATTTTACTTATGGTTCGTTTTGCTTAATGGGCGTCAATCCAACAAAAATTATTGAAATCGTTCATCAAGCCAATATGGGAAAATTATTTCCAGATGGACAGCCACATTATGATCCGGAAACAAATAAAGTATTAAAACCTGAAAATTGGGAACAAGATTTTGCGCCAGAAGCTAAAATTAAAGCGGAAATTCAACGCCAATTGAAAATTACTGAGACCAATAAAAAAGACGAATGAGAAAACTCATTCGTCTTTTTTATTAATCATGGAAGAACGTCCGATATAAGGCTTTGATGGCTTTTTCCTCTTGTTCTTTTTTGATACCAAACATAATACTTACTTCCGAAGATCCTTGGTTAATCATTTCTAAGTTGATTTTTTCTTTGGCTAACGCCATTGTACTTTCAGCAGTAACCCCAATTCGTTGGCGCATGCCTTCCCCGACAATCATAATCATGGAAAGGTGATGCGTGATGCGTAACTCATCAGGCGCTAAAACTTCTTGGAGTTGAGCCATCAGTCGATTTTCAATTTCAGTTGTTAACTGGTCTTCTCTTAAAACAATCGTGATGTCATCAATTCCTGAGGGCATATGCTCATAGCTTAAGGCTAATTTTTCTAGTACTTCTAAAAGCCGTCGCCCAAAACCTAATTCTCTATTCATTAAATACTTACTAATGTAAATACTTGCGAACCCTTGATCACTAGCAATTCCTACAACAGGAGCATGCTTCACTTTGCGAGAGGTGGTAATTAGGGTGCCAGGATGATGTGGGTTGTTAGTATTTTTGATAACGACTGGAATATTTGCGCGATAGGCAGGCATTAAGGCTTCGTCGTGGAGGACGGCAAATCCTGCATAAGCTAACTCCCGCATTTCTCTGTAGGTCAATTCTTGAATCGTTTGAGGCTGTTCAATAATTCCAGGATGGGCGACATAAATTCCGTCCACATCGGTAAAGTTTTCATACAAATCTGCTTGAACACCTGCGGCAACAATGGACCCTGTGATATCGGAACCGCCACGAGAAAAAGTACAAATTTCGCCGGCTTCTGTATAACCAAAGAAACCTGGAATAACCAAGATTTGTTGAGTCTCACGATAGGCACTAATTTTCTCTAAAGCTTTTGGTAAAATGCGGGCATTGCCTGGCTCAGGTGTCACTAGGAGACCTAATTCTTTTGGACTAATGTAGCGAGCATCTAAGCCATTCTGATTGAAAAAACTGGCAACAACTTTTGCATTATTGTCCTCGCCGCTAGCTAAAAAATAGTCAAATAAAAAAGCATTGTTTTCTTTTGGTAAAGTGGCTAATTGGCGAATCGAAATAGCAATATCAGCTAAAACTGCTTTATCCAAGTGTAATTCATCAAAAAGATCTTCATAACGACGAATGATGGCAGAAATTGTCGATTCAATTTCCTCATTATTTAAGTAGCGCTGATAGTATTGAATCAATAAATCAGTCACTTTAATATCTTGCGGGGTTCGCTTTCCAGGAGCGGATACAACGACAAACGTTCGGCGCGGCTCTTCCTTGACGATTTGTAAGACTTTCTGTAACTGTGGTGCTGATGCTAGCGAGCTACCGCCGAATTTAACTACGTTCACGTTTATCACTCCTGTTTTTAATTATTTTCTCATTTGTAGATTAGTAAAAGGATACCGAAAAACATTTAGAAAAGCAACCACTTATTTTCAGAAAGTTAGGAAATCATGAAAATATTTGTTCTTCATTTTTCCTTAAAATTTTGTTAAACTGTAAAGATATGAGTCGTAACGAAGGAGTTAAATAGTATGACAGAATCCAAAACTGCCATTATTTTTGATATGGACGGTGTCCTAGTAGATAGCGAAGCTTATTATTATGAGCGACGTAAAGCATTTTTAGCGGAATTTGATTTGACCATTGAGGGCCTAACCTTGCCAGAATTAGTCGGTGCAGATATGCGTTCATTATGGCAAAAGATTGAACAAGTCAACAAAAAAGAGCTAGATATTGCTTTTTTAAATGAACAATACATAGCCTATAAAAAAGCGCATCCGATAGATTATTTAGCTGTGCTTGATGAAAATGCGAAACGTGTTTTACAATTTTTAAAAAGACAAGGCTATAAAATCGGATTAGCTTCTTCTTCCACAAAAGACGCAATTGAAGAGGTTTTGACAGTGGGGCAATTAAGTAGTTATTTTGATGCGGTCGTGAGTGGGGAAGATTTCGAAGAAAGTAAACCGGCGCCGGATATTTATCTGCACACGTTACAAGAATTAGCTGTTGCGCCACAGGAATGTATAGCCATTGAAGATTCAGAAAAAGGCATTGCCTCTGCCAAAGAAGCTGGGCTAGAAGTTTGGGCTATGCGCGATGAACACTTTGGGATGGATCAAAGTCAAGCGGATGCCTTCTTAACACAACTAAGTGATATTTGTAAAAAAATTAGTGAAAATCGGATCGATGAAGGCAGTGAATCAACCCCTTCGTAAGAAGATCGCGGGTTTTCTTAAAAAAGTTTGTTATAACTAGTGAATGAATATACAGTTTGTGCTATAATTTTCTATAGGTATTTCTGCAAGAATGCCCTTTTTCAAGGGTCAGGAACAATAGATAACCGTGTGAAGAGAACAAACAACCTTTCTTTTATTATAGAAAAATTATCGGAGGAGCCAAAATGAAGAATAATTGGATTATCATTTTAGTACTAGTAATCGTTATTATTGCTGCGGTGCTATACTTAATTGGTTATTTTATGCGCAAAAAAAATCAAGAACAATTAGATGAATTAGAAGTTCGTAAAGAAGCCCTGTTTGACTTGCCAGTCTTTGAAGAAATCGATGACATTAAAAAGATGCATCTAGTTGGACAGAGTCAAAATAGTTTCCGTGAATGGAATCAACGTTGGGTAGAACTATCGACGCGTTCTTTCGCCGAACTAGAGAGTCAAATTTATGAAGTCGAAAATCAAAATGAAATTTTCCGTTTCATGAAAGCGAAGAAAGCAGTCGTGGAAGCGAATGAAACGATGACCGAAATGGAAGCCGAAGTGGAAGTCATTCGTAATGGCTTGAAAGAATTACGTGAAAGTGAAGAGCGCAATTCATTAGAAGTTCAAAAAGCTTTGGATGTCTATGAAGAATTAAGTAAATCACTAAAAGATGATAAAGCTAGCTTTGGTCCAGCTTACTCCGAAATCCAAAAACAATTAAGAAACGTCGAAATTGAATTCACACAATTTGTCACACTAAATACATCGGGGGACCCAATCGAGGCTCGAGAAGTCCTAGAAGATGCAGAACGTCATACGTATGAATTGGAAGACTTAATGAAACGGATTCCACCAATGTATGAAGAATTAAATGAAACTTTCCCAGATCAATTAAAAGAAATCGAAGAAGGCTACAACCAATTATTAGCTGACGATTATGTGTTCCCTGAACAAAACTTTGCTGAAGAAATTCAACATGCGAAAAAACGTGTCGAGAATTCAATGGCTGATTTAGAAAAAACAGAGATTGCCGCAGTAGAGGTTGCGAACCGCGACACAGCAACGGCGATTGATGCATTATATGAAGTGATGGAACGTGAAATTGAAGCGAAGAAATATGTCGTGACCAATCAAAAAATTATTGATGATTATATTTCTCATTCCTTAAAAAATAACCGTCAATTAATGATTGAATTGGACCATGTATCACAAAGCTATACCTTAAACAACAACGAGCTAGGACGTAGTCGTGGCTTCCAAACGGAAATTGAAGAAATTATTCGCCGTCAAAAAGACTTGGAACCTCGAATGAAAGAACATACCGTTCCTTATTCTGAAATTCAAGCGTTCTATAAAGAATGCTATAAGATTTTAGATGATATTGAAAATCAACAATTAGAAATTGATGCTTCATTGAAAGAACTAAGAAAAGGCGAAAAAGTCGCCCAAGAAAAAGTCGACGAATACGAATTCCGTTTACGGAGTATCAAACGGTATGTTGAAAAGCAACGATTACCAGGTTTGTCTGCTGATTACTTAGAATTTTTCTATGTGGCAACGGATCGAATTGAAGATTTAAGCCGAGCCTTAAATAAAATGCGCATTAACATGGATGAAATCAATCGTTTGTGTGACTTATGCGAAGATGATTTAGAGTTATTAGATAAGAAAACAAAAGATTTAGTCAATGCAGCAGCTCTGACAGAACAAATGATGCAATATGCAAACCGCTATCGTCATACTCACGAGAACATCCGAACGGCTTTAGATAAAAGCATGTATTTATTCTCGACAGAATTCCGTTATCAAGATGCATTAGATGAAATTGGAACAGCATTGGAAGCTGTTGAGCCAGGGGCGTTCAAACGAATCGAAGATTTTTATTTTAAAAATATCAATAACCCTAATTTAACAGCAATTTAATTAAACAATCACTAAACAGAGGTTTGTCGACAGACAAGCCTCTGTTTTTATGGCGTGGTGGTGACTTGAAGTGATACTTTAGAAAGTATATAATGGGAAAGAATTTTAAAAAAGAAGGGTGACAAATGATTTATTTTGATAATAGTGCAACTACACCGATTTACCCCCAGGCTTTAGATACATATGTAAAAACCAGTCAGCGGATTATTGGCAATCCGTCTAGTCTGCATGACTTAGGCAGCCAAGCGAATCGGCTCTTACAACAAGCACGGAAGCAGATTGCGGAGCTAATCAATGTTTCAGCAAATGAAATCTATTTTACAAGTGGCGGAACTGAAGGAGATAACTGGGTTTTAAAAGGAACGGCAATCGAAAAACGAGAATTTGGTAATCATATTATTATTTCTGCAGTGGAACATCCAGCAGTTACAGAAACAGCGGAACAATTAGTCGAACTAGGTTTTGAACTTTCTTATGCGCCAGTGGATAAAGAAGGTCGTGTGAAAGTCGAGGAATTACAGAAATTAATTAGAAAAGAAACGATTTTGGTTTCTGTTATGGCAGTCAACAATGAAGTGGGAACGATTCAACCAATTAAAGAAATCAGCGAGGTTTTAGCGGAGTTTCCTAAAATTCATTTTCATGTAGACGCGGTTCAAGCAATTGGGAAAGTCAATGACTCAGAGTGGTTAACGGATCGGGTGGATTTTGCAACATTTTCTGCACATAAATTTCATGGACCACGAGGCATTGGTTTTATGTATTGGAAACAAGGAAAACGTTTAGCGCCGCTTTTAACAGGAGGCGGGCAAGAAAACAACCAACGCAGTGGGACAGAAAACGTACCAGCAATTGTGGCAATGGCCAAAGCATTGCGTTTGCATTTAGAGAACGAACAACAACGGCCGCAACATGTGGCGACATTACGAAGTTATTTATTAAAGGCGCTAGAAGAATTTCAAAATGTGACTGTTTTTTCACAAGATAATGAACATTTTGCGCCACACATTTTATGTTTTGCTTTGAAAGGGATCCGCGGCGAAGTGCTAGTCCATGCATTGGAAGAAAAACAGATTTATATTTCGACTACGAGTGCTTGTTCTAGCCGGAAAAAAATGGCTAGCAGCACCTTATATGCCATGCATGTGCCAGGGGAATTAGCGACTTCCGCTGTGCGCATTAGTTTAGATGAAAGCAATACAATGGCAGAGATTGAACAATTTATGATTGTTTTTAACCAACTTTATCAAAAATTTTCTCGTGTAAATTAATAAAAAATAAGTCGGAGCCTAGAAATAGGCTCCGACTTATTTTTGCTCTCTTTATCGATTGAAGCGGTAGCCACTTCCCCAGAGTGTTTCAATTGGAGAGTCAGAAAGATTGGCTTTTTTTAATTTTTCCCGAATCCGTTTAATGTGAACAACGACAGTCGAAACCTCAGTATCTAAGGCATCAAACCCCCAGACACTTTCAAAAAGTTCTTCTTTATTCCACACACGGTTAGGATGTTCCATCAAGAAAACCAACAATTTGTATTCTTTGCTTGTAAAAATAACTTCATTTTCTAAAACAAACACTTTGTGGGCGGCAGTGTCGACAGCGATTTCATTGATTTTTAGTAATTGTGGTGGTTGTTCTGCTTTGCTTAGCAATTGATAACGGTTCATATGGGCTTTTGCTCGAGCGACTAATTCATTGGGGCTAAACGGCTTGATTATATAATCATCAGCACCTAAGCCAAGCCCACGAATTTTATCAATATCTTCTTTTTTAGCCGAAACAATCATGATCGGCGTTTGCTTTTTTTTCCGAATTGCACGACAGATTTCAAAACCATCCATAGTTGGCAGCATCACATCTAAAATAATTAAATCAAAGGGCTCATTTAAAGCTGCTTCCAATCCTTTTTTTCCATCATGTTCAATTGTGACGGTCATATCATTAATTTCTAAATAATCTTTTTGCAAATCAGCAATGCTTGGATCATCTTCAATAATTAATACATGTGGTTTCATTTTTCATCCTCCAACAACGGCAGCGTAATTATCACGTTGGTACCGTCTCCTTTTTTACTTGTGACAGTGATTGTTCCCTGATGATAGTCAATAATTTGTTTGACAATACTTAACCCCAAGCCGCTTCCTTTAACTGTTGGGGTTCGAGATTTGTCTACACGATAGAAGCGTTCGAATAAATAAGGTAATTCTTTTTTATCGATACCAATGCCGTTATCTGTAATGGTTAAAACTAAGTCCGTTTGATTATGCGTTAAAGAAATCGTAAAGGCTAGTTGCTCTTTAGTGGGATCCGCAAATTTAATGCTATTTTGAATTAGATTGGTAATCACGCGATTCATCTGCGTTGGATCCATTTGAACGTATAAAGCTTCGGTGGGAAGTACAGAAGTGATCACGAGTTCTTGTTCCAAACGGTATTCTTCAAGAATATGTGCAATAAAACGAGTGAAATTGGTCTTTTCCATTGTAAAGGCAGCACGGTCTAGGTCTAATTTAGAATACAAAAATAATTCTTCGATTAAATCATTGAGGCCTAAACTTTTTTCATGAATGACCGTTAAATAGCGCTGTTTTTTTTCTTCGGTATTGGCAACACCATCCATCAAGCCTTCAACGTAACCAATGATAGAAGTAATTGGTGTTTTTAAGTCATGAGAAATATTTGCAATTAATTCTTTCCGATTAGCTTCATATTTTTCGCGTTCCGCATTGGCTTCTTCTAAATCTTGCCACATTTGTTCAAAACTAAGTTGGAGCTGTTTGACTTCCGTTGAGACGGTTTGGTGGCTAGTTGGTGTAAATGGATTTTCTTTTTGGGCATCCTTACCCAATGTTTTAGTCGCTTTTTCTAATGCTTCTAATGGCTCGATAGTGGTTTTGGTTAAGCGCTTATTAATGAGCCAAGCTGCCGCAATGGCTATAAGGATAATTAACAAAATCATCCAGATAATCCAGCGTGTGAAGAATTCAAAAAGGCTGCTTTCGCGTTTCAAGACAATAAAGCTCCCGTTAGAACCATCTAAATAATGAAAATCGGATTTGACATAATGATATAGACGCCCTGCATTATCCAGTGTGCCAGTTGGCATAATATTATTCATTTCGTAGTTTGGAATATGTACAGACAAAGATTTTTCTACTAAATTATCCGAATAATAAGGAAACCGTGCATTCTTTCGAATAATCACACTTAATCCTTTTGCCTCAATTGTTTGAATCGTTTCCTTTAATTCTTTACTCAAAGGCGTATCTAGTAATTTCGGTGACTTTTTTAACAATTGATCTAAGGCCAAATAACTTTCTTCTTCGTTAGCGGTCAATGGTCGTTGCTTATTCATCATTCGGTAAGCTTGGGGCAAACTGGGGACAGTTCCTAATGTGATGTAAGAAGCTAAGGATAAAACAGCTAAAACAGAGGCTAAAGTAATAATGATGGCACTAATATAAGAAATAAAAAAGCGGCGTTTAATGGTCAAAAGCGTCCCTCCTAGTGGTTTTAATCTATTTCTTACTTATAGTGTATTACAAGTGAACAAAAAAAAGCTAGTATTGTTATTAACTTTTTTTCATTTGTTTATAATTTGTTCATTTTTCGGCAAGTAGGAGTTTATAAGGCTTTGCTATTCTAGGTATATCAAAAAGAAAAAAGGGGATTACCAACTATGAAAAAGAAAAAAGTTTTTAGTACGATTACCTTATTAACCTTTAGTACGCTGTTGATTGCAGGCTGTGCTGGCGGAGCCAACTCTGCAACAGATAAATCAAGTGCAGCTAGCTCAAGCACTGCAGTCTCTAGTTCAGCAGAAGCAGCTAAAGAGCAATCAAAAGGACAAGAATTAACAGAAATTTTATCCAGTACTGATTGGCAAGGCACAAAAGTTTACGACAAAAATAATAATGATTTAACAGCAGAAAATGCTAATTTTATTGGTTTAGCAAAATATGATGGTGAAACAGGTTTTTATGAATTTTTCGACAAAGAAACAGGTGAAACCCGTGGCGATGAAGGCACATTTTTTGTGACAGACGATGGCGAAAAGCGTATCTTGATTTCGGATACACAAAACTATCAAGCAGTCGTTGATTTAACGGAAGTGACGAAAGATAAATTTACCTATAAGCGAATGGGAAAAGATAAAGACGGGAAAGATGTAGAAGTCTTTGTAGAGCATGTCCCTTATTCTGATAAAAAGTTAACTTTTACGAACGGTCGTAAAGATTTAGAAACAGAAACTGGCAAAATTGTTACCAATGAACCTGGGGATGACATTTTAGGGGCTACATTATGGAATGGCACGAAAGTTTTAGATGAAGACGGTAACGATGTTACTGAAGCAAATAAAATGTTTATTAGTTTAGCGAAATTTGATAATAAAACAAGTAAATATGAATTCTTTGATTTAGAAACGGGTAAAACCCGTGGAGATTTTGGTTACTTCCAAGTAATTGATAATAACAAAATCCGGGCCCACGTTTCAATTGGTGACAATAAATATGGAGCTGCGTTAGAATTAACAGAATTAAATGATAAACGTTTTACGTATACACGAATGGGTAAAGACAACAATGGCAAAGAAATTAAAGTCTTTGTAGAACATGAACCATATGAAGGAGACTTTACGCCAGACTTCACGTTCTAATTAGTCAATCACGAGTGGATGAAGCGGTCAAAAGGAAGTAAAGGATTCTTTTGACCGCTTCATTTTTAACAAAAAAATAGTTTATAGTTGTTTTTAATCGTTTATAAATTGTTCATTTTTCTGACAGTGGTAGTTTAGAATCGTTTGTTAAGATAGGTTTATCAAAGAAAAGGAGCGATGCTTTATGAAAAAGAAAGTATTAAGTTCGATTACTTTAGTAACATTAAGTACGTTACTTATAGCAGGTTATGCAAGTCCAGCATTTGCAGGTCATGCAGCCAATCCAAATAGTGCTACAGCAAATTTAGGCAAACATCAAAACAATGGCCAAACAAAAGGCGATAAGGCGACTAAGATTTTATCTGGTACGGACTGGCAAGGAACCCGAGTTTATGATGCTGCAGGTAATGATTTAACGGCAGAAAATGCTAATTTTATTGGTTTAGCAAAATATGATGGTGAAACCGGTTTTTACGAGTTTTTCGACAAAAATACTGGGGAACCCCGTGGTGACGAAGGAACATTTTTTGTGACAGGTGATGGCACAAAACGAATTTTAATTTCGCGGACACAAAATTATCAAGCCGTAGTGGATTTAACCGAAGTGAGTAAAGACAAATTTACTTACAAGCGTTTAGGGAAAGATAAACTGGGGAATGATGTTGAAGTTTACGTGGAACACATCCCTTATCATGGGAAAAAATTAGCTTTTACAAATGGACGTGAAGCATTAACCAATCAAACTGGCAAAATTGTGACAAATAAATCAGGGGATAAAATTTTAGGAACAACCTTGTGGAATGGCACAAAAGTCGTAGATAAAAACGGTAATGATGTGACAGCGGCCAATCAAAATTTCATTAGTTTAGCGAAATTTGATCCAAACACAAGTAAATATGAATTTTTCAATTTACAAACGGGTGAAACCCGCGGCGACTTTGGGTACTTCCAAGTGGTGGACAATAACAAGATTCGGGCCCATGTATCTATTGGTACGAATCGCTACGGTGCAGCGCTAGAATTAACGGAACTAAACAATGATCGATTTACGTATACTCGAATGGGTAAAGATAATGCTGGTAATGATATTCAAGTGTTCGTGGAACATGAACCTTACCAAGGCACATATCACCCAGCCTTTACTTTCTAAAAGTCTCTTGTCTTCTCTCTTATTTAACAAAAGAACGTCCCCCAACGTTCTTTTGTTTTCTCTTCTTCTATAAATAAATTGTTATTAGTTATAATTAAATATTATTATTAAGATAATTATAGTGATTATTATTTAATAATTTGTTCATATTATGGACAGGTGGAGTTAATAACTACTTGCTATCCTTAAATTATCAAAAGGAAAGGGAGTAGTCGTTTATGAAGAAAAAAATCGTTGGTACAATTACGTTGTTGGCTTTAAGTGCGTTATTAGTTGGTGGAGCAGGAGGGGCTTTGACGGCAGAAGCATACGTTCCTCAAAGCGTAGACAATCCCAATAATTTAGGGGATTTACCTGAGTATTTACGTTCAGTTGGTATTAGACAAGATGAAGGATTATCAGAAAAAGATTGGGCTGGAACACGCGTTTATGATCGAAATGGGAATGACTTAACAGATGAAAATCAAAACCTATTACATGCAATCAAATTTGATGCAACCACTAGTTTCTATGAATTTTTTGATAAAGAGACTGGAGAATCAACAGGAGATGAAGGAACCTTCTTTATGACCGCTGGTATTACAGATGTTTCCCGTCTTGTAATTATTTCTGAAACCAAAAATTATCAAGGTGTATACCCACTTAGAACTTTATACCAAGATACTTTTACGTATAGACAGATGGGGAAAGATAAAAACGGAAATGATATTGAAGTTTTCGTAGAAAACAAAGCAACCTCAGGACCAGTTTATGGTCGTCCGCAGCCATACCCCAATAATCGTCCCAGAACACTAGAATTCACGAATGGACGCCGTGCCATGACAGAACAAACAGGCCAGATTGATGTAAATCGACAAGGGGATGAAATTATTGGTAAAACTTCCTTTGATGGGACACCGCAACTTCTTTGGAATGGCACAAAAGTAGTGGATAAAGATGGCAATGACGTAACTTCGGCCAACCAAAACTTTATCAGCTTAGCGAAATTTGACCAAGACAGCAGCAAATATGAATTTTTCAATTTACAAACAGGTGAAACTCGTGGCGACTATGGCTACTTTAAAGTAGGAAATCAAAATAAATTCCGTGCCCATGTGTCCATTGGAACCAATCGCTATGGTGCTGTCTTAGAATTAACAGAATTGAATGATAATCGTTTTACGTACACACGAATGGGTAAAGATAACGAAGGAAACGATATCCAAGTCTACGTGGAACATGAACCATACCAAGGAACTTTTAATCCTGAATTTACCTTTTAAGAACAAAACATACGAATGGAAACCAAAAAAAGTTTCGACTTCTTTTGGTTTCTCTCTTTTTAAAATAGAAAAACAGAGAAAGCGTTTTAATCGACAAATAAAAAAAGATTCGTTAGATTAGAACCACTGGAGACAAATCTCATATTTCTCTCGAGGAAAGGAAGTTGAGCACAATGAACAAAAAAATTTTAATGGGGCTATTAAGTGTCGTGACCATTCCATTACTTGCTGCGTGTCAAGGAGGAGAAACACCTTCCGCAGCGTCAAAAAATAGTCAAACGGTGACTACTCAAAGTAGTGCAAAAACTGAAAGCACCAGTACAACCCGTTCGGTGGCTCAAACAACATCAAAAGAGGAAGTGAAAGAACCGATGAAGACCTATGAAGTGGGTGCGCTTTTAGAAGCAGCCAATCAACGAGATACGAAGAAGGTCAAGGAAATTTTACAAGATACTACTTATCAAGTAGATGAAGTCGACACAGAAGGCAACACACCGCTCAATATCGCTGTTCACAATAATGACATTGAGATTGCAAAAGCGTTGATTGATCGGGGTGCCGATATTAATCTGCAAAATAGCATTAGTGATAGTCCCTATCTTTATGCGGGAGCGCAAGGACGTACGGAGATTTTAGCGTATATGTTAAAAAATGCGACCCCAGATTTAAATAAGCATAACCGTTACGGTGGCAATGCGTTAATTCCGGCAGCTGAAAAAGGACATATTGACAATGTGAAGCTCTTGTTAGAAGATGGACGAGAAGACATAGATTTCCAAAATGACTTTGGCTATACAGCGTTGATTGAGGCAGTGGGGTTACGTGAAGGGAACCAACTTTACCAAGATATTGTAAAATTGTTAATGGAAAATGGTGCGGATCAATCCATTAAAGACAATTCTGGTCGAACAGCAATGGACTATGCCAATCAAAAAGGTTATACGGAAATTAGTAAAATTTTAGCACAGTACAACTAAGTATTGTGTCCTTTCGGGAAGGAATAAATACAGGTAGGAGTGAAGGAAAGCATGAATTATTGGTTAAAAAATGTTCGAATTGAAACGGGGTATCAAAAAGAAGGTGACTGGTTATCTGGGACAGTAACCAAAGAAGTAGCAATTGAAGTAACAGATGGAGTATTTACGAAAATCATTCCCAATGAAGAATTGGTAGAAGAACCTGGGTTGACAATTATTGATGGTCACCATCAATTGATTTTACCAGGTTTGATTGAAAAACATTGTCACTTTGATAAAAGTAAACTAGGCGTTCCGTGGTATCCAGTGACGCCAGCGAAGTCAATTGTGGAACGTGTCGAAGCAGAAATTCCTTATTTAGATAGTTTAGAACTTTCTTTAACAGAACGCGCAAATCATTTAATTGACTTAGAATTACCACATGGCGCGACAGCTTTCAGAACACATGTCGACGTGGAGCCGATGACAGACTTACGTTATTTTGATGAAGTCCAAGCGTTGGCCCAAACGAAACCATTTGCGGTAGAAATTGTCGTCTTTCCACAGCACGGCTTACTACGTTCAGATTCCGTTGAATTAGTTGATCAAGCATTGGCAAAAGGTGCCGATTTTATTGGTGGCGTGGATCCTTATTCACTAGATGGTGATTACAAAAAATCATTGGCTGAAACATTCCGCTTAGCAGATAAACATGGTGTTGGTGTGGATATTCATTTACATGACCGTCACGAAGCTGGGACAACAACGATTAAAGAAATTATCCGTTTAACAAAAGAATATGGCCTACAAGAGAAAGTGTTTATCAGTCATGCTTTCGGGTTAAATGATTTCATTGGTGAAGAACGTGACGAAGTTTATGATGCTTTAGCAGCAGAAAAAATTCATATTAATTCCAGCGTGCCAATCACACCTAACACGATTCCGCCAATTATGGAATTGTTACGACATGGAGTCAATGTCCATCTTGGTTGTGACAATATCTACGATTGCTGGTCTCCTTATGGTGATGGTTCATTACAAGAAAAATTGGCTCGTTTAGGTGAACTTTTTAATGTGAAAGATCAAGATGCTCTAACCCAATTATTGGGCTTAGTGACAGATGGTGTCACAACTTTAGACGAACAAGGGCAAGCAAATTGGCCGCAAGTTGGTGCTGAAGCAACATACTTACTCACTGAAGCAGAATGTGCGGCGGCTTTTGTCGCTCGTCAGACACCGGTGGAAATCAGTGTGGTAAAAGGAACCACACTTTATCAAAAATAACAAAAAGAAGCGAGATTTCTCGCTTCTTTTTTATTATGCTTATCGTTCCTTCAGCCAGCTATCCAATTGCTCAAATAAAGCGATGACCGAAGGATCTTTGGTTTGTTTTAAAAAATCATGTTCTAAATAGTAAACCGCTTTAAAGGTACTCTCAGGAATGGTCCGTCCGATTTTTTTGCTATAGCGGAACGGCACTTCTTCGTCTGAGCTGCTAGCTGTACTGAAACAAGGTGGAAAAGTTTTTAATGTTTCGTCTGACAGTGCGTAAGCAGACCAGTCCCCATTTTCTGGTAACCCGTAAAAGTGCGGCAATAGTTCTTGCTGAATACTGTAATGATACAGCAGATAGCGAGAAAGAAAAGGATCATCCCAAACAGGCTTCGTTTGGTCGATGGTAGCTATTTCTTTAGCGGAAATGGCTTGCTTTAATAATTTTCGTGGCTCTTTAATAAATTCTAAATCTGTATAGCCGTAAAAATTGACTAAAAATTGTGGCGTCAAATTTAGTGTTTGTAATTGTTTGGTTAACTGTAACATTAAATAACCGCCAGCGGAACGCCCGCACAAACCAAAGGGCTTGTTCTGAATAATCTCTTCGTTTAACAATTGGAAGGTTTCCGTTAGCGCCCTTAAGATGTGATCGATTTTTGTATTTGGAGCTAACAAATAGTCCAGTGCTAAAACGGTATAGCCATTGCTTGTAAACAGCTCCTTCAGTTCTTCTGGTAAATCACTTTTGGTTCCATAAATCATCCCGCCACCGTGTAAATAGACGACATAGTTCGTTGGTTCAGTCGTAGTGGGGTAGATAGTAACTGTTGCGCCATTAGCGAGTGTTTGATTGTTTTTCAAGTGCACGTCTCCTCATCTTTATAATGTATGTGGCAATTTCATAATTTAACAATTGCAAGGGATTGGCTAAGTCAATATCAAGAAGTTGTTCCACTTTGTTTAAACGATAACGAATCGTTTTTGAATGGAGGAACATCGCTTCAGAGGTCTGTTTATAGTTGCGGTTATTTTGGAAAAAACTGTACAAAGTTTCAAATAAATCGTAGTTGTTTTCGGCTAATTGATAAAGTGCGCGAGGAATTAATTCGTCTAAATTTTCCAATTGGTCTTCGCGGATAAAATTTTTAAATACCCCAATATCGGCTAAGGTGACAATTGGTCCGTTATAAAAAGTTTCATTAAAGCGCAGAATGTCCAGACATTCAATCAGTAGCTCTTTAATCCCTTCTCGTGATTTTAAACTGCTGACGGCAACGGTAAGCGTGTCGTTTTCTTCTAAAAGTTCAGCTAATAAACGACTTAATTGCAGCTTTGTAATTTTTCCATCACTTTCATTGAAGTTAAAAAGGACCGCCGAATAATTTAGCTGATCAAAGAAGATGGATTTCACACGCAGGGTACGAAGTAAGGCAATAATTCGTTCTTTCATGAGTTGTGTATTGGTGTCTTTGGTAGAAAAAGCAATCGCTTGGTAAGAATCTAGCTCTTGCATTTGCACTTCACGAAGCAAACTGTTTAGCTCGTCAGGATTTTGCGGTGTATTTTGTAAAATAGCATCCGCTAAGTTGTTCAAACGAGTATACCGTTCTTTTTTTAACAAATTTTCGGTATTGAATTTTTCTTGTAAGACATCAATCGCATTTTCGATAATCACTAAATCCGTTTCTTTAACCTTTTCATCTTGTAAATAAACCAGAAGTAAACAATTAGTGGAATAACTATTGAAAATAGAAACTTCTAGTGCCAACTGTTTTTTGGGGTTGGCATGAGAATAAAGTGTTAAAAGAGAGTAATCATTTTTAGTGAATTCACTGTTTTTTAGTTTTTCTCTTGAGAGCACAATCGCATCATGAGGTAAGTCGCCATCGCTAATTTCTAGATGTTTATCCAACATTTTTAAAGCGAAGGGTAATTTAATGATGTCATAAAATTCTTGCATAATCGTCTCAACCGTTGGGTAGTGGCGCTCTAATTTGGTGAAACGTTGGCGCACATCGTAATACGTACGTAAGACATGCGACTGATAATTCAACAAAGGCTCGTAAATCGTAAATAGAATTTTTTCATAGCTAATGTCTTGTGTGATTTTAATTAAAGGAATTTCATAATTGAAACATAATTCGATAAACCACTCTGGAATCATTTTAATGAATCGATCTGTTTTCAAAATTAAGCCGCTGATGCCAATTCGGCGCATCTTTACGAAAAAATTTTCCAACTCTTTTTCTGGTAAATCATGCAATGCGTAGAAAGAAGTCAAAATTAACTGATTCTTTCTACTCCAGTTCTCGATATCAATCGCTTCTAAGACCATTGCCGAGTCAACTTCATTGTCTAAACCAATCTCTTTCGTCAAAATTTTACCTTTTTTTAAGTCACCTATCGATAATAACTCTCTTAATTTCATCGTTTTCTCCTTTTTTCCTCTTATGGATAAAAATTATACCATTTTTTTAGAATTATGTCCGATGAAAACACTTTCTCGTTTCGATACAATAGCATTGTAAGGAATAGATAGGAGGATGAACAATGTTACACACAGTAATTTTGAAAAACAATTACCAAGACTCCATCAACTTAATGTTATTGACCAATAAAATCAATGCATTAGATGGTGTAACCATGAGTCAAATCATGATGGGAACAGATGCCAACAAAGACATCCTTAACAACACGAACTTGTTAACGGATGAGGCCAATAGTGCATCTGCAAACGACATGATGATTGTGGTTGACAGTGAAAAAGAAAACATCATGGAAGAAGTTATGCCAGCGATTGATGAATTCTTAGATGATTTATCAGCAAAGGGAACTAGTGAAGAAGCACAAGCAGCAACTTCTTGGTCAGAAGCGTTTGATCTTTTACCAGAGGCGAATGTAGCGCTATTCAGTATTCCTGGTGAATATGGTGCGCCAGAAATGGAACGTGCCTTAAAAAATGATTTACACGTGTTCTCTTTCACGGATAATGTGTCAATTGAAGATGAAGTACGTTTGAAAAAATTAGCGCATGAAAAAGGCTTATTAATGATGGGCCCTGACTGTGGAACTGGTATTATCTCAAGTATTCCAATCGCCTTTACAAATGTTGTTTCTCCAGGAAACATTGGCGTAGTTGGTGCTTCAGGAACAGGGATTCAAGAAGTTACAACGATTATTGACCGCTTAGGTGGCGGAGTTGTTCACGCCATTGGTACTGGTGGTCGTGACCTAAGCGACAAAGTAGGCGCTATAACTGTGAAAGATGCTATTGTGGCCTTAGAAAATCACGAACCAACCGATGTGATTACAGTCATCTCTAAACCACCTGCAAAAGAAGTTCGTGATGAAGTGGTTGAATTATTACAAAGCATTTCAAAACCAGTCGTTGCGATTTTCTTAGGAGAAAAACCAACAAGTCACGAAGGTAAAGTTTATCTAGCTCATACATTAGAAGAAACAGCTAAAATTGCTGTTGATTTAGCAAATGATGTGGCCGTGAAGAAAAATTACTTTGAAGCATTAGCAAAACCAGCTGTACCAACATTACCAGAAGATAAAGTTGTAAAAGGCTTATATTCAGGTGGTACATTAGCTTCTGAAGCAGGTATGTTAATTTCTGAAGCTTTAGACCTTGGCGGTTTAGTGAAAGCAGAAGGCTATGTCTTGAAATCTCACGGTTATGAAGTCATTGACTTAGGCGATGATATGTATACACAAGGTCGTCCGCACCCAATGATTGACCCAGATGTTCGTATCGAAAAAATTCGTGAATACGCACAAGATGAAAAAACGGGGATTATCTTATTCGATGTGGTGTTAGGCTACGGTGCTCATGAAGACATGGTTGGTGCATTATTACCAGCAATTGAAGAAGCGCGTGCCACAGCCAAAGAAGCAGGACGTGATCTTTACTTTGTTGCAACTGTCTGTGGGACGACGAAAGATCCGCAAAATTACCAATCGTCGGTTGATCGTTTGAAAGAAGGCGGCGTTTTAGTTGCAGAAAGCAATGCTAAAGCTGTTCAATTAGCTTTATTACTAAAAGGAATCGAAATTTCAGAAGACGATAAAGAAGTGGTTGCTTACAACGGACCAACTGTCGATGTACCAAAACCAGGCGAAAAAGTAATGGAACTATTAACAACCAAACCAAGAATTATTAACGTTGGGTTGCAAAGCTTTACAGAATCAATCGTTGATTACGGTGGCGAAACTGTTCAATTTAACTGGCGTCCGCGTGCCAACGGCAATAAGAAAATGATTAAAATTTTGGATGCTTTGGAAGATTACAGTGAACAAATCGAAGCTGAAAATCACAAAGTAACAGATAAAATTAAAAATGCACAACCATTCTTAGTAGATGTGGTACCTGCGAAATCAGTGATTCCAGAATTAAATGATGATGCACAAAAAACATTACTTCATGCTGGACCACCAATCCAATGGTCTGAAATGACTGGACCAATGAAAGGTGCTTGTATCGGAGCTGCATTATTCGAACGTTGGGCAGACAATGAAGAAGATGCTTTGAAGATTTTTGAAGCTGGCGAAGTACGTTTCATTCCTTGTCACCATGTAAAAGCAGTAGGACCAATGGGCGGTATTACTTCTGGTAATATGCCAGTCTTTGTTGTAGAAAATCGTTTAGAAGGTAACGAAGCATACTGTATCTTGAATGAAGGTATCGGTAAAGTATTGCGTTTTGGTGCTTATTCACAAGAAGTAGTTGATCGTTTAGATTGGATTAAAGATGTTTTAGGACCAACGATTGCGAAAGCCTTGAAACTTTCTGAAGAAGGCTTGAACTTAAACGTATTGATTGCGCGCTCTATTACAATGGGTGACGAGTTCCACCAAAGAAATATTGCCGCATCTTTGAACTTCTTAAAAGAATTGTCTCCATTAATTATCAAAACAGATATTCCAGAAGATCAAAAATACGAAGTAATCAAATTCTTAGCTGACACAGATCAATTCTTCTTAAATGTCATGATGGCAACTGGAAAAGCAATTGTTGATGGTGCCCGTAAAGATACCAACGGAACGATTGTCACAACGATGACTCGTAACGGCGTGAACTTTGGGGTCCGAATTGCAGAAACAGGCGATCAATGGCATACCGCACCAGTAAATACACCAAAAGGTCTTTACTTCACTGGTTTCAGCGAAGAAGACGGAAATCCTGATGTCGGGGATAGTGCAATTACTGAAACAGTAGGCGTTGGAGCAATGGCTATGGTAGCTGCACCTGGCGTAACACGGTTTGTTGGTGCAGGTGGCTTTGAAGATGCGTTAGCAACCTCAAATGAAATGGCAAAAATCTGTGAAGGACACAACCCAACATTCTCAATTCCAACTTGGGATTTCCAAGGAACTTGTTTAGGAATTGATATCCGTAAAGTGGTGGAATTAGGAATTACACCAATCATCAATACAGGGATTGCACACAAAAATGCCGGTGTTGGTCAAATTGGTGCAGGGACAGTTAGAGCACCTCTAGGCTGTTTTGAAAAAGCCCTAGAAGCGTATGCTGAGAAACTAGGCATTACGGTTGAATAACCAACTAGTCATTAGTGACTACATTTTTCCTATCCACCAATATGGCAAGATGGGAACCATTCACAGTGTTTTTGAACGTTCATTTAATCTGAAAGTCCAGGATCAATTAATCAATGTTGCAAACTTCCATAATTATTTATCAAGCTTTGGTATGTTTTTGCCAGATCAATTGTTTCAAGAAATCTTTCCGTATGTACAACAAGGTAATAAAGTCAAAATCACAGAAAATCAGTTGACCTTTTACAGTACAGTCGGCGTGAAAACGATCCAACTCACACCTGCCGAGGTCGTTTCTTTAAACATTACTCATTTCAAGTTAGAAAAAGACCAATTACGCTTGTTGCGAGACCGCTTATTAGCGAGAAACTTAGAACGTAGAATTGGCCTGCCTTTAGATGAACGAGCAAAGCATATTTTCAAAAAAATGAGCCAAAAACAAAAAGTTTGGACACTATCGGAATGGCAAGAAGTAACGAATTATCTGATTGGTCGGGGCAAAGGGTTAACCCCGAGTGGTGATGACATTTTAGTGGCGTATCAAACAATTCTGTTCATACTTGCTGATGAAAGAGCTGCGGCGTTAGCCGCTACTCTTTCGGCAGCAAATTTATCCACAACAGATGTTAGTAAAGGCTATATTGTAAGCTCGGCTAAAGGATATGTAAATTCATTGTTGTATCAGTTACTCTTGGATTTGGAGAACCATCGGGATAATAGAGTTGACGAAAATATTGACAGAATTATACAAATCGGACATTCCTCTGGTAAAGATATGTCATTTGGAATGTTACTAGCTTTACAATCTGTAGAGTTAGATGAGAAGTGAGGAGAAGACATGGAGAATAGTAAAAAAAATCAAGCAGTGCAAGTGAGCAATAGTTACTGGATTAAAGTCGTAGCCATTTTCTTCGTAGGCTGGATTTTAATGTACGCAACACGAACTATTTTTAATCCAGTGATGGGGGTCATTGGAGAACAATTTGGTCTAAGTAACACACAACTTGGTTTAGCCAATAGTATCTTCTTTCTAACCTATGCTGTTGCACAGATTCCTTTTGGGATGATTGGCGATAAAATTGGGCGGAAATTAGTCATTGCTGTTGGGTTTATCGTTCTTGCTATTTCTACTTATTTTAGTGGATTAGCGACAACCTTTGTTATGTTTTTAGTCATTCGTGCAATTGCTGGTATTGGTCAAGGCGCTTACTATGGCCCGCAATATGCGCTATCGACAGAAGCGATTCCAGCAAGTAAACGGACCATCGGTAATGCCATCATCAATAGTGGGATGGCCTTCGGTACATCAGGTGGGTACTTACTTTCAAGTAAGTTGGTTTTAGAAAATGGTGAACATTGGAGCAAACCATTCTTTATCATGGCGATTCCAACGTTTATCGTAGGAATTCTTTTCTATACAATTTTGAAAGAAAAAGTGATTCGTCCTGGTGAAGAAGCTGCACGAGCAGCTGCTGAAGAAGGACCGCAAGAAAAGATCTCATTAAAAGAAATTTTCTCAAATCGTAATTTATTAGCCGCATTTATTTTATGTTTCACAAGTATTTATGCAAACTTTGTCATTATTACTTGGTTGCCACAATTTTTAATTGCTGAACGTGGCTTTACAGGAGCGAGCGTTGGTTTCATTTCATCACTTGTACCATGGGCCTCTATTCCAGGCGCCTTAATCTTTGCTCGTTTGAATGATAAAACAGGTGCGACGAAAAAATTAGTCTTTACATTAGTACCTTTAGCAATCCTATCTGTCTTTGCGATTGCTTTTGTAACAAATCGGACATTGTTAATTTCTGTTTTAATTCTTTATGGGTTAACAGGGAAATTAGCGTTAGATCCAATTATGGTGACTTTTGTTACCAAACATGCACCAAAAGCGGCCTTAGGAACAACGTTAAGTGCCTATAATTTTATCGGGATGTCAGGGTCAATCCTAGCACCGTATGTCACAGGATATTTAGCAGATACAGCAGGCTCAATGCAAGTTGGCTTCTATCTTTCTTGTGTACTATTAGTTATTGGTTTACTAGCTTTTGCTTTCTTAGCTAAAGATGAAAGTAAACCGAAATTAGGTTAATTATCCCTTCGATAATGACTGAAACAATCAAAATGAGCAAGACAAAATCTTTCATTTCGTAAACAAATTATTTCTTATCCGTCGATACTGAAAAGATTTTGTCTTTGCTTTACTAAAAAGGAGCGAATCAATCAATGAGTTTAAACGTAATTGCCCTAGGTGGGAATGCTATTTTAGATACGGATCCAACAGATGAAGGCCAAAAAGCCGTCGTTAATCACGCGGCCAAATATATTGCAGAATTTGTTGCTAAAGGGGAACAAGTCATTGTCTGTCACGGAAACGGACCACAAGTAGGGAATTTGCTTTTACAACAAAAAGCAGGCGAAAGTGAAAAAAATCCAGCGTTGAAATTGGATACTTGTGTTGCGATGACACAAGGAAGCATCGGTTACTGGTTACAAAATGCTTTAACTAATGAGTTTGAAAAACGTAACATTGCTAAACCAGTTATCTCTGTAGTTACGCAAGTGCGTGTGGACAAAGAAGATCCTTCGTTTAAAAAACCATCCAAACCAATTGGTCCATTCTATACAAAAGAAGAAGCTGACGCGGAAGCAGCCAAAGATGGCTCTACGTATGTGGAAGATGCTGGCCGTGGCTACCGAAAAGTTGTTCCATCACCAATGCCTAAAGAAATTGTTGAAAAAGAGGCGGTTCGTGCTTTAGTAGAGGCGGACGTTTTAACTATCTGTTCTGGTGGCGGGGGCATTCCGGTCGTAGCAGAAGACGGACAATACGTAGGTGTGGAAGCGGTTAACGACAAAGATTTCTCTGCACGTGTTTTAGCTGAAAACGTTGATGCAGACCGTTTGATTATTTTGACAGGCGTTGATAACATCTACATTAATTACAATCAACCAGATCAAAAAGCATTAGAACAAATCAGTGTAGCCGAAGCAGAAGAATACATTAAAGAAGGTCACTTTGCTGCTGGTAGTATGCTACCAAAAATCGAAGCTGCCTTAGACTTCGTAAAAGGTGATGACAAACGGAAAGCAATCATTACTTCTATCGAAAACTTAGAAAACATCGATAAAGAAGCAGGAACTGTGATCAGTCAAAAGGGGTAGTTTACCATGAAAAAACCGTCCATGATCACCCAAATTGCAATTGCTGTTGTCGTAGGAATCCTCGTAGGACTCTTGATTCCTGCTAGCGGCAATTACTTGAAAATAGTTGGAGATGTCTTTTTGCGACTGATGCAAATGGCTATTCCTATCTTGATCTTAGGACAAATTGTCCAAGCAGTTGGCAGTATTAATCCAAAAGAATTAACGAGCCTTGGGGGTAGAACAATCGCTGTTTTCGGGATTTCCTCCTTAGCTGCCGCTTTATGGGGCGTCCTAATGGCAGTCATTTTTAATCCAGGATACGGTGTTAAAATGACTGGCTTCCAAGATGCTTCTATTAAAGCGCAAGAAATCTCAATCACTGATACGATTTTAAATTTCGTTCCGAAAAATATTTTTGATTCACTGACTCAAGGATCGATTATTCAAATTATTGTCTTTGCATTATTTTTTGGTTTAGCACTGAATAAATACTTACAAAGCCATCCAGAGACACAACTCTTCCAAATAATTGTGGACTTTAATGAAGTTATCATTACAGTCATTCGATACGTCATGTATCTAGCACCTCTGGGGATTTTTGCTTTAATTGCTTCAACAATTAGTCACTTAGGCCTTCAAATTATTTTACCGTTAGTGAAGTATCTATTGGTCTATGGATTAGGAACTATTTTATTTTTGGGCATCTGGATTTTGGTTATCACATTGTACTGTAAAGTAAGTCCACTACGTTTAATTACAAACATGAAAAATATGTCTGTGATGGCCTTGGCGACAACTTCTTCAGCAATTACTTTACCAGTAGCTTTGGAAGAAACAGAAACAAAATTAGGTTTAAGTAAGCGAATTACTAACTTAGTGTTGCCGTTAGGTATGTCATTAAACAGTAACGGTTCAGCGATGCATATGGCTTTTACTGTAATGACTATCGCTCAGATGTATCAGCTAGAGTTTGATATTACGAAAATGATTTACTTAGCAATTACAGCAACGTTTGTCTCACTAGCAAACGCAGTTGTTCCCGGTGCGGGCTTAGTCTCACTGGCAGTGATTGTTCCGCAAATGGGTTTACCCATTGAGAGTATTGCAATTTTTGCAGGCGTCGAATGGTTTGTTGGCATGTTACGAACAATTTTAAATGTCAATTCAGATGTTTACTCTGCTATCCTAGTTGCAAAATCAGTGGATGAAATTGACTATACTGTCTTTAACAGTAGCAATAGGTAGTGAAAAATGGGGAGGAAATGCAAGGTCGAAGAAGAAAATCACTTGTTTTCTTTCCCTTTTTTAAGATTAATGATAAAGGAGCAAGCGCAATGGAAGAAATGGTTGTCGTTACACCGGAGAAATTAGAAAAGCTGATGAAACAAAAATTAGAAGCTGCTGGTTTACATTCTGAACATGCCGAAGAAGTTGCTCGACATTTAACTTTTGCAGATGCTAGCGGTATTCATTCACACGGGGCAGTTCGCATGGATTATTATGCGGAACGGATTGCAAAAGGCGGGATCACGATTGACCCCGAATTATCATTTGAAAAAACTGGACCGTCCACTGCCATTTTTCATGGCGATAATGGCGTGGGTCAATTTGTTTGTAACGAAGCATTAGCTGCTGCAGTTGACCTAGCCAAAGAATCAGGGTTAGCATATGTTGGCGTTTCTCAAACGAGTCATAGCGGGACATTATCGTATTATGTTAAAAAAGCAGCGGAACAAGGCATGGTTGCTCTTTCGATGTGTCAATCTGATCCAATGGTGGTACCGTTTGGTGGTACAAGCAATTATTTTGGAACAAATCCAATCGCTTTTGCAGCACCTAGAGCAGGTCATGAACCAGTCGTGTTTGATATGGCTACGACAGTACAGGCTTGGGGGAAAATTTTAGATGCACGTTCAAGAGATGTTGAAATTCCCGACACGTGGGCAGTAGACGAAAAAGGCCAGCCAACGACTGATCCTTATGAAGTACGAGGTTTATTGCCGATTTCAGGACCAAAAGGATATGGACTAATGATGATGGTCGATGTCTTAGCTGGTTCGTTGTTAGGCTTACCTTTTGGCAAACATGTCAGCTCCATGTATGCGGATTTAACGGAGAAACGGAATCTGGGTCAGATGTTTTTAGTCATTGATCCAAGCCGCTTTACAGATTCTGAACGATTTAAAGAAAATATTAATCAAATGGTGGAAGAACTTCATAGTGTGCCTACAGCAGAAGGGTTTCAACAAGTTTACTATCCAGGAGAAATTGGTCAGCTAAACTATCAAAAAGCCATGTCAGAAGGCATTGAAATTCCACAAAGTATTTATGATTATTTAGTTAGTGAGATTGTACATTACGATAAATATGGCGGGCAAGGTGCCTTTGCCAAATAATGAGGAGCGCAGAGAGTATTCGCTACTGCGTTGCTCTCGCCTTCTTTCTATTGGAGGAAAGTAAAATGAAAAAATCGTCAAAAGTAGCACTTATTTTTGCATTCTTAGTTAGTATTTTTGTGCCAGTTGCGGCCTTTGCTGATGAGATTGGGGATGTAGTTGCCCCGACAGGAATCATGGCATTAGTTGTGATTATTCCATTGATTGTTGTTTTGGTTCTATTGTTTATGAAAGTCGATATGATTATCGCTGGTTTAATTGGTGGCGTCTTAGCGATGCTGATTGGTGGCATTGGACTAGAAGAAGCGAATAAACAGATGTTGGAAGCTATCCCAATGATGTTAGGAATTACCGTTCCCATCATTAATTCAGCTGTTGCGATGGCGGTCTTTAAAGCAGGTAGTTATTCAGCTGCATTAACTTTAGCCAAACGAGGTACAAAAGGAAAAGTCGAGTATGTTTCAGCTTTTATTGTTATCTTATTAGCCGCAGCCACATATATGTCAGGAATTGGTGGCGGAAGTGCGATGGTTATTGCGCCATTGGCCTTTGCTGCAGTTGGCGTTGTTCCTGAATTAATTGCAGCAATGTCTTTAGCTGCTGCGGTATCATTTACAACATCACCCGCTTCATTAGAATCAAGTATTGTTTCAAAATTAGGCGATATCAGTGTCGGTTCATATGTTTCAACCATGCGACCTTACTGGTTATTCTTCGTAGCATTAGCGATTGTTTTAGCCTTTTGGGGAACGAAACATAGAAAGATTGGCTTTAAAGAGTCGGCAGATGATGAATTTGATAAAAAGAGCAATGGTGAATTATTTAAAATTACCTTGCCAGCCATTTTCTTATTGTTTGCTGTAATTTTTGGACCAATTGTGAATGATTTAATTGGTTTTGCCTTCTTTACGCCACTTGTATACATGATTTTAACATTAGTTTTAATTTTCTTATGTACAGATTTCTCAATGAACAAATCTGTCGAAGCGATGGTAGATGGGTCTACATATATTTTGACTCGTTTATTCCAAGTAGGGATTTTCTTAGCCTTTATTAATGTTATTGCACAAACAGGAACGTTTGCTGTAATCGCAGGTGTTGCTGAAAATGCACCAGCCTTTATTGTCGTGCCAGTTGCCATTTTAACAGGGATTTTAATTGGGATTCCAGCTGGGGCCTACGTAGGTTCTGTTTTAACTTTAGTGCTACCAGTTGCTGTATCGTTGAACTTCCCGCCGTTAGCATTAGGTTTTGTAGCAATGGGTGTTGGTTTAGGTAGTCAAATGAGTTTCGTTAATATTACTATGCAAGCTTTATCTTCAGGCTTCCAAATTCCAATTTTGGATGTTGTTAAAGGAAACGTGAAATGGTTAAGTATTGCCTCTGTACTATTATTAGTTATCGGTTTAATCTTTGGATAAAAAACAATTTAGGGAGTGGAAAACATGGATTTATTAATTAAACAAGTTCGTCTTCAAGACGGTGAAGCATTACAAGATGTAGCTATTAAAGAAGGAAAAATCATTGAAATCGCCCCAGTTATTACTGGCGATGCCAAAGAAGTCATCGAAGCAGATGGTCGTGTTTTAATCCCAGGTTTTGTAGAAAGCCATTTACATTTGGACAAGGCATTAATCGCTGATCGTAAACCAAATAAATCAGGTACGTTGAAAGAAGCGATTGAAGTAACCGCAGAATTAAAACCAACATTTACCGAAGAAGACATTTACGACCGTGCTAAACGTGCCTTAGAAATGTTAATCGTTCATGGAACCACGGCGTTAAGAACGCATGCAGAATTTGACCCAGCGCAAGGTTTTACTGGCTTCAAAACAATTATGCGTTTGAAAGAAGAATACAAAGAGTTAATTGACATGCAAGTAGTTGCGTTTCCGCAAGAAGGAATTTTTAAAGCCCCTGGAACAGAACAAATGATGTATGAAGCAATGGATATGGGCGCAGACGTTGTCGGCGGTATTCCTTATAATGATGCACCAGCGAAAGAACATATTGATTTAGTGTTTGAAATTGCTAAAAAATATGATAAAGATGTAGATTTACACCAAGATTTTGCCGATGAAGCTGATGATATGAGTATTGAATATTTATGTGAAAAAACCATCGCTGAAGGCTACCAAGGCCGTGTTTCAGTGGGCCACTTAACGGCATTGCACGCCTTACCTGAAGCAGAATTGGCGCCTATTATTGCAAAAATGGCGGAAGCAAATATTAGCGTGATGGCTTTACCAGCAACGGATTTACATTTAGGGGCTCGTGGTGATCAGTACAATGTTCGACGTGCGGTTACGCCAATTCGTAAATTACGCGATGGTGGCGTGAATGTCTGTATTGCTACAAATAATATTCGCAATGCTTTTACACCATATGGCACAGGGGATATTGTTCAAACAGCGATGTTAGCCATTCCTGTTGGGCACCTAGGTGGAGCGGATGACTTAAAAACAGTGCTACCAATGGTAACAACAAGTCCTGCTCGTGCGATGGGACTAGAAGGATACGGTGTCGCAGTTGGGAATAAAGCAGATTTAGTCTTATTAGACACAAAAGTGGTTGAACATGCGATTATTGATATTCCAGAACGGTTATATGTTATTAAAAACGGCCGTGTTACAGTCAAGACAGACAAAAAAGTCGAAATCATTCGTTAAGAAAAAAAACAAAAAGCTCAAAATGTTAGTTGTCAAAACTAACATTTTGAGCTTTTTTTTGATGAAGGTGCAAATGTGTTTGATTGATCCTGTTTTAGTTATTTTTTTGTTCCACGAGTTCTATTTATTAACAGAGTTAGCTCATTTCTTTGCTACCAACCGAACTAATTGTTCTTGAATCGCTAGTAAGTCAGATAAAGAAACTTGCGCATTAATTAATAAAAATGGTGCAGCTTGTTTTACTTGGAGCAAAGGCGTAGTGCTTAAATAAAGGTCGTACGTATCTTCTTCAGACAATTGATTAATTGCAAGGTGATAGAAACTTGCAAACGTTTCACGAATTCGTTGAATGATAATCGCTTCAATCGGTGTAGGTAAGTCTGTTTCTATTTTTATGTGAATTGTTTGATTGAAAGCTGTTGGAGCAGTAATTAACGTGTAGGCCATCGATAATTGAAGGCCTAAGCCAGTTTGTTTAGCTGGGTTCGAAACATAGATGTCTTGCTCGGCGACTATCTTTTGTGCATGCTCAAATAAATGAGCAAAATTTTGTAATAAATACTTCTTAATATTGTAGCCAGTAAGTGTAAAATCCATTTGTTCAAATAACTCTACGAAAAGAAGGCCAGCCACTAATTGTTTTGTGAATAAGACCCTGTTTTTTGTCGTTTCAAAGGCATGAGGGTTTTCTGTTTCAAGGGAGTGAAGAATCTTTTTAATAAAGGAATTCGTCTCTGAAAATGGTTGGTTAGGTTCGATTAAATCTATAAAATGTTTGTTCGAGAGTTGTACTGTTGTATTTGTTAATAGAAATAAAAAAATCAGCTGACTTTCACTCTTGGGTAACAGAAAGGCGTTCGTTAATTGATTTTCTAAATGTTCTTTTAGTAGATGATGAGTATCAACAAATTGAAGCAGTACTTCTTGATCTTCATCAGATAAAGAAGAAATAGATTCAGAAAGTAGTAAATTTGTCTGGAATCCCTTTCGATAACGAATAATATTTACCGCTAAAATATAACAAATAAGTTTCATATTCAATTGATTGGCTGGGAAATAGCCTAAAGCAATCAGCTCTTTCGCAAGGGTTTCACATTTTGTTTGCGAGACGTCTGCAAATGGCCAATCGAGACCAGAAAAAACGCGCCAAAAGAAAGCAATCATGAAAAAACGAATGCGTGGTTCAGCACCAACTAAACGAATCTCGCCTTTGGTTCTCTGGATCGAAAAATCAAAGGTTTTTAAAATGGTATCTAACTCAGCAACCTTATGCCGAACAGTTGATTCGGATAAGAATTGGTCCATACTAAATTTGGTTAAATGAACATTACTTTCAAAGAATAGTTTTTCGAGCAATGTAAAATACGGACTACTTTGCAAAATTTGCTTCGTCAAAATTTTATATTCTTTTTTTGATCCCATGAAACAATAGCCTTTACCTCGCTCGGCAGAGAAAATATGTGAACAATTATTAGCCAATACATAAGGTTTACTAATTAAGGATTCGTAGTATTTATTGATTGAACGTCGATCCATTTGTAACAATTGACTAAGTGTTTCAATACGAATAAAGTTTTTTTTATGGTACAACAAACGCAGTAAATCCAACTCCTTTTTAACTTCTGAGCCGAAAAAAGTATCTAATATTTCCATTATTCTTCTCCAATTGGTTCGATTCTTTTTGTTAAAATAAGTATAACTTGTTTTTTATTCGATTGTTTAAAAAAATGTACTTAACAAGTACATTTTTTTGTATCCTTAAAAGTTATTTCTGTAGTAAGTTACATATATCGCTCAAATTTCATTTGAATGAGAAATTACTTACCACAAAGGAGTTAAAAAAATTGAAAAAAACAACCTTATTTTTATTTATGTTCTTTTTCCTAATGACTATTTTTAGTATAGACGTTTCCGCAGAAACATACAATTTTAACTATAAAAATGACGAACAAGGTCATTATTTAACGAACGGAATTAGTGAGGGAGACACAAACAATTATGATTATGGTCATGCCCCTGAAGCGACATTTGACGAAGAAAAATATGTGAATTATGGAGATGAAGCTTATTTGAAGAAAAGTGTGGCGGCTGTAACAGGCCAGCAAGGGCTTTTTAATGTGACTTTAGATGTAAAAGGAAATCAGACAGAAAGCCCTATTGATCTAGTGCTAGTGATTGACTATTCTTCGTCAATGAAAGGTGAAAAATTAAACAACGCTTTGAAAGGTTTGCAACAATTCGGCGAAGAACTTTCAGATTCATTAACAGATGGTCATGTTCGAATTGGTATCGTTGCCTATAATCGACTAACTTACTCCACCGCGGATTTTTCTACAGACATGAATGACTTAGAAGACTTTTTAAGAAATACAGCCGAGCCACATTCAGGTACGTTTATGCAAAAAGGCTTGCTAGAAGGGCAACGTTTATTGGCTGAAAAAAGTCGTCCAAATGCAAAAAAGATGTTGGTTCATATTGGTGATGGTAGTGCAAATGCTAGTTTTTTACCTAGAGAAAATGCTCAAAGCTATCCCAATAATGGTGAAATTATCGATTACAACGGTTACCATACATCGTCATACATGGAAGAGTTTCAAACAGAATCCAATCAGTACTATACAAGTAACAGTGCTTCTACTGATGCTAACGCTATCCAAACAAACAGTACAACAGTGACAGATAATACGTTAGGAACCATTGTTTCTCTAAAAAAATCAGGAGATACTTATTATTCAATTGCAGCTAATCCTTCGTTAAGAGGAGAGTATATTAGTAGGAATATAGCTTCTGATCCTAAAAATTATTTGATTATTGATGAAAATTTATCTGGTTTGGGCACTGCACTGAAAGAATTAGCTGGGAGTATCAATAATACTATCCATGAGGGGCTCATTATCGATCCAATGGGAGAAAATATTCTTTTACAAGGTGCTGGGAATTTCACAGAAGATAACTACCAACTAAAAGGTTGGCGAAAAATGCCAACGGGTGAATGGTCAGAGGCTAGTGACTTATTGACTGATGTCGTAGTTACAGAAGAAAATCAAGTGCTCCATATTTCTACTATTTCATTAGGAAAGAACGAACGTTTAACATTAACTTATCAGATTAGATTGAACACAGAAACAAATGATTTTAAAGGAGATACATGGTTTTTATGTAATGATCGTACTACGTTACAACCAACTCCAGAAGAAGAAACAGTTGATTTTCCGATTCCAGCAATTAAAGCACCTACTGTACAATTAAAATTGATTAAGAACTGGGAAAATATTACAGAAAAAGAAATTCCAGAAGCAATTCAATATCAAGTAACTCGAAAAGCGACAACAGATGAAACTGCTTGGTCCACTTCAGAAGTCATGCAATTAACCCAGAAAGAAGGCTATCAAAAGCTGATTAATCAAGTAACGGTTAATGGCGCAGAAGTAGCATTACCAAAGTTTAATAACAGGGGTGAAGACTTTGTATATCAGATAGAAGAAGTGAACGTGCCAGCTGAATTTGACAGTATAATGACAAAGACAAAGGATGAATTTATCCTTACAAATCGTCGTAAAGAAGTTGTTTCCAGCACAACAGATACAAGTACGAATGAGTCTTTAAGTTCTGAGACTGCTACGACAAATTCGAGTGCTGAAAAACCAATTGTTGTAGAAACTACCACAACAACCTCAGAACTCAAGAATAATAATTTCTCAGCAGAGACGAACACAACAGCAAAAAAAATAACGAAGGCTACACCCAATGATAGACATTTGCCAAAAACAAACGAAACCCAGAAATTTCAAAGAGTATTCTTACTATTAGGTGGTTTGTTGGTAGGTTTATCTGGATTCTATTTACTTAGGCAGAGAAACTAAAATAATTCTTTAAATAAAGCAATAAAAGGCGGCTCAACGAAGCGGCCTTTTTCTTGATTCATTACCAAAATATAACGAATTTTGTAACAAAAACGTTTGATAAAAAGAAGGAAAAATGATTAATTTTACGAAAAAAAGCATATATCGACAAAAAAGAAGCAAAATTTGAATAAAAAAAGAAAAAATATGAAAAAAAATCGAAGAATTGTTTAACAATTGAAAACACATGAAAACCAGTCATGACAAGGTATAAAAGCCTTACAAAAGGTAAGTTTACCTATTATGGAGAAAGAAGGAGTGATCTGAAATGTTTTTGTAACATTTCTATTGCTTAATTGAAATATGGGTGTGGTAGAATGTTTTTGTCGTAAGAAAAGATTAAGATATTTTAAATAAACTTTAGAAATTAATTCGGAGGAATGACAAGTGAAGAAACGTCTATTTGCATCAGTATTACTATGTTCATTAACGCTATCAGCAATTGCTACCCCAAGCATCGCTTTGGCGGACAATGTTGATAAAAAAATTGAAGAAAAAAATCAAGAAATTTCATCATTAAAAGCAAAACAAGGGGATTTAGCTTCACAAGTATCTTCTTTAGAAGCAGAAGTATCTTCAGTATTTGATGAAAGCATGGCTTTACGTGAACAAAAGCAAACACTAAAAGCAAAATCAGAACAATTACAACAAGAAATTACAAACTTGAATCAACGTATTGAAAAACGTAACGAAGCAATCAAAAATCAAGCACGTGATGTTCAAGTTAATGGACAAAGCACAACAATGCTAGATGCAGTTTTAGATGCGGACTCAGTTGCAGATGCAATCAGCCGTGTTCAAGCTGTTTCAACAATCGTAAGTGCCAACAACGACTTAATGCAACAACAAAAAGAAGACAAACAAGCGGTTGTTGATAAAAAAGCTGAAAACGAGAAAAAAGTGAAACAACTTGAAGCAACAGAAGCTGAATTAGAAACAAAACGTCAAGATTTACTTTCTAAACAATCTGAATTAAACGTAATGAAAGCTTCATTAGCATTAGAACAATCATCAGCTGAAAGTTCTAAAGCTGGCTTAGAAAAACAAAAAGCAGCTGCTGAAGCAGAGCAAGCACGCTTAGCTGCTGAACAAAAAGCTGCAGCTGAAAAAGCTAAACAAGCTGCTGCAAAACCAGTTCAAGCTAAAGCTGAAGTAAAAGCAGAAGCACCAGTTGCCTCTTCTTCAACAACAGAAGCGCAAGCACCAGCAAGCTCAAGCTCAGCAACTGAATCAAGCACGCAACAAACAACTGAAACAACTACACCAAGTACAGATAATAGTGCAACAGAAAATACTGGTTCTTCTTCATCAGAACAACCAACAACACCAAGTGATAATGGAAATAATGGTGGTGGACAAGAAACACCAGATCCAGTAACTCCAACTCCTGGTAATGGCGGTGGCAACGGCAACGGTAATGGTAACGGTGGACAAACACCTCCTCCTGTTGCGGCTGACCCAACAATCAATGCATTGAACGTTCTACGTCAATCATTAGGTTTACGTCCAGTAGTATGGGATGCAGGTTTAGCAGCTTCTGCAACTGCTCGTGCAGCACAAGTTGAAGCAGGCGGTATTCCAAATGATCACTGGTCTCGTGGAGATGAAGTTATCGCAATTATGTGGGCGCCAGGTAACTCAGTAATCATGGCGTGGTACAATGAAACAAACATGGTAACAGCTTCAGGTAGCGGTCACCGTGATTGGGAAATTAACCCAGGTATTACACGTGTCGGTTTTGGTTACTCAGGTAGCACAATCGTAGGACACTCAGCCTAATCAGCAATGATAAAAATAGACGTAAGCAGCTTCTGAAAAGAAGCTGCTTTTTTCATTACTATTTCATCCGTCTCCGTTGACAAATTTGCTAAACGTGGTATTCTAATTATAATCTAATAATTTCCGTTGAATAGGAAAGTAAATACAAGACAGCTGGTAGAGAGACTTTGGTTGGTGAAAAAAGTTAGATGTCTGTATCGAAAAATGGCCTAGGAGGGATTTTTGTCGAAACGTAGGCAAAAACGTAATGTCTTTCGTTAACAAGACCGCTGATTATGATTGTCAGTTGAAGGGAAAGAGTCATCTTTCCGAAAAAAGGTGGTACCGCGATAATAATCGCCCTTTTACTAGTTACGGCTAGTAAAAGGGCGTTTTTTTATAAATAAAAATAGGAAAGAGTGAGGCAAATGAGTAGTCAGATTCCTTTTACAGTTGATCATGTGGGAAGTTTTTTACGTCCGGAAACAATTAAGAAAGCACGGAAAAAGGTCCAAACAGGTGCTTTATCTCAAGCAGAGCTACGTCTTATTGAAGATGAGGAAATCAAAGCATTAGTAGCAAAACAAAAAGCTGGCGGCTTACGGGGAATCACAGATGGTGAATTTCGTCGAGGTTTTTGGCATATTGATTTCTTAGAAGGATTAAATGGTGTAACAGGCTATATCCCAGAAACGGGGTATAACCAAACCTTTCATGGAAAAGCAGCTCCGGCCTATAATATCCGCGTAGTGGATAAAATATCTTTTCCTGCGCAACATCCATTTTTAGAGGACTTTTCATTTTTAAAAGAGGTGGTGGAAGTTGGTGATGGCACGGTAGCCAAAGCAACGATCCCTAGTCCGACCATGATTTTACGTCAAGAAATTTTATCCAACGACGGCACCTCGCGCATTCAAACAATTTATCCAGAGATTGGTGATTTTTATAAGGATTTAGCACAAACATATAAAGATGCAATTGCGGCCTTTTACGAGAGAGGTTGCCGTTATTTGCAATTTGATGATACAAATTGGGCGTTTCTAGCGGATCAGACAAAACAAGAAGAATTACGAGCAAAAGGAATACAGCCAGAAGAAATTGCACAAGTGTGTACCACGATTATTAATGAAGCCTTAGCTGGCAAGCCAGAAGATTTAACTGTAACCACACACATTTGCCGTGGGAACCATGCTTCGTCTTGGTTATTTTCAGGTGGTTATGAACCGATAGCAAAAGAATTATTTGCTACGAATTATGATGGTTTCTTCTTGGAATATGACTCAGATCGTGCAGGGGACTTTTCACCATTAAGACATTGGCAAAATAATGGCAGCAAAGTCGTTTTAGGTTTAGTTACTTCTAAGTTTCCTGAATTAGAAGAGACTGAACAAGTGAAAGCACGAATTGAAGAAGCCCAACAGTTTGTTCCTTTAGAAAACTTAAGTATTAGTCCGCAATGTGGTTTTGCTTCAACGGAAGAAGGAAATCGTTTGACGGAGAAAGAACAATGGCGCAAAGTTCAATTACTTCAAGAAATTGCTAGAGAAGTATGGTAAAAAAACTGGGACATAAGTCTAAACGGCTTATGTCCCAGTTTTTTCATTGTATTATTTTAAATATTGATCTTTAGTAAAATTCGTGTGTTCATACTCGCCGTTGTCACCATAAAAGCGGTTATAGCGTTGTTTGAATTTGCGGAATAAATAAATGACTGTCACTTTAACTAGGCAATACATTGGAATCCCAAAAATAACGCCCATTAAACCAAACAGTTCACCCATAACTAACAAGACAAGTAAAATAGTAATCGGATGGACTTTTAATTTATCGCCCATCACACGAGGAATAACAAAATCACCATGAATCAATTGGATGGCAAACCAGACGATAACGAATTTTACTACCATAAATGTGGAATCCTGAAAGGCAATAATCAATCCAGGAATAAAGGCAATAAATGGCCCGATATAAGGAATAATACATAAAATACCCGCAGCTAAAGCTAAAATGCTACCAAATTGTAAACCAATTAATAGAAAAGTTGGCCAATACATAATCCCTAAAACCAAGGAAGCAATGACTTGACCTTTTAGATAATCGCCAATTTGAATGTTGGCAATTTGGCTATATTCGTCAAAATCAGGACGAAAAGCTGGGGGAATGATGCCTTTTACAAAGCGATAAAACTTTTCTTTGTCTTTTAAAAGGAAAAAAGCGATGATAGGTCCTGTAAACAAGGTTAGGAAAGTAGAAGAGACTGCAGAAAAGACGCTTCCCAGACCTTGTGCGCCTGTTTGTAGGTAATCCCCTGCAAAGTCTTTAAAGGAGTTTGCAAGTTTGCCCCAGAGCTGATTAATCGACTCATTAGCAGATTCTAAATCTTTTGCAAAAGGTGTTTTAGCCATAAATTCTTGTACTGTTTGGAGCGTGCTTTTCCAAAAACTTGGGAATTGTTTGATTAATTCTTCCGTTTGGTCTTGGATAATTGGGAAAAGTTGCAGTCCAACTAACACTAGTAATGCAATAATTAAGACATAGAGAATCGCAATCGCCCAAACACGGGGAATTTTTTTCTCAAGGCGTTTCACCATTGGATTAAGCAAATAAAATAGAATAATACCAAAAAGTACCGGGCCTAAGACGGCACTAAAAATAACAAAAATTGGTTTAAAGATAAATGAAACAGTGTTGAATAAAAAGATAGTTACAGCAATTAGACAAAGGATAGTTAATGTGTAAAGTAAATTTTTCCCACCTAAAAAGCGGATCCACTTGGTACTTTCTTTATCCATAAGTTGCTCCTTTCGTTAAGCTTTATTTCTAAAATGACCAATAATTTCAATGACACCCATGAAAATCAGGATAAATCCAAAGACTTGCATCAAAACTAAGAGACTTTTGAAGGGATTAAAAACTAAAACGGCTCCAGCGATTAAAACCAGAATACTGTAGATAAGCGCGCCTGTTTGACGAGTATTTAAAGCAAAAGTCAATTGAACGAGGCCGTTTATAACAATGCTAATCCCTAATAAAAACGGCAGAATCGAAACAATCACTGGTGCAAAAAATAAAAAGGCTACTGCTAAGACGACAAAGATTAAACCTGTTACGAAACCAAGTCCCCAGCTACCCGTTTGTTTTTTTATTTTGTAGTCATCATAAATATTAATTAACCCTAAAAGCATCAAATAACCAGCAATTAAATAACCGACGAACTGGAAGAAAGCACCGGGATTAAAGACAATGGCACTTCCGATAACGATAAAGACGGCGTCGCGCAATAGGGTATGGCGCCGAAAATTTTCTCTAAAAGTTTGGAACATAAAAATCCTCCTCAATGTTATTGTTTCTTTTATTCTAGCGGAAAAAAGAAAAAAGTGCGAGTGGTAGCTCTAAAAAGTGTTGGAAACTGTGTCTTTAGAAAAAATAACATTAAAAATTAAAAAAGTCTTACAAATGAGCGAAAATTGACATATAATGGAAAGTGAAATTTTATTTTAAGAAGGAGAGATTTGATGGATTTATTACCTTTATTAGGCGTATTGATCGTCATTGTCGGCTTCGCATTGAAATTTGATGCTATCTTGATTGTGATGGTTGCTTTAATAGTGACGGCTTTTACTGGCGGGCTTGGTTTGACATCAATGCTAGAAACACTAGGAACAACCTTTGTGAATAATCGAGGCATGGCTATCTTTATTATTATTATGTTAGCAACAGGAACGTTAGAAAGAAATGGCTTGAAAGAGTCAGCGGCTACGTTGATTAAACGATTCAAAAAGGTATCTGCTGGTGTGATTATTGACATTTATGGTGTCTTTCGGATTATCTTCGCCGCTTTTAACGTAAGTTTTGGTGGGGTAGCAGGTTTTGTGCGTCCGATTATTTTGCCAATGGCGTTAGGAACAATTGAATCAAAAAATTTACCAATGGTGCCAGAGTATGAAGAAGAACTAAAAGGGATGGCTTCAGCCATGGAAAATATCTGTTGGTTCTTTGGTCAAGTTCTGTTTGTTGGTGGGGCTGGGGCATTGCTTGTTCAATCAACATTGAAAGATTTAGGCTATGAAGTGACATTAGGTAAACTGGCTTTAGTGGAAGTACCAGTCGCCTTAGTTGCCTTAATTTCGGCAAGTATTTACTTTACTTTAAAAGAAAAAAGATTACGTAAAAAATATTATGGACAGGAGGGACTGAAATGAGTTTTTTCACAGATCCAAGTATTGATTTGAGTGCAAAGTTATTGGAAGTCCTTTATATTTTTATGGGGATTATCTTGTTATATACAAGTTTTCGTAGTTTTCGTGATAAAACCAATCAACATGCGTATGGGACTAGTTTATTCTGGGGGATTTTAGGGATCTTAATCGGTTTTGGTCGGTTTATCCCACCAGTTGCCTGTGGCGTACTTATTTTTGTGATGACAATTCCGGCAATTCTTCAAAAAGTGACAAAAGGAGAAAGTCGCTTACCTTCGAAAGAATACATGGAAAAAATGTCTCAAAAATTAGGAATGAAGATTTTTATTCCCGCACTAAGTATCGGGGTTTTTGCAATTCTTTTTGCCACATTGACTACTTTAGGAGCTTTAGTCGGTGTCGGTGTTGGTGTCTTTGTAGCGATTTTCATCATGATGTTCTTTTCTAAAAATAATACGCCGAAAGTATTTTTTGATGATGCGGCGGAAATGTTAGAAACAGTCGGTCCTCTTAGTACGTTGCCAATGCTATTAGCTTGTTTAGGTGCTGTTTTTACTAGCGCTGGTGTTGGTGAGATTATTTCAAAAGGTGTTAGTGCCGTAGTACCAGCAGGAAATGTCAATGTAGGGATTATTATTTATGCTGTGGGAATGGTTATTTTTACGGCTATCATGGGCAATGCCTTTGCAGCAATAACCGTGATGACAGTCGGAATTGGTGTGCCGTTTGTCTTTTCTTTAGGTGCAGATCCCGCATTAGTTGGGATGGTTGCCTTAACATGTGGTTTTTGTGGTACACTGTTAACACCGATGGCTGCGAACTTTAATATCGTACCTGTAGCCATGTTGGAAATGAAAGATAAGTACGGCGTCATTAAAAATCAATTGCCGATTGCACTTTTCATGTTAATTTTCCAAATTGTTTATATGATTCTATTCAAATAAGAAAGGATGATCGAAATGAAAGTTGTCGTTACTGGCTTTGATCCATTTGGAGGAGAAGCAATCAATCCTGCCTTTGAAGCAGTCAAAAAATTACCTGCTGAAATTGCAGGAGCTGAAATTATTAAAGTGGAGGTGCCAACTGTTTTTGGCACTAGTGGTGAAAAAGTGGCTGAAGCAATTGAAACCCATCAACCAGATATGGTGATTTGTGTTGGACAAGCAGGCGGCCGTCAAACAGTCACTGTTGAAAAAGTGGCGATTAATTTAGCGGAAGCGCGTATCCCGGATAATGCAGGACAACAACCAAGCGATGTGCCGTTGGTTGAAGATGGAGCAACAGCCTATTTTACAAATTTACCGATTAAAGCGATGGTAAAAAATTGTCATGACCATCAATTACCTGCAGCGATTTCTTATACAGCAGGAACCTTTGTATGTAATGATATTATGTATCACTTACTACACTTAATTAACACTAAATATCCAACTATTCGTGGCGGATTTATTCATGTTCCGTTCCTACCAGAACAAACAATTGATAAACCAACGTTTGCTTCTATGTCATTAGAAGCAATCACAGATTCTTTGTTCTATATGATTGAAGCAGCAGTAAAAACGCAAGAAGATATTCAACTACAAGGTGGCACAACCCATTAATTAACAGGCGCTTTCGTGAGAACGGAGGCGCTTTTCTATTTTTACAAAAAGAAAAAGTAATTTTTGTTGGCGTGTGAAAAAATTTTTTATACTATTTTCGTTGACAAGTCGGTTTCTTCTTGGTATATTGAGATTCATAAATTATTAGCCCAGTAGGAAATAGATGTTTTGTTCAGAAAGTCGATGGTTGCTGCGAATCGATCAAGTCTATTTGTGAATTACACTAATAAGTAGTAACAATTACATAATACATAAGCGAGAAGCAAGTAAGCTTCTAATTAAGGTGGTACCGCGGAGAGATTCGTCCTTATTCTTTAAGGATGAATCTCTCTTTTTATGTAGCTTTAGGAGGCGTTTTCAATGAGTTGTGGAGGGGTTATTCGTTATCATAAGATCCTTTAATGTCAGAGTATTCAGAAAAAAGATTAGAGGAGAGTAACGAAATGAAAGAAAAACAGAAAAAGAAGACCGTGAGTGTTCGAGAAGCAAGTATCGTGTTATTAATTATTGTGGCAGCTATTGCAACAGGAGTAATTGGCTTAAAGATATCGCCAAATATTACTATTTTGTTTGTGATTGCATTGATTTTAGGCTACGCAATGTTTCGTAAAGTACCATTTGATCAAATGCATAAAGGGATTGTTGATGGCTTGAAGCCAGGGATTATTCCAATTTTTATTTTCATTTTAGTGGGTGCATTGATTGCCGTTTGGATTCAAGCAGGAATTATTCCAACGATTATGGTTTTTGGTTTTAAAATGATTAGTGTTAAATGGTTTGTGCCGTCAGTTTTTATTGTCTGTGCGATTGTCGGCAGTGCAGTAGGTAGTGCTTTTACAGTGATGTCAACAATTGGAATTGCCTTTTTCGGTATTGGCAGTACCTTAGGGTTAAATCCTGCTTTAGTTGTGGGTGCGATTGTTTCTGGTTCAGTTTTTGGTGATAAAATGTCACCTTTATCAGAATCAACAAACTTAGCCGCAGCGATTGTTGAAGCGGATTTGTTTAAACATATAAAAAACTTGATGTGGTCGACTGTACCAGCATTTATCGTCTCTTTAATCTTGTTTATGATTTTAGGACAAACGTACGCGAATACTAGTCTGACAGAAGTAGTTCAAGTTATTCAAGTATTGGAAGACCACTTTACCATTTCCATTTGGTCATTGTTACCATTAGCCTTAATGTTAATCTGTGCCTGGCGCAAAATTCCAGCGATTATCACGATTTTGTTAAACATTATTGTGGCAGTAATTATGATTATTATTCAAAATCCGAAAGTATCGTTGCAGGCATTAGGAAACACGTTGGAAAATGGGTTTGTTTCTCAAACGGGGAACGCACAAATTGATCAATTACTAAGTCGTGGCGGAATTATGAGTATGATGCCGACTGTTGCACTTATTATTCTAACGTTGTCTCTAGGTGGCTTATTAATGGAATTAGGATTGATTTCTGCGGTCATGGAAGTTGTTTCTCAGAAAATGAGCAGTACACCGAAATTGATTTTATCAACGTTATTAACAGGAATTGGCGTAAATATTTTTATTGGTGAACAATTCCTATCGGTTATTTTACCAGGGAATGCCTTTAAAGAAGTTTACAAAAAAGAAGGCTTGGATCCGACTGTTTTAGGCAGAACCTTGGAGGATGGCGGGACGGTTATTAACTACCTCATTCCTTGGGGGATTGCAGGTAGCTTCGTAGCGGGGACCTTTGGCGTACCAACGTTGACTTACTTACCATTTGTTTTCTTTAGCTTATTATCGCCTGTCTTCTCAATGGTCAGTGCGTTTACTGGTTTAGGGATTAAGCGGTTATCAGCAGAACCTGTTACCGAAAAATAGATTGATTAAAATAGAACAGTTGATGGGGAATACTGTAGTTTCTCCCTGTCAATTGTTCTATTTTTCTTGTAAAAAAGGTTGCATTTTTAGAAAGAAACAGTTATAGTTGACTAGTCAATTGTTGACGAGTCATCTTTTCGAGGAGGAAACTATGTCGTTATCATTACGGGAAGTTAGCCAATTATTATGTCAGTTAAAGGTATTAGATCAAAAAATTACCAAAGTTTTTGAAGAGCAAGTTGGCTTGAGTTTGACTCGTTATGAGTTGCTGATGATTTTAAAAGAACGTCAGCCGTGTCTTCAAACGGAGATTCAAGAACACTTAAAAATCGATAGTGGTGCGGTCACTCGCCATTTGAAAATTTTAGAAGAGAAACAGTATGTGACACGACAGCGAAATCCAGAAAATAATCGGGAAGTGCTAGTGCATTTAACAGAAAAAGCACAACAAGAACTACAGCAATGTACAGCCAAGCAACAAACGGTAACAGAAATTATTCCCAGTACATTTACAAAGGACGACTGTCGCCAGTTAAAAGAACTTTTGACAAAACTAGATCAAAGCATTACAACGAAAGAGGTATGATAGAATGACAACATATACAACGAATGATTTTTCAGAGATTGTTTTTGGCCGCAAATCGGTTCGGGTGTACGATGAAACCCATAAAATTTCTCATGAAGAAATGTTAACAATGATTCAAGAAGCGACCACTGCCCCTTCTTCTGTTAACATGCAGCCCTGGCGTTTTGTCGTAGTGGAAAGTGAAGCAGGCAAAGAAAAATTAAAACCCTTAATTCGCTTTAATACGCGTCAAAATGAAACATCTTCTGCAATGCTCTTAATTTTTGGTGATCTAAACTGCCATGAACGAGGAGAGGAAATTTACAATCAAGCCTATGCTAGTGGTAAAATGCCTAAAGAAGTGCGGGACCAACAATTAGCGGCGATTATTCCCCATTATGAAAGTTTAAGCAGAGAACAAATGAATGACATCGTAAAAATTGATGCGAGTTTAGCAGCTATGCAATTTATGTTAGTGGCCCGAGCTCACGGATATGAAACAAATCCAATCGGTGGTTTTGAAGCGGAAAAATTAGCCGAAACATTTGGTTTAGATCAAGAGCGCTATGTCCCAGTAATGATTTTATCTGTGGGTAAGGGCATGGAAACTGGCTATGAATCTGTTCGTTTAGCACCAGAAAAAATCACGACATTTGAATAGGCAATAAAAAATGACGGCGTACGCTTGCATCAACCAACGATCTTAAAGAAAGTTGGCTAATGCAACAGCGATGCCGTCATTGTCGTTGGATAAAGTGACTTCTGTTGCGATGTTTTTAAGCTCGTCAACAGCGTTTTCCATAGCAATCCCTGTGCCGGCCCATTCCAACATTGTATAGTCGTTGTGACCATCACCAAAAGCAATTACTTCTTCAGCAGTTATGCCTAACTGTAGGGTTAGTTTTTCTAAAGAACGCGCTTTATCAATATTTTTGGCGGTAAATTCAAAATAGAAAGGAGCGGAAAAAGCAGCGGTGACGGTTTCTTTGAAAGGCGCGTAGATGGCCTCATGATATTTTTGTAAATAGGCGGGTTCACCAGCAATTAAAATTTTGTTCAAGGGAAAGTTTAGTCTGGCGGCTAAATCATGCCACTCACATAATTGAAAGTTGCCGCCCCGTGATTCATATTCAATAATATTAAAATCACCAGTCTCTAAATGTAAGGTGTTATGAAAAACATCATTGACATACATAAATGTTTCATCATTAATCATTGGAATTACGTCAAATTGTTTCAAATGCTCTAAAATTTGTTGACTCAATGATTTTGAAATTGTCTGGTTAAATAGTTGTTGCTGACTGCCATGATGGGTGACACAAGCGCCGTTATAGGAAAGTAGGTGTCCATTATAATGAGCCATCTCCAATTCATCTGCTAAGGGCCGCATACCGTTAGTCGGGCGGCCAGAAGCCAAAATCAGTGATAGGCCTTGCTTTTGTGCAGCTACTAATGCTTGTCGCGTTTTTGGTGAAATCTTTTTTTCTGAAGTTAACAAGGTACCATCAATATCCATTACAATTGCTTTGACTGCCATAATTGGCCTCCAATCCGAAGAGTTTCTTTCTTTTAGTATAAAAGTTTTTTCTATTAATGTAAACGGATTCTCTTGTGAGGTGCATAAAAGAATTATTTTACAAAAATCTATACTATTTTTTTGTGAAATTTCATATAATAGAAGTATTCTAATTATCTACATAGAGAGCGAGGGACAAGGAATATGAAGGAAAAAGAAATGCATTCGCTCTTTTTTAAACATAAGTTTGTGAAAGTAACTCCCTATTTACGTCGTTTTGGTCATCGTTTGAGTGGGATGATTATGCCAAATTTGAGTATTTTTATTGCGTGGAGCTTATTGTCTTTGGTGGCTGGCTATACGACTGGAAATCTACGGCTAGCTCTTTCTGAAGTCGAAACGATAATGATTCGAGTTGTTTTACCGATTTTAATTGGTTTTACAGGCGGAAAAATGTTCGAGGAACAACGTGGCGGCGTCGTTGCGGCTATCGCGACAGTGGGCGTGATTGTTTCCACAGATGTTCCACAGTTGTTTGGTGCCATGTTTATTGGACCTTTAGCAGGATATACTTTCGCCAAAATTGAACAAATTCTCTTACCGAAAGTTAAAGAAGGCTATGAGATGCTGACTAAAAACTTTTTAGCAGGAATTGTGGGAGGACTGCTGTGCTGTTTTGGTATTCTGGTTGTAGCTCCGGCTGTTGAAAGCGCTAGTTTTTGGCTGTATCAATTTTCTTCTTGGTTAATTGAAGCCAATCTTTTACCATTGGTTCACGTTTTCTTAGAACCCTTAAAAGTGTTATTTTTTAATAATGCGATTAACCATGGCTTATTAACGCCTCTAGGTTTAGAAGGTGCTAGTCAAACAGGTCAGTCCATTTTATTTCTATTGGAAACAAACCCTGGACCAGGCGTGGGCGTTTTGGTTGCTTTTCTGCTGTTTGGGCCTGTAGGACAACGAAAAACAGCAGGAGGCGCCACCATGATTCAATTGATTGGGGGCATTCATGAAATTTATTTTCCGTTTGTTTTGATGGATCCGCGCTTATTTTTAGCAGTAATTGCTGGAGGAATGAGTGGTACGCTTGTTTTTCAAATATTTAATGGGGGGCTAAGTGCTCCAGCTTCGCCAGGTTCATTGGTTGCGATTTTAGCCAATGCCCCGACTGAGGCAAGGCTGGCGGTTTTTAGTGGAATTTTTGTTAGCTTTCTTTGCTCTTTTGCAATAGCAAGCTTGTTATTAAAACGTCAACGAGGAATTGAACTAGTTTCAATGATAAAGATGAAGGAGGAAGACCAAGTGGAAACAGTCACACCTAACTATCAGCAAATTTTATTTGTTTGTGATGCAGGAATGGGCTCAAGTGCCATGGGGGCTAGTTTGCTAAGCCGACAATTAAAAGCTGTGAACTTGGAGATGCCTGTGACTTACCAGTCCGTTCATCAAATGAAGTGGCAGCCTAAGACATTAGTGGTCATTCAAGCAGAATTGAAACAGTTAGCACAAAAGTACGTCCCAGAAAAGGATATGGTGAGTGTTCAAAATTTTTTAGAAATTAAATCCTATTACCCGCAAGTTTTAGCCAAACTGACTGCTTCTTCTCAAGAGCAATCTTCACTTGGTTTAGAGTCTACTGAAACGAACCCGACAAAACAAAGACAGAAGCTTGTTTTTTTATATGCCGAGAATGTTCGAGGATCGCAAACAATGGGAATGGAATTATTGCGGCAACAAGCGGCGAAACAAGGAGTCGCGATTGAAGTATCTAAAGAACCACTGGAAACAGTCTTTTTTACCAAGGAGACAACCTACGTAGTGACTCGTGAACTGGCGCAAGCCTATCATTTAGATCTAACGCAACAAAATTTATACGTAGTTACTAGTTTTTTGAATAAGAAAGAGTATCAAGAATGGCTGGAAGGAGGAGCTGATAGATGTTTTTAACGACAAGAGAAACTGTTCTATTAACGGAATTAGTGAATAGTCCTACCCCCGTTTCAGTAAACCGCATGATGAATTTGTTAAAGGTTAGCCGCCGGACGGTATATCGTGAATTAGAAAATTTAGAAACCTCGCTAGCATCGATGGGCGCGACGTTGGAAAAAGTAGCTCGTGGGCGCTTTTCGATTCAAGCAGATGAAGCAGCGATGACGGAAATTCAGGCTGCTATTTTAGGAGAAGAGACACAGGAACTTTCTACTTTGGCGCGGCAACATGCGATTTTATTGACATTACTGCAAACAAAAGAGCCAGTCTCTATGCATTATTTTCTGGAAACGTATTGTATTAGTAATACGACTTTTTATGCCGATATTAAACAATTAGAAACACGGATTGCTCGGATTCCGTTGACGATTTCTCGGAATCAAGGCTATGAAGTGACTGGTTCTGAAAAATATCGCCGTCTCCTAATGGCGAATATTCTAAGTATGGAAATTAATGAGTACCAATTTTTTCATTTTACCGAATTAACGACAAACGACCATTTTTTCTTTCAGTTTATTCATGCAGAACATTTAGCATTTGCACAAACAATTGTTCAGCCAGAAGTAGAAACTTTATTTCCAGCATTAAGTGATCGCAAATTACAACATTTGATTTTAATGTTAACAATTGCGATGGATCGAGTCACTGCAGGTTTTTATTTAGCTGATGAGACCTATACTGGGCAGATGAATAAGGCCTTTCTAAATTGTTCTAAACGACTTTTTTCAAAAGTCGCTGCTGAAACGAAACAACTATACGCTGTCAATGAGATTGTTTTTTTTGCTAGCTTATTAAGTGATTTTTCTAATTCTTTTGATGAAGATTTTTTTGATGAACATTTTGACACTCAGCTAGCTTATGCAGTGAAACAACTGATTGAAGCAGTAAGTCAAGAAACGGAAGTTAATTTTTTCGAAGATACCAATTTGTATAAAATGTTGTTGACGCATTTATCAGGTGTTTTTTCTCGGGCGGTTTTACAAGAAGAAGATTTAACAAATCCCATTTTAGAACGGATCATGAATCAATATCAAGAAATAGCTGCGGCTTTACGCCAAGCGTTGCCGCAAATTTTTCCGCAAAAGAATCTATCGGAAGAGGAAATTGCCTACATGGTACTTCATTTTGCTAATTCTTTAGAGCGGAGTCCCAAAATTATGGAAGTTGATATTGCTGGTTTTTCTCCTAGCGGTTTGGCTTCGACAAGTATGCTGGAAATGCGATTACGGCGCTACTTTCCTTTTATCAACCAGATTCATTTTTTTCGGATTGCGGATTTAGGTAAGGTGAATGTTGAGGAAAACTATGACTTAGTGATTTCCACTTCGTTATTACCAGGATACAATGGCAAATATAAATTAATCTCACCGTTACTTTTAGACGATGAAATCCGCCAATTGAAAGAAGAGTTTAAGCGGATTAGTCACGAAAAACGCTCGCTTAGGAAAGCGCCTGTGAAAAAAATAGGTGGCGAAGAAAGCTACGAAACGGTGGTCGCTTTCATGGAAGAAATTAGTAAACTATTAGAAACATTTTTCATAGCAGATTTAAATAATCAAGCGGATTTAGCAGAAACCGTTCAACAAGCTCTCGCGCAACTTTCCGTAGATTTAATCACCGATAGTGCAATCGTCTGTCAGCAATTGATGAAACGTTACGAGCAAGCGCCTATTGGGATTCCTCAGACGGAAATGGCCTTATTCCATACCTCAAGTACAGCAGTGACACAGCCTGTTTTTTGTATTTTTAATCTGGCCCAGCCACTTATGATTGAAGGTATGGATAAAAAGCCGATGCAGTTACAACGTATGTTACTCATGCTAGCGCCGATGCCGATTGATGAAACAATCGGGAAAATTTTAGGAAAAATCAGTGGTGCGATTATTATGAATGATTTAAATACAGAAATTTTTCATTCAGGAAATGAAGCCATTGTTTATCAGTTGCTTTCGTCATTATTAATTGAAGAAATGAAAGGCTAGGTGTTGAGAGATGTTTGAAATTACAGCGGAGCAAATAATGTTGAATCAGTCGTATGCTAGTTGGGAGGAAGCACTAGCAGCTTCTGGTGAGTTACTGCTAAAAAATCAGTTAGTCACGCCTGACTATGTCAAAGCAATGTATCAACGCCAACAAAAAGTCAGCGTGTATATCGGTAACTTCGTGGCATTGCCTCATGCGGAAGGACAAGATGAACAAGTTTTAAAAGAAGGGATTTGCTTTATTCAAGTGCCTGATGGGGTCAACTTTGGTACGGAAGCAGATCGAAAAATAGCCACCTTGTTATTTGTTGTTGCTCTAAAAAGTCAACAGCAATTAAGCATGCTTCAAGAATTAGCTTTTTTCTGTTCAGATCTCGAAAACATTCAGCGGCTCAGTGATTGTCAAACAATAGATGAAGCGCAAAAAATTCTGGCTCAAGCCTAAAGTTACGTCTGAAAAAAATCAATTCAATCTGAAATGTTCAAAAATTATTGAAATAATTTTATATTAAAAAATAAAATATTTTTTATTTAAGAGGTTAAACAAAAAAGATAAGAAGTTTCCTTGACAAAAAATAGGCCCTATGATAAATTTAAAGTAACTTGTGACAAAGTCGTGCATGGATGCACTAAAAAGACACCCTATTGCAGTAGGGTGTCTTTTTTTGCTGTTTAGACAGCAGCGGCTGGAAGCAACTTGTTTATTCCTCGTTCTGTTTTTCCAGCCAAATGGTTACAAGTTTCAGGACAATCCCGACAAAAATCGGCACAAGAATTTTTGTGACAATCTCGTACATGTGATGCACCTCCTTTCGAGGCAAGTCGCCAATTTGAGTATAGCATAAAAAGTTGTTCATTTATTATTGAAATTATTAGAAATGGAATAAGCACGTGTTTTCTGGTTTTCGTAACTAGAGAACACGTGCTTTTTTCTTTCAACTTTTGGCACAATGGTTTGTGCCAAAGTACGACTTTTTCCAGATTCGGAAAGCGGATACAATTTAGTCAACAAGAAAAGTTACTTGAGAGAAGGGGAATAAAAATGGAACAAGTACCAGAAAAAAATAAAGTATCAATTAAAGCGAAAGTCCAAAGACTTGGCAGCACCTTATCTAGCATGGTGATGCCCAATATCGGGGCGTTGATTGCGTGGGGCGTTTTGACAGCGCTATTTATCCCAGATGGATATCTGCCAAATAAAGCCTTTGCCACGATGGTTGGCCCAATGTTGACCTATTTAATTCCATTATTAATTGGCTACACTGGTGGGAAAGTAATTGCAGGTGATCGCGGTGCCGTAGTCGGCGCAATTGCGACAATGGGCGTGATTGTGGGAACCGATATTCCGATGATGCTAGGTGCCATGATTATGGGTCCACTTGGTGGCTTTACAATTAAGAAATTTGATCAGTATTTCCAACATCGGATTAAAGCTGGTTTTGAAATGTTAGTAAACAATTTTTCAGCTGGATTGATTGGTTTTGCATTAGCTTTACTTGGTTTTTCAGCGATTGGCCCAATTGTCGATGCGCTGACTGCTGCAATGGCACGTGGTGTGGAAATCATTTTAAATGCTCATTTGATTCCATTAACGAGTATTTTTATTGAACCGGCAAAAGTGCTCTTTTTAAACAATGCGATTAATCATGGCATTTTAACACCCTTAGGGACAGAACAAGTCTTATCGGCTGGCAAATCAATTCTTTTCCTATTAGAAGCAAACCCTGGCCCTGGGTTAGGTGTCTTATTAGCATTTATGTTTTTTGGAAAAGGTGCGGCAAAATCTTCTGCGCCGGGAGCAATAATTATTCATTTCCTTGGTGGTATCCACGAAATTTACTTCCCATATGTAATGATGAAACCGTTATTATTCTTATCGGTTATTGCAGGTGGCGCGACAGGTAGTTTAGTTTTCCAAACGTTAGATGCTGGTTTACGTGCGCCCGCTTCACCAGGCTCCATTATAGCTATTTTAGCGATGACACCAATGGGTTCTTACTTACCAGTTATTTTAGGTGTTTTAGCAGCAACTGCTGTTTCCTTTGCAGTATCCGCAGTCATTTTAAAAGCAGATGCGAAAGAAGAAAGTGATGAATTTGCCCAAAAAGTGAAAGAAACCCAAGCTGCTAAAGCAGCATCAAAAGGATTAACTGTCGCAAATGGTAGTGCTTCATTGTCAGGAATTCAACAAATTATTTTTGCTTGTGATGCTGGGATGGGCTCTAGTGCAATGGGTGCGTCTATCTTACGGAAAAAGGTCCAAGAGGCTGGTTTAGTACAAACTGTGACGAATCGGGCCATTAATAATTTGACCGATGAGGGAAATACATTGATTGTCACACAAGCGGAATTGCAAGAACGGGCCAAACAGAAAGCACCTAATGCAACTTTTGTAGCAGTTGAAAATTTCTTGAACTCACCACGTTATGATGAAATTGTGGCTGAACTATCAGGTACCAAAGAAAAAAACGACGCACAACCAACAGCCTCCAAAGCAAAACCTGCTTCTGAAATTGAGGGAGATTTAGCAAATGTCAATGAGATTCTTTTGGTTCACGATGACCGTGTCGGGTCAGCAACGATGGGAATGAAAGTCTTAGAAGAAATTTTAGATAAAGAGAAAATTTCAATGCCGATTCGAAAAATTAATATTAATGAATTAACTCAACAAACACAGGCTTTAATTGTCACAAAAGCTGAACTAACGGAACAAGCCCGTAAAAAAGCACCGAAAGCGACACACTTATCAGTAAAAAGTATGGTTAATCCCCAAAAATATGAAACAGTGGTTTCGCTCTTAAAAGAAAGTGCCTAGAGAGGAAGAAAACAATGGAAAATCTTACGAATATTTCAATTGAATTAAATCAACAGTTTAATACAAAAGAAGAAGCTATTCGCTTTTGCGGCGAAAAACTAGTCGAGGCAGGCTGTGTTGAGCCCGCTTATATCGAAGCAATGATTGAAAGAGACCAATTGCTATCTGTTTATATGGGGAATTTTATTGCCATTCCTCATGGAACAGAAGAAGCCAAAAAATTAGTGAAAAAATCAGGAATCTGTGTAGTGCAAGTCCCAGAGGGCGTTAATTTTGGCACCGAAGAAGATGAAAAAATTGCTACCGTATTATTTGGGATTGCCGGAGTCGGTGAAGAACATTTGCAATTAGTCCAACAAATTGCACTTTATTGTAGTGATATGGATAACGTGGTGCAACTTGCCGATGCATTAAGTAAAGAAGAAATAACAGAAAATTTAGCCATTGCTTAAAGGAGAGAATAAGAATGAACGCAGTACATTTTGGAGCAGGAAATATTGGACGCGGCTTTATCGGCGAAATTTTAGCTAAAAACGGGTTTCATATTACGTTTGTGGATGTTAATGAAACCATCATTCAAGCGTTAAAAGAACGTAAAAGTTATACAATTGAATTGGCCGATGCCTCACATCAACAAATTAACGTTGAAAATGTGACCGGATTAAATAACATGACAGAACCAGAAAAAGTAGTAGAAGCAATTGCGGAAGCCGATTTAGTCACGACGGCGATTGGTCCCAATATTTTACCAAGAATTGCTGAATTAATTGCCCAAGGAATTGATGCACGTGCCGAAGCAAATTGTCAAAAGCCGCTGGATATTATCGCTTGTGAAAATATGATTGGTGGTTCAACCTTTTTAGCAGAAGAAGTGGCCAAATATTTGAAAAACCCAGCTTATGCTGAACAATGGATTGGTTTTCCTGATGCGGCAGTTGATCGGATTGTTCCATTACAAAAACATGAAGATCCACTTTTTGTTCAAGTTGAGCCTTTTTGTGAATGGGTCATTGATGATACCAACCGAAAAGCCAAAGAGATTCAGTTAGAAGGCGTTCATTACGTTGCTGATTTAGAGCCGTATATTGAACGAAAATTATTTAGTGTAAACACTGGCCATGCTACAGTTGCCTATACAGGGGCGTTGTTAGGCTATCAAACCATTGACGAAGCGATGCAGGATGCCTTAGTGGTAGCACAACTCAAATCAGTTTTGCAGGAAACCGGTAAACTTTTAGTGGCTAAATGGAATTTTGATGAACAAGAACATGCAGCCTATATTGAAAAAATTATTCAACGTTTCCAAAATAAATATATTTCAGATGCTATTACACGTGTAGCACGGACACCAATCAGAAAATTAGGTGCGCAAGAACGGTTTATTCGACCAATCCGTGAATTACAGGAACGCAATCTAGTGTCGCCGCATTTATTAGCAATGATTGGTATTGTCTTTAATTATCATGATCCAGAAGATGAACAAAGCCGTCAATTACAGGAAATGCTTGACCAAGAAAGCGTTGATACAGTGATCGCTGAAGTAACGGGCATTGAAGATCCAGAAACGGTTAAAAATATTAAACAAAACGTAGAACGCTATGCGCGACCACAAGTAGCATAATAACAAAATCCTTCTACCAAGATACTTCACATTTCTTAATTTAAAGGAAAAAACAACCGCTCGCTGATTAAAGTGAGGGGTTGTTTTTAACATATTGACTAAGTGGTTTTTGATAAAGCTCTCCTTTGAAGGCACCTGTATTGAAGTATTCAGCTAATTGGTAACCAATGAATGGGCCAGTAGTGAGTCCTGATGAACCAAGTCCGCTAGCAACCACAAGGTGGGGCATTTCTGGCAAAGGGCCAAAAAACGGAGCGAAATCAGATGTATAAGCACGTGTACCGACGCGGTAATGCATGGGTTGCTTAAAAAGCTGCTCTGCTTCTTTTAGAAATGGTGCAGTCCCAGAAGTTAGTTGTTGAAAAGCGCTAACAGTCTCTTCTAAATCCCAGGCTTGATCATTTTCGTGGGTGGCACCTAATAAAATTTTTCCTTGATTAAAAGGAATTAAATCGGCTTCGCCATCTAACATAGCAACAGGCCATTGCTGACTGTTTGTAAAAGGGGTCTCGAAAACTAATAATTGTCCTTTTTGGGGACGAATGTCCACAGATAAATTTAAAGTAGCGAGTAATTCCTTTAAATGAGGACCAGGTGTTAAAGCGAGAAAATCAACGCTCTTTTTTCCTGAATTTGTGACAATTTCCCACCCTTGATTCAGTTGTCGAAAGTACGCCCGTTGTGAACAAAAAGTGACCCCTTTAGCTTCGGCGCGTTTCTGAAGATGGTTTAGATAAGCTGGTCCATCTAGGCGACCGCCACCAGAAATAAAAAGTGAGGGAGTTTCCTTAAGTAGCGGTAAGAACTTCGCTGTTTGAACCGCTGACAACATCGTGATTTCTCCAATTTCAGGTGCAGTTTGCTTACGCTCTTCTGCCAAATGGGCTAAGTCTGCCAAAGCGGCTGCCGGGCGCAAAATGACTGTCCCTGATTGACGATAAATATCCTCCGTCAGCTGAAAATCTTTGACTAGCTTTGGAAATAGGGCAGCGCCCTCTCGCGCTAATTGGTACCATTTCTTATTCCGACGTTTGGATAGCCAAGGGGAAATAATCCCAGCGCTCGCTTTAGTCGCTTGGCCGAGCCCTTCATCATAAACGGTAATGTCAAATTTTTGTGGATCTAAATAATTAGCTAACGTCATTCCGATAATGCCGCCGCCAATAATGGCAATTTTTTTCATGCTTCTTCTCTCCTTCGAACAGTTGTATTGTAACACAAAAAAACCGCCTCTAGACAGAGACGATTGGGAGATAACTTGTTAACGGGTCCTTCTGTGTGTGTAAATAGAATTGCCGCCTTCTAAAACGTGAACAATTTCTTGTGCCATTTCTGCCACAGGCACAGGATCATAGCCAATAAATAAGTTCTTTAAAAAGGGGATTTTCTTAAAAAAATAAATACATTTACTAAAAAGTATGGTGCCGGTACGTTCTTGACCTACAAGTAAACTAGGATAAAAAATCACTGCTTCGGCGACTTCTTGGTGGATTAGTTCCTCCGCTGCCAATTTGGCATCCATATATTTTCTCAAAGGGAAAGGAACAGTATTGGCTGAAATAAATAAAAACTTAGCTGGCTTTTTTTGTTGTGCTAAAAAAGAGCTGATTTTTTTCACTGGCGTCAGAATTAGCCGTTGATAGGTTTTCTTTTTTCGTGGATTTTCAAATAAAATACCTACTGTATCAATGACCCAGTCAGCACGTTGGACTTGTTCTTGCCAATTCGTGTCACGAGTAACATCGGAGCATACCCACTGCACTTGGTGGCTCCAAGATGCGGAGAGCGTGGCAGGCTTTCCATGACGTGAAACACTGATGACTTGATGTTGGCGTTGGACTAAAATTTTCGCGATTTGTTGACCTAAAAAACCGCTACCGCCAAAAATAATGATTTTCATGGCAAGCCCTCACTTTCAATTGTTTCTTCTAGTGTACCTTAAATAAAAAAAGAAGCAAAAAATCTCGATTGCGTATAGTTTAATTATAAATAACATAAAAATAACCTTTTTATATTGTTGAAACACAAAGACCCAACAATGGTTATTTATTGTCGTGAAATAAATAAAAAAATGAACAAAAATGAAATAAATCAGACTAAAGGCCTAGAGAAAGGCCCTTGTTTCTTGAATTCAAGCATGGTTAAATAGTTATAAGTGAACGACCGAGCAATTTAGTTTGTTGGGAAAATAGACAGAATGAGGAGATGAAACGAAGAAAATGAAGAAGAAAACGATCATTATATTGGGGGCAGTTGCGGTAATTGCGGTTGGGGGCATCGTAACTGTGAATGCGTTAAATAAAAATGCACAACAAGTAGCTGTCAAGCAAGCGCCTAAAGATGACTGGGGAATTGACTATTTTGACGTTCCCGACTTGCAACAAATTTATATTAACGGTGTCATCCAACCGGAACAAATGGAAGCCTTTGCGCGTGATCAAAAAATAACAAAGGATCCAGAGATTAAGGTGAAAAACGGCGATGTCGTAGATGCAGGCACAGAATTATTTACTTATGAAGATGAGGCGGTCACAAAAGAAATTGAGGCACAACAAAATAGCTTAGCCAAATTAGAAACGAAGCGGGCGAATATCTATAATAAGTGGAATCGGGCCATTGATAAATTTAATAAAACTAAAGAAGAAGACCGCACGATGTCTGGGGATGATTTAAATGAACAATATCAAACAGAAGTCGATGCGGTAGATGAAGAGATTGCCTTCACCAATGAAACCTTAGCGGATTTAGGAGCGAAGCAATATATTTCCACAAAAGCTAATTTCAAAGGTCGCGTATCAATTCCAGAAGTAAAAGACGCCAATTCACCGATTTTACGGTTAACTTCAGAAGATCTCTATTTAGCTGGGAAAGTGAATGAAAAGGATTTGACTAAAATTAGTGTTGGGCAAAAAGCTAAACTAACTTCTGTTTCCAATAATGTGGTTGTGGATGGCTCAATTTCTTACATCGATGATAATCCTCCTGAAGGCAACAGCGATGCCGCGAGTGGCAATCCAGAGGGCGGCACGACGATGTCTAGTTATAGCGTCAAAATTGCGTTGGCCAATTTAGACAAAGTCAAAAATGGCTATCATATGCAAGCAACCATTGATTTAGGCGATTTAGGGGCGATTGAGTTACCGAAAAAAGCGATTCAAAAAGAGGGTGAACAGGCCTACGTTTTAGTGAATGATTTTGGAACCATCATTCGTCGTGACGTCCAAGTCGGGCAAGAAAATGGCGACAAAATGGCGATTGAATCTGGCTTAGAATCAGCCGACCGAGTGGTTATTTCTTCAAAAAAACCAGTAAAAGTCGGTGACATTGTTGAATCAGATGCAGCGATTGCTTCTGATGAATCAGCAACCAACGAATCAATGACAGATGCGTCGAAATAGGAGGGCTTGATGGTGGAAGCAAACAATACAAATCAACCCCTCATTGAATTGCGGGACATTAACAAGTTCTATCCAGTAGGTAAGGAAAAACTACATGTTTTAAAAGAATTGAACTTGACCATCCATCAAGGAGAGTTCATTTTAATCATGGGGAAGTCCGGTAGTGGTAAGACAACGCTGATGAACATTATTGGTTTCTTGGATCGCTTAACAGACGGAAGCTATCATTTCTCAGGAACAGATGTTTCAAAATTGTCTGAAAATAAAAAATCAGCCTTTCGCAATGAATATCTAGGGTTTATTTTTCAACAATTTTTCTTGATTAATTCCTTAAATGTTAGTCAAAATGTTCAATTGCCCTGTGTTTATGAAGGGAAAAAAAGCCGCGCTGAGAAAAAAGCGATTGCTGAGAAGTACCTAAAAATTGTCGGTTTGGAAACAAAAGCCAAATCAAAAGTTACTGAACTTTCTGGAGGACAGCAACAAAGAGTAGCCATTGCTCGTTCCTTGGTGAATGATCCATTATTGATTATGGCTGATGAACCGACTGGGGCATTGGATAGTGAAACGGGTACAGAAATCATGGAATTATTGAAAGAATTGAATGAACAGGGCAAAACAATTGTCATGGTGACACATGATGAAGATATGAAAAAATATGCCTCACGAGTGATTCATATGAAAGATGGTCGCTTTTTGGAAGAAGAGGTGATTAGATGATTGCTAATTTATTTGTTAGTACTTTTTTAAGCTTAAAGGCACATAAGTTGCGGGTATTTTTAACGATGGTCGGGATTATTATTGGGATTACATCAGTCGTAACGATTTCTGCACTAGGTGAAGGGATGAAGCGTCAAGTTGTGAAGGCATCCAGTGCAGTGAACGCGGATGTTTTGAAGATTCATTATACAATGTCAGATGGTAGCAGTGACAATTTTATGTCCTACGAAGAGCCAGATTATACGTTTAGCCGAGTGGACTTGAAAAAATTACAAGACATTCAAGGAATTGAAAGTATTTACCCTCAATATGGTGAATCAATGATGGGGGGCGGAGACAATTTGTTTGTACCAATGGATTATTTTGGGGCGCAAGCGAATTTATCCATTACGTCGACTAAAGGGCAGAATGATATTTTATATGGTCGTGATTTTCAACCGAGCGATGCAAATACAGATGCGATTGTCTTAAATCATGACATCTTTGAAGCGCAAATTCGGCTTGATGATCCTAGCCAACTCATTGGAAAAGCTGTTTCAATTGGTGGTTATATGTACAAGGTGATTGGTATTTTAGCACCAAAAGATTTAGATAGTTTGGGTATGAACGATGATTGGGCAACTGCTATGAGCAGTTTTGTTTCTCGAGAATCATACAATAAATTAGCGAAAACAAAAGCAATTAGTGGCATCAATATTAAGGTTCGTGAGGGAGCGGACCGTGAAGCAATTTTAGGACAGGCAATCACTATTTTAAGTGAAAATCATCCTGAAGTGAAAGGAACGTTTAAAGAAAATGACCAAGACCAACAACTCCAACAACAAATGGAAGAAATGGTCACGGGTATGACGATGTTTCTGATGGCAATTACTGCAATCTCCCTATTAGTCGGGGGAATTGGCGTCATGAACATCATGTATGTGTCTGTCACGGAACGGAAACGAGAAATCGGGATTCGTCGGGCCATTGGTGCTAAACCACGAGTCATTTTATTCCAATTTTTAATGGAAGCAGCGTTTATCACATTGATTGGTGGTTTGATTGGTGTCGGCTGCGGCTATTTATTGGCAACTGTGGTCGGTGGGTATATTTCGATTACGCCAATTATTACGCCGTCCATCTTTGCCATTTCAACATTGGTTTCTGTCTTCACAGGTATCTTTTTCGGGATTATTCCAGCAATTGGTGCCTCGAGGATGGATCCGATTAAAGCGATTTATAATTAAAAAGATATATTTTTGGTTTTTTCTAAACAGTTCAAATAATCTGAAATGAGATTGTTTGTTAAAAGATTGAATGATATGCTTTTGTTGTGCATGGTCACAATGGAAGCATATTGTTTTAATAGGAGGAGAGAAAATGAAAAAAACGGTTAGACTGTTGTTGGTTGGTTATGTAGAATGGACTGTAGAAGAAAGGTATCAAAGCTGTCTAGGGAATAATATAGTGAGTATAAGACAATTGTTTAAAAAAGTTCAGGCGCCAATTACATATAGAAATACAACGAAAATATGAAAAAAATAGTAGCAGGATTTCTTAGTTTGATTAGTATTGGAATAATGTTATTTGTTGTAAAAGACAAATTGATAGAAGAAAAAAAGCAATCTTTTGTTGTGCAAGAAGAAACAGATTTTTATGTATTATCAACCCAAGCGATTTATTCATTCATGTTTTCTGAAAATGACATCAAAAAACATAAGCGAAGTCGTGTGAATCTACCAGAGATTGTCCCAACAGGGTTTTCAAAAGGAAGATTACAATCCCACTATTTACTATTTTCAACGGGTGATCTTTTGAGCAGCACTAAGGATGAATTTATAGTGAGTGTTGATTTTTTAAAAGGAGAACTTTTGAAAAGAAAGACAGAAAAATATCCTTATACTGGTACTGGTTATAGCTCCAACTATTTTTATACTGTTCAAGCAGAGCGTTTTTATTCTTTTGATACTGAAGGGAATCCAGTTAGTTCATACATGTTTAATGAATCTACAACACCAGTTACGCAATTTTCAGGAACACAAAATAAGCTATATGTCGTCGCTAGTCAGGAAGCCAAAGAAAAACAACTTTATGAGAATACGTTGTTCATTTTTAAAGAAGGGGAAAATTTGACATTAACAGACGAAATATTTTTAGATACAAACCCAGAGTATGTTTATGGTTTTACTTCTTCTGTGATTGTAAATAATCAAATTTACTTGCCGATAACGGCTCATAGAAACCGAGTAAGTTATGAAAATGTGCCAGATAATCGAATTATGCAAATGGGTTTAGATGCTAAAAATCAACGTTTTATTCAATTGACAGAGAATTTTCCTAACCTAATTTACAAAAGTAGAACGTCCGAATATTTGATTATTGATCACGAGCCAAATGCATTAGGGAAAGTGGGACTGTCAATTGTTAATCTTGCTACGGAAGAAAGTTATTTTTTAAATATTAATGGACAGTTAAAGACGGAAGAATTAGAAGAATCTATGATCTATAGTGTAAATACAACGAAAGATAATCAGTTGTTGGTTTTAGCTGGTCAGACGCTTCTCAGATATGATTTGGTGACAGGAAATTTGCTTTCGGAAACAAAAGTTCTTGAAAAAGAAGAACAAGGTATTTATATTTGGGTTAATCATTAAAAAAGAAGGACCGCCTGATAAGTTTCTCAGGCAGTCCTTTTTTTACTTCATGTCACTAAGAATTTTCTGAATCAATTCTTGTTGAAACTCTTTGGTATATTGTTCGGTGAGTTTTGCTTGTTCTTCTTGGGACATTGATGGATTCGCCAGCATAGCGTCCATCATTTTTTTGCCAACTGTTTCAGTCCCTTCTTTTTTGATATCAGCGGCATGTTGTTCCATATATTCGCCTAATTTTTTGGCTTGATCAGCACTTAAAACTAGCCAGTCACTAGCAACGTTGAAGGTGTTTTCTTGTTTTGCAAATTGGTTATCGTTGTCAGCAAGGCCAAATAGTGTTTTGGCCCAAGACTCTTGATAGGACCATTTCGTCGTTTTTTGGACTAATGTGGCTTTTTGAGCATCTTTTTGAACTGTGTTTGTGACGTTTTCCGTTCCTGTTTTTTGTAGTTTCTTTTTATCTGGTGTGTTATATAAATAAACTTTTTCGGAACCATCGCCCAACGGCTGGTACAATAACATGTTGGGGCCATCTTTGCTTGAACTACTGCTTTTTAGTTCAAACGTTTTGTCCTGAGTAACTTCGGTCATACCAAAATGATCTTTATCGTTTAAAACGATAAGACTTAACGAAGCTAAGAAGCCTAAACCAAAAATAACCATACAGAATTTATGCCAGACTTTTCGGCCAAATACATTCGTATAGGCAAAGCCTAACACGCAAAGGATTAAAAGAAAAATAATCATTATTTCATTGCACCTACTTCCTTAACCGGCATCGCTTCTTTTTTATTTAAGAAGAAAGTAATCGCCAAGCCGAGAACGCCAAAGATTGTTGCCACGAAGAAGGCTGCGTGATAGCCGTTTAATGTTGCGTTTGTTGCTTGATCGCGATAAGCGAGTGGGGCTGTTTTTAATAAGTCTGATGCAGGTAAGCCGTCTTTGGTAACATTTGTTAAAACACTAATCAAAACAGCTGTTCCAATTGAGCTAGCTACTTGTCGGAAGGTGTTGTTTACAGCAGTTCCGTGACTTAATAAATTCATTGGTAAAGCATTCATGCCAGAAGTTGTTACAGGCATCATGACCATCGAAATACCAAACATCCGAATCGCATATAGGACAATGATATAAATAATAGGTGTTGCTTTTGTTAAGAAAGCAAACGGTAACGTTGCAGCTGTTAAAATAAACATCCCAGTAATCGCAAGACGACGGGCACCAATTTTATCAAAAATGCGACCCGTTACTGGCATCATAAGTCCCATGACTAACGCTCCTGGTAAAAGCATTAACCCTGAATGGAAGGCAGATTCGCCACGAATATTTTGGATATACAAAGGTAAAACCATTTCGGCACCAATCATTGCCATGTTGGTTACGCCAGATAAAATGGCTGCAACAGTAAAGACTTTTGATTTAAAAACGCGTAGTTCTAAGAAAGGTTGTTCTAAATGCAATTGTCGATATGTAAAAAGACATAAAACAATCGCACCAACAATTAAGAATCCATAGACTTGCGGGCTACCCCACCCTTTATCACCAACGCTTGAGAAGCCGTAAAGTAAGCTACCGAATCCGAGAGTAGAAAGAATGACCGATAAGACATCGATACTTGGATTAGATAATTGGATGACATTTTTCATTAAAAATGAAGCCAAAATTAGGACTAAAACAACAATTGGAATGACCATCCCAAAAAGGTCACGCCATGTATAAGAATCAATAATCCAACCAGATAATGTTGGACCTAAAGCGGGTGCTAATCCGATAACAATTCCCGTTGTGCCCATGGCAGCGCCACGTTTTTCAGGCGGGAAAATTGAAAGCATAATTGTTTGTAAAAGAGGCATAGATACGCCGACCCCTGCGGCTTGAACAAGACGTCCAGTCAATAACATGCCGAAGTCTTGCGCTACAAAACAGATGATGGTTCCGATTAAGAACGTTGACATCGCTGTTATGTATAATTTTTTTGAACTGAATTTGTTAATCAACCAAGCACTGATGGGAATCATAATGCCGTTCACAAGTAGGAATCCAGTGGTTAGCCACTGTACACTTGAAGCTGAGATATCAAATTCTTTCATTAATGTAGGTAAGGCCGTCGTTAAAAGTGTTTGGTTTAAAATCGTACAAAATGTTCCGATTAGTAAAACACCGACTAGTAACGACCGGTTATAAGGTTTTCCGTGAATATCCACAGGTTGTTGTGAAGTCACATATATCGCTCCTTTTTCTGTAAGTTTCAAATTAAATTGCATTAACTACTTTACAACTAATTAGAATCTTTGTCAACTTACTTGACAAATGTGTAAAAAAAACTACAATTAAGGAAAGGATAAGGGAAAGGAAGTTAAACTAATGTGGTCAAAAATGATTCAGCGTTTGTTAAATGAAGAAAATTTGTTGATAGGAATTAGTGAACTAAGTGAAATTGCTGAAGTTTCGCCACGTCAACTTCGTTATTGGGAAGAAAAAGGGTATATTTCTTCTATTGCGAAAGACGCAAACGGTCCACGGAAATATCGGTTACATACAGTCGTCAAAGTGCATTGGATCAAGCGTTTTTTGGATGAAGGATATACGTTACAAAGTGCGGTGGAAAAAGCAGAAGAGCAGCATCGTAATGTGGGGATGACGAAAAAAATCTTTAGTCAAATGTTTCATGGTATCTCAGAAGTTTGTCCCAATTACGTAGCGATTGATTTGGGCGATTTCGATGAAGAACAAAAATTATATGTCGTATTTAATGAAACCACAGAAGTCAGTGAGTATCTTTTAATTCCTAAGGATGCAGATGTTTCTGATGAGTTAAAGAAAAGAAAATAAGAATGAAATAGGACTGGGAGAAAGACCTGAAGTGAAAGTAAAACGTTACTGAATGAATCTTCGAGTTCTTTTTTTCTTGCAATTTCTTTATTTTTCTATATAATTTCTTATATGGAAAAGGAGGGTTTCGATGAAAGAAACAAAACCTTACGGAACAGTCTTATTAAAAGCGGCTAAAATCATGGACTGTCTAAGTTTACAACCCGATCAAACCTTGCAGGAAATTGCAAAGAATACCGAAATGACGGCATCAACGGCAATCAAAATTTTAGAAACCTTAACATTAATTGGCTATGTTCAAAAAGACACGAACAAGACGTACCGCTTAGGAACAAAATTGATTCGCTATGCGAATCAAAGTGTGGAGCAAATCGATTTAGCTGAAATTGCGGTACCTTATTTAGAAAACCTTCAAAATACGGTCGATGAAACCATTCATTTAGGGATTTTAAATAATAATGAAATTCTGTATATCAATAAATTAGAACCGAAAAATCAAACGATTCGCATGTCCTCGAAAGTGGGAATTACTCGACCTTTGTATAATTCGGCCATGGGTAAAGCCGTTTTAGCAGAATTTTCGGAAGAACAAGTGCAACAATATTTAGATACGCAGACATTAATTCCCTATACCGAAAATACGATTACCAATCCCTTGCGTTTGAAAAAAGAATTAAAACAAGTGCAACAAACGGGGGTTGCTTACGATGATGAAGAAATTGAACAAGATATTTTCTGTAGCGGAGTATCTTTAATGAAAGATGGCGAAATTGCGGGTGCTTTTAGTGTGAGCATGCCGAAATATCGTTTGACAGAGGAAAATAAAACGACGATTAATCAAGCCCTTTTAGCAACAAAAGCAGCGATTGAAGCGAAATTATAGTAGAAAAAGAAAGCCAAACAAAAGTCGATTGGGATTTTTGTTTGGCTTTCTTTTTTTATTTTTGTAAAAACGTTTGCATTTTCTTTTTTTATCTGTATAATGAAGTTGTGAATTTCTTTATAATAAATATATATTTCTAAATAAGAAATGAGGGAGTCTGTTGAAGCGAGTATCAATTTTACAAAAATTAGAAAATGCTGGCGTGATTGCTGTGGTTCGCGGAAAGACAAAAGAGGAAGCGCTAAAAGCTAGTCAAGCCATTGTAGCAGGCGGTATGCGGGGGATTGAGTTAACCTTTACTGTTCCTCAAGCAACAGAAGTGATTCAGGAATTAGTTGCGTTATACCAAGAGAATCCTGACGTAGTCATTGGTGCGGGGACAGTTTTGGATGCTACGACTGCTCGTTTAGCTATTGTAGCAGGGGCTGAATATATTGTGAGTCCAAGCTTCGATGAAGAAACCGCTAAAATTTGCAATTTATATCAAGTTCCCTATTTGCCAGGCTGTATGACCATCACAGAAATGAAAGAAGCACTGAAAAGCGGAGCAGATATTATTAAACTATTTCCGGGAAGTGTTTATGGACCGAGTGTTATTTCGGCATTTAAAGCGCCATTGCCTCAGTTAAATATTATGCCAACGGGTGGTGTCAGTTTGGAAAATATGGCCGAGTGGTTTGCTGCAGGTGTGACGGCTGTCGGTGTTGGTGGCAATCTGTTAGCGCCAGCAGCAACTGGGGATTTTGAAAAAGTTCGTGAGGTTGCCCAAACCTATATGGAAAAATTCCAAGCAATCAAAGGGGTGTAGGCACATGGGGAAAGTCGTAACATTGGGAGAAATCATGTTGCGTTTGTCCACGCCTGTCGGAATACGCGTAGCACAAACAGAAAATTTCGCTGTACATTACGGCGGTGGTGAAGCGAATGTAGCGATTTCGTTAGCGAACTATGGCCACCAAGTGACTTTTGCTAGTAAAGTGCCCGATAATTCATTAGGAGAAGCCGCCAAAAAGCATTTAAGTCGTTATGGGGTTTCAACGGAATTTGTACGAACTGGAGGAACACGCCTAGGAACGTATTACTTGGAAACTGGTACAGGAGAACGAGCAGCCAGTGTGGTCTATGATCGCGCCTATTCAAGCTTTGCTCAAATCGAAGAAATGGAATGGGACTTACATGAGCTGTTTTCAGGAGTAGAGATCTTTCATATTTCAGGGATTACAGCGGCGTTGTCAAAAAATTGGCAAAGTATGACGGTTGCGCTAGTTAAAGCAGCGAAGCAAGCAGGGTGCCAAGTAAGTTTTGACATTAATTATCGAGGGAAACTTTGGTCCCAGAAAGAAGCGAGCGTGGCATTGAAGGCCATTCTTCCATTTGTTGATATTTGTTCAGCTGGGGTATTAGATGCTCGTTATTTACTGGAGATTCCAGAACCAGAGGAAGAACTTGAAGACGCATTAACGTGGTACTACCGAAAAATGCAAGAACGTTATCCCAACATTCAAGTATTTTATTCAACCAAACGTCAAGTTCATTCAGCGACAGATAATGAATTAATCGGAACGCTATGGTACAAAGGTGCGTATTATACGTCTAAATGTCATCGATTACAACCGATTGTTGACCGTGTCGGTGCCGGTGATGCGTTTGCTGGTGGGGTTTTACATGGTTTATTAGCTGCCTATGATCCACAAACCTGTATTGATTTTGCGACAGCAGCTAGTGCATTAAAACATACTGTCCATGGTGATTGTAATCAATTTAGTCAAAAAGAAGTCCTTGCTTTTTTGGCAACGGGCTCAGGAAAAATAAATAGATAGGAGATTTTAGTTATGCAAAATATGGAAACACGTTATACACATAGTCCGGCGGATATCCGTCACTATTCAACAGAACAATTGAGAGATGAATTTTTAGTAGAGAAAGTTTTTATTCCAGGTGCAATCAGCTTAACCTACACACATAATGATCGGATGATTTTTGGTGGTGTGACACCAACCACAGAAGAATTAGAAATTATTTTGGACAAGGAATTAGGAGTTGATTATTTCTTAGAACGCCGTGAACTAGGAGTTATTAATATTGGGGGACCAGGCTTTATTGAAATTGATGGCGCCAAAGAAACAATGAAAAAACAAGATGGCTATTATATTGGGAAAGAAACAAAACATGTTCGTTTTTCTTCAGAAAACCCTGATAATCCAGCGAAATTTTACATTAGTTGTGTCCCAGCACATCATAAATATCCGAACGTAAAAATTAGTATTGATGAAATTACCCCAATGGAAACGGGTGATCCATTAACATTGAACCAACGTAAAATTTACCAATACATTCATCCGAACGTTTGTGAAAGTTGCCAGTTACAAATGGGTTACACCATTTTAGAACCAGGTAGCGCTTGGAATACAATGCCTTGTCATACACATGAACGTCGGATGGAAGCGTATGTTTATTTTGATATGGAAGAAGATACGCGGATTTTCCACATGATGGGTAAACCAGATGAAACGAAACATTTAGTAATGAGTAATGAACAAGCAGCCATTTCACCAAGCTGGTCAATTCATTCTGGGGTTGGTACAAGTAATTATTCCTTTATTTGGGCCATGTGCGGAGAAAATATTACGTACACAGACATGGATATGGTTGCGATGGATCAATTAAAATAAACCAAAGAAAGAGGAGAAAACATGGAATTTAAAATGAATGATTTTCAATTAGATGGAAAAGTAGCGTTAATTACAGGTGCTGTTTATGGGATTGGCTTTGAGATTGCGAAATCCCTAGCTGAAGCAGGAGCAACAATTGTTTTTAATAACTTATCTCCTGAATCAGTTGAACAAGGCTTGGAAAATTATCGGGCCGCAGGGATTGAAGCACGTGGTTATGTGTGTGATGTCACTGATGAAGAGCAAGTTCAAGCGATGGTTGCTCAGATTAAAGAAGAAGTCGGCTCTATTGATATTTTAGTCAATAATGCGGGAATTATTAAACGAATTCCAATGGTGGATATGTCAGCAGAAGAGTTCCGTCAAGTGATTGATGTTGACTTGAATGCGCCATTTATTATGGCAAAAGCGGTTATTCCAGATATGATTGAAAAGGGCCATGGCAAAATTATCAATATCTGTTCAATGATGAGTGAACTAGGTCGTGAAACAGTTAGTGCGTACGCGGCAGCAAAAGGCGGACTAAAAATGTTAACGAAAAATATTGCTTCTGAATATGGACAATATAATATTCAATGTAATGGGATTGGACCTGGCTACATTGAAACGCCACAGACGGCGCCATTAAGAGAACCAGGGCATCCATTTAACGAATTCATCTTGGGACGAACACCTGCTAATCGTTGGGGCACACCAGCAGACTTAGCTGGCCCAGCAGTTTTCTTAGCATCTAACGCTTCTGACTTTGTTAACGGACATATCTTATATGTCGATGGTGGAATTTTAGCTTATATTGGAAAACAACCATAAATAAGTAACAAAAAGCGGACATCCCTAAAAAGGATGTCCGTTTTTTGTTATTTACTCATTGATTGAATTGGTAAAAACCGTATCTAATTTTTAAAAAAAGTCAATTTTTGACAGTAATTCGTCAAGATTAACTATATAATTTGCTAACATTCCTTGCTAAACTAAAATTATAAAAAAATGAAAGCGTTTCATTTGCGCTGGTGGGATGGAAAAGGAGTTTTGATTGCCGATGATTATTAAACAGGAACAATTCATACCAAAAGATACAGTAGAAACAACGATTGACTTATTAATTAGAAATTTAACAACGATTAAAGATAACACAGGTGAATTTTTGTTAGATTTTGATGGTTTAAAAGTTGATGACAAAAGTTGGACGATTTGGAACTGGCCGCAAGGCGTTGGGTTGTATGGTATATATAAGAATTATCGAAATACTAAAAGTGAAAAAGCTTTACAAGTAGTTAACGACTGGTTTGAAGGTCGGATGCAAGAAGGCGCGCCGCCTAAGAATGTGAATACGATGGCTCCGCTTTTAACAATGGCTTATCTATATGAAGACACGAAAGACTCTAAATATATACCTTACTTAGAGCAATGGGCGGAATGGGTGATGGAAGAAATGCCCCGAACGAATGAAGGTGGTTTGCAACATGCGACATATGGACCAGAAAATAAAAATCAATTATGGGATGATACGTTAATGATGACTGTCTTACCTTTGGCAAAAATTGGTAAGTTGTTGAATCGACTCGATTATTTGGAAGAAGCAAAGCATCAATTTTTAATCCATATTAAATATTTACAAGATAAAAAAAGTGGTCTATGGTATCACGGTTGGACTTTTGAAGGAAATCATAATTATGCGGAAGCACTGTGGGCAAGAGGAAACTGCTGGATTACGATTGCTATTCCAGAAATTATTGAAATCTTAGAGTTGCCAAAAGGAGATAGTTTACGGGAATTTTTATTAAGTACCCTCAATGCGCAAGTGGCAGCTTTAGCGAAATACCAAGATGAATCTGGTTTATGGCATACATTAATTAATGATTCAAATTCGTATTTAGAATCTTCTGCTACAGCGGGATTCGCTTATGGGATTTTAAAAGCGGTTCATAAAAAATATATTTCTTCTGAATATGAAGAAGTGGCAAATAAAGCAATTGCTGGCTTACTAAATGAGATTGATGAAACGGGAGAAGTACAACATGTGTCAGTTGGTACAGGAATGGGTGATAATTTAGATTTTTATCGCACAATTGGAATGACAGCGATGCCTTATGGTCAATCATTAACAATCCTATGTTTGACTGAATTGCTTGTTTCTTATTGCTAGAAAAGTAAGGAGAAAAGTTCATGAAAAAAAGAAAGGTTTTATTTACAACAGTTATGGTATTGGCAGGATTACAGTTGCTAAGTGGTTGCGGCAAAACAGAAGCTTCGGCAAATGATACGGTAGTCTTGCGCTATGCGTATGCTAGCAATAGCCAACCAGTTATCGATTCTATGAAGAAATTCGGTGAATTGGTAGAGGAAAAAACAGATGGTAAAGTTCAAATTGAATACTTTCCAGATGGTCAATTAGGGGGAGAAACAGAACTAATTGAATTAACACAAACAGGTGCAATTGATTTTGCAAAAGTCAGTGGATCAGCATTAGAAAGTTTTTCTAAAGATTATTCTGTATTTGCCATTCCGTATATTTTTGATAATGAAAAACATTTTTTTAAAGTAATGGATAATCAAGCGCTAATGCAACCAGTGTATGATTCTACAAAAAAATTAGGATTTGTTGGTTTAACTTATTATGACTCTGGTCAACGAAGTTTTTATATGAGCAAAGGGCCTGTTACATCTCCAGATGATTTGAAAGGTAAAAAAATTCGGGTCATGCAAAGTGAAACCGCCATCAAAATGGTAGAACTTTTAGGGGGTTCGCCAGTACCTATGGGTAGTTCGGAAGTATATACTTCTCTACAATCTAATCTAATCAACGGTGCAGAGAATAATGAGTTCGTTTTATATACAGCTGGTCATGGTGGTGTGGCTAAGTATTATTCTTATGATGAGCATACTCGAGTGCCAGATATTGTGATTATGAACGAGGGGACAAAAGAACGTTTGACAGCGAAACAAGAACAAGCGATTGAAGAAGCAGCAAAAGAATCGACCGCTTTTGAAAAAACGGTCTTTAAAGAAGCGGTTGAAGAAGAAAAGAAAAAAGCACAAGCAGAATATGGCGTTGTGTTCAATCAAGTAGACAGTGAACCATTCCAAAAACTCGTTCAACCGTTGCATGAATCATTCAAAAATAGCTCAGAATATGGCGAACTGTATCAGGCTATTCGCCAGTTGGCGGACTAATTAAGGAGGTAATTATGAAAGGTTTTAGAAAATTTTTAAATCGACTTTTAGAAATACTTGGATCAATCATTCTTGCTGCAATGGTTTTGGTCGTTTTGTACCAAGTGTTTGCCCGGACAGTGTTAAAAAATCCTAGTACCTTAACAGAAGAATTTGTTCGCTTTGCATTGGTCTGGCTGGCGATGTTAGCTTCTGCTTATGTGGTTGGAAAAAAGGGACATTTAGCAGTAACTTTGTTAAGTGAAAAATTACAAGGGAAACAAAAACGCTTTTTAGAATTTATTGTTCAATTGTTGTTCCTACTTTTTGCAGGAGTGATTATGATATTTGGCGGTTGGAATGGTGTAGTAATTACGTTAGGACAAATTTCACCATCTTTGGCAATTCCTATGGGTTATGTCTATTTAGCTGTTCCAGTAGCAGGTGTTTTGATGTTTATTTATAGTTTGATGAATTTGCTAGAGTTATTCACGCAATCAAAAGATTCTTAATGCGTTTATAGAAGAAAAAGAATAGGAGTAAAAATATGGCTTTAGAAGCAGGCATTATCTTATTTGTAGTTTTTGCAGTCTTATTGGTAGTTGGTATGCCAATTGGTATGAGCATTGCGGCATCTTCAATTGCAACATTGTTATTAGTAATTCCTTTTGAAGCAGCTGCATTTACCTCAGCTCAAAAAATGGTCTCTAGTTTAAATAGTTTCTCTCTCGTAGCAATTCCGTTTTTTATTTTTTCTGGCGTGATTATGAATAATGGGGGAATTGCCCAAAAGTTGGTAAATTTTTCTATGTTATTTGTTGGTCGTGTTCCCGGCGCGCTAGCACATACTAATGTGTTAGGGAACGCATTATTTGGTTCGATTTCTAGCTCTGCAATTGCAGCATCGACTGCTATTGGTGGCGTGCTAATTCCGCAACAAGTAAATGAGGGCTATGATCGGAAATTTGCAACGGCTGTAAATATTGCCTCTGCTCCTACAGGGATGGTTATTCCACCAAGTACAGCGTTTATTATGTATTCATTGGTGGCTGGTGGGGCCTCTATTTCTTCTTTATTTTTAGGCGGTTATTTGGTAGGTTCTTTGTGGGCGTTAGGAATTATGGTGGTAGCTTATGTTATTGCAAAACGTCATAATTATCCTACTGTGGCAAAAGCAAAAAAAGGAGAAGTCAGCAAGGTTTTGCGAGAAGCGGTTCCCAGTGTATTGTTAATTGTCATTATTATTGGCGGTATTTTGACGGGGTTATTTACAGCGATTGAAGCATCAGCAATCGCTGTCGCATACTCATTATTGATTTCAATGTTTTACTACAAAACAGTGAAAATAAACGATTTACCTAAAATGTTAAAAGAGGCTGTCTTGATGAGCGGAACCATTATGTTCTTGTTGGCAACTTCTTCAATGATGTCTTTTGCGATGGCTTTTACAGGGATACCAGAAGCAATCAGTACAGCTATTTTAGGAATCACAGACAATAAATACTTAATTCTATTATTAGTAAACGTTGTCCTATTGTTTGTGGGAATGTTTATGGATGTTGGTCCAGCTATTTTGATTTTTACACCAATCTTTTTACCAATTGTTATGAATGTTGGAGTGGATCCAGTTCATTTTGGTTTATTTGCGATTATGAACTTGTGTGTTGGCTCAATTACACCACCTGTTGGAACAGGATTATATGTTGGTGCTAGTGTTGGGGGTGTTAAAGCTGAGCAAATGCTGAAACCGCTAGTTCCATTTTATCTGATAATTCTAGCAATTTTACTTTTAATCACATATGTACCTGAACTTGTCATGTGGTTACCAAATCTAATTTCTTAATTCAATACAAATTGTCTAACAACCCCAATTGAGCGAAATATACGTTGTTCAATCAACTAGATTTGGTAATTTACTATAAAATATTGAGTTTAGGAGGCATAGAAATAAAAAATCTCTCTATGACGTTATGTGTCATAGAGAGATTTTTTAGAAGCCACTTTTACGGTATTGACTAGGAGTTAATCCAGTTCGCTTTTTAAATAATCGACTAAAGTAGGCATAGTTTTCTAAACCAACATCTACAGCAATTTCTTTCACTGTTTGATTAGAATAGCGTAGTAAATCTTTTGAATAAGAAATTTTTTTACTAATTTGATATTTAATTGGCGGTAATCCAATGTATTTGGAGAACTCTTTGTTCAATTGATATTTATTTAAATGAAAGAGTTGAGCCAAGTCTTCTAAAGAAATTGTTTCTTTGAAATGTTGATCAATGTAAGCTTTCATTTCCAAAACCAATGATGGAATCGTTTCGTAGGTAAAGTCTTGACGATACTTTTGCAACAATAATTCGTTCAGTAATTGATGAATTAAAACGGAAGATTGGTAATCAGTTTGCGCATGTTGTAAATCTTGTAATTGTAATAGTTGCTGAATTATTAAATGAATAGGATTATCTTCAGGAAGCTGATTAGTGGAGAAAACAGGTGAACCATTTTTCATAAATTCTTGGAAAAAAGCGCCAGAATTTCCTCCTTCAAAATGAATCCAGTCCATTTCCCAAGGCTCTTCGCTGGTTGCTTGATAGTATTGATAATCCCGACAGTCAATAAAGAATAAATCGCCTCTCTGTAAGCTGTATGTATGATAACGATAGCGTAATTCCCCATTACCATTTAGCGTGAATTTAATTAAGTATGATGGTAAATGTGCCCGCTCCGTATAATAAGGGCGCGAGGCTTTAAACTGTCCAATTTCCTGTATGTAATAAAAAAGTGTGCGACTTTTGCTACTAGGTGTCAAAATATGTCGCTTAGAATCGTCTGACCAAGAGTAGTCGGCTTTTTCCCAATAATCCATAAGAACCTCCTAATTACCAAGATAGTACAATTATATCTCAAAATTGTGAGAGGTGAAAGCGCTGTTTTTTGTTTATGATGAATACATAAAGTTAGTCTAACGTACAAAAAATAAAAATAGTGAAAGGATTGACAACTATCAACAAAGTGAAAAAAGAACAAGTTGAGAAACGAACCTATTTAGCGGTTGATATTGGCGCTTCTAGCGGTCGCATAATGAAAAGTCAACGCTTAGCGAATGGTCAGATAACAATAGAAGAAATTCATCGTTTTAAAAATGGTTTTCATCAAAAAGATGGATATCAGCGTTGGGATATGGCTAGTTTAGTCCATGAGTTACTGCTTGGTCTGCAAAAAGTTAAACAATTAGGTATCAAGGAATGCTTTATTGGAATTGATACTTGGGGTGTTGACTATTGTCTGCTGGATCAATCTGGACAACTTTTGGACGAACCGATTGCTTATCGAGATGGACGGACAGAAGCAGCTGTAACAAATTTTTCAAAAGGCTATTCATTAGAAAAATTGTACCAACAAACGGGGATTCAAGTTCAACCTTTTAATACCATTTTTCAGTTATTTGTAGAGGAAAAGGAACGTTTGGCTGCAGCCAGCCAATTGTTGTTAATCCCTGATTACTTAGGTTATGTCTTTACTGGAAAAGCAGTCATCGAAGCCACCAACGCCTCCACCACGCAACTGTTGAATGCTGGAACGAAACAATGGGAAAGTGAATTACTGGATTTCCTAGGAGTTGATGAAACATTATTTCCAACATTAGTAGAGCCGGGCATGATTTTAGGCGACCTGCAAACAGCGGCTTTTCCAGACTATGATTTACCAAATGCAACGTTGATTACGATAGCTAGTCATGATACAGCTTCAGCAATTTTAGGCACGCCAGGCATTGGCGATGACTGGGCGTACATTAGCAGTGGTACTTGGTCTTTATTAGGTATTGAAGCTACTGTTACAACAATTTCTGCTGAAGCTTTCCAAGAAAATTACACGAATGAATGGGGCGCCCAGAACACAATTCGTTTCTTAAAAAATATTATGGGTATGTGGCTAATTCAAGAAGTGGCACGGCAACAAAACTACCAATATAGCTATGCTGAATTGGCCGCCTTAGCTGAAAAAGAACCAGCATTTCAACAATTTATTGATATAAATGATCCTCGTTTTTTAAATCCAGGAAATATGATTACTGAATTACAAGCCTATTGCCGTGAAACACAACAAACAGTTCCTGAAAGCCCTGGTGAACTCGCTCGTTGTATTTATGATAATTTAGCATTGTGTTACAGCGTAGAACTAGAAAAATTAGCTCAATTAACAGGAATCGAACGGAAAATTACAACTTTACATGTTGTCGGTGGTGGTTCCAATAATCGTTTATTGAACCAGCTAACTGCTGATGTTGCTAATGTTACAGTGAAAGCGGGACCTGGAGAAGCAACTGCTTTAGGTAATCTTTTGATGCAGATGATTGCAACAGGTGAACTTAAAGATATTCCAGCAGCTCGTACTTGTATCCAAACATCTTTTCCCACGGAAATCTATCAAGCAAATCCAATTGATTCAACAATAAAAAATCGCTATCAAGCATTTATGAAAAGGAGCTCATTATGACAACCATTACACAAAAATATGAAGAAGCGAAAGAAAAATATGCCAGTATTGGCGTAGATACCGAAGCTGTATTGGAAAAAATGGCTGATGTCAAAATTTCAATGCATGTGTGGCAAGGAGATGATGTGAGAGGCTTCTTAAGTGAGGATGAACTTTCTGGTGGTATTTCAGTTACAGGGAACTATCCAGGCGTTGCTCGAAGTCCCCAGCAACTACGTCAAGATTTAGAAAAAGCGTTTTCTTTAATTCCAGGAAAACATAAATTGAATTTGCATGCTATTTATTTAGACACAGAGGAAAGGGTGGATTTAAACGAACTGGAACCAAAGCATTTTGAACCATGGGTGACTTGGGCAAAAGAAAATGGCTTAGGATTGGACTTTAATCCAACCTTTTTCTCGCATCCAATGTACCGCGATGGCTTTACTTTAGCTCATCCGAATCCGCAAGTTCGAGACTTTTGGATTGAGCATGGGAAACGTTCACGAAGAATTGCTGAATATTTTGGAAGAGAATTAGGACAAGTAGCTGTCAATAACTTTTGGGTGCCAGATGGCTTTAAAGATAACCCAGTTGATCGTTTAACGCCGAGAAAGAGGCTAATGGCTTCGCTAGATGAAATTTTTTCAGAGGAAATTGATCCAGCTTATACAGTCGATGCGGTGGAAAGCAAGCTCTTTGGGATTGGTTCAGAAGCCTATACAGTTGGGTCTCATGAATTTTATATGGGCTACGGTTTAACGCGGAATAAATTAATTTGTTTAGATGCTGGTCATTTTCATCCAACAGAAGTGATTTCTAATAAGTTATCTTCATTATCCTTATTTGGCGAAGGAATGCTATTACATGTCAGTCGTCCAGTTCGCTGGGATAGTGACCACGTTGTCATTATGGATGATGAATTGCAAGAAATTGCCAAGGAGTTAGTTCGCAATGATTTATTAGGACAAACACACGTGGGCTTAGATTTCTTTGATGCCACAATCAATCGTGTTGCCGCTTGGGTGATTGGCACCCGCAATACACAAAAAGCGTTAATGAAAGCGATGCTTGAGCCAACAAACGTCTTAAAAGAAGCTGAATTGATAGGAGATTTTACCACACGTTTAGCCTTAACGGAAGAGTTAAAAGACTTTCCATTCGTCGATATCTGGAACTACTACTGTCAAGAAAATCACGTACCTATCGGCTTAGATTGGTTAACGGATGTTCAAGAATACGAAAAAGTGATTTTACCAACTCGTCAATTGCCAACAGGTAAAGATAGTTGTCGTTTTTCATAAAATTAACAAACGAGAGGAACTTCTAAAATGAAAAAAATGAACGTGTTACAAGCACCATTTGTGGAAGAAATGGTCAAAACGACCAAAAATTTATATCGTTTAGGTTGGGATGAACGAAATGGCGGAAATATTTCGTATTTATTAAAAGAGGAGGAGATTTTACCTTTTCTAAATCCAACACAAGTGCTCCGAAAGATTCCAATGAAATTTGATGCAACGAAATTAGCAGGAAAATATTTTATCGTGACAGGCTCAGGAAAATATTTTAAAAATGTCTGTGATGCACCAAGTGAAAACTTAGGGATTTTACGAGTTAGTGAAAATGGCCAGGAATTAGAACTATTGTGGGGCTTAGAAGATGAAGCTGTGCCAACGAGTGAATTACCTAGTCATTTTATGAGCCATATTGCTCGTTTAGCTGTTGATCCAGAAAATCGCATTGTCATGCATAATCATGCGAGTCATTTATTAGCAATGAGTTTTACCCACGAATTAGATGAAAAAGTCTTTACTAGAACATTATGGCAAATGTGTACCGAATGTTTAGTAGTATTTCCAGACGGTGTTGGTATTATTCCATGGTTGGTTCCTGGAACGAATGAAATTGGTGTAGCAACGGCTGAAAAAATGAAAGAATCTCGTTTGGTTTTATGGCCGCAACATGGTATTTATGGTACTGGCCGTGATATGGATGAAGTATTTGGTTTAATTGAAACTGCCGAAAAAGCCGCTGAAGTGTACACTTATGTTTGTGCGCAAGGAGGCGTTCGCCAAACAATTTCAGATGCAGATTTATGGCGCTTAGCAGAAGCGTTTGGTGTGACACCGAAAGTTGGCTATTTGGAAGAGAAAGTATCAAAACGGAGAAAGCTATGATAAAAAAAGCCTTTTGTATGCAAGTATATCCTGATCAACAGGCCGAATATCAACGACGTCATGAGGAGTTATGGCCAGAAATGCGTCAAATGCTGAAAGAACATGGGGCAATTAAGTATCAAATTTTTTTAAATCCTGAAACCAGTACACTTTTTGGTTATTTAGAAATAGAAGATGAAGCTCGCTGGGAACAAATAGCACTGACGCCAATCAATCAAAAATGGTGGAACTATATGGAAGATATTATGGAAACAAATCCTGATTGCTCGCCGATGACGACTGAATTAAGAAAAGTTTTTGAACTATAATTTAAAATAGAACAGTTTGTTATAGTGAATCGTATGATTGTACACAAAACAACTTACTTGAGTGGAGTTGATTTTAAGAAATTGTTCTGGAACTTACAAAGAAAGCCTTTGTGGTAACGCCTGTTCCAGAAAGTAATAAATTGTACCAACATTAGCTGTAACTGTTTATTCAAAAAATAGTTAACTTCTAAAAAAAGAGGTGAATCTTGTTGAAGAGTGTAAAAGAAATCCGGAAATCACAAGTAAATAGTATGATTTCAGATCAATATGAGATCTTTCATGTAAAAGATATGGTTAGTCCAGAAAAAACCATCTATCATTACCACGATTTTTATGAAGTCCATTGTACGTTAAAAGGGGTAGCAACGTTCTTTTTAGATGGACATCAATTTGATGTTGAAGCAGGGACCGTTTTACTCATTCATTATCATGATTTACATCGAATTATTAAGCAGAGTACTGATGATTTTGAACGGATGTATATTTTTTTAACACCCGATTTTTTACAACAACGATCTAGTAAACGGACAAACTTGTCTGCTTGTTTTCAACATTTTGGTCAGCGTCGTAGTAAAGTTATCAAAGTGGATGTAGCAAAATTAGCAAACTACTTGACCCCGTTAGATCATTCTCCTTTGCCAGAAGAATATGGTGCGGATGTTCGTTATGAACAACAACTGTTAGACTTTTTAATTTACTTAAATCAATTAGTTCTGAAAGAAGAGAATGAGAGCCAACCAAAACAAATGATTGAAAATGAACGAATTGAAGCAATGATTACCTACATTTCTCAAAATTTGGATCAACCATTAACCTTAGAACAGATGGAAAAAAATTTTTTTGTGACTAAGTATTATGTAACGCGGGAATTTAAGAAACATACAGGATTTACTTTCCATCAATTTGTGCTGAAAAAGAAACTACTTTACGCTAAACAGTTATTAAAAGAATATCGCAGTGCTAGTGATGTTTACCTGAAATGTGGATTTAAATCATATCCACACTTTTTGAAATCCTTTAAAAAAGAGTTTAATATGACACCGAAAGAATTTTTGGTGCAACATAAGAATAATCAGATCATTCATTTTGATCATTACGAAGAATCTATCAAGAAAGTGAGGCTTGAATAAAATGTTGACACTTGCAGTACGTGCCCATGATGTTGGCACCAAAATATCTCCTGTGGAATTGGCTAAAAAAATTGCTGAAACGAACATCACTTCAATTCAATTTGCCTTAGGTATTTCTTATCCAGAATATGCAAGTGCTGCTGTTCTATCTCCAGGACTAGGAAGTCAATTTAAGAATATTTTCGAAGATGAAAAGATTACGATTAGCGTCCTAAGTTGTTATATTAATCTGATTCATCCAGATTTAGAAGAGCGAGAAAAACGACTGCATCAATTTGAAACATACATTCGTTACGCTTCAATGTTTGGGGCAAAAATCGTTGCAACTGAAACAGGCAGTATATATGAAACGATTTATTACACTGAAGATAATTATACAGAAGAAGCCTACGAAGAAGTTTTATTTTCTGTTAGAAGATTATGTCGAGAAGCTGAAAAGTATGGGATAATTGTTGGGATTGAACCAGGAATCAATCATCCAATTCATACAATTGAAAAAATGCAACGATTGATTGACGAGGTTGCTTCAACTAATTTAGGCATTATTTTGGATCCTACCAACTTAATTCGAGTAGATATAGATAAAACGTATTTGGAAATAGTAGAAGAAGCGTTTGAGTGTTTTGGTGAAAAAATCGTTGCTTTTCATTTGAAAGATTTCATTATAAGAAATCAGCAGATATTTCCGGTAGCCATTGGCGAAGGGCAGGTACCTCTTAAAGAAACCATTCAATTTTTGAATAAACATAAGCCCGGACTGTTCACTATTTTTGAGGAAACACCATTTGAAAAAATAGCAAGTGCCTATCAAAAAGTTTCGCAATATCATTCCATTTAGATAAAAATGTGCAACAAAAAACATCTCGATTTTTTGAGATGTTTTTGTTGCTTAATAAGACAAAATATAAAATACACTTGCCTTAAAAACTCACATAAAAGAAAGAAGCAATCGCCACAGCAAATGAAATAATAGCAAACACTAAACTACTCCATAGTCCTAACAGAATAAATGGTGAGGTTCTTTTACCGCCCTCTTTCTTTAAGTAGGAAAATGTCCGTCCAGTAACAATGAATTGCCAGATACTAATCAATAAAAAAATACCGCCAATTAAGTAACGCATGTCCTCGTCCTCCTTCTATTTAGTATACCACTTGTTGAAAACGTTATCAAAATGCTGTATAAAAAAGTTGCCTTTCAAAAAAGAGAAAGGCAACTTCTTGACGGTTTAACGGACGTCACCCATTAAGTTTTGGATTGGTTTTTTCACAATGAATAAGAGAATCCCGGCAACGACAGCTACAAGTCCGACAATCCCAAAATAGGCTGACTCTGTTCCAGGTGTATAGAAACGAGCAATTTGAGCATTAATGGCTTGTGAAGCGGCATCTGCTAATAACCAAATAGCAACGGTTTGAGCTTCGAAAGCTTTCGGTGCTAATTTTGTAGTAATCGATAAGCCAACGGGAGATAAACACATTTCTCCGACAATCATAATGAAGAAACTAAAGAATAACCAAAGTGGACTCACCCGTCCTTCGGTACCATAAAGTAGACCTGGCAACATTAATAAGACGAAGGAAAGACCAGCAAAGACTAGCCCTAGTGAAAACTTCACAACTGTTGATGGTTGACGTTTACCTAGTTTTGTCCATAATGTAACAAAAATAGGGGTCAAAATAACTACGAATACAGGATTTAATGATTGGAACCAGCTAGCGGCAATCGGGAAGCCAAACAAACTCGTTTGCGTCCGTTCATTTGCAAATAGAGCAAGAATAGACGAACCTTGTTCTTCCAATGACCAGAAAACAATTGCTGCTAAGAATAACGGCAAGTAAGCCAGAACTTTTGGTTTTTCTTCAGCAGTGACATCTTTAGACGTTAACATTTTGCTGAAATAATAAACTGGTAACAGGATTCCTAACACGCTGATGGTATTAATAAAGAAATCAATTGTTAAATGTCCTGTGACATAGGCGCCACCAAAAATAAGTAAAGCAACGACAATTGCCAACATAAATGCTTTAGCAAATTTCTTTTGCTCTTCTTTAGACATTGGATTAGTTGGGGCCTGACCAATCCCAGCCAGAGATTTACGTCCTTGGAAATAATATTGTAGTAACCCGAAGAACATCCCAACTGCGGCAACGGAAAAGCCTAAATGATAATTATATTCTTGTCCTAAAGTTCCGACAACAAGGGGAGCGATTAAGGCTCCGATATTAATCCCCATGTAAAAAATGGAGAAGCCTGCATCTCTACGTAAGTCAGTTTTTGAATAAAGATGGCCAACCATCCCTGAAACGTTTGGTTTTAACATCCCAGTCCCAAATACAATCAACATAATAGAAACGAATAAGGCGGGGACACCAAATGGGGTAGCGAGAACAATATGTCCAGCAATGATTAGCAAACCACCAATAAAAACAGTTTTCCTTGAACCTAAGACACGGTCAGAGACCCAACCGCCAATGATACTGGACATGAAAACCATTGATCCATAAATGGACATGATGGCTAAGGCAGTTGCTTTGGGGAGACCTAAACCGCCATTGGCTACGGTATCGTAAATGTAATACATTAGAATAGCACGCATGCCGTAGTAACTGAAACGTTCCCACATTTCTGTGAAGAACAGTGTTGCTAGTCCTTTCGGTTGTCCCAGAAAGGATTTGTCTAATTTCTCAAGTTGTTCTTTGTCACTCATAGATAAAACTCCAATTCTTATAATATTCAGAATATTTGATAATAAAATGACTTAAATGTAGATTCATATATTTTATTACTCATAGATTGGAAAATAGAAAGAGAAAAAACTGATTATGTTTTTAAATAACAAGCGTTCGAGCGATTGTTTGTTTTTTATTCGTGAATTATGATAAAAATGAATATTTATTCTGCTTTATTTTCAATACTTTGTTTTCATAGTTGCTTTAGCTGTTCCTTTTTTGAATAAGATTAAAATGAATAAATAACAAGCAAAATATAAGATTTTTTTGTTTAACTCTTTTTGTTTCAATAGGAAGTGCTTAGTTTTTTTTCAGAATTGAAAAATGAATACGACAAAAAATTTATCTATATAATAGAAGGAAAAATAAAAATAGTGAATGATAAAAAAATTCAAAGAAAACACCCGTTCTTTTTAGGCCTGAGTTTTTGAAAAAAACATTCTCATGTCTAGTATCTTTAACATTTTGTTACTTTTTGACTGAAACGAATGTAAAAAAACCGACATTTAAGGGCTAATCAAGGGTTAGAAAACGGTTTCTCGAAAATAAAATCCTGTTTTTTTAACTTTTTTTCGCAAAATATAAACAGGATAATATCAAGCTTCCAGCAGCTTTTTATTACAAAATGTAACAAAACCGACATTCTAGTAATAAATTGTCACGAGATATTCACCTACGGCCGGCCATTCGATGATAAAGTATGTGAAGTCGTTTCGATAAAGCGAAGCAGACGTGGTTGTTGCCGAGTGCTAAGAGCAACAATCAAATATTTTTAATTACAAAGGAGAAACATACATGAAATCAATCAAAACGATTTTACTTGGAACAACTTTGGCCGCAGGTTTAGGATTATTCTTAGGAACAGACGCAAACGCAGAAAGCTTATATACAGTTAAAGCAGGAGATACTTTATCAACAATTTCTCATCAATTTGCAGGAGACAATAGCTTAATTCAAAAAATTGCTTCTGATAACAAATTGCCAAACCTTGATTTAATTTTTGAAGGAGAACAATTAGTTATTCGTTCAGAAAAAGAAGTTGCTAATACTCCAGCACCAGCTGTAGAAGTTGCACCAGTTCAACAAGTAGTTGAACAACCTGTTGCACAACCAGTACAACAAGAAGTACAACAACCTGTTGCTCAAGAAGTAGCGCAACCAGCAGCACCTGCCGCAAGCAGTGATGCAAAAGAGTGGATCGCACAACGTGAATCTAGTGGTTCTTACGATGCAACAAACGGTCAGTATATCGGTCGTTACCAATTATCTGCCTCTTATTTAAATGGTGACTATTCACCTGCCAACCAAGAACGCGTGGCAGATCAGTACGTAGCAGGTCGCTATGGTTCATGGGATGCAGCTAAATCATTCTGGTTAGCAAATGGTTGGTACTAAAATTAAATAAACGAAGTAATCTAATTACTTATTAAAAACCATAAACAAAAAAACAGTAACCTGTAAAGATTACTGTTTTTTTTGTCGATTTGTTAAGGTACAACGCCCCACGCTCGTCAATTGGTGGTCTGCGTTATAAATTTTTGCTTCCCAAACTTGAAGGGTCTTTCCCGAGTGATCGGGCGTCGCAATCACGGTAAGGCTACCATCATGGACACTACGAAGATGATTTACTTGTAAGTCTATGCCGACAGCAAAAGTGTTTTCAGGAACGTTTTCGTTCGCACCTAAACTACAGGCAGTTTCAATTAAGACGCCGTTTAAGCCCCCGTGGACAAGGCCATAGGGTTGTTTATGCACGTCTTTTACCGCTAAAGTAAGCTGACATTTCTCAGCAGAAACGTGTTGAATCGTGATGCCTAAATACTCTAAAAGATGAATAGTAATCAGTCCTTTCTAATAAAAGAGAGAATAAAAGGTTTTTTATTTATTATACAGGAATGAAGAAAATTTGTAATAGCCATGTTTTTTCTTAAAATTCAAGCGACTTTTTCTCTAAAGTGCCGATTCTTGTGTATAATAGAAAAGATGAGATTAATGAAGGAGGTTTCCTAATGAGAAACTGGACAATAATTAAAGAATATGATGAAATTTTATTTGAGCAAGCAGGCAAAGTAGCAAAAATTACTATCAACCGCCCGCATGTTCACAACGCATTCACACCGAAAACAGTCATGGAAATGATTGATGCATTTAACATTAGTCGTGATAAAGAAGATGTCGGGGTTATTATTTTAACAGGCGCAGGTGACCAAGCATTCTGTTCTGGGGGCGATCAAAAAGTTCGAGGTAATGGTGGTTACGTTGGCGAAGACAACATTCCACGTTTAAATGTGTTAGATTTACAACGGTTAATCCGTGTCATTCCCAAACCAGTCATCGCAATGGTGAAAGGCTGGTCCATTGGCGGCGGCAATGTTTTACAATTAGTTTGTGATTTAACAATTGCGGCTGAAAATGCTAAGTTTGGGCAAACAGGACCAAATGTCGGTAGCTTTGATGGTGGATACGGCTCAGGTTACTTAGCGCGTGTTATCGGCCATAAAAAAGCAAAAGAAGTTTGGTTTATGTGTAAACAATATTCTGCCCAAGAAGCCTTAGATATGGGTTGGATTAATACCGTTGTTCCATTGGATCAAGTAGAAGATGTGACAATGGAGTGGGCAGAAGAAATGTTAACCAAAAGCCCGATTGCTTTACGGATGATTAAAGCCTCTTTAAATGCCGATACAGATGGCTTGGCTGGTGTGCAACAATTAGCTGGTGATGCGACACTTCTTTACTATACAATGGCTGAAGCACAAGAAGGCCGAGATGCATTTAAAGAAAAACGGACACCAGATTTCGATCAATTCCCTAAATTCCCATAAACCAATGACTTGGTTAAATAAACAAGTACAAAAACGTCCCGATCATCCTGCTTTTTATTTTCAGGATGAATCTTGGACGTTTTTAGAAGTGCAACAAGAAGTCAGCCATTGGGTAGCCACATATCAACAGGTGCTTGCACCAGAAGAAAAACGTGTGGCTTTATTCAGTAAGAACAGCAAAGAGTTGTATTTTTCAATTCTAGCCTTATGGGAATTGGGGAAAGAGTTATTATTTTTAAATACGCATTTGACACTTGCTGAACTGACTTTTCAGTTAAAAGATGCGCAAGTTAAAACGATTATTGGTGCGCCTGAAACGCAGGCTTTGTTAGAAGAAATTTCTTTTGTCGACGTTCAGCCAATGATTAAAAAACAGCATAGTCTTTCACGTCAGGAGTTTCAACAGCCAAGTGACTTAGAGTCGGTGGCTTCTATTATGTATACATCTGGAACTACAGGACAGCCTAAAGGGGTTTTGCAACGGTTTAAAAATCATTTGGCCAGTGCTAGAGGCACTCAAGAAAATATGGGGATTACTGCTGAAGATTGTTGGTTGTGTGCAGTCCCATTATTTCACATTAGCGGATTGTCGATTGTTGTTCGACAACTCGTCTTAGGTTGTAGTATTCGCCTTTACGATAAATTTGATGAACAGCAAGTGACACAAGATTTACAAGAAGGCCGTGGAACCGTCATTTCAGTGGTTGCGACAATGTTGCAACAATTATTGTTTGTCTATCCTGAAGCTGGCTACAGCGCCAGCTTTAAAGGAATGCTATTGGGCGGCGGACCGATTGCACCGGATAAATTAGCGCAGTGTGAGGAAAAAGGGATTCCAGTTATTCAATCTTATGGGATGACGGAAACGTGTTCGCAAGTTGTTGCATTGAAATTTGAAGATGCGGCACTGAAAATCGGCTCTGCTGGGCAACCGTTAAAAGACATGCAGATCAAAATTGTTGATGAACTAGGACAAGAACAGCCAGAAAAGCAAGTCGGGGAAATTTTACTTAAGGGACCAAACGTTGTTTCAGGTTACCTTAACCATCGTCAACCTGAAAAATGGACAGCAGATGGTTGGTTTAAAACAGGCGACATGGGCTATTTAGATGCACAAGGTTACCTGTATTTGGTTAGTCGTTTAAGTGAACTCATTATCTCTGGTGGTGAAAATATTTACCCCACTGAGGTTGAACAGGTGTTACAGGCGATAACAGGAATTAAAGCAGCGGCAGTTGTAGGAGAACCAGATGCGCAATGGGGAGCCGTTCCAGTTGCTTATGTGATTAGTGACCAAGAAATCACCTTAGCGCAAATTCAAGACCAGTGTTCACGAAAACTGGCAAAATATAAACGACCGAAACGCATTTATTTTTGTCATTCTTTCCCGCAAACAGCAAGTGGAAAGATTGCCAAACATCGTTTCATGACAGAAGAAAGAGAGGCGTTTTTAATCAGATGAAATTGCCTGATGAATTACGACAAGCCTATCAGAAGAATGCCCGTCAGTTCAGTTGGGTTTTTCCATTAGAAACAGAACAAACAGCCTTGGCAATTTTTGCCGCTGGTGAAAAGGCATACCGAGGAGAACGTTTTTTTTGGCAAACGCCGAAAAAAGATTTTGCTTTGGTTGGCTTCGGATATGAAACTATCTTAAAAGGCGCAGAAACAGAAACGCATCAATTGAACAACTTTTTAAAAAAAGAGGCGGCAACTCGTTTTCAAAATATGTCTATTTCTGGTACGGGGGCTCTTCTGTTTGGCGGTTTGCCTTTTGATACAGAACAAACGCCTACTGAGGCCTGGGGAGAGTTAGGGGAAGGTTGGTTTTATCTACCAAGTATTCTATTTACTTTTTCAGGTTCACGTATTTATGGAACGCTGAACTTTTCAGGTTCTAGTGAACAAGAAGTCGAGGAACGTTGGTCGACTTTGGTGGCTCAGTTTGATCGCTTGTTAGCTACCTGTGAGGAGTTGCCAGCTGTAGCGGAAACAAAGATTGACAAGGAAGAAGTTGCCGTGACTGAATGGCTACAAGCTGTCAACGAAACCGTAGCAGTCTTAAGAGAAGATGGCCCTTTAAAAAAAGTGGTTTTGGCTCGACAACTTGCTGTGAGCAGTCCTGAAAAAATTCGAAGTAACCAAGTGCTCGTTAATTTAATGGCACAACAACAAAATACGTATTTGTTTGCTTTAGAAGCCAAAGACACAAGTTTCATTGGTGCAACACCAGAACGACTTCTGTTGGGTACTAAAGAAACGTTTGCGACCGCTTGTATTGCAGGAACCATTAAAACGGGTCAAACACCAGAAGAAACGAAAGCTTTAGGAGCACAACTTTTACAAGACCGCAAAAATACCGGAGAACACCAAATTGTGGTGGAACGTTTAGCGAAAGAGTTGGCGAAGATGACGACTTCTGAAAACAGTATTCAAGCACCCATTATTTTGGAAAATCGAGATGTACAACATCTTTATGTGCCAATCTCGGGTCAACGTAAGCCGGGAATTTCGTTCTTGGAAAGTGTGATGCAGTTACACCCAACGCCAGCTTTAGGCGGTGAGCCCAAAGAGTTGGCAGTCGAATGGATTCGACAATATGAGCCAGGGAGTCGTGGGTTATATGGTGCGCCAATCGGTTGGATTTCAGGGAATGATGATAGTGGCGAGTTCGCTGTGGCCTTGCGTTCAGGTGTCTTTGCTGGTCAGCAAGGCGTTCTTTATGCAGGTTGTGGTATCGTTGCTGATTCTCAAGCAGAGCTAGAAAGAGAAGAAACGAAAATAAAATTTCAACCGATGTTACGAGGAATTGGAGGGCAGGTTTAATGAATCATCAAGAAACAATGACCGATTATTTAACGGCCTTTATTGAAGGCTTAAAAAATAGTGGGGTTGAACAAGCAGTCATTAGTCCAGGGTCCCGTTCCACACCACTGGCTTTATTACTTCATCGGGAAACCGCAATCCAAACTTTTGTCGATGTCGATGAACGTTCCGCTGCTTTTTTTGCTTTAGGATTAAGTAAAGCGAGTCAAAAACCAGTGGTCTTACTTTGTACCTCTGGAACAGCAGCTGCAAACTATTATCCAGCAATTTGCGAAGCCAATATTAGCCATGTACCCTTAGTTGTTTTAACAACGGATCGGCCGCATGAGTTACGTCAAGTTGGTGCTCCTCAAGCCATGGACCAATTACAAATGTATCAAAATCATGTGAAATTATTTGTTGAAATGGCTTTGCCAGAAGTAACAGAAGAGATGTTGAATTACGCCTATTGGCAAGGCGCTAAAGGAGCAGCATTCGCGCAACAAACGCCTGCAGCACCTGTTCATTTGAATTTTCCTTTGCGGGAACCATTATTACCTGACTTAGAGAGAAAAACAAAGAGTTCTCAACAAACGGCTTTATTCGCTGGTCAATCAATCCTTTCTACAGAACAAGTGCAACAGTTAGCGGATCAATGGTACCAGAAAAACGGCGTCTTGGTTGTCGGTGGCAGTCATACAGAGGAGGAAGCGGCGTTATTTATTCAATTAGCCGAAGCTTTGCAATGGCCGTTACTAGCGGATCCTTTAGCAAACATTGTGACACATGGGCAAAATAGTGAAGTTGTTATTGCACATAGTGATCTGTTTCTAAATGTGGCGACCTTGCCACAAGAACCAGAAGTGGTAGTGCGCTTTGGTTCGCTGCCAATTTCTAAAAACATCATGTTATGGTTGAAACGCTTAGCAACGACAGAGACTGCTTTTTATTTTGTGGACGAAAATGGGCAATGGCAAGAGCAATTGAAAAAATCACAAACAGTTATTCAGGCAAAGGAAACCACGTTTGTAGAACAACTGCTAACGGTTGTCAAACCAACAGAAGCGACTTGGTTAGCACAATGGCTCCTGCTGGAAAAAACGGTCTCTGAAGTTCTTCTAGAAACGCTGAACGCGACAGAATTAAATGAAACAACAGCCAGCTTAGCTGTTCACCAAACAATGAAAGAGAACGGTCAGTTATTTGTATCTAATAGTATGGCTATCCGCTACTTAGATCGATTTATGGATAGTCGCCCTTATCGGATGTTTGGAAATCGCGGCATCAACGGGATTGATGGGATTGTTTCAACTGCTTTAGGAATGAGTGCCGTAGCACCGACACAGCAAAACGTTCTACTGATTGGTGATTTAGCGCTATATCATGATATGAATGGTTTATTTTTGGCTAAACGTTATCAGTTGCCGTTAACAATTGTTTTATTAAATAACAATGGTGGCGGGATTTTCTCTTTTCTATCTCAACGAACTTTACGTGAGGACGATTTCGAGCCTTTATTTGGAACACCGCTTGATTTAGATTTTTCGTTAGTTGCTGAACTTTACGGTGCTTCGTACCAAGAAGTCAAAACAATCGCGGAGCTCAAGCAAATTTTACAAACAGCGGCTGAAGAACCACAATTTCAAGTGATCGAAGTCAAAGGAAATCGCCAAGAGAATGTTCATTTGTACGAATCAATTTTAGCTGAAATTGGTAGACGAGTAGAAAGACAGGGGATTTCATGGAACGGTTAATTCGGGGGATGCAGTACCATTATCAATGGTTAACACCTTTTGATGCAAAGCGAACGACTCTAGTCTGTTTACACGGTTTCACAGGAACGTTAGCCACGTTTGCAGCCGTTTTTCCCAGTCAAACACCTTATAACGTTTTAGGAATTGACTTACCTGGTCATGGCGCGACTGCTAGTTTGGTAGCACCAGAGCGTTATACCATGAAACAGGTTTGCCATGATCTTGCTGAACTAACCGAATCGCTAAATTTGCCTTGCTTTTGTTTATTAGGCTATTCAATGGGCGCTCGAACAGCTTTAGGTTTTGCATTACATTATCCACAAAAGGTACAGCATCTTTTATTGGAAAGTGGATCACCAGGTTTGGCCACCGCCGCAGAACGTCAGGCTCGTATCTGTCAAGATCATCGTTTGGCGGAACGTCTCTTAGAGGAACCGCTTGTGGATTTTATTGATTTCTGGCAAGAATTACCGTTATTTCAAACGCAAAAAGCCTTGTCTGTGGCACAGCAAATGGCCATTCGTCAGGAACGTTTGAGCCAATCGGCCTTTGGGTTGGCTAGTAGTTTGTGGTATATGGGTACAGGAGCGCAAGAGAGTTACTGGGAACGTCTAGCAGAATTGCAGCCGATTCCTACCGATTTATTGGTAGGCGGCGAAGATCAAAAATTTATTGGGATTGCGAAAAAAATGCAGGCACGTCAACCGTTGTTGAGGCTGACAATTTTTCCTGAAGCAGGACATTGTATCCATTTGGAACAACCAACGATTTTCTATGAAAAGGTGACAGCGTTATTGAAAGGAGCCATCTGAATGAACATTCAATCAATTGAAACCTATCAGGTTCGTTTGCCTTTAAAAACGCCGTTTGTCACGAGCTATGGTCGCTTGGAAGAAAAAGCGTTTGATCTATTTGTAATAACGGATGAGCAAGGAAATCAAGGGTTTGGCGAATTAGTGGCTTTTGAGCAACCTGATTATGTGCAAGAAACGTTGGTAACCGAACGCTTCATCATCCAACAGCATTTAATTCCGTTACTTTTAACAGAAGCGATTGAACAGCCGCAAGAGGTTTCAACAATTTTTGAAGAAGTTAAAGGGCATTGGATGGGAAAAGCTGCGTTAGAAACTGCCATCTGGGATTTATATGCCAAACGGCAACAGAAGAGTTTAACTGAATTTTTTGGACCAACGCGGAGGAAAATTCCTGTAGGGATTAGTTTAGGGATTCAAGAAGACTTACCTCAATTACTTAAACAAGTTCAGTTAGCTGTAGAAAAAGGGTATCAACGAGTGAAGCTGAAAATTCGTCCCGGTTATGATGTGGAACCCGTTGCTTTGATTCGTCAGCATTTTCCTAACTTGCCTTTAATGGTCGATGCCAATTCAGCGTATACATTGGCTGATTTGCCTCAATTGCAACGTTTAGATCACTATCAATTAGCGATGATTGAACAGCCTTTTGCTGCAGATGATTTTTTAGATCATGCACAATTACAAAGAGAACTGAAGACAAGAATTTGTTTGGATGAAAATATTCGTAGTCTCAAAGACTGCCAAGTGGCGTCAGCATTGGGCAGTTGCCGTAGTATCAATTTGAAGATTCCTCGTGTAGGTGGGATTCACGAGGCGTTGAAGATTGCCACATTTTGCCAAGAAAATGATTTATTGGTTTGGTTAGGTGGCATGTTTGAGTCTGGTGTCGGACGCGCATTGAATTTGCAATTTGCGTCACAGCCTACCTTTTCCTTTCCAGGTGATATTTCAGCCACGGAACGCTATTTTTATGAAGATATCATCACGGAACCTTTTGTTTTAGAGCAAGGGACAATGACCGTGCCTCAGGGACTTGGTATTGGTGTTACACTTTCCCAGACGAGTTTGCTAAAATACAGTCAGTATCAAAAAATCATGTAATGATAACAAAATTGCGCCTATGACTATGCAGAGAAGCATAATCTAGGCGCAATTTTTTATTTTTCTAATTGACTCGCTGCGGCTTCATCCAAGAGAACCGTTAAATTTGGATGGAGTTGAAGAATAGAAGCAGGATACGTTTCTGTGACAGGTCCTTGGAGTACTTGTTTGACCATTTGAGCTTTTTGTTCACCATTTACAATTAGGACAAGGTGCTTAACTTTCATGATGCTGGCTGGCCCCATCGTAACAAAGGTCATGCCTGGCTGCATCATTTCAGGAACAAACCAAGGCTCTGAACCAGTGACGGTCACTTGATAGGTTTCATTTTTAAAATGAGTGGTAGTGGGCATGTTCCCACAAAAATGACCATCTGCTCCTAAGCCAATTAACATCAAATCTAAGCCGCCTGCGTCAGCAATCCGTTGTTCTTGTTGTTGAAAGTTTTCAACAGTTAATGGATGGATGTTTTGCTCGGATATTTCTGCAGGTGTCAAATACAGCGTCCGCAAATCTGTCAGAGTAATGCCTTCCTTTTGATGAGGAACGGGGATTTCATCAAAGTTATAATAATGAACATTATCAAAGTCAGATGAATTTTTCACAATCGAGGCTAATTTTTGGTAAACAAGTGTTGGCGTTTTGCCAGCGGTAATTGATAAATTCACTCGTTTATCTTGACTCATCGTGCTTAGAAGTAACATTTTTGCCCATTCGCTCATCGTGTCGAAATCTTGTTTAATTAAAATTTTCATACTTGCTCACTCCATTCTTTGAATAAGCTAAGTATAATTTGTGGGAACCATCCCATGTCAAGTTCTTCACAAAAAGGATTTAATTAACGGTAGACAAAAGAAAGAGGAGCAGCCGTCAAAACGACGACTGCTCCTCTTTTTAAAGCTTAAGATAACCTACAACGAGTTAACTTTTTAGCTTTCTGCTCCACTTGCTCCAACGCTGGCCTAAACGTTCTTTTGACCAACGTTATTTGACAAAGAATCTTATTTTATTGTTCTTTCAACCATTTTTCTAGTTGTAAACGTTGCACTTTCATAGTAGCTGTGTGAGGGATTTCATCAAAAGCCATAATGATAGGTTCGTTTAAATGTGGTAAATCGGCTACTTGTGTCCACCAAGCGTCCCAATCCATTTCTTCCCCAGGGACAACCGCTAAAATTGGCTGTGGTTCATTTTCTTTGCCACGGACAATAATCACTTCTTCTAAGAAATCTAATGCATCCAATAAATGATCTTCAATAGCTAAATTACTGTCGATGTTTTCAATTAGATCTACTTGGCGATCTTTCAAGAATAAGTGGCCGCGTTCATCTAACATCCCGTAATCGCCGCTGTCCCACCATTCGCCGTAGACATTTTCTGCAAAGCGGGCATCTTCTTTGTAATATGTTAAGGCCCGTCCTTTTGATAAGAATTGGATATGGCCGTCCGTCATCGCAGGTAAAACTTGTCCTTTTTCATCGGTAATTCGAGCTTGTGTTAAATCCTCTAAACCAACACCCATGTCACGAGCATCTGAATCTTTTAGGGATTCTAAAGTATGCGCTCGTAAGATCATTGGCCCGCATTCGCTTTGTCCATAAACTTGTAGGAAAATTGGTTCATTGGCAGCAGATGCTTTTAAGAAAGCCACCATTGTAGCATTGTTAATTGCATCAAAAGTAGAATGATAATAATGGACACTAGCGAAAGCTTCAGGTTTTTCTTTGGCCAAACGAACCCATTGAACGAAGTTATTGGGGTGTGTTTCTACAGCGATTGGTTGATAGGTGCTGAACATTTCAGCGACTTTTTCGCTCGAAGCATTTGCTAAAGGCATCATAGGGAAGCCCATGGCCATTAAAGAAGACACACCAATGTTAAAACGAGAATGAACTGGCGAAATATGAAAGCCAACTAATTTCTTTTCAGCAATTTTTGTAAAAATGGTTTTTTGCCATTTTGTACGCCAACCCATAGAGTGATTGGAATGACAGATAAGTTTAGGAATACCTGTTGTTCCAGAGGTGTGAGTCATGTAGGCAATTTCGTCTTTAGTCAGTTCGTCTTGAGGAACTTCCGTGGCATCAGCTTCTAAAAGAGAAGCAACCGAAAGTTTTTTATTGGCAGAGCTGTTACGAACAGCTTGAACTTTTTCAGCAGTCACATCATCAAATAAAATATAAGGATCTTCTAAACGATCAACGAATACTTCAATTGTTTCAAAAGGTAAATGGTATGAAACCATTACAGGAACGGCTGCTAGATATGAGGCTGCAACAGCTAGTAAATACGTGTCGAATTTAGGACTTTTATAAATAATAATTTTGTCGCCTTTTTTTACACCTAAAGCGGCTAATTGATATGCCCGTTTCAAAATTTCTTGATGGCTTTCACCATAAGTTGTTTCTAAGCCAAGTGCAGGAAAAGCAGGCAAAGATTCATCAAAAATAATTGGAACAGTTGGTGTTTTTTCTGCGGCTTTTTGATAGTTTGTGTAGAGGTTTAATGGTTGATAATCAAGTAAGTGTGTCAAGGGAAAGTCTCCTTTGTAAAATAGTTTGTGTACAAATGTACAAGTTCACTTTATCCTATCATAGAATGGGTTCTTTTTCTACGTCAAAAATACAACGTTAAATGTTATTTTTTATTATTCACAAGCACAACGTTTGCTGTATCTGGCAAAGTTTCCTACAATAATTATGTAAGTAAAAAGTTCTCAGAAGTGTAAAACTTTACAAAGGAGAGGAATTTACATGAAAAAAATCTATGAAACAACTATCATTAATACGGGTGGACGTGCAGGAGAAGTTCACTCACCGGATAAATCATTTTCTTATGCGGTTGCTTCGCCAGGTGTCAAGAAAGAAAATACAACAAATCCAGAACAATTATTCGCAGCGGCTTACAGTGCTTGCTTTAACGGTGCATTAGAATTAGTGATGGATCAAGAAAAAGTCGAAGGTAAAAGTACAGTAACTGTACGTGTATCCTTATTCCAAGGAGAAGATGGGTTTAGCGTTGGTGCTGAATTAGAAGTTCATATTGATGGGGTAGATCAAGCTAAAGCAGAAGAACTTGTTAAAAAAGCCCACGAAATTTGCCCATATTCTAAAGCAACAAGAAATAATATAGATGTTAAATTAACAGTGATTTAATTAAAAAAGAAGCGCTTTGTCTATACGACAAAGCGCTTCTTTTTTAGATAACAGTCCACAAATTATACATATTTAACAAAATAACTAAAAAAACAACTAAACTATAAATTTGGGCGACCCGTTGTTGAGATAATTTTTTACTGAAAAGACCGCCAACATAACCACCGAATAAAGCGGCAGGAATAATAGCCCAAAGCATTGTCAAATCAAAAACCGCAAACCCTGTGGTCAAGCCGATATTGCCAAGTTTGGCGAGTTGGGAGAAAAAAATAGTAATGATGGAATAGACAGTTGCTGATTTGATATCCATTCCAAAAAAGAGAATAAGGCAAGCTACATTAATGGGACCGCCACCGATGCCTAAAAAGGTTGACAGAATCCCTAAGCCTAATCCGACAATCAGAAAAATGCTCAATCCGTTGAGGTGTAAGTGCCAGTTGGAAAATTGATTGTAGAGAAGAACCAAAACCAAGGTCACCAACATGATGATATATTGGATTAGTTGTACTTTTTCTTCATTTGGCGCTAGTGCAATCGCCTGATTAAGAAGTAAATCACCCAACATACCGCCGACTAAGGAACCAAACGAAATACTCGCGGCTTTTTTCCATTCAATTTGGACACCATTTTGATACTGTTTATAAGTCGAAGAAATGGACATGACAAAAACAGCGACACTTGAATAGAACGCAATACTATTTAACGAATGGAACCCAAGAAAATCCAAAACAGGCTTAATAATGACGCCTCCACCCATCCCAGAGAGCGCCCCAACTGTATTGGATAGAAAAATAGTTATGAAATAAATCAGCAAAACCCGCACATAATCACTCCTAAACCGTTTTCTTTTAGTATAGCACAAAAATTATATAAGAAATGCAATTTCATTTAAAAATATTTTTAAAAAGAACTTGAAATGATATTTCTTTAATGGTATTCTACAAATACAAAAAAGAAAACGCATTCAAGGAGGATGAGAAAGCATGACAGTATCGATTGGTATTATTTTGATTTTATGTCTTTACACAGTTGTTGGTGTACTTGACCAAATTTCTATTCAGATTGGTCCATATACACCATTGTTTGCTGCAACGTTTACTGGCCTAGTCTTAGGAGATGTTCAAACAGGTTTGATGATTGGGGCAACGCTTCAATTGATGACATTAGGCGTAGCGACTTATGGAGGAGCAACAGTCCCAGACTTTCTTTCGGGGGCCATTATGGGAACGGCTTATGCAATCATTTCAGGGAAAGGGGCAGAGTATGGTATCGGAGTTGCGGTTCCGATTGGGTTATTATTAACACAACTAGATATTTTAGGCAGAATGGCTAATACGTTTTTCCAACACAAAGCAGATCGCTATGCGGAAGAAGGCAATTATAAAGGGGTCGAGCGCTGCAATGTTTTAGGAATTTTTCCTTGGACGATTTCTCGTGTCATCCCAGTTTTTATTGGCCTAGCTTTTGGTGAACAAGTTGTAAACGCTATCAATAATTGGATTCCTATTTGGGTGATGAATGGGTTAAAAGCAGCAGGTGCTATTTTACCAGCGATGGGGATTGCTATTTTAATGCGTTACTTGCCAATTAAAACATACTGGCCTTATTTTATTATTGGGTTCGTGTTACTTGCTTATGGGGCCCAATTCTTCTCAGTTTTAGGTGTCGCACTGGTTGGCTTGGCTTTAGCAGCGATTTATGTGATGAATCATAACAAAGGCGGCGCAGCTACAACAAGTGGCACGGTTATTTACGAAGATGATGAGGAGGTTGAGATTGATGACTAACAAATTAACAAAAAAGGATATTAATAAAGTTTACGTCCGTAATCTTTTTGGCTATCAGTGGGGCTGGAACTATGAAAAAATGCAAGGACTTGGTTACGCTTGGGTGATGATGCCTGCATTAAAGCGACTATACAGTGAAGATCCAGTAGCTATGAAGAAAGCCTTGAAGACACATCTTGGCTTTATGAATACAACGCCAGCCATGTCGCATTTAATTGTCGGAGCTGATATGGCTTTGGAAGAAGAAGTCGGCATTGAAGATGAAACGGCCATTACTGGCTTGAAAACAGGTCTAATGGGTCCGTTTGCTGGTGTTGGTGATACCATTTTTATCGCGATTTATCGTGCGATTGTTTTTTCGATTGCAGCTTACATGGCGCAAGGGGGCCAGGTTGTTGGGTTACTGATCCCGTTAATTGCCGGAGCAGTGGTCCTATGGGTTCGCTATAAATTTACTTGGATTGGTTACCATCAAGGGAAAAAAATTGCGACAGAATTTGCGGATAAAATGAAATTGTTTACGCAAGGTGCAGCCATTTTAGGGTTAACAGTGGTCGGCGGTTTGATTCCTTCGGTAATTACTTACAAATTAGATTTAACTTATAAAATGGGAGATGTAACATTATCTGTTCAAGAAATGTTGGATAAAATTTTACCCGCATTAATTCCTTTAGGGATTGTTCTTTTATCCTATTGGTTACTAGGGAAAAAGAAAATGAATTCAACACGGCTAATCTTTGTTTTAATTTTAATTGGCATGGTTTTAGGCAATTTACAACCAATGTTGGCTTGGGTTGGCGGTTTATTTTAAAAAAATAGTATATAATAGGAGAGATTTATTATGACAATTGTACATGCAAGAGTAGATGAGCGTTTAATTCACGGACAAGTTGCAACCGTTTGGACGAATATGGTTGGCGCACAAAGAATCATGGTAGTAAATGATGCCGCTGTCAAAGATCAATTACAAATTGGTGCCTTAAAAATGGCCAAACCTGCAGGAGTTAAATTATCCATTTTATCGAAACGTAAAGCGATTGAAAAAATTTTAGCAGGCAATTATGATGAAGAAAAAGTCTTTTTAATTACGAAAGACATTGCAGACATGGCGGCTTTAATTGATGGCGGTGTCCCATTACAGAGCTTCAATGTCGGCAATATTTCTCAAAAAGAAGGCAGTCGAGCAATTAAAAAATCTGTTGCATTAACCGATGAAGATATTCAAACCGTTCGTCGTTTAACAGATAATGGGGTGACTATTACCGCACAGATGATCCCTTCTGAACCAAACGAAGCAATTTTAACTTTCATAAAATAGAAATGGAGATGAGAAGATGGAGCCAATCCGTTCAATCAGACAAAAATATAAGGACTTTTCCAAAGTAAATAAGAGAATAGCAGACTATATACTGAAGGATCCGACCCGTCTTCTCTCATTAACAGCAAACGAAATTGCTAGCAATAGCGAAACTTCTCCAGCATCAGTTACCCGTTTTTCTAAACAATTAGGGTTTGACAGCTGGGAAGAGTTAAAACTATCCATTGCAGCGGTACAAGCTGCCAGTAACGGTAAAAAAGATATTGATCCAATTGTAGCGGCGGATGATTCGGTGGATACTATTTGTATGAAAGTAGAATCTTTATTAAATGCTACGATTGAGGATTTATTTTATACAGTGGATAAACAAGCCTTGGAACGAGCAATCGCGCATGTTAAAAAAGCGGAAAAAATTCATTTGGTTGGAATTGGTGCCTCTTCTTTAACGACTTATAATCTTTATCACAAGTTTAACCGCGCTGGTCGCCAAGCGATTTTTAATTATGATAGTCACATGATGTTGGAGTTTTTAAATTATGCAACGGCACAAGACATTTTGATCACGGTCTCCTATAGTGGTTTGACAAAAGAAGCCTTAATCGCCTGTGAAATTGCCAAAAATAGAGGCGCAACGGTTATTTTTATTACCAGTAACGATGGAGAAAACGTGCGATCATTGAGCGATGAAGTTCTTTTAGTCCCCAATAATGAGCACCTCATTCGAGTGGGGGCTATTTCATCGATTGCTTCGTCAATGGCAATTGGCGATGTTCTGTATTTAGGTTCAATTCAAGATGATTTAGACACAGAAATTGAACGTAATATGATTGAAACGAGTCAACTTGTCAGCCGTCTAAAAGAGAAGTAGGGGTGTGCAAGCAAATGAACTTAGAAGGATTAACGACAGAAGCCAGAAATGAAGCGACTAAAAAGATTGACCAAGTGTCAACATTAGAGATGGTGACTTTAATAAATCAAGAAGACCAAAAGGTAGCACAAGCAATTGAAAAGGTGCTTCCGCAGATTGCTGCAGCAATTGATGCAGCGGCAGAACGATTTAAAAAAGGGGGCCGTTTAATCTATTGTGGTGCAGGAACGTCTGGACGTTTAGGGGCTTTGGATGCGATTGAATTAACGCCCACATATAGTGTGTCGCCAGAACGCGCATTTGGTATTTTAGCTGGTGGTGAAAAAGCAATGTATCAAGCAATTGAAGGCGCTGAAGACTCGAAAGAATTAGCTATCGAAGATTTAACGCAACATCAATTGACCGCCCGAGATGTCGTAATTGCGATTGCTGCTAGTGGTCGGACACCATATGCTGTTTCCGCAATTGAATACGGAAAAAAAGTGGGCGCTCTAACCATCTCAGTTACCTGTAATAATCAAAGTCCGATGAATCAATTGGCGGAAATTGGGATTGCGCCAATTGTAGGACCGGAAGTCATTACAGGGTCAACTAGAATGAAAGCGGGTTCAGCACAGAAAATGGTGTTAAATATGTTTTCAACAGGAATTATGGTTAAAGTAGGGAATATCTATCAAAATTTGATGGTCAACGTACAACCAACGAACGAAAAATTAATTCAACGTGCCACGAATATCATTAAAGAAGCAGCAGAAATCGAGGAATCGCAAGCCAAAGAATACTTGGAGGCAGCACAGCTAGAAGTGGCACCAGCCATTGTAATGGCGAAAGCCCACGTTGATTTTCAAAAAGCCAAACAACTATTAGCAGAACATGACGGACGGATTTCAGAAGTTTTAGCATAGAAGTGGTGAACAATGAATCAAATCGCAATTCAAGAAACAATTCAGAGACTGATTAATCAGCAAGTCGTTCCGGGTGTCGCTTGGGGGACGATCACAGAAGATAGCTTATCAGAACAGTATACGGGCTTTTTAGGTAATACTGGTCCATTTGCAAGACAAAAGATTTCATCAGCTAGCCTGTATGATTTAGCGTCCTTAACGAAAGTTATTGGGACAACAAATCGAATGTTACAATTAATCGATACAAATCAGCTTGCTTTTTCAACCACTGTGGGGGAAATCCTGCCTGATTATCAAGGACTATCTTGTTCGATTGGGGAGCTTCTACTGCATCAGAGCGGACTGCCAGCTGATGTTGCCGATAAGAAAAATGTCACAAAAAAAAGCTTGCAAGAAATTATTTTGACGCATTCGTTATCTGAACGAGGGAAAACCATTTATTCTGATTTAGGGTATTACTTATTGGGAGAAATTATTCAAGTATTGGATCGCTGCTCATTAGAAGAGAGCTTTCAAACATACGTATTTCAACCAATGAACCTACAGCATACAAGTTTTACGGTCAGCGATTTTGCCCAGGCAGTGCCCACAGAGATTACAAAACAACGCGGCGTTATTCAGGGAGTGGTCCACGATTCGAAAGCCTATCAACTAAAAGCGCCAATCGGCAGTGCAGGGTTATTTGCAACTTTACCAGATTTACTCACTTTTGTTCAGTGTTTTATGAATAATCGCTACCCGTCTGGCAAACCATTATTTTCTGAAAAAATGTTCGATGCTCTCTGGTCTATGAACCAAGGGGGACGTACATTTGGTTGGGAAGTGAAAAAGACGCAAGCTGGGGCAGACTATTTGTATCATACTGGCTTTACTGGAACGGCGATTGGTATGAAAAAAGAGACCAAAGAAGCCCTAATTTTGTTAACGAATCGGATTCATCCCACTCGTGAAGAACGTGGCTTTCTGAAAGCACGAACAAAAATTTATCAGCAGTATTTTTAGGAGGATATGATGAAACCAAAATTAATTTTAATGAGCCATGGACGGATGGCAGAAGAAACTTTAGCTTCTACTCAAATGATTGTCGGGGAATTAGCAGATGCTGCGATTGTGTCAATGACAGCAGAAGATGGCTTGAGCGGCACGCAAGCAAAACTGGCAGCAATCTTAAAAGAAGCTGGCAATGTCCCGACGCTTGTATTAGCTGATTTAAAAGGAGGAACACCTTGTAATGTGGCTATGATGGCCATGGGCACTTATCCGCAATTGCGAGTAGTCGCTGGACTTAATTTAGCAATGGCAATTGAAGCAGCCGTCTCACCTGTGGAAAATGTGGATGAATTAGCTGCATATTTAACGCAAATTGGACAATCTGCGGTGACCACGATTGATTTACCTGAATTAACAGATGAAGAAGAATTTGAAGAATAGGAAAGAGGTCGGGACGGAACCGTTTAGCTCCGAGAAATAAGAAGGAATTTCCGAAAATTGCTTTTTAATTTTTGGAGAATTTCGGCTTATTTCCGAAGGAGTTGGTTCTGTTCCCGCCGTTTATCAGGTTTTGAGCCTGGAACAAAAATCCAAAGTGATTTTTGTCCCAGGCTCTTTTTTTAAGAACCAGGGATATTCCGTGGTTCGTTTTTGGTTGTGACAAAGAAAAAGAACAGACTTAGTAAAATAACTAGGATGCCATCGTTAAACATCGGATTTACGAAGTTTAAAATAGCACTTAAGATAACTGGCACGGTAGCACAATACGTAATAATTTTTAAACAATCAATCAAACGTAAAGAATAAAAACGTAATTTTGAATAGAGAGACGCACCGATAGCGGCAATCAGTAAGTCTAAAACTAAACCGATTAGAACAGGGTAGATAGCCACTAAAAAGACAATGAGTTTTGTCCACCAGGGGATCGCTGCTTCGCTTAGCGCAGTCTTGATACTCTGAGCGTTAACGCCATCTAAGGTTCCTTTACTATAGGGGAAGATAAATTGGTCGGTGCCTAGAATTGATTCAGTTGCGCCTGAATTTGGTAAGGCGACTACAAATTCATCTTGTAAAAAAGCCAAACCAAACGCATTACCAATTAAATCCTTTTGGACATCAGCGGCTGTACGCTTTCCATCTGGATCAAACGTAAAAATAATCGAGTCCGTTTGATAAATAAAACCAGATTCTTTGGCCTTTGTTTGCAACGTGCCATTTTCAATAGAAAAGTCAGGCAACTTTTCTGCAATTTTTTGGCCATCTTGTTGCACCTCTTGTAGTACAGAAAAGACTTGTTTGGTAATAGGTAGTGCTAAAATAGCACTTAAAAAAACAGCATAGAGAATTACTTTCCAAAACGCCATTTTTTTCGCATGCCGTAATTCTGAAACTGAAAAAAAGGCCTGCTTAAATAATTGCAATGTATTCATTTATTTACTCCTCACATCATTCTTCTACAGGTCATTCTAGCGAATTTATGAGGGAAACACAAGGTAATCTCCCTCTTTTGTAAAACTTTTCTTTTGGCAAGCAAACTATTTTGTAGAAAGCGGTTCACTCTGTTATCATAATAGTTGTATGAAAGACGTATGTTACATACTAAAAAATAGGGGGATTTAAAAAATGACTTACACATTACCAGAATTACCATATGCTTATGATGCATTAGAACCTTACATTGACGTGGAAACAATGCACTTACACCATGATAAACACCACAACACTTATGTGACTAACTTAAACGCAGCGATTGAAAAACATCCAGAATTAGGCGAAAAATCTGTAGAAGACTTAATTTCAGATATGAATGCTATTCCTGAAGATATCCGCACAGCCGTTCGTAACAATGGTGGCGGTCACGCAAATCATACATTCTTCTGGGAAATTATGGCACCAAATGCTGGTGGACAACCAACTGGCGCTATTAAAGAAGCAATCGATGAAACATTTGGTAGCTTTGATGAAATGAAAGCTGCTTTCAAAACAGCTGCAACTGGCCGCTTTGGTTCAGGTTGGGCTTGGTTAGTTGTGAATAACGGTAAATTAGAAATCACTTCAACACCAAACCAAGATTCACCATTAATGGATGGTCAAACACCTGTTTTAGGTCTTGACGTTTGGGAACATGCGTATTACTTAAAATATAAAAACGTTCGTCCAGATTACATTGAAGCATTCTGGAACGTTGTTAACTGGGATAAAGTAAACGAACTTTTTGCTGCAGCAAAATAAGTTTGCCAATTGTGAAGGAAAGAGTCAAATGACGGCTGTCATTTGACTCTTTCCTTTTACAAATCCAGGGTCGAAATAGTTGTTCGTTTATGGCATACTAAAGTAAGTAGGGAAAGATAACGGATACATAAAGAAGGAGCTAAAAAAATGAATGTTATGATGCAAAAAGTACACGGGTCAGAAAATGATTTCTTTTTATTGGATGAAACACAGTTTGAGCGTTCTTTAACCGCTGAGGAAATTGAGCAATTGCGCATCCAGTTATGTTCGCGGGAAACAGGATTATTGGCGGGAGCAGATGGGTTACTTTTGGTAGGAGAAGGGACTCACGGCACGTCCAATGCTAGAATGCGAGTGATTAACAGCGATGGTAGTGAAGCAAGCATGTGCGGGAACGGCTTGCGTACGGTTGCCCGTTATTTAGCTGAAAAAAACCAAGAAAAATCATTTACAGTTGAAACAATGTTTGCAGATTTGAAAGTACGTCAAGCCCCCAATTTAGCTGAAGAAGTAGCGACTTACCAAGTGGAAATTTCACCAGTAAGTTTTGAAGCAGTCACTATCCCAATGCATTTAGGGGTCCAAACATTAATTGATGAAATCGTACCAGCTTTATCTAAAACCATTCGCTTTACAGCGGTAGCAGTGCCTAATCCGCACCTTGTAGCATTTGTGGATCATGAAACCTTAAATGGTCCAGAATTTGAACGAATCGCTACCTATGTAAATAATGAAAATCCATATTTTCCAGAAGGGATAAATGTGAGTTTTGTTGAAATTCTTGGCAAAAATCAACTATTTGTTCGAACGTATGAACGTGGTGTAGGTTTTACAAGTGCTTGTGGGACAGCCATGTGCGCAAGTAGTTTACTTTATACGTTATTGAAAGATGGTGTTTTTTATGAAGAAATAACCGTCAAAAATGCTGGAGGTATGGTGAAAACAGTCGTCCACGAAACGTCAGATGGCAGTTATTGGATGGAATTAATTGGGAATGCCACGATTACGCATTTGATTGAAGGATCACTGACTGATTTACTAAATGGTGCATTTGAGAAAATAACTATCACTGAAACGAATGAACAGAAACATTATCAAGAATTTTTGCAAACACTTTCTCAAAAATAACAATTGTTCCTTGATAAAGCGCTCTTTTATTTTACAATTGTGTTAAGTTCTCGTTCCAAAAAATAAAAAATATTGCTTGAATAAGCAAACTATGAGAAAATAAAGGGCATGAATTAAGAATTATTCTTAGATAAACGAGGAAGTGTCTTATGAAACTATGGAAAAAAGTAGTACTGGGCTTCTTGAGCGTCTTGCTAGTGGTAGTAGCTGGGGTATGTGCTTACGGGATTAAGATGTATTCAGATGCCAATTCAACAATTAATGGGATCTATCAATCAGTTAACCGTAAGTCCAATAAAGGAACCACGGCCAATATTGATGCGCAAGAACCATTCTCTGTTCTTTTAATGGGGATTGACACAGGCGATTTAGGCCGAACAGAACAAGGTCGTTCAGATACTACAATGGTTGTAACCATCAACCCGAAAGAAAACAAGTCCACAATGATCAGTTTGGATAGAGATATTCTAACAGATATTGTTGGAAATGACACACAAGACAAATTGAACCATGCCTATGCATTTGGTGGCGCCGAAATGGCGATTAATACAGTCCAAGAATTACTGGATATTCCCATCCATCACTATGTATCCATCAATATGAAAGGATTAAAAGACCTGATTGATGCGGTAGGCGGTATTGAAGTAGATAATACGATTGGTGAATTTACGTTGGACGGTATTACTGTTCCAGCAGGTAAAATCAAGTTAGATGGCACGACAGGTTTGGCTTATGCGCGGATGCGTCACGAAGATCCTGAAGGAGATGTGGGTCGTCAACGCCGCCAACGAGAAGTTGTTGAGAAAATTGTGCGCAAAGTCATGAGTTTTGACGGTGTTTCAAAATATCGAAAAATTCTTGATGCTGTTGAAGCCAACGTAAAAACAGACTTAACTTGGGATGACATGATGGACATCCAATCAAAATATTTATCTGCCTTTAAAACAATTGACTCAGAACAATTACAAGGATACAGTGCAACCATTGATGATATTTATTATCAAGTCCTAGATCCAAATAGCTTATACAAAACACAAACAACGCTTAGAAAACAACTTGGTTTAAAAGAACATGCTTCTGAACGTGAAAAAGATTTAGCCTTTTATAATCAGTTTAGCTATGCTGTTACAGATACTGCACTGATTGGTGAATCTGGTGATTCAAGTGCCAATAGCTCTACTAGTTCGAGTAGCACAGCGGACACCACAGCCGGACAAACAGAATATAACGGCAATACGCAACAAGCAGCAGAAGGAGCCTACGATCCGAATACGTACGTTGACCCAAATGCGTACACAGATCCAAACGCTTATGCTGATCCAAATACGTATGTGGATCCCAACGCACCACAATATTAATCTGTTAAACAAGCTCGAAAACTTCTATTTCTGATGGGAAATAGAAGTTTTTTTCTTTTATTCTAGAAATTTTTTTCAGAAGGTGTTATAATTGGACTATACCAAAATAAACCGTAAGGAGCGTGTCAAAATGCAAATTATCCGTGTAGCAAATGCAGAAGAAGGCGGCAAAAAAGCGTTTGAATTAATTAAAGAAGGTATGAACAATGGTGCGAAAGTTTTAGGCTTAGCAACAGGTAGTACACCAGAAACATTATATAAAGAAATGACAGCAAGTGATGTCGACTTTACAGAAATGACTTCTGTAAACTTAGATGAATATGTTGGTTTAGGTGGCGAAGATGAGCAAAGTTACCGTTATTTCATGAACAAACACTTATTCGACAAAAAACCATTTAAAGAAACATTTGTACCAAATGGTAAAGCAGAAGATTTAGATGCTGCTTCCGCAGAATATGAAAAAATTATCGATGCACATCCAGTAGATATCCAAATCTTAGGTATTGGTCAAAATGGACACATTGGTTTCAACGAACCAGGCACACCTCTAGATAGCTTAACACATGTCGTTGAGTTGACTGAATCAACAATCAACGCAAACAAACGTTATTTTGACAAAGTAGAAGATGTCCCAACACGTGCTGTTTCTATGGGGATTGGCTCAATCATGAAAGGTAAAAAAATGATTTTAATGGCTTATGGCGAAGCAAAAGCAGAGGCCATTAAAGGGATGATTGACGGACCAGTAACAACAGACATGCCAGCAAGTGCATTACAAAACCATCAAGATGTTGTTGTAATCATTGATGATGCAGCTGCAAGTAAATTATAATCGTTGATGAAAAAGGACTTGAAACATAAGGATTTCCTTATGTTTCAAGTCCTTTTTTTGTTATACTGGAAGTAATAGAAGAAGAGGTGAAAAGGATGTTACAGCTAACAATTCCAGAAATTATTTTACGGTTAGTTCTAGCGATGGTGATGGGTGGCACAATTGGTTTTGAAAGACAATATAAGAATCGCCCAGCAGGGATGCGCACTCACATTTTAGTTTGTATGGGCGCGGCTATTATTGCGTTAATTCAGTCGCAAATTGCAATCAATGCATTGAAAGATGCGTTAGCTAATCCGGCTTTGACGGGGGTCATTCGTTCAGATCAAGCAAGATTGATCGCACAAGTTGTAAGTGGAATCGGCTTTTTAGGTGCTGGAACCATCATTGTAACGAAACAAAGTGTCACAGGATTGACGACAGCAGCGTCACTATGGACCGTTGCTGGTTTAGGGATCGCGGTGGGCATGGGCTACTATACGATTGCCTTAACAAGTTTTATCGGTGTATTATTTGCCTTAACCATTGTCAAACGAATTATTCACGTACCAACAATCAAAAAATTAGAAATTCGCTATCAACATAAACAAGAAACCAAAGAATTTATTAATCAGTATTTTGAAGAAAAACATATTGAAATTTATGATGTGAATTTCAATGTTTCTTGGGTAGATGATACAAAAATCTATACGAATATCTATACTATTGATTTGCCTAAAGGCCTAACGTATGCCGATGTTATCGAAGATCTATCTGTTTCAAATAATGTAACAAAATTACGATTGATTAATGTGTAGAAACATCTATTTATAATTAATGACAAGAGGTCGGGACAAAACCGTTTAGCTCCGAGAAATAAGAAGGAATTTCCGAAAATTGCTCTTTAATTTTTGGAGAATTTCGGCTTATTTCCGAAGGAGTTGGTTCTGTTCCCGCCGTTTATCAGTTTTGAGCGTGGAACAAAAATCCAAAGTGATTTTTGTCCCACGCTCTTTTCTTCTAGGGCCTAGGACTGATTTTTTAAGTTTAATATTTCAAAAAGATTACAAAAGAGTTATAATTGTATTACGAGTTAGAAAGAAAGGTGATAAGTAAGATGAATAAAAAAAATAAATTTCTTAGTATTATTGTTGTTGTCGTTGTGATTATTGGTGCATTTGTGATGAAAGCTTATAATCAATTGATTACTTTAGATAATAAAGTCGAAGCAGAATGGTCACAAGTAGAGAATGTAATGCAAAGACGGGCTGATTTAATTCCGAATCTTGTCAGTAGTGTTCAAGGCAGTATGACTCAAGAAAAAGAAGTTTTAAAAGAAATAACGGAAGCACGTAAAGCATACGCAGGAGCAAAATCTTCTTCTGAAAAAGGGCAAGCAAATGAGCAAATTGAAAAAGGATTAGGTAATTTTGTTACAGTATTGAATGAAGATTACCCAAAGTTAGCTTCTTCTGAAAATGTCAAAACCTTAATGACTCAATTAGAAGGATCTGAAAATCGAATTTCTGTTGAACGCCGTAACTATATACAAGCTGTTGAAACATATAACCAACAGATTTCAAAATTCCCTGATAAAATAATTGCAAAACTTTTAGGATTTGAGAAGAAAACTAACTATGTTGCGACAGAGCAGGGAAAAGAAGTGCCGCAAGTAAAATTTAAATAAAAAATTTGTAGAAAATTTGGGTTAAAAAGAAAGAAGTGAGGAAGGTTGGATAAAAAAGTCGAAAAAATTCAAGAAAAAGTTCGTTTGTTTTATAAAAAGCATCAGCGGAATACAACGATTGTTGTGGTAATTAGTTTAAGTATGATTTTAATATTAGGAATGGCTGCTTGGTATGAAGGAAAGGGAATCTCTTATGAAGCAAAACAAACTGCACTGAGAGAGAAGCAACATGCCTTACAAAAAAAGAGAGACGATATCTTAGCAGGGAAAATGACTGAAGCGTCAACCCAGACAACAATAAATAACTTTTCTAAACAAGAAATAACTGGTGAAAATGAATTAGTGACAATTACTGGAACGAATGGGCAGTTGAACATTAATGATGCTAATATCTATGTTTCAGATAATGCAGGTATTGTCTCAAATCAACTTAAACAGAAAATGTTTCAATTGAATCAACAATTGTTGGAAAATGCGAATGGCGCACAATTTATGCTTATTACCGTTCCTGCGTTACCTAGTGGGGAATCTGTTGAATCTTACAGCAATAAGATTGCTAATCAATTAGGTGTAGGGGATCGTGAAAAAAATAATGGTGTGGTTTTTCTAATGGCAATTGAGGATCGCGAGTCTCGCTTGGAAGTTGGATATGGCTTAGAGAGTATTTTAACGGATAGCTATGCGGATAATATTATTAATAATGAAGAAGTAAAAGAGGCTTTTAGAGACGAGGATTATAATACAGGTCTCAATAAAATTATTGATCAAGTATCGGCTGCAATCAATTCAAAAACCGCACAAGTGGATAATGAATTAACAAATATACAAGCAGAGTTAAACACTAACACAACGAAAAGAAATGTTCTTTTAATGGCAAGTATTGCTGGGATGCTCATTTGTGCTGTTTATATTTTACAAATTTTAAGAACAAGAAAACTTGTTAAAAAAATGTATCAAGATTATTTGAATTGTTTACCAACAAAGGCTGTCCCAAATAACTCAGAACAGACAAAGAAAGTATTAAATAAGATGAAAAAGACTTCTTTTTATTGTTTATATCTTAATGGAGCAACGTTATTTGCCACAAAAGGGAAAATAAGACGTGCCACTAAGCGTGGTTCTTTACTAAGTATATATCCAAATGCAAAAAAACAATCTTTTGGGCGTTTATTAGTAGGAGATACTTTATATAGTTATGATGGTAGTGTTTTGACGTATGCTTATTTAAACTCACAATACAATCCGTCTAATCATAGTAGTTCTGGTAGCAGCAGTGGTGGTTCATTCGGTGGCGGCTCATTCGGCGGTGGCGGTGCCTCTGGAAGTTGGTAAAATAAAAAGCTAGAAACGTTAATCGTTTCTAGCTTTTTGCTATTTATCTAAACCGTAAAGATAGTCATCATCTTTCATGGCTTCAACTGTTCCTAGTAAATAGCCATTTCCTACTTGAGAGAAGAAGTCATGGTTGCTAGTTCCTGTCGAAATACCATTCATTACAATCGGGTTCACATCATTGGCTGTATCCGCAAATAAGGGATCCATACCTAAGTTCATTAAAGCTTTGTTGGCGTTGTAACGTAAAAAGGTTTTTACTTCTTCGGTCCAACCTAAGTCATCATATAATTCTTCTGTATAACGTTCTTCATTTTCGTACAATTCGTAAAGTAAATTATACATCCAGTCTTTTAGTTTATCTTGCTCATCTTCTGGTAATTCATTAAATCCTAATTGGAATTTATAGCCAATATACGTGCCGTGCACTGATTCATCACGGATAATCAATTTAATAATTTCAGCGACGTTCGCTAGTTTATTGTTTCCTAAATAGTAAAGAGGAGTGTAAAACCCAGAATAGAATAAAAACGTTTCTAAAAATACACTAGCAATTTTTTTCTCTAACGGAGTACCGTTTTTATAAATTTCGTTAATCCGTTCTGCTTTATATTGCAGATGTTTGTTGGTATTTGTCCACTCAAAAATATCATCAATCTCTTTTTTTGTATTTAATGTACTGAAGATAGAAGAATAACTTTTGGCATGGACAGATTCCATGAATTGGATGTTATTTAAGACGGCTTCTTCATGGGGCGTCCGCACATCATTTCTCAGTTGATCCATGCCGCTTTCTGATTGAACAGTATCTAATAAAGTTAAACCGCCGAAAACGTAGCCGACAGTAGTTTTTTCTAAATCGGAAAGAGTCCGCCAATCATCTAAGTCATTGGATAACGGAATCCGTGTATCTAACCAAAATTGTTCGGTTAATTTTTCCCAAGTGGATTTATCAATGACGTCTTCAATGGCGTTCCAGTTAATTGCTTCATAATACGTTGCCATGGTTATTCCTCCTGTATGCTGGGACAGCAGTCTGTTTGACTAGTTGTCTCGATTCTTCGCTTAAAACGTTCTACAGAGTCCAAATAGGAGCGTGCAGCCGTTCTTCTTTGTCCAGTATATCTGAAAATGTCCTGTTTAAAAAGAGAACATTCCTAAAAAATAAGACGCTCAAGCAGAACGCCTTATTTAAGTACTTTTCATTAAATCACGCAAGACTCACATTGATTGCTGCCAATTTCTTCAGCATCATCTGTAAATGTACGAATATAGTAAATTGATTTAATCCCTTTGTTGAACGCATAATGACGTAAAATGTTTAAGTCACGGGTTGTTTGTTTTGGTGTTTCTTTCCATTCATACAAGCCTTCAGGGATTTCTGAACGCATAAACAAGGTTAAACTCATTCCTTGATCAACGTGTTGTTGCGCTGTTGCGTAGACATCAATCACTTTGCGCATATCCATGTCGTAAGCAGAAGTATAGTAAGGGATTGTATCATTAGCTAAATAAGGCGCTGGATAGTAAATCTTACCAATTTTCTTCTCTTGACGTTCTTCAATCATGCGAGTAATTGGATGAATGCTGGCACTAGTATCATTAATATATGAAATTGAACCATTTGGCGCTACGGCTAAACGATTTTGATGATAAAGACCATCTTTTTTCACAGCATCGCGTAACGCAGCCCAATCTTCAGCCGTTGGAATCTGAATGTCTTTGAAAATTTCTTTCACTTTATCAAATTTTGGTGTAAAGTTGCCTTCAATATATTTATCGAAGTAAGCACCAGAAGCATAATCTGATTTTTCAAAATTGTGGAAGACTTGGTTACGTTCTTTCGCAATTTGGTTACTTTCCATTAAAGTCCAGTAATTTAATAACATGAAATAAATGTCTGTAAAGTCTAATGATTCTTCAGAGCCGTATTCCATATGATTTTTAGCGAAGAAGGTGTGTAAGCCCATTGCGCCTAGCCCGATTGTATGGCTTAAACGATTTCCATTTTGGATAGTTGGCACGACATCAATTTCAGAAGCATCTGTTACAAAAGTTAACGCACGCGTCATAGCGCGAACAGATTTTCCAAAGTCAGGACTTTCCATTAAATTAACAATGTTAGTTGAACCTAAGTTACAACTAATATCTGTTCCTAAAACTTCATATTCTTGTTTCCCATTAATAACAGAAGGCGTTTGAACTTGAAGAATTTCAGAACATAAGTTACTCATGATAATCTTGCCATCAATCGGATTGTTTTTGTTAGCTGTATCAATATTGATGATATAAGGATAGCCAGATTCTTGTTGTAATTTAGAAATTTCATTTTCTAAGTCACGGGCTTTAATTTTACGTTTACGTATGTTTGGATTGGCCACTAGGTTATCATATTCTTTGGTGATATCTACATAGGAATAAGGCACACCATATTCGCGTTCCACACTATAAGGACTAAATAAATACATATCTTCGTTGTTACGTGTTAATTCGTAAAATTTATCTGGAACAATAACACCAAGAGACAACGTTTTTACACGGATTTTTTCATCAGCGTTTTCTTTTTTAGCAGATAAGAACATTTCAATATCTGGATGGAAGACGTTTAGATAAACCACACCAGCACCTTGACGTTGACCTAATTGGTTAGAGTAGCTAAAGCTATCTTCAAATAATTTCATAACAGGGACAACACCACTTGCTGCGCCATCATAACCTTTGATTGGTGCGCCCGCTTCACGTAAGTTTGAAAGAGTAATCCCTACGCCGCCGCCGATTCGTGATAATTGAAGGGCAGAATTAATTGAACGCCCAATGCTGTTCATATCATCTGTTACTTGAACTAAGAAACAAGAAACCAATTCACCTCGACGTTTACGCCCAGCGTTTAAGAAAGAAGGTGTGGCTGGTTGATACCGTTGATGGATCATTTCATCCGCCAATGTTAAAGCCAACTCTTCATCGCCATCCGCAAAATACAAGGCATTAAAGGCAACCCGATCTTCATATGTTTCTAAATACTCTGTTCCGGCGTTGTTCTTTAAAGCGTATTGAGAATAAAATTTATAAGCCGCCATGAAAGACTTGAATTGGAAATGTTGTTCATCTAAGAAAGCATATAATTTTTCAATAAAGTCCATTGAATATTTTTCGATGAATTCAGTTTCAATAAAATCTTCTTTCATTAAAAAGTTGATTTTTTCTTCAGCAGAGCTGAATTTACGTGTATTCGGTTCTACATTTTCTTTAAAGAAGGCTGCGAGTGCTTCTTTATCTTTATTTAAAGGGATTTGACCATCAACAGGACGGTTAATCTCGTTATTCAGTTTGAAATAGCTGACATCTTTAATTTCTTTTAGACTCAATTTCTTCCACTACTTTCTTAAAGGTCTCCACGTCTTCGTCTGTTCCGCTAAACTCAAAGGAGTATAGAAGCGGAACGTGGTAATCGCGGGCAATATCTTTGGCGGTATAGACAAATAATTCAGCAAAATTACGGTTGCCCCCACCAGCTACACCAACTAACAGTTCTTGATTACTTTTATAATCAAGAAAGTCATTCACTACCTCTGTAATTTCTGCATCATAGGTAGGAATGACAAGAATAAAAGGCTCATTTATTTCAAAAAAAGGATTCGCTGGCTCAAGTTCATAAGCAGGCAAATCCAATTTTTTAATAAAGCGCCTTGTTTGACCGGTGACTGAAAAATAAACAAGTTTCATCTTAGCTAGCCAATTGTTTTAATTGGTCTGGACGGAAGCCAACAACGGTTGTTGCTTCAGATGTGATTACCGGTACGCTTTGGAACCCTTGTTCTTTTAACCAGTCGATAGCATCTGGTTGTGCGTCGATATTGATTTCTTCAAAAGCGATGTTATTTTCACTTAGGAAACGTTTCGCCATTTTACATTGGATACAGTTATTTTTTGAAAAGATTTTTACGTTCATTGAAAGTTCCTCCTCTTTTTTTCTACATAGACTAGTATAAATCTATGTAGAAAAAAGTCAACACTTTAACACTATATATTGTGGTGTGTTTTTCTCATAATACTAGTTTTTGTGTTTTTGAAAGAAAAATGAAAACACGTGAATCCTCGTTTTTGGGAGAAAAAACACATTGGTCAGTGTTTGACAAACAAAAAAATTAAAATTTTGAAAGAGAACATTTAGTGAAAAAACACTAAATATTGTGTTGACATTTGAGTTAGGCACAAGAAGAAAAAATAAGCGGATTTGTTATTGAATGAGTGGAATTTTATAGTAGCTAGTAACATAAAAAACAAGAGCTGACTTTTTTCAAAAATAGTAACCTGAAAAAAGTGTCTCTATATAGAAGGAAAATAGAAGAAAACAGGAGATACATCCAGAAATTCATTGACTTTCCGTGTAAGCAAGCGTATTCTTTTAATTGAGAACGATTCTCATTTTCGTTTGAAACTTTTTCACATGGAGGAAAGTAAATGATTACGTTAGCGCAGGCAGAAGTTGGGAAAGTCTATACAGTCGAAAGCGTCCAAGCAGATGTTCAGACAAAGAAACATCTGAACAATTTAGGTGTCGTTGCAGGCCAAGCAGTTGTCCTTGTCAATTATCAGAATCAAAATGGTATTGTTTTATTACATAATAGTCGAATTGCGCTGACAGATACGATTTTACAAGCGATTCATGTGGAGGAGCGCTCGGCGAATGAGAAAGTTTGGGTCTCCTTAGATACCTTGAAAGTTGGAGAACGCGCTACAATAGTAGGGATCCACGGACAAGGAGCGGTGAAACGTCGGTTGATGGACATGGGTTTAACAAAAGGAACAGTAATTTTTATTCGCAAAGTAGCTCCTTTAGCCGATCCAATTGAAATCAATGTACGTGGTTACGAACTAACGTTACGAAAAAGTGAAGCGGAACTAATCTTGGTTGAAAAGGAGGAAAGCGAATGACTCAGCAAATCGCACTAGCCGGCAACCCTAATAGCGGTAAAACGACAACGTTCAATATGTTAACAGGAGCCAACCAATATGTTGGAAACTGGCCAGGGGTGACTGTGGAACGCAAAGAGGGGGTGGCAAAGAAAGATAAGACACTCATTATTCAAGATTTGCCGGGGATTTACTCTCTTTCTCCTTATACGCCTGAAGAAATTGTGGCACGAGATTATCTTTTGGAGGACCAACCTTCAGTGATTTTGAATATTCTCGATGTGACCAATTTGGAACGGAATCTTTATTTAACAACACAATTAATTGAAACCGGATTACCGGTTGTTTGTGCGTTAAATATGATGGATTTGTTGGAAAAAAACGGCCAAACGTTGAATAGTGAAAAGTTAAGTTATGGCTTAGGCGTGCCTGTCGTTGAGATTAGTGCTTTGAAGAATCGTGGGTTGGATCATGCTTTAAAACAAAGTAAGCAGCGAGCGAATGCCATAGAGACAGAGGTTATTTATCCTTCTTATGATAATCGCTTAGAAGCAGCACTTGCTGAAATTGTTGATATTTTAGGAAATACTGTTCCTGAAACGCAACAGCGTTGGTATAGTTTAAAACTTTTTGAACGAGATGTTCGAACCAAAGAGCAATTATTATTGAGTTCTTTTCAAGAAAAAGAAATTGAAGAAGTCATACAAATTACCGAAAAAATCTTTCAAGATGAAAGTGAAGCGATTATCATTAATGAACGCTATGCCTTTATTGCTCGATTAATTGCTTTGTGTGCGACGAAAAAAACAGAAATGACATTTACTCACAGTGATAAGATTGACCGAGTGGTAACCAATCGGTGGTTGGCGTTGCCAATCTTTGCGTTTGTGATGTGGTTGGTCTATTACTTGTCTATTCAAACGGTTGGTACAATGGGGACAGACTGGTTAAACGATGTCTTTTTCGGGGAATGGGTTCCTCAATTTGTGGGAAATTGGTTGGCGCAATGGCAAGTAGCGCCATGGATGCAAAGTTTAATTTTAGATGGGATCATTGCAGGTGTTGGGGCTGTGTTAGGATTTTTACCACAACTGGCCGTCCTGTTTTTATGTTTAGGTTTTTTAGAAGATTGTGGCTATATGGCCCGGATTGCCTTTGTCATGGATCGTTTGTTTCGGAAATTTGGCCTATCTGGTAAGTCGTTTATTCCGATGTTAATTGCGACAGGTTGTGGGGTCCCAGGCGTGATGGCTAGTCGAACGATTGAAAACGAACGCGATCGGCGAATGACTATTATGGTCACGACTTTTATGCCATGTTCGGCGAAGTTGCCAATTATCGCTCTGATTGCAGGTGCATTTTTTCCTAACCAAAGTTGGGTCTCGCCCTCTGCTTATTTCTTAGGGGTTGCTTCCATTGTGTTGTCAGGGATTGCTTTAAAAAAGACCAAGCATTTTTCGGGAGATCCAGCACCATTCATTATGGAACTTCCCGCCTATCATTTGCCACAGCTTAGAAGTGTGGTTCGGCATGCCTATGAACGATGTCGCTCATTTGTAAAAAAAGCAGGTACGATTATTTTTGTTTCCAGTATTCTCATTTGGTTCATGTCACATTATTCTGTGACGTTTCAACCCGTTCCAGAAAGTCAAAGTATTCTAGCATTTCTAGGTAAAGGGTTGGCGGTGCTATTTATCCCATTAGGCTGGGGTAATTGGCAAGGGGCAGTTGCCACAATTACAGGATTGATAGCGAAAGAAAATATTATTGGTACCTTAGGCATTTTATTTGGCAATGTGAAAGATGTTTCTGAAAATGGGGTAGAAGTCTGGGGCGCACTGCAACACACCTTTACGCCAGTCGCGGCCTATTCGTTCTTAACTTTTAACTTATTATGTGCACCTTGTTTTGCTGCAATTGGCGCAATTCGTCGTGAAATGGGAGACCTCAAATGGACATTAGGAGCCATTGGTTATCAATGCGGTTTGGCTTATATGGTCAGTTTTGTGATTTATCAATTGGGCCATGTGTTAGTCGAAAAAGGCACACTAACTCTGGGGACTTTTTTAGCGATGGGCGTTGTTTTAGCTGGATTTTATTTCCTTATAAGAAAACCAAAGCCAGGCAAAGAAAGTATCCAAGCAATCACTTCTTTAGAAAGAGGGTAATAACGGATGGCAACAATTATTTTATCCATTTTAATTTTTGGAACAGCAGGAATCATCACCTATCGACGAATCAAAAAAGGGGAAAGTTGTGAAGATTGTCAAACAGCTTGTCCTGTAAAAAAAGAACAATCTTCACAAGAATAACAACTGAAAAAAATTCCCTCTTGTATAAATAATAGCGGAGTGCTACAATATTGAGGTAGCTGAAAAGCCATTTTATACAACGGGGGCATAGCTCAGTTGGTTAGAGCATCTGACTCTTAATCAGAGGGTCTAGGGTTCGAATCCCTATGCCCCCATTGGGTGCCAAACCCACGAGAACGGTATTCTGTCGGCGTCTTAGGACGTTTCGAAGACGGAGTACGCGTTCTCTTTTTTTACATAAAATGTCGAGTGTCGTGAGAGATATACTAGTTAAATCATTTAAAGAATGCTACGCTTAGAAGAGCGAGAAAGTACGTTATATAAAAAATTTTAAAAAAATTTCAGGCTAAAAAAGCGAATTTACCAAAAAGCGCACTTTTTGGTTCCTATGAAACGAAAAAGTACGTACTATACAGCATGTACGGCGCGGTATATGATGATATCAGAAAACGTTAAAGGAGCGAATCAAATGATTACATCACTAGCAGATACAGTAACATTAAACAACGGCACTAAAATTCCAGGAATGGGTCTCGGGGTATTCCAAATACCAGATGAAGAGACAGCAAAAGTGGTCGAAGAAGGGATTATCAATGGTTATCGTTTAATCGATACAGCGCAAATCTATGGCAATGAATCTGGCACAGGAGCGGGAATTAAAGCAGGCTTAGCGGCAACTGGTTTGAACCGTGAGGACTTATTTGTTACCTCGAAAGTTTGGAACGCGCATATTTCCTATGATGAAACAATTCAAGCTTTCAATGATAGTTTGGAACGTTTAGGTTTAGATTATTTAGATTTGTATTTAATTCATTGGCCAGGAAATAATTCTTACAAAGAATCATGGCAAGCTTTAGAAACTTTATATGCTGAAGGAAAAGTGAAAGCAATTGGTGTCAGCAACTTCCAAGTTCATCATTTAGAAGATTTACTTTCTTATGCAAAAGTTGTTCCGGTAATTAACCAAGTGGAACTACATCCAAAATTGGATCAAAAAGAAGTGCGTGATTTCTGTGAAAAACATGATATCAAAGTCCAAGCTTGGTCACCATTGATGCAAGGCCAATTATTATCGAATGAAACCATTTTGGCGATTGCTGAGAACCATAATAAATCAGCAGCGCAAGTGATTTTACGTTGGGATATTCAACAAGATATCTTATTAGCCGTGAAATCTGTCCACAAAGAACGGATGATTAGCAATGCAGCGGTCTTTGATTTTGAACTAAGTGCAGAAGAAATGGCACAAATTAACCAATTGAATGAATCGTTACGTGTGGGACCAGATCCAGACACGTTTGATTTCTAAAAATTAACTAGGAGGAGATACAATGAGTGAAGCAGTTAAAGGTTTTTCAGTAGTCAACCACGTGGGGATTACAGTCAGTAATTTGGATGAATCAGTAAAGTTTTATGAAGCATTAACAGGAACAAAAATCGCAAATCGTGATGAAATTGGTGGAAAACGGATGGCCCAAACACAAGGGTTAGATGATACATTAATCAAGTATGCCAATGTGCATCTAGAAAACATCAATATTGATTTATTAGAATATGTTAAACCAAAATCAGAAAAAGCTTCTTATTCCAACGAACAAATTAGTGCAATGCATATGTGTTTCGAAGTGGAAGATATTGATGCAGCTGTTGCACGTTTAAGAGCGATTGGCGTAGAACCTGATGGAGAGCCGATTACATTCCAAGAAGAAGATGGCTTGAAGAGCGGTTTTGGTACAGGTGTCGCTTACTTTACCGATCCAGATGGTACAAATTTAGAATTGATTGCTCCTAAAGGTCCATTTACACGAAATTAAGTTAAAAGACTTTCAAACAAACATCAAAAAGAACCCCTCATTCTAGTTACTGGTACTAGAATGAGGGGTTCTTTTTATTTTTTGAGACAGAAGTCGCTAAAGAAAAGATATTCCAAATCCGTAATTGATGGTATACTAAAACGTAACAAATAAAGGAGGAAGACAATTGATTCTTAGCGTCTTAACAGTTATTTATTTTATTAATGCAATTATTGCGGGAATTACCATTTTGTTAAAACCTCGAGATGTAGCAGCAATTTGGGCATGGCTACTCGTACTGATTGCTCTACCCGTTTTTGGTTTTTTCTTATATTTATTCTTTGGGCGCGGTTTAACCGACAAAAAGAAATTTTATTTGCAACAAAGTGATTTGCGGGAATTAGAGAATTTTCAGAATTTCCAAGAAGAAAGTTTTGAACTTTATAGTCAAAAGATGCCGACGGAGGAGCAACAACAGTTTACAGACTTTTTTTCCTCGTTAAATAGGATGCCTCTGACTAAGAAAAATGATGTTGAAATTTTTACGGATGGTACGGAAAAATTCAATGCGTTGATGGCAGACATAAAAAAAGCTCAGCACTCCATTCATATTGAATATTATGCCTTTGTAACGGATCATATCGGTACCAAAATTTTGAACTTATTAGAAGAAAAGGCGGCTGAAGGGGTTGAAGTGCGGTTGCTTTACGATGCCTTTGGCTCAAAGGGTACCAAGGTTCATCATTTGAATGAATTGAAAAAAAACGGCGGTTTTGTCCAAACGTTTATTACTTCTCAAAAAGCACTTTTGAAGTTTCGTTTGAATTATCATGATCACCGGAAAATTGTTGTTATTGACGGAAAAGTAGGCTACATTGGCGGCTTTAATGTTGCCGATCAATATGCCGGAACGACTAAAAAGTTTGGCTATTGGCGGGATACACATTTACGGATTCAAGGGCCAGCAGCCTCATTACTGCAAATGCGTTTTTTAATGGATTGGAACGTCTCTTCCCCCGAGAAAAATCGTGTGGCGTATCAATTGGATTATTTCTTTAAACTTGAAGCATTGGTGCCAGAGGCAAATACATCCATTCAGATGATTGCCAGTGGTCCTAACAGTGACCGTGAACAAATTAAATTGGCCTTTATTAAATTGATTACTTCTGCCAAGAAAAGAGTCTGGATTCAAACGCCGTATTTAGTTCCTGATGACAGTGTCTTGGCTGCTTTAAAGGTTGCTGCGGCTTCAGGAGTAGATGTTAAAATTATGATTCCAGATAAGCCCGACCATCCGTTTATTTATCGAGCAACACAGTATTACGGCCGCTTATTGATGAAAGAAAATATTGAAATTTTAATTTATAACGGTGGTTTCTTACATGCGAAAACAATGATTATGGATGATGAAGTCTGCACAGTTGGTTCAGCCAATCAAGATATCCGAAGTTACAAATTAAACTTTGAAGCAAATGCTGTGTTATATGATAAAAAAATCATTGATCAATTAGAAGCAATTTTCTTAGAAGATCGAAAAAAATGTACAACAATGACTCCAGAAGTTGTTCGTGACATGTCAAAATGGTTGATTTTTAAACAACAAATTTCACGATTATTTTCACCAATTCTTTAAAACTGTTTTTCACAAAATGACGAACTTCTGATCCGAAGTTCGTCATTTTTCTTCGGGAATTTTATAAAAGTATAGAAAATCACAAAAAAAGTCAAAAAATTTTTAAAGAATATTTTTTAAATTTTTTCGTTATTTTTTTATCTGTAGTTGTTGTTAAAACAAATAAATATTATTGTGGATTCGTTATTTTATTTTTGTGAAAAAGGGGCATCTTTTGTAAAAGTAAAAAAAATTAAGCAAAGAGTGTTGACAAAAAAAACGAAAAGGAATATGCTACATGTACAAGTTAAATACAAAGCAATGACAGAAAAGCAGTAGAGAAATAACCACTGTTACAGAAAGCTAGTGGCGCTGGAAACTAGTACACGTTATTTATCGAATTACATTCTTGAGCTTCTGCCTACAGGGCACGGGTAACAGCGTTATTTGTTAAGAGGTATATAGTATTTTAAATAAACTAAACTATGTATAAATTTGGGTGGTACCACGAGAAATTCGTCCCTAAGTCGTTTCGACGGCTTAGGGATTTTTTGTATTCTTTTTTTGAATACGTGGCAGACCAAAGAAAATTTCGTGAACCCGTGTATACATAGAAATAAACACGGGATATCGTGTAAAAACAAGTGTGTTAATCGTTTATTTCGTTAAATGAACGATTTCCTATAAAGAGATAATTATAAATATGGAGGGTGATAACATGAATATCATTGACGAGCTAGCATGGCGTGATGCAATCAATCAACAAACAAACGAAGAAGGACTAAGAGAACTTACAGAAAATACGAGCATTTCGCTATATTGCGGTGTCGATCCAACTGGAGATAGCATGCATATTGGACATTTAATTCCTTTTATGATGATGAAACGATTCCAATTAGCAGGTCATCACCCATACATTTTAATTGGTGGCGGAACTGGAACAATTGGTGACCCAAGTGGACGAACAACTGAACGTGTTTTACAAACGATGGAAGCTGTGCAACATAATGTGGACAGTCTTTCAAACCAAATGAAAAAATTATTTGGTAAAGATGCTGAGGTAACAATGGTGAACAACTACGATTGGTTATCAGAACTATCTTTATTAGATTTTTTAAGAGATTACGGGAAAAACTTTAATGTCAACACGATGTTGGCAAAAGACATTGTCGCTAGTCGTTTAGAAAGTGGCATTTCCTTTACAGAATTCACATACCAAATTCTTCAATCAATTGACTTTTACACATTGCATAAAAAACATAATATTCAATTGCAAATTGGTGGCGCTGATCAATGGGGCAATATCACTGCAGGATTAGATTTGATTCGTAAAAAAGAAGGACCAGAAGCCAAAGTATTCGGGTTAACTATTCCTTTAATGCTAAAAGCAGATGGTACAAAATTTGGGAAAACAGCGGGTGGCGCTATCTGGTTAGATCCTAAGAAAACCTCACCATTTGAATTCTACCAATTCTGGTTAAACCAAGATGATCGTGATGTCATCAAATACTTGAAATTCTTTACTTTCTTAGATAAAGAAGAAATCGATGCGTTAGCTGAAAAAGTTGAAAAAGAACCAGGTAAACGTGAAGCACAAAGACGCTTAGCTGAAGAAGTGACACGATTTGTTCACGATGATGCAGCATTAGAAGAAGCGCAAAAAATTTCAGAAGCTCTTTTCTCAGGCAATATTAAAGACTTAACGATTGAGGAAATCGAGCAAGGGTTAGAACATGTGCCAACTGTTGAAATTACCAAAGATGCTAAAAACATCGTAGATTGGTTAGTTGACACAGAAATCGAACCATCAAAACGTCAAGCTCGCGAAGATGTGAGCGGAGGAGCTATAAGTATTAACGGTGACCGAGTTACCGATTTAGATTTTGCAGTCGATCCAACACAACATTTCGATGGAAAATTCGTTGTTGTACGGAAAGGGAAGAAAAATTACTTTTTAGCAAAAGTAATGGATTAGAAATTGATAATAATTTCACGAAGAGAAGACGTGTGATTATTTGATCAAAGTTAAAATTCTATTTCTCCTTACAGGTAGTGGTGAAACCGTTAATACACCTAATAAGAGTGGGATTGTACACACAATCCCACTCTTATTTTTTTATATAATGGTTCTGACAAGACACCTTGTGAAAAAATTATAAAATTAAAGAGCTATGATAACCATTGTTATTTTTCTTCTTTACACTTTAGCCGTTTGGGTGTAAGTTGTGAATGCAAAATCTAATTCATTAAAATTTGTAAGGAGGAATTTTCGTATGAAAAACGAAAAATTAGCAAAAGGCGAAATGAACCTTAATGCACTATTCATTGGGGACAAAGCCGAAAACGGACAATTATATAAAGACTTGTTGATCGACTTAGTAGATGAACATTTAGGATGGCGTCAAAACTACATGCCACAAGACATGCCAGTTATCTCTTCTCAAGAACGCACATCTGAAAGCTACGAAAAAACTGTCAACCATATGAAAGATGTATTGAATGAAATCTCTTCTCGCATGCGTACACATTCAGTTCCATGGCATACAGCAGGTAGATATTGGGGACATATGAACTCAGAAACATTAATGCCTTCTCTATTAGCTTACAACTTTGCAATGCTATGGAACGGGAACAACGTTGCCTATGAATCTTCTCCAGCAACTTCTCAAATGGAAGAAGAAGTAGGACATGAATTTGCTCACTTAATGAGCTACAAAAATGGTTGGGGACACATCGTTGCTGATGGTTCTTTAGCTAACTTAGAAGGCTTATGGTATGCCCGTAACATTAAATCATTACCATTTGCTATGAAAGAAGTAAAACCAGAATTAGTTGCTGGCAAATCAGATTGGGAACTATTGAACATGCCAACAAAAGAAATTATGGACTTATTAGAATCAGCTGAAGATGAAATTGATGAAATCAAAGCTCATTCAGCTCGTTCAGGTAAACATTTACAAGCAATCGGTAAATGGTTAGTCCCACAAACTAAACACTATTCTTGGTTAAAAGCTGCTGATATTATCGGTATCGGTTTAGATCAAGTTATCCCAGTACCAGTTGACCATAACTACCGTATGGATATCAACGAATTAGAAAAAATCGTTCGTGGCTTAGCAGAAGAACAAATTCCAGTGCTAGGTGTTGTCGGTGTAGTTGGTTCTACTGAAGAAGGTGCCGTTGACTCAATCGATAAAATTATTGCTTTACGCGATGAATTAATGAAAGACGGTATTTACTATTATGTACACGTTGATGCTGCTTATGGTGGTTATGGACGTGCCATCTTCTTAGACGAAGACAACAACTTCATCCCTTACGAAGATTTACAAGATGTTCACGAAGAATACGGTGTCTTCAAAGAGAAAAAAGAACACATTTCAAGAGAAGTGTATGATGCATATAAAGCAATCGAATTAGCAGAATCAGTAACAATTGACCCTCATAAAATGGGTTATATCCCTTATTCAGCTGGTGGTATCGTTATCCAAGATATCCGTATGCGCGACGTTATTTCTTACTTCGCAACTTACGTATTTGAAAAAGGTGCCGATATTCCTGCGTTACTAGGTGCTTATATCCTTGAAGGTTCAAAAGCTGGTGCAACAGCTGCTTCTGTATGGGCTGCACATCACGTTTTACCTTTAAACGTTGCAGGTTATGGTAAATTAATTGGTGCTTCAATTGAAGGATCACATCATTTCTATAACTTCTTGAATGATTTAACATTCAAAGTTGGCGACAAAGAAATCGAAGTCCACACATTAACTCATCCAGACTTCAACATGGTTGACTATGTGTTTAAAGAAAAAGGCAACGATGATTTAGTAGCAATGAACAAATTAAACCATGATGTATATGACTATGCATCATACGTTAAAGGAAATATTTACAACAACGAATTCATTACTTCACATACTGACTTTGCTATTCCAGATTATGGCAACAGCCCATTAAAATTTGTAAACAGCTTAGGATTTAGTGACGAAGAATGGAACCGTGCAGGTAAAGTAACTGTGTTACGTGCTGCTGTAATGACTCCATACATGAACGATAAAGAAGAATTTGATGTTTACGCTCCTAAGATTCAAGCTGCTTTACAAGAAAAATTAGAACAAATTTACGACGTAAAATAATTGAATCTTAAACGGAAAAAAGAAATGGTAACCGAACGAGGGAACGTTGGTCTGGTTGATTTATTCAAGAGATAAATCAACCAGACGGCTAACCTCTTAACCAATTCTTTGTCTGGGTAAGAGGCAGTCGAATGACTGTTTTACTCAGCGTATAACAGTCATTCATGCTCCTTATCCAAAATCTTATAAGGAGTGTACAAAATTGGATAAACAACAAGTTAAAAAAATTGAATTAGGTACTTTTATCGGTTTAACAATGGCATTGTGTGCAACTGTACGTAGTATCCCAACACTTGCTGCTGTTGGTTGGACATTAATTTCTTACACAATTTTCGCGGTCTTATTCTTTGCTGGTCCAATCGCATTGATATCTGGTGAATTATCTACGATGCTTCCTCAAGAAGGTGGCCCTCAACTTTGGGTTAAAACTGCCTTAGGTAGCAAATGGGGTTTTGTTGTCGCTTGGTTACTATGGGTGCAAATGTTCCCAGGAATGGTAATGGTTGCTTCTACATTAGGCCCTTTGCTAGGTAATACATTTGGTAATGTTCACTTAGGTGAAAATCATTGGTTCGTATTAGGTTGTATCTTAGTGATTTACTGGATTATTACAATCTTGAACTTGAAATTTGACATGGCGAAAGTTGGCGGAAATATTGGTGTTTGGCTAGGTGTTTACATCCCAGTATTAGTTATGTTTGTTTTAGGTCTTCTTTCAATGATTAAAGTAGGCCTAACACCTGGCGGCTATTTAGGTGCCTTCTCTTGGTCAAAAGTTTTACCAAACTTAGAAAATATGGACACATTTAAATATCTAGCAGGGATTGCGTTTATCTTTGTTGGGATTGAAATGTCTTCTGTTTATATTCCTCGTTTGAAAGATGCAACAAAAAATTATACAAAAGGCGTTTTCATTTCATTAATTGGTTTAGTTTTATTAAACGTTATTAATGCAATGTTTGTTGCTAATATTGTTCCAAATGGCAAAATGGAATTGTCTAACATTACACAACCAATTTTGCTTTATTGTGACGTTTTAGGTTTACCAACAATTATTGGTAATATCTTTAGTTTCATGGTCTTCTTAGGCGTGTTATTACAATTATCTGCTTGGGTTACTGGACCATCAAAAACAATTATTCAAGTTGCTCGTGATGGCTTATTGCCACCAAAATTTGGTTTCCATCGCGAAAATAAATATGGCGTTTCTCGTAACGTTGTGTTAACACAATCTGTGGTTATCTCATTATTCGCATTACTTTATGGGGTAATGGATGATGTCAACGCTGTATTCTTAACTTTAACAAATGCAACAACAATTATTTATAGTATTGTGTATGTATTGATTGCGATTTCCCTAATTAAATTACGTAAATCTCAACCAGATACACTACGTCCTTACCGAATTGGTAAAAAAGGTAATGGCTTAGCTTATTTAGTGGCAGCAATGTTAATTTTTAGTGTTATCATTGTTATTTTCGCCACATTAGGTACAACAACCGTGACTGATGCAGTCTTAGTTGCATTAATCACTATTGTTATGTTTGTGATTCCGTTAATCATTAATCGCTTTAAAAAAGCAAGTTGGGCAACGGAAGTAAAAGAAGATTTAGGTGAATAAAAAGGCTAGCAATTATTTTGCTGAGTGCCTCTTCACCTGATGACTATAGTAAATTGTCGTTTGGAAACTGAAGCAAGTTCGATTATTGCTTCAGTTTTCGCTTTCCATAAAAGGAGGTTTTCATATGAAATCAACGAAACCCACTGTTTCGTTCGCTGAAAGTTTAGGCATTTTGATTGCCTTGTTAGCGATTCTCGGGTACTTAATTATTGGTCAAAAATTAACCCCTCACATACCGATTCTTTTTGTATTCATGTTGTTGTTGCTTTATGGCAAATGGAAAGGATTTTCTTGGGATGAGATCCACGAAGGCATTGTGGAAGGGATTAAACCAGGGATCATTCCGATTATTATTTTCTTGTTGATAGGTGTCTTAGTTGCTACTTGGATCTTGTCTGGGACGATTCCAACAATTATGGTCTATGGTTTTAAAATTATCTCAGTGAAGTTCTTCTTACCAACCGTTTTTGTGGTCTGTGCACTAGTTGGTGTGACGGTAGGGAGCTCCTTTACGACTGTTTCAACTATGGGGATTGCCTTTCTAGGTATTGGACATATTCTTGGATTTGACAATGCGATGACAGCTGGCGCAGTTGTTTCAGGTGCCTTTTTGGGGAACAACATTTCACCGTTATCTGATACAACAAACTTAGCTGCTGGAATTGGTGGCGTGAACCTTTTTGAACATATACTAAACATGATGTACACTGTTATTCCGGCGTTTATTATTTCGATTGTCGGCTATATCTTCTTGGGGCATCAATCTGGTTCGGCGGATTTACAATCGGTTGATGCAATGGTCCAAACGTTACATCAAGGATTCTGGATTTCACCGATAACATTGTTGCCAGTAGCGGTTTTATTCTTATTCGCTTGGAAAAAGGTACCGGCTATTCCAACGTTACTAGTCGGCTCTACAGTGGCGGTCATCTTAGCTTTTATAAATGATCATCACCTAAGTTTAGCGAAAGTTTCTACCATCTTAATGAGTGGTTATGTGGCAGATACAGGGGATCAAAGTATTGATACACTTTTATCTCGTGGTGGGATTGAAAGCATGTTAGGTTCTGCTGCGTTGATTATTTTGGCATTAGGTTTGGGCGGTTTGTTGATTAAGTTTAACATCGTGGCTACTTTAATTGATAAAATTAAAGGCTATGTGAATAATCCAGCCAAATTAATCGCTTTAACTGCCTTAAGTTCTGTGGGAATTAACTTACTAGTTGGCGAACAATATTTGTCAATTATTTTACCAGGGGAAACATTTAAATCCTCATTTACTCGTTTAGGTATTGATAAAAAATATTTAACTCGTACTTTGGCAGATGCTGGGGCGGCAGTCAACTCGTTAATTCCTTGGGGAGTTAGTGGTACCTTCATTATGGGAACGTTAAAAGTTGGTGCACTAGAATACTTACCATATGCCTTTTTCCCATTGCTTTGTCCCATTATCACCGTCATTTTGGGGATATTCTTAAAAAAACAACAAGGGGAAAACAAAAAAGCACCAGGGACTAACGTTGAATTGTGAGTTTTTTCAGATAATTAAACAATTGGTTACGATTGAACCTCAGTGTATCTACTGATTGGTTCAATCGTTTTTTCGTCACAGATTTTTTACAATTCTTCATATAATCTTTGAAGCTCCTTAAAGGCAATTTAATTATTCTAAGTTATGATACAAAGGATCAATCAAATAGGTGGATGAACGTGGTGTTAAACTCATAGAGACTAACAGTAGTTTATTCTTGCTCAATGTTGAGGTGTAGGTTCGAATCCTACCGTCCACTTTCTGTTATTTAAACCAACTAGAACGAAACACAAACAAGTGACGGATACACATGATTAAGGTACAATAAGGGTAGGGAAAACAAGGAGGAATTCTTATGAAAAAGATAGGGCTTATTTCTAGTGCTTTTCTTTTAACCCTTGCTTTAGCAGCATGCGGCGGCGGAAAAAGTACAGAAAATACAGATAGTCGTTCCAGTGCTGCGGAAAGTACCACAGTCGAGAGTACAAAAACATCTGCTACAAAAGAATCAAGTAGCAAAGCAGCAACGAAATCTAGTGATGCGAAACCGTCAGGAACAACAACAGCTGATTCGAAAGCAACAGCTTCTTCTACGAAGGAAGCGGCAAATAATGGCTCAGCAGAAAAGCAATCACCAGCGAAAAATGCGAATCCAGATGACCAAGCCAAGCAAGTGCTTAACCAGCTAGCAAACATGTTTCCTGGTCAAGGCTTACCGCAGGCAATTTTAACGAGTCAAACGAATAACTTTTTAACTGCAGCGACAACATCACAAGCGGATCAAAACAATTTCCGTGTTTTATATTATGCAGAAAAAGAAGCGATTCCAGTGAATGATGCACGTGTTAATCAGTTAACGCCAATTAGTTCTTTTGAGAAAAAAACATATGGCTCTGATGCCGAAGCAAAAAATGCAGTGAACCAAATCATTGACAATGGCGGTCAACCAGTAGATTTAGGTTACAATATTACTGGGTATAAACAAGGGGCGGCAGGTTCTAGTTACTTATCTTGGCAAGAAGGCAATTGGAGTTTAGTCGTACGGGCCTCAAATATCAATGGTGAATCGCCTGATGATTTAGCGAAAAATGTTGTCAACATTTTGGAACAAGAAACATTACCAGCACCGAATACCGTTGGTCAAATCACATTGAACGTGGCAGGAACCACTGACTATAATCGAAACTCAGTAGTTTGGCAAGCCGGTACAGTCGTTTACTCTGTCCACCATTTTGACCCAATTCAAGCAGTGAAGATGGCAACATCGATGTAATTAATAAAAAGAAAGCGTGCGACAATGCCCATTGTCGCACGCTTTCTTTTTATTATTTTTGTTCTGTATAACCTTGTGACTCCACCAATTCTTGGCTTTTCTTCATGCTAATTCCCTTAGAAGAATCTCCATCAATCTGGATACCATCTACTTTTTTGGCTTTATCATAATCAAGTTTTTCATAATTAATCGTCAATTTTTCGATGGCTTGTTTGTCCTCATAGGTCAGTTTGTAATCAAGCCCTTTGATGTCCTCATATTGTTTAGAAACGGGTTCCAACGCTGTTTTTGCCTCTTCTTTTGTAATCCCCAACTTGTCATAAGAAACAATGTTTTTAGCCGTTTGCGTTAAGACTTTATCTCCTTGGTACGTATAGGTTAAGGTGGAATCAATCCCATCTTGTGGCGAACCTACAAAGGTTTTTGTCTCTATTTTTGAACCGCAACTTGCAAGAAAAAATACCCCAATAAAAATTAAAAATACGCGTAAAAACTTTTTCATTTCTAGATAACCTCCTTTAGCTGTTTATTCTTGACTGTAACATAACACGGCAAATAATTACTGTTAAGTAGAAAGCTTGTGAGAAGTCCAGCAAATAAAAAACTTGCCTCTTCTCATAAAAATGAAGAGGCAAGTTTTTTATTTAGTAATATCACTTAAATCTGGTTGTGAGTGAGCCAACCGACTGGCAGCCGCAGCCGCAATTGCGCCCACGATATCATCCAAGAATGTGTGGACATGTTCGCCATCATGCGCATTTAACTCTTTTAAAATGCCTGGTTTTACCTTGTCGATATACCCATAGTTCGTAAAACCGATAGATCCATAAACATTTACAATGGAGAGCGCCATAATTTCATCAATGCCATAAAGCCCTTCATCTTCCGTTAAAACTTCTTGTAACGGTGAGAGTAGCTTGTTTTCTTCTGCCAGAATATCCAGTTGAACACCTGTAATAATCGCGTTGTGTACTTCACGCTTTGTTAACACAGCATCAACACTTTCTAAACAAGTATCTAATGTTAAATTGTCAATATAATCTTTTTGTAAAAATAACACAAGTTCAGCTAAATCATTCATTGTTACGCCACGTTCTTGCAATAAACGACGTGCGCTATTTTCTAACGTATCTCCTTGGATTACCATTTTTTGTCCTCCTAATTTCTGCTTTAGTTGAAGTTCTTCTTTCATGGTACCAAAAAGAACGATAAAGGGGAATTAGAATCTATTTTGGTAGAGAATAATTTAGTTGAAGTGTTATTTTTAGTTAAAAATTACTAAGCGTTCGGTTGTAACGATGCCATCACTTGTTTTAATTGTGTCACTGATTTTTGGAAGAGTTCTTTTTCAGCGGCATTCAGATTCAATTCAATAATGTCAGTCACACCTTGATTGCCAACGACTGCAGGAATCCCTGTAAATACATCTTGTTGCCCATATTGCCCATCTAAGTAAGCTGAGACAGGTAAAATAGCTTGTTCATTATTTAAAATGGCTTTAACAATGCGTGCAGTACTCATACCAATCCCATAATAGGTCGCTTGTTTGCGATCGATAATTTCATAAGCTGTATTTTTCACTTTATCAGAAATGATTGGTAAATCGTCACTAGTTAAGCGCTCTGTCGTATCCACAATTTCTAAAATAGGTTTTGTTCCAATCATGGTATGAGACCAGACAGCCACTTCAGAATCCCCGTGTTCGCCAATAATATAGCCGTGAACATTGCGTGGATCAATCGCTAAACGTTGAGACAGTTCTTTGCGGAAACGAGTTGTGTCCAAAGTTGTACCAGTTCCAATTACTCTTGAAACAGGTAAACCAGAAGCTTGCCAAGCCACATAAGTCAGTACATCGACAGGATTTGAGGCAATTACTAAAATTCCATCAAAACCAGATTTCATGATATTGTTAACAATTGTTTTCATAATTTCTGCATTGATTGAAACCAAATCTAGACGACTTTGCCCAGGTTTTTGATTAGCGCCAGCTGTAATCACGACGATATCGGCATCTTGGCAGTCTTGATAGTCGCCAGCCCAGACGTTTACATTTTCTTGACCCCAAGACACACCATCTAATAAGTCAATTGCTTCGCCTTCAGATTTGGCTTTGTCAATATCAACTAAGATTAATTCATTCGCAATCCCTTGGTTGATCATGGAATAGGCAATACTTGTGCCAACAAAACCAGTACCAATAATTGCGACTTTTTTGTTAAATACTTTCATCGTTCATCTCTTCTTTCTGTAATATTTCTTTCTTAGTGAATTATATCACGAACTTTTCAGGTGTGGTTATACCAATCTGTAATAGTCTTTATTAACAATTTAAATAAGGGAAGCGTGTTTTTTTTGTTATGATAAGAGTAGGAAAATAGAGAAGATAAGGAGGCAAAATGACAACGACAACAGTGTATTATGCAAGCAATAATGAAAAACAGCCGAACCGTTTTCAACTAGTTATCGGTAGCTGTAGCTATGAACTTCCAAAAATAGAAATCTACGAAATCCTGGAATGTGTCGCTTCAGCATATGGTTATCAAAAAGAACCATTCATTGAAGAACAAACAGAATGTTTTGTTAAAGGCAACCGTTGTATACATGTTTCCCAACAAGCGACGACGTTGACTTTTGTTGTGAATGATCTGCGTTTAGTAATGGAAAAACAATGCCGGAATCACGAAGAAGTCTTTCAAGAAGTCAATCATATTTTATTGAATATTTTTGAGGAGACCCCTTGTGTTTTTCTCGAAAAGTAGGAAAGAAGGATTAAGATGAAACAGGTGAAAATAACAACTACCTCAGACTTGATTAATGGCGGCTGCAATGCCTGTCCGAATGTGAAGTGTACGAATTATCTTGTTCATGTAGAAGATGAAACAATTGCGTTAGAAACGCTAACCGTTGCAGATTTAGTAACTTTATTAGCACTCAAAGAAGGGTTTCGTCAAAAATTAGTTATGGAAATGTTCGAAGAATATACGATGTTTGAAAGGGAAACTCATCAAGTGGTATTTAAGGAAGAGGAAACGAGAATTCTTTTTCAATCAAAAAAACAGACCATTCAAAGCACTCTTTTGTGTAAAGAGCCACAACAAGTGTTCCAAGAAACCCAGCAAATTTTACACCAACTATTTGAGTTAGAACCTTTTGAATTTGAATTGGTAGAGGAAACTGATAAATAAAAAACAGGAAAACGATTTAGCGAAAGCTAAGTCGTTCTCCTGTTTTTTAGGTTTGTCGTTCACGAATTTTTTCAACGATTCGGTTATAAACTTCAGAGAAGGAAGTATTGGCATGGTGATCGGTCTGGACAATGAAAATTTTTCGAGAAGCAAAGGACTGATCAATTGGTTGCCAAGGGATCTCATCGGAAATAGATAATCGAGAAACAATTGATTGCCCAATGTTATTTTTTAGCAATTGTAACAGGACTTCGTTGTTGTTTAATTCGATAATTGGTAAGTTGATGCTGTGTTCGTTGAGATAAAGCTCATTGAAAAAACGTAAGCCAGAGTTCTTTTCTCTTAAGAGCCAAAATTTTGAAGCGGCATCTCCTGCTAGAACTAGTTGGTCTTCATAAACAATTTCTTTGTGTAGATTTTTGGTTTCAATGGGTTTTTCAATTAGTCCAATGTGGGCATGATTATTTTGAACCATATCCACGACTTCGTTTGAATTCATCAGTTGAATCGAAAAGTTGATGAGTGGAAAAGCGGTAACCAAACTCTCCATAATATCTGGCAGTAAATAAATAGCAACTGTATTTGAAGAGGCTATAATGCAGTCTTCTTTAAAATTCTCTTTTTCTGCAGCTTGCGCAAAAGAAGTAGTTAAGCTTTCAATAATCGAGAGCATTTTTGGATATAAAAAATCAGCTTCTTTGGTAGGAATAACCGATTGTTTTCCATTACGATAGAACAGCTTGATCGAAAAGTGTTGCTCTAATTTCTTGATTTGCAAAGAAACAGTTGGCTGAGAAATATACAATTGTTTGGCCGCCGCACTAAAATTTTTGGTTTCATACACAGCAATAAATGTTTTGATCCATTCGAACATAAAATCGCCTCTTTCTATTTACTATCTTAATAGTTGGTATTGCAAATATTTATTTTACAAATATAAATATTTCATTTAGTATAATAACATACTTTTGATTAATATCAATAATAATAAATAAAGACGGAGTGTGACTACATAATGGTAGAAAGTGCGAAAAAATTCTTGCGGAAAGTCCCGATTCCCATTTGCGGACTAATTTTAGGGATGGTTTCTTTGGGGAATTTACTTTATTCCTTGGGATATGCAACAATTGGGACCATTTATTGTGTACTTGGCAGTCTCTTAATGATTTTAGTTATTTTAAAAATTATTTTTACAATGAAACATGCATTAAGCACCTTAGATGATCCAATTATTGCTTCGGTATCACCAACATTTACAATGGCTTTAATGGTTATCTGTGTTTTCTTAGATCGGATATTTACCAATGCTACTTGGATTAACGTGTTGTGGATTGGCGCAGTGATTTTACATTTTATTTTAATGATTTATTTTGTAGCGGTGCATATTTTTCCAACAAAAATCGAACTGGAACATATTTATCCAAGCTGGTTTATTACGTTTGTCGGCATTGGCGTTATTCCTAATACTTCTCAATTGTTTATCAATGAGTTGGGAAAAATTGTTTTTTGGGTAGCGTTGTTCTTTTATTTACTCTTGTTACCAATTTTAATCAAGAGAATTACGAAGTCGAAAGAAATGCCTGAATCGACCATTCCTTTATTGACGATTATGACAGCGCCAGGTTCGTTATGTTTAGCTGGCTATATTTCAATGGGTGGTCATTTGTATATGCCATTAGTTGTTTTCTTGCTAATTTTATCTCAATGTATTTATGGGATTGTAGTTGTGAATCTATATAAAATTATGCAAGTGACATTCTATCCAAGTTATGCTGCCTTTACATTCCCATTAGTGATTTCTGCGACAGCATTAGTCAAAGTTAAACCTTTATTTGCAGAAAAGGTAGGCCTAACGAGTCTGTTAAATATTTTGTCTACTTTTGAACTTTTATTAGCTGTGGCTATTGTAAGTTATGTGTTCATTCGATATTGCATTTTTTTATTCCAAAGAGAAAATAACACGAAAAAAGTGGAATTAAATTAAAAAAAAGAGAGGAAGCAAAGAGGTGAAGAAACTATTAATTACTGGAGGAGCTGGCTTTATTGGTTCTAATTTGGCTAATTTTTATAGTCAACAGTATCAAGTTTTTGTGATTGATGATTTGTCCATGGGGCGAGTGTCAAATTTGCAACAAACTGAGCAGTTGGTTTTTATTAAAGGAAGTGTGACGGATCAGCAATTATTGGACGAAGTACTTTCAAAGCATTCGTTTGAGTACATCTTTCATCTTGCGGCTGTGGCAAGCGTGGCAAGTTCTGTGGCACAGCCTCTAGAGACCCACGAGGTCAATTTTTTAAGTGTATTGAAAATATTGGAATCAATAAAAAAATATCAAAAAGAGCTCAAACGTTTTGTTTTTGCTTCGTCGGCAGCCGTTTACGGTGCAGAGCCAACGTTGCCTAAAAGAGAAACTTCGGTGATTTGCCCTTTGAGTCCCTATGCTATTGATAAGTTTGCTGCTGAACGTTATGTTCTCAATGAATACCATTTACATGGGGTACCTACAAGCGCAGTTCGCTTCTTTAACGTCTATGGTCCCAATCAAAATCCTGCTTCCCCCTATTCTGGTGTCCTGTCCATTTTGATGGATCGTTATATCCAATTAGAGCAAGGGCAAGCGAGCCAATTTCAAATATTTGGAGATGGTCAGCAAACACGTGACTTTATCTACATTGAGGATGTCCTAACTGCATTAGATTTAGTAGCAACCAAAAGTGAAGCGTTGGGACATGTTTATAATGTGGGTACCGAAGTTGCCATTTCCCTTAATCAATTAATTGAAGAAATGAACCAATTAGTGGGACTTTCTTTGCCAGTTTCTTATCAAAAGGAACGAGATGGCGATATAAAATATTCTCTTTCAGATAGTTCTGCTTTGAAAGGCTTAGGTTTTTCACCCGTTTATTCAATTCAAGAAGGACTTCAAAAATATCTTAAGTTTACCCATAATACCCAAAATAGATAAAAAAAGACGAGACTTATTTGTTAAGTCTCGCCTTTTTTTGTGCAAATGTTTCGCCCCAATGGCAAAGTGAAGAGAGGGCATCGTAAAGAGCATATCCTTCCGGAGTGAGCGTATATTCCACACGAGGGGGCAGTTCGTTAAAGGATTCTCGATGGACTAGGCCATCTTTTTCCATTTCTCTCAAGCGATCTGTCAGGACACGCTGAGTGATTCCGTCGAGCGCACGCATTAATTCACCGTTGCGCTTGGTTCCTTGGAATAATTCATCCATTAATGATAATTTCCATTTGCCGTTAATGGTGGAAAGGGCTAAGTTGATACTGGTTTGTTTATCAGTTGTCATAGTTTCTCCTTGTGACACGTAATGGTTACTTTTTTCTTCCTAGGTGAATAAAAAGTGCGTACTTTTTTTCTCCATCATAGTGAGTAATAATAACTATGTCAAGTAAGGTAAGAGGAAGGAAGAAGAAATATGATGTATCAAGATGTTGTTCGCAGCCGCCGCTCAGTTCGGGATTTTATGCCAGATGTTGAGATTCCTAAAGAGGAATTAATGGCTATAATTGAGGAAGCGATGTTCGCGCCAAATAGTACCAATTTAAATTCATGGCGTTTTTTAATTGTCACAGAAAAAGAACAAAAAGAGGCCCTTTACGAAGTTTCGATGCAACAACCAGCAGTTAAAGGGGCAGCGGCGGTGATTATTTTATTAGGTGATTTGACTGCTTATACAGTGGCCAATGCAGATGAAATCAGTGCTAAAGCTGTCGCACAAGGAACGATGACGGAAGAAATTCGTCAAGGAATTAATGAAAATGTTTCTTGGTACTATGATGTTAGCGAAGAACAAAAAAGAGAGTGGCTAATGTTAGACCAAGGCTTAGTTGCAATGCAGCTGATGCTTTCTGCAAAAGATCGAGGCTATGATACTGTGGCGATGTCTGGTTTTGAAACAGAAGCGGTTCGCAAGTTATTTAATATTGAGGATCATTTAGTGAACGGACTGATTATTCCGATTGGCAAAGCTCAAACACCCGGCTTTGAAACAGTCCGACGAGATGTTTCAGAAGTAGTAACTTGGTTAGATTAAAAAGCTAAACAGTTCTGCAATTGCTGTTTATTAGATTTTGAGCGTGGAACAAACATCCAAAGTGATTGTTGTCCCACGTTCGTTTTTTTGTTGATCATCCGCTTTTGAGAATGGCCAGAGAAGACGTTTAGTGAACCAATTTTGAAAGAAAGTGATACACTAGAAGAAAAAGAAGTGGGGCGACCTTATGCGTTATGTCATAATGCAGTCACGAGATATTCGTGAAAATTTAGCAACGGAAGATTATCTATTAAACACTCTCTCTTTTGAAGAGCCCTTAGTGTTGTTCTATATTCAGGAACCCTGTGTTATTTTAGGCCGAAATCAAAATGCTTATGAAGAAATTGACTTAGCTTATGCTAGAGAGAAGGGAATCGTTATTACTCGCCGTTTATCGGGCGGTGGTGCTGTTTATGATGATCTCGGGAATGTCAGCTTTAGTTTTGTTGTTCAGGAAGGACATCAAGCTTTTGGGGATTTTAAAGCGTTCACTAAACCAATTATTGAAGCATTACATAAAATGGGCGCAACGGGGGCCGAGATTAGCGGTCGCAATGATTTATTAATTGATGGGAAAAAATTTTCTGGCAATGCCATGTATACAAAAAAGGGGAAGATGTATACTCATGGTACCTTGATGTATGATGTTGATTTGGCAGAAGTTCAACGTGTCTTAACTGTTTCTAAGAAAAAAATTGAATCAAAAGGGACAAAATCTGTTCGGGGACGCGTAACCAATTTACGGCCGTACTTAGACGAAAAATATCAAAAATTAACCATTGAGGAATTTCGCAATCGTTTACTGATGGAGCTCTTTGATGTCGAATCTCTAACTGAAATTGCGGAGAAAGAATATGTCCTAACCAAAGCAGATCAGCAGGAAATTAGGAAATTGGTCGCTGAAGTGTATGGCAATGAAGCTTGGATTTTTGATGAAGCGCCTAAATTTACGATCAAAAAAGAAGAAAAGTTTAAAGGCGGCATTGTGGATGCACGTTTGACTGTTGAAAAAGGTAAAATAATTGAGTTAACGATTTATGGTGATTACTTTGCCAAAAAAGAAACAGCGGAAATCGTTGCGGCTTTATTAGGTGTGGACTATCAGTATTCATCAATTTGGCAAGCATTAGCAGCGTTTAACTTTGAAGACTACTTTGTAAATATCACCAAAGAAGAATTTGTTCATTTATTGGTGGATTAATAAACGTGCTGGGACAAAAGTTAAAGAATCTTTTGTCCCAGCACGTTTATTTAATGATGGTTGGCTCTTGCTAGAAAAATTTCCCATGAACGTCCCAATTGCCAGTATCTTTGGCTTTTTTCAATGTTTGCATTCGACGGAAGCCAACAGGATGATCGGATAAGAAGTTACTCAACTTAAGCCAGATGGTATCATCATGTAAATCAATACTGTGAAAGTATTCTTCTAAATCCACACGACTGCCCATGTATTTTCCTGAAAATAAATAAATCATGCTTAAAGCACCTTCTTCTGCGTAGTATAAACCTGCGCGATCAGCGGTATATTCTTGCGTTCTTGTAAAACTTTTATCTAACGCAACTGGTTTCAAAATAATGGATAACATTAGCCGCCATAAATTAGTGTGTCCACATTTATGGTGTCCTAGCTCGTGTGCCAAAATAAAGCGAATCAGCGAAAAATCGCCTGTATTGTACGCGATGTCCAACAAATCACTGTGAATGACAACATAGCGTCTGTGTAAAGAGCATTTTGCCGCAAAAGCGTTTAAGACACCATTCCCGTTGATTAAATAAAGACGTGGCATCCTTAATTTTTTAGTGCCAAAGCCCATTTCTTTTGCTAAATCAATATACAAGGAATAAATTTCTGGTAACTGATTTTCTGTAATTTCCACTCCGTTAGAAGCAGTATCCATGTACATATAACGAATGGTAAAAAAAGCAATGACTGGCGCAATTGGCGCAATTAAGACAATTAATAACCAGTCAGGAATCGGCAAATCACTCAATATCAATAAAGCGACTAACCCCAATGCTAAAAACAATAAAACAAAACCAATGATAATCATTGGTAATTCAAAACGATAACGTAACTTAGCAACAGAAATTTCTTTCTTTTTTTCCTGCGGTTGACACATAAACATTCCTCCCCAAACATTTCCCAAACACTTTTTCAAATAAAATGACTTATCTGTTACTTCTAATATACCATTGGTTAATCGATAATGACAATGGTAGAAACTTGAATAAAGGTAATTATATCAAGTGATTAATGAAAGGGACTCGTTGTACGCGGGGAATTGGTCTATCTTGATTAAATAAAATTTTAATAATCTAACTGTTTTAGACGTAATAAAGTAGTTTCTGGAGTTAATTTTTTAATAACATACAAACGCAAAATCGCATGTTCAATTTTTTGTTCTTCTGGCGATAGCTCCGAATTTATATAGGATAACTTCTCGATTAAATAGGTTAAAAATGAGCCAGCACCTTGGCTGCCCACTAAAAAGCCCATTTCTTCCGTTTCGGTTAATTGTTGTTTTTTTAAGTGGTAAATTTCTTGTGCAAGTGCCCCCGAGATAATGATTTCATCCGTTTGCTTGTTCAAATTCGTTAGTAAGTCGCTTTTTGTTGCTACTGTAACAGTTTCCATTGCACTCATCCTTTGCTTTTATATGATACATCTAGTATAACATGGTCTCACTTTTTTTTATTTTTCCTCTTGCTCTGGTACGCGTTTCATAAGGTAAGCTATGTGTATCAAAATATTGGAGGGCATGAAAATGAATGTTATAGTGGAGATAAGCGATAGACTTGGCATGGATTACTATTTTGTCTCGGTGACTACGACGGCCAAAAGTCTGCAGTTAAATAGTCCCAAAAAATACTATAAGATTTGGCATCAAGAAATTCCGTACCATCAGATAACGGAGTGGCACTTGACACAGCAGGAGAATATTCAGGAAATTTCTTTTGCTTGGCAGGAGACCTTTTATCGTTTTGTTGATTACGGGACAGGGATTGTGCCTTATTTAACTCAATTTTGTAAAGTAATGAGGTGAAAGTATGACAACAATTCGAGAAATTGCGCGCCTTTCAGGATCTTCAGTTACGACTGTTTCGCGTGTGATTAATCATCATCCGTATGTTTCTGAAGAAAAACGACTGAAAATCCAAGCAATTATCGATGAGTTGGGCTATAAGCCCAATATATTAGCGAGAAATCTTAGCTTTGGGAAAAGTAACACATTAGGTGTCATGGTTCCTTATACGAATCAACCTTATTTTGATGCTATTTTAAGTGGGATTATCCACCAAGCATTTCAACAAGGGATGATGGTCAGTTTATTACCAACGGATTATGATAAAGAAGTTGAAAAAAGTTACTTGGAAAAAATGGCCACGGGTGCGTTTGATGGCATGATTGTTTTGTCAAAGGCAAATCCTTTAAGTGTGTTTGCTCCGTATAAAGAGCAAGTTGTTTTTTGTGAAAAAATAGAAGACCCTAGTTATGCTAGTATCTATATCGATCGTTTAACCGTTTATCGGCGGGTCTTCCAAGCGTTGAAACAACAAGGATGTAGTGAAGTGGCAATTACGATTAACCGTGCACCAGAAAAAAGTACAAGCGCACGTTATTTAGTTGACGCATATCAGGAAATTTATGGAGTGATTCCTGAAAATCGGTTATTTAAGGACTGTTTAACCTATGAAGATGGGTGTGAAGTAGGACGTCACTGTGGGCAAGATCCAACGCTCCAAGCGGTTGTGACCAACGGTGATGAAATTGCCGCAGGGATTCAAGCCGTTATTGAAAGACCACTCTTTTTAGTGGGACAGGAACAAACTTTATTAAGTGAAATTTTAAATTTTTCAACAATCTGTCATCCATTAATGGAATTAGGGGAAAAAGCCACACACTTATTTCAAGAAAAACGGCCAAAAACGATTCAATTGACTTCTACATTTATTAATCGACAACCAGATTTTTCTTTTTCTTAGAAAAAAGCTGGTTGTTTTTTCTTTGGTAGAATAAGGTTTTTCGCTAAAAAATAAAAAAACTTACAAAAAGTAAGACAAAAAGCTTTACTTACTTTTAGTAAGGTAGTATAGTAAGCATGTAAACAAAATTAAATGAATTTACTGAGGAAATTCGAAAGGATGAACATATTATGTCAAAATTTACTGAAATGATGAAAAACCGTCGTTCAATCTATGCTTTAGGAGAAAACTTACCAATTTCAAAAGAAGAAGTAACTGCTTTAGTAAAAGAAGTTGTTAGAGAAAGTCCAACAGCTTTTAACTCTCAAACACAACGCGTTGTGTTCTTATTCGGCGATGCTCACAAAAAATTATGGGCAATGACTGAAGATGCCTTAAAACCATTAACTCCAGCAGAAGCATTTCCAAACACACAAGCTAAATTACAAGGTTTTGCAGCTGGTGCGGGCACAATTTTATTCTTTGAAGATACAGATATCGTGAAAAACTTACAAGATAGCTTCCCATTATATGCGGATAACTTCCCTGTTTGGTCTGAACAAGCAACTGGTTTAACACAAGCGAACGTTTGGACTGCCTTAGCGCAAGAAAATATCGGCGCAAACTTACAACACTACAACCCAGTCATTGACGAAGCGGTTGCTGCAGAATGGTCAATTCCTGCAAACTGGAATTTACGTGCACAAATGGTTATTGGTTCCATTGAAGCGCCAGCTGGCGAAAAAGAATACATGGAAGATAGTGCTCGTTTTAAAGAATTCAACTAAATCATTGCTTTAGTAAAACGAAGAGGAAAGGAGTGAAAGCAAATGGTTCAAGCATTACCAAGTAATATTGGGATTCAACAAGTCACTTTGAAAGTGGCTGATTTAGATAAAATGGTAAACTTTTATACGAAAACAATTGGCTTAAAACTTTTAAAACAAGGAGAGGGACGTGCTTGGCTAGCGCCACAAGGCACCAACGATGCAATTCTTGTCTTAAAAGAACTAACAGCTGGGGAAGAAAATCAGGGTACCACTGGCTTGTACCATATTGCTTTCCTACTACCAACCCGCAAAGATTTAGGCAATATGTTGCTGTGGCTTTTGCAGGAAAATGTGCAAATTGGCGCAGCAGATCATGGCTACAGTGAAGCCCTTTACTTAAGTGATCCAGAAAATAATGGCATTGAAATTTATTGGGATAAACCAGAAGAAGTCTGGGATATTCGTCCAAATGGTGAAATTATCGGTGTGACAGAAGAATTAGACGGTGATAGTTTAGCTGCAGAAGCTGACGGTCACTGGCTAGGAATTTCCGAAGGTTCTAAAATTGGGCACATTCATTTGAAAGTGGCCGATTTAGATGCCACTGAAACGTTCTATAAAAACTTAGGGTTTGGCTTAAAGTCTAACTTTGGTCAACAAGCGAAGTTTTTTGCAGCGGGTCAGTACCATCATCATATTGGGACAAATACATGGAGCGGCAAACAGCTGCCAACGATTCAAGAAAATCAATTTGGCTTAGAAAATTATACCTTCCGTTTACCAACTGCGGCAGATTTAGAGATCGTCCAAGCCAATGCGGAAGAAGCAAAGTTACATTTTATTGCCAAAGATCATTTACTTGCGTTAGAAGATCCTAGCGGCATGATTATTCAATTTACCTATTAAAACCACTCTCAAACTAGCCCTTCGTTAGAAAATGAAGGACTAGTTTTTTTGTCTCGTTTGCATCATTTTGCATTTGTTTGCAAAATAATGCAAAAGGTGCTATCTTTACTTAGAAGAGGTGAGGAAGCATGTTGATTGAAGAACGTTTAGCCAAGATTCAAAAAATAGTGAATGAACAAAAAAGTATTTCCATGGAAGCGTTAGCGGAGCAAGTCTCCGTTTCAAAAGATACTATTCGGCGAGATTTAATTCGTTTAGAAAAGGAAGGACATTTAAAGAGAACGCACGGTGGCGCTATCTCAGTTCAGTCTGAAGCAACTATTTATGATTATGCTCAACGAATAATGAAGCATCCAGAGAAAAAACAAGCGATTGCCCAAAAAGTTTGGGCAAATATTCCCAAACAAGCGTCCATTTTTTTTGATTCATCAACCACGGTGGAAGCAGCTATTCGAGCGATGGAAAATAGTCCGATTCACGCGATCACGAACTCTCTCAGTCATGCGCTACTTCTAGCGCAAATGGATCAGACAAAAATTACAGTATTACCTGGGCAACTGCATAAACAACAACTCTTTTTGTTTGGGGCAGAAACAGTCGCTAAGGTTGGGGAATTTGCCCCCGACTATACATTATTAGGTGTCTTTGCGTTATCTGAACAAGGATTATTTATTCACACAGAAGAGGAAGGTCAAGTCAAACGGCGAATGATTCAACAAGGCAAACAAGTCATTGCCTTAGCAGACCAAACGAAATTAAACAAAACGGGTTTATTTAAAATTTGCGAATTAACAGAAATTGATTGTTTAGTGACAGATACACGACCTGATGAAAAATTCTGTGAACAGTTAGCGCAAGCAGGCGTAACGTTGATTGTCGCAGATGAATAATGGAGGATAATAATGAAGCGAAAAATTAATTATACACATATTGCTGAACCTACTGTTTTTGAGAATGTTTTTCCAACGTATTTGACGAATGAAACGATGATGGCGCGTAAGCAGAAAGTATTACAACGAATGGAAACAGAAAAATTCGATCAATTGGTCTTCTATGCAGACAAAGAGCATGGCAGTAATTTTGAATACTTAACTGGCTTTATTCCGAGGTTTGAAGAAGGACTCCTTGTGTTAAATAAGGATGGTGCGACGACACTTATTTTAGGCAATGAAAATTTAAAACTGTGCCAACATGCGCGCATCTCAGCCGATTTAATTCATTATCCAGCTTTTTCGCTACCTAATCAACCAATGGCTGGAGAACAAAAGTTGTCGCAGATTTTTGAAACGCTTCTCGATGAAACTGCTCAAAAAATAGGTATCGTTGGGTGGAAAATGTTTACGACACAACAGCAAGAACCTGCTACTATGTTTGATGTGCCATATTTTATTGTCGAAGCACTGAAAAAAGCGCTGCCGAAAGAAGCTCGTTTACTAAATGGGACCCACTTATTGATTGGAGCAAAGGGGGCTCGCACAACAAATAATGCTAACGAATTGGCGCACTATGAATATGGGGCGAATTTGGCTTCTCGCAGTATGTTAAAGGCCTTAAATGCAATTGAAATAGGACAGCGTGAAACGGACATTGGGGCTTTGTTAAATGATGAAGGTCAAACGCCGACGGTAGTAACCATTGCGGCAACTGGTCAACGTTTTGAATATGCAAACATGTATCCGACTGCCAAAGAAATTCAGTTAGGTGATGCCTTATCATTAACTACAGGCTACAAAGGCGGCTTGTCTAGCCGAACAGGTTTTGTTATTGAAAATGAGCAGCAATTGCCAGAAGCGCAACGTGATTATTTAGAGCGCGTAGCAAAACCCTATTTTAAAGCTGTCGTTCACTGGCTTGAAACCATTCGAATCGGACTGTTAGGACGAGAAATGTACCAAGCAATTGAAGAACAGTTACCAAAAGAAATCTATCACTGGCATTTGAATCCTGGACATTTAGTTTCGGATGATGAATGGATGTCGTCGCCTATTTATCCAGATTCAGCCATTCGCTTGGAAAGTGGCATGCTCTTTCAAGTGGATATTATTCCTTCTGTACCTGGTTATACAGGGGTGAGTGCAGAAGAGTGTGTGGCTTTGGCTGATGAAACATTGCAAAAAGAGATTCAGCAAACTTATCCAGACATGTGGCAACGGATTACGACACGCAAAGCCTATTTAAAGGAGACATTAAAGATTGATTTACCATCGGAGGTTTTACCAATGTCTAATTTAGTTGGTTACTTACGGCCTTTTTATCTAGCTAAAGACAAAGCTTTGTGTGTAGAAAAACCAGCTCCTAAATGAGTAGGTCCCCTTTTTTGAGTTTCTTTTGGGTCCTATTTATAATTAATATAGCGAAGGAAGAACACCAGAAGAGAGGCGTGATGGCAAATGCATTATCCTGAACATCTGAAACAAGCAGTTTTAGCTAAAGCGAAAGACTTACCATTAGAAGGTTTTGTGGAAGGCCAAGGACCGCAACAGCCAAAAGTGATGCTGATTGGGGAAGCCCCTGGAAAAGAAGAAATTAAAGAAAACGTACCATTTATAGGGCGTTCAGGTCAATTGTTGATGGAACAATTACAACAAGTTGGCTTAAGTCGTGAAACGGTGTATATCACCAGTGCGGTTAGGAGTCGGCCTTTTTCTGTAAAAACGAAGCAGATTGCAAAAACGGGAGAAAGAGTAACCAAATTTCCTAATCGAACGCCAACCAAAGAAGAAATCAAAATTTTTGCGCCTTTGCTTGATTGGGAAATCGCTGTTTGCCAACCTGAACTAATTTTGACACTGGGGAATATTGGGTTGCAACGACTTTTAGGACCAAAGCCAACAATCACTGCAGTGCACGGAACGGTCATTCAGTCGCCCATTCAAACATTTGATGAGCAATCCCAAAACTATCATTGGACGCAGAAAACCTATCAAATCATTCCACTCTTCCATCCAGCGGCTGTCTTTTATAATTATCGTTTAAAAGAAGTCGTGAAAGAAGATTGGCAAGTAGTTCAAAAACAACTGCAACTGCTTAAGAAAGTTTAAAATGAGAAAAATAAAAGGATGGTTGTTTTTTCGAAGAGAGAATGCTACCCTAGAAGTATCAATAAATAGACAGATTATTTAATCGCTGGGTTGAATAATTGAAGGATTCTGATTTTTGCGTAAGCCTTGAAGCAAAAAGAATGAGTCCTTTTTTTGTTAGAAGGAGATTTGGGTATGGAGCAAACACAGCAAAACCATTTTACTGCGTTGTTTTATAAAAATGTTCTGTTAGGAATTTTAAGTATGGCGGCGCAATCAATTTTTATTTTGGCGGACACATTTTTCATTGCAAATGGGATCGGCACCGAGGCGTTGGCGGGGCTTAACATTGTCTTACCACTTGTTAATATTATTAATGGATTAGGTTGGATGTTTGGGGTTGGCGGCGCTACGTTGTTTTCGACCACGGTTGCGCAAAAAGAAATCAAAAAAGCTAATCAGTATTTTAGTTTAACGATTGGGTTAGTTTTCGTTATAGGGAGTCTCTTTACTTTAGCGAGCTTGATTTTTTCCGATCAAATTATTCGGGGACTTCAGGGGACCGGTGTCTTGTTTGGTTTGGCAAAGGAATATTATATGATTTACCTTAGCTGTTCATTATTATTTATTTTAAACAATTGCCTGATTACTTTTTTAAGAAATGACCATAATCCTCGTTTGGCAACGATTGCTTTTGTCAGTGGGGGAATTGTTAATATTATTTTGGACTATGTCTTTATTTATCAATTTGGGTGGGGCATGGCAGGTGCGGCCATTGCAACGGTGATGTCACCGTTAACAAGCTTAATCCTGATTACGTTGCATAAGTGGTCGCCGCAACGAGTTTTACGTTTTGAAAAGTTTAAAGTGAAATTTCAGGATGTTCGAGAAATTATGTCGATTGGTTTTTCTTCCTTTTTAAATGAATTTTCTTCGGCCTTTGTCATGTTTTTATTTAATATTGTTTTGTTAAACTTAGTTGGTCATGTGGCGATTTCAGCTTATGCGATTGTTGCCAACCTCAATATTATTGTGATTGCCATTTTTACAGGGATTGGGCAAGGGGCGCAACCATTACTCAGCCGATACTATGGTTTAGGGGAAACGAAGGTGTTGCGTAAATTTGTTAAACTTAGCTTTATTACGTACTTGGTCGCCGGCTTCCTGTTCTTTTTAATCAGTCAAGTGTTTACGGGACAAATTATTGAGGTCTTTAATAGCGAAGGGAACGACCAGTTGGCGCAAATTGCTAGGACAGCCATCCGCTTATATGCGATTTCCTTCTTGTTTACAGGATTGAATTTTATGGGGATTTATTACTTTGCGGCAGTTCGTAAACCGAAAATGGCGCTAATGATTTCCTCTTTGCGTGGGTTCTTTTTAATTGTGCCAGTTTTATTTATTTTGGTGAAATTACTAGGATTAACCGGTGTTTGGTTAGCCATGCCAGTAGTTGAATTTGTTACGTTTGGACTAATGCTTGTGGGCTACTTTGCGTATCGAAACTATTTGAAAAAAAGAGAAGCAGTAACCTGATGTTGGTTACTGCTTCTTTTTTGCTTAGTTTACATAGTTTTCAGTTAAAGTCATGAATTGTTCCACATCTTTTAGGACTTGATCAATGCCGGCTTGCCAGAAATCAGGTTTTGTTAAGTCAACATTTAAATGTTTTTTCGCTAATTCTTCGCTTGTCATCGAAGCAGTGTCTCTTAATAACGCAATGTATTGGTCTTCAAACGAGCTGCCTTGTTGATTGGCATACGCATAGATACCCATGCTGAATAGATAGCCAAAAGTATATGGGAAATTATAGAAAGGCACATCATCAATAAAGAAGTGCAATTTGCTCGCCCAGAAATGAGGATGATAACTGCCAAGACTATCTTTGTAGCTTTCTTTTTGCGCCGCTAACATTAATTCAGTAATATCTTCTTCCGCTACTAAACCTTTTTGGCGCGCTTGATAAAAATTATTTTCAAAGATAAAACGCGCATGAATGTTCATAAACATGGCAATGGCATTTTGCATTTTTGTGTCTAAAAGGTTAATCTTTTCAACATCTGATTTGGCCTCTTTTAAGGTGGCGTCAGCAACAATCAATTCTGCAAAGGTACTAGCTGTTTCTGCTACGTTCATGGCATACTCTCGATTCAATGAAGGTAAATCCCACATCACGCTACTATGGAAAGCGTGACCTAATTCATGGGCTAAAGTAGCTACTTCGTTGATTGAATTGCCAAAGGTCATGAAAATCCGCGACTCTTGTGTTTCAGGTAATTCTGTACAATACCCCCCAGGACGTTTGCCTGGACGATCTTCAGCTTCAATCCAACTTTTTTCAAAAGCCATTTGGGCAAAATCGGCCATTTTCGGACTGAATTTACGGAAATTTTCTAAAATAAAGGCAGCGGCTTGATCAAAGGAATACGTTTTTTCTTCTAAATCACCTAAAATAATTGGCGCATCTTGGTCTTGCCAATCCATTTTTTCTTTACCGAATAATTGCGCTTTGCGCGTTAGAAAGTCGACGAATGGTTGTTTATTTTTTTGGATGGTTTCCCACATAACCGTTAATGTTTCTTGACTCATTCGATTATAGTTTAAGGGATTTTCTAAATAATCTGTAGTGCCATGCAATTTGTAATCAGATAAACGGAACCCATCTAAGTGATTTAGGGTGTCTGCTAAAATTGAAGCTTTGCCACTCCAAGCTTTCTCCCAGGCTGTAAACAAACGTTGACGAACCTCTTTGTCAGGATCTCCCATCATGCGGTTAAAGGCTTGGCCTGCAGATAGTTCTGTCACAGAGCCATCTTTTTCTTCAAAAGGAATCACAATGGAAGCAACAATCGTATCGTAATGTGTACTCCAAGCATTTAATCCATCTAGAGAAAGCGTATTGATGATATTTTCTTCTTGTTCGGAAAGCAGTTTTTTTCCATCACGGCGTAATTCATTTAAGCGAAAAGCCATTGTTTTGAACGGTTCTTCGGCTAACAGGGCTTGCCAATGTTCTGCTGAAATCTCGGTGATTTTTTTAGTAAAAATGGTTTCAGCTAATTGAATCGCTGGCAATAGATTGTATAAATCGCCTGATAAAATTTTGGCCTTGGTATCATTAGTATTAGCAGAAATTAAAGCAGTTAAAAAACTATTACATTGTGAAAAGCCATTTGAGATTTTCCCTTGTAACGTTAAGATTTCAGCAAATTGTTCTTTGCCTTGGGCACTTTCTGGTGTCCATTCTGTGATTAATTGATGGTACTCTTTTGTCTGTTCGGTTAATTGAGTCATTCGTTGGCTAAGTTCTTTGGACTCGCTCCCATTGGGGAAAATACTGTCTAAATCCCATGTAATAGAATAGGTCATATCCAATCCTTCTTTCATTTTTTTCTTTTCAGTATATCATAAGACCTAAGAGAAGTTGTTTCTTTTTCCCTCGAAACCGACTATAATAAAAAAGAATTTTCCGTGGCAGGCACGGGGCAACTTGAAACCAAGAAAAGAGGATTATATGAAAAATTATTTGAAAGATAGTAATTTATATTTAGTCATTGCGTTTGTAATTATGGCCATTTTATTTTTCAGTTCATCACAGACGTATGAACAGCAATCACAAGTTGGTCTTTTAGATAAACTTCTGAGCAGTCATCCTTTTGAAGAACAATTAAAAAACATTTCTTTTCAATATGCTGGCAGTGAAGTGAGCATTCAAGCTAGTGGTTATAGTAAATTTGTTGAATTTTTTATTCGTAAGGGAGCCCATTTTGGTACGTATTTTCTATTAGGTGGTAGTTGGTTTATTGGATTAGTGCCAAGAATCAAAGGTCTGTTTTTAACAGCTGTTGTTTCCTGGCTAGCTGCTACTGGCTATGCAGGTTTAGATGAATTTCATCAAATGATCACAGGCGGAAGGACCCCTCTTTTTCAAGATGTTATGTTGGATTCCATGGGTGCTTTGACAGCCATCGTTATTTGTTTGGTGGTTCATGGTTTGAAGAAAAATAAAAAAAGAAGACGCTAATTTAGAAGAGCTTCGTTTATTCGTCAGAAAGGTAGATAAGCGAGGGTCTTTTTTTGGTAGCGCTTGTTCCTAACTGAAAAGAAGAGTAGAATAAAGGAGAATAGTAACGAAAAGTCAGGAGGAATCAAGGATGTCAGGACACAGCAAATGGAGCAACATTCAAGGGCGTAAAAATGCGCAAGATGCCAAACGTGGGAAAATTTTCCAAAAAGTTTCAAGGGAAATCTATATGGCGGCAAAAGCAGGTGGCCCTGACCCCGCAATGAATCCTGCTTTACGTTTAGCAGTCGATAAAGCTAAGTCAGCCAATATGCCCAATGATAATATTGCGCGCGCCATAAAAAAAGCCAGTAGTGCTGGTGAAGGGGAACATTATGACGAGGTAACTTATGAAGGATACGGGCCAGGTGGCGTGGCAGTTTTAGTTCATGCACTAACAGATAACCGCAACCGAACGGCCACCAATGTTCGCGTCGCGTTTACTCGAAATGGTGGCTCTTTAGGTGAAACGGGTTCGGTGAATTATATGTTTGATCGTAAAGGCTATATTGTCATTAAGCGAGAAGATCATGCAATTGAGGAAGACGACATGCTAGAAGTCGTTTTGGAAGCAGGCGGCGAGGATTTAGAAACATCACCAGAAGTATTTGAAATTTACACAGCACCAGAAGATTTTACAGCGGTTCGCGATGCTTTAGAACAAGCAGGTTATTCATTAGCACAAGCTGAATTAACAATGGTTCCGCAAACCTTACTAACCTTGAACGATGAACAAAAAGCGCAATTAGAGCGCTTGGTTGACAAGTTAGAAGACGATGATGATGTGTCAGAAGTATTTACCTCTGCAGAAAATCTATAAAATAAAGGGATGCTTGGCATCCTTTTATTCATAAAATGAAAGCGGATACAGAATGGAGGGCATTTTGAAAAAGAGAATTTGTTTACAAGCAATCAGGGAAGAAGCGGAAGCCTATTATCGTAACGGTGATTTTTATTGCTCGGAAGCGATTGTGGCGACCATTCGGCAACACTTCGATGCGGAGATTCCCATTGAAGCTGTGGCCATGGCTTCTGGGTTTCCTGTAGGTGTTGGAGGAGCGAAGTGTATTTGTGGTGCTCTTTCAGGCGGGGTTATGTGTCTGGGCTACTTTTTTGGTCGGACAGAAGCCAAAGGAGAACAAGTAAATAAAACGATGGCTTTAGCCAACGAATTGCATCAAAGTTTTCGACAAAAGCATCGAGTGGTTTGCTGCAGTATTTTGACAAGTAAAATGACGATGGGTTCACCTGAGCATATGGAACAATGCATTGGCTTTACTGGAGAAATCGCTGAAACAACCGCAAAAATTATTGCACGAGAACTTGCTTACGAATTAGTCTAGTAAAAAATGAGAGAGGAGCAACCAGATTCAGGTGAATGAATCTGGTTGCTCCTCTCTCATTTAATGCGTAATCAATTAACCAAGTACTTTTTCATAAGCTTCCACTTGAGATAAGACACGTTGGAGCTGTAATTCATTTTCAATATAGTTGATTGAATTACCTAAATCTTCTTGGCGGTTTGTTTCTAAACGATCGACTTCTTTTTTTGCTTCGTTCAATAAGTGTAGAACTTCTTCCTTAGATAACATGTACTCACCTCCTTGCGCAGTTCATCTACTATTAGTGTACTCCTTTTTTTCAAAAAAGGGCAATAATAGGATATTAAAAAACAAAAATAGCGGTCCTAACCGCTATTTTTGTTTACTCATGGCGTTGTTGTGCTAAAATCGCTTCGATTCGTTCTCTTTGATCTGCCAAAAAGTGAGGCAAATAAAGGGGGATTTCATCAAAGTTTGAGCTTTGATTTTCATAGGCTTCGGCATCTAGCAGGCCTTTTTGTGTGGCTACTTCAAATAACAAGTGGTTCGGTTCTCTAAAATACAATGATTTGAAAAATTCGCGGTCTTTAATTCCTGAGTTTGTAAAATTCTTTTCCTCTAACAGGCTATCAACTTGCGTTAATTCTTGCGTATCTTCCACCCCAAAGGCGACGTGATGAACGCCACCAATTCCTTCAATGGCAAGCGGATTGGTACGATCATCAATGATGTGCACCTCTTGATAAAACTGTGGATGATGATTTTCCAGAACGGTTACTTCATGCGCAGTTTCAAAAAAAGGTACTGTTTCTTTTTCATGCCAATGTAAATAATCCACTAAAGGTTGTTTGGTAGCTGCGGCATATTGGACGCGTAATTGAATTGCATCAATGCCTAAAATTGCATGTTCTACTGGAATTTCAGCATGCTCAGCTGGAAAATAATCTTCCGCATTTTCAAATTCACGTAACGGAACAAGCGCCATTTGCGTATTATCGGGCGCTTCAAAACGCAAAATTGGGTGTTGGTTAAATGTTTCCACACCATAGTGGCAGATACCCGCTTGCTCAAGACGTTCTGCCCAAAAATCCAAAGAGGCGCGCGTTGGTACTTTTAAAATAGTTCGTTCAATTGTATTTGTCCCAAATGATTGATCTTGGCCATCATTCAATTCAAAAAAAGTTAATTCGGTACCTGTTCGTTGCTCATTATCTGAGAAAAATAAGTGATACATGGTGTGGTCATCTTGGTTGATCGTTTTCATTAGTAATTTTAATCCCAGTGTATTATGATAGAAGTCAAATGTAGGCTTTATCAATCGATTTAAAATAGAGATGTGATGAATTTGTGCATACATAGTAAAATTCCTTTCTTGGAGGTTTATTAAATGAAACAATTTTTTCAAAAAGGGTCGAAACCTAATCAATTAGTTGTCGCTTTCCATGGTACTGGTGGCAATGAATATCAATTATTAACCACCATCGCAACCCTTTATCCAGAAGCGAGTGTTCTAAGTTACTTAGGAACAGAAGGTGTAGGCGAACAGCGACGCTTTTTTGCGCCATTAGTCAATGGAGCATTACCTCGTGCTAACTTTGATGAGCGAGTGACGGCGTTTCTAGAAGAAGTTTGGCAACCGCAAAAGTTATACGATGAAGTTATTTTTATAGGGTACTCTAACGGTGCCAATTTTATTTTAGGCCTGTTAGAAAAGAACCCGACTATTGCTAACACTGTTATTTTACTGCATCCAAGCAATTTAGGCTATCAATATGTATCTGGTGAGTTTGCGACAAAAGTGATTGTCACAACAGGGGCTCAGGATGAGTTGAGTATTCCGGGACAAGTTCTTTCTTTAGCTAATCAATTAAAGAAACATTTTCCAGTCGACTTTTTACTAGTGGATGGCGGTCATGGGTTATCGGAAGAAGAAGTAACGAAAATAAAAGAAGTTCTTTAAAAAACAAGCTGCAACCTTTGTTGATAAGTGGTTGCAGCTTGTTTTTTTCATGTGTGTTTAAATGATTTAGTTCTTTTTATTAATGAAAGCTTCCGCAAGGGCAAAGTCTCCTGCGTAAGGTTCATCTACGCCGTTTACTTTTTGATAAAGGTCGGCGCCTTTACCAGCTAAGACAATCGCATCATCAGCCGTTGTGCTTAAAGATAATGCGTGAGCAATTGCTTCGCCACGATCTAAAATGGTGTAAACAGGCATTTCTTTGGTAATATGGGCTTGAATTTCTTGGCAAATTTTTGCTGGATCTTCACTGGCTGGGTCATCGGTTGTTAGGACTGCAACATCAGCCAATTCAGAAAGAACCCTACCAAAGTCTTTGCGGCGAGAAATCGCTTTGTCTCCCGTGCTACCGACAAGAACAATTAAGCGGCCGTCAGGATGTTCTTCACGGACAAAGGTTAAAAGATTCTTCAAACTGTCATAGTTATGAGCGTAATCAACATAGACGGTTGCACCGTTGGTATTCGTTAAAGATTCCATCCGGCCAGGGACGGTGGTTGCTGCGATCCCTTGTTGGCACTCTTCTTTTGAAGCTCCCACAAGGACACTAGCAATCGCCGCACTTAACGCATTACCTTTGTTAAAATCACCACCTAAACGAAGGTGATAAGAGCCAGCCAATCCTAACGCATCTGCAGGACTTTCAACGATAAAACGTAAGGAATCCTCTGAAGAAACAGCGAATGAATAGTCAACTTCTGGAGCCGGCTGACTGCCATAGACAATGGCTGGGACTTTTTGCTGTTGTGCAGTTTCTTTAAGTAATGGAAAATAATCAGCTTCGTGATTCAACACAATGACTTTAGAATGTGTAATCAATTGACGTTTGCAATAAAAGTAATCGTCAAAGGTTGGATGTTCAATTGGACTGATATGGTCGGGGGTAATGTTTAAAAAAATGCCGACATCAAAAAATAGCTTGTAGACACGATTAGTTTTGTAGGCTTGGGAAGAAACTTCCATAATAAAATGAGTCATCCCGTTAGCAACAGCGGTTGCCATCATTCGATACAAGTCCAAAGATTCGGGTGTAGTCAAGGCAGATTTAAAGAATGTTTTGCCATCTAATGTCGAATTCATGGTAGAAAGCAAGGCTGTTTTTTGTTGTGTAGCAACATCTAAAATATATTTGGTGAAATAAGCCGCTGTTGTTTTACCTTTGGTTCCAGTAAAGCCAATCAGTTTTAATTTATTTTGTGGATAATCATAAAAAGCCATGCTTAACACAGCCATTGCTTTTTTAATGTCAGTCACGATAATTCCTAGTTGTGCAGGAACCTCATAAGGCACCTCAGAAACATAGATTTCTAGGCCGTCTTTTACAGCATTTTCTAAATAGATTTCTTTAAAGTTTAATCCTTTACAAAAAAAGAGTGTTTCTGCTGTTACGTCTCTCGAATCGTAAGAAAGAGCCGTTACTTCTCGTTGACCTAACGTGTCGGAAAGAGTCAAGTGCCAGCCTTCTGGTGAAATAAATTCTTTTAATAAATCTTCTTTTTCTAAGCAATCGCGAATTGCGAATAATGAAATCGTCACTTTTTTTGCCTCCAAACGTTTCAACGAAATTTCAAAACTGATGTCATTATAGCATTATTTTTCTTTTAAAAAAACCATCTCGTTAGCGTGAGAAAATCCATGAGAAATGTTAAAATAGGATAATTCTTCGAGAAAGTCGTTGCATATCCCAAGATGAACAATTAAAATAAAGAAAGCATACTCAAAGAATATTGGAGGACAAAATGATCAATCAACCAAATTCAGTTGATCAACCAATCCTGACGAACCAAGAAAAAATGGTCAAAGGCTCAGCTTGGATGACAGCTAGTAATATTATCTCCCGCATGTTAGGGGCGATTTACATCATCCCCTGGTACGCTTGGATGGGCGAGCACGGAAACGAAGCGAACAGTTTGTTTTCAATGGGGTATACGATTTATGCCTTATTCCTAATGATCTCTACCGCCGGAATTCCAGGTGCGATTGCCAAGCAGACCTCGCATTATAATTCATTGAACGAATATAAAATTAGTCGACAGCTTTTTTATCGTGCCTTACAACTAATGGGTGGCTTAGGTGTGGTTTTTGCTATTGTGATGTATTTGGCATCTCCGGCATTAGCAGCTTTGTCTGGCGGAGGTCCTGAATTAGTTCCAACGATGCGTTCATTAAGTTTAGCCGTTTTAGTTTTCCCAAGCATGAGTGTCATTCGCGGTTATTTCCAAGGAAATCAAGAAATGATGCCCTTTGCTTTATCACAAATTGTTGAACAAGTAGCACGAGTTTTTTACATGTTATTAACTGCTTTTATTATCATGAAAGTCTTTGAAGGTAATTACGTTACAGCGGTGACCCAAGCCACTTTTGCGGCATTTATTGGGATGCTCGCAAGTTTTGCGGTTTTAGGTTATTACATGTACAAACAAAAACCATTATTTGATTATTTAGAAGAACACAGCGCCAATGAACATGAAATTGCTCCAAAAGAGTTATTGATTGAAACTTTTAAAGAGGCGATTCCTTTTATCGTAGTTGGCTCAGGGGTGACGGTCTTTAAACTTGTCGATCAGTTTACTTTCTCAAACTTTATGCGTTTGTTTACGGATTATTCAGATACCCAATTACGAGAGCTTTTCGGTATTTTTAATGCCAATCCGGACAAATTAACCATGATTGTCGTGGCTTTAGCAACTTCGATTTCGGCTACTGGATTACCGTTGATTACAGAAGCGGTCACCTTAAAAAATCACCGTGAGTTAGCGCGTTTGATTAGTAATAATTTACAACTTTTTGTGTTTGTAATGTTGCCAGCAACGTTCGGTATGATTGTTTTAGCGCAACCACTATACACTGTTTTTTACATGCCAGATGCTTTAGGTACTTCTTTATTAGTGCAAGCTTGTTACGCTAGTTTATTCTTGGGCTTGTATATGTTAGTGTCAAATATGTTGATGGGGATGTATGAAAATCGTGACGCAATGCGTTATTTAGGAATTGGTTTAGCAGTGAAATTAATCGTGCAATTCCCCGCAATCCGTTTATTTGAAGTTTACGGTCCGTTATTAGCAACGATGATTGGCTTTACGGTTTCTTGCGTATTGATTCTAAGAAGAATTCGTCAAGTGACACGTTTTAATTACAAATTAACCTTACGGCGAACATTGTTAATGTTCTGTATTACAGTCGTCATGATGATTATCGCTTTGATTTTCCGTCAGTTCCTGTATCTATTTTTAGATCCAACTAGACGTTTCCAAGCCTTCATTATCGTTGTAATTGTGGCTGCTGCAGGAGGCGCTTTTTATGGCTATTCGGTCTTGAAGATTCGCTTAGCTGATCGTTTATTAGGGAAAAATGCCGCAAAATTACGTGCAAAATTCAATATTAAATAATAGCTGATTGAACTCCTTTCAGCAGATTCTCTTAAGAGACAAGGCTTGAGACATCGATCGATTCGATTTATGTCCCAAGCTATTTTTTTAAAGGAAAGAGGAATGACGATGCGTTTAGATAAATTTTTAGCCGATGTTGGTATCGGTAGTCGTAAAGAAATCAAACAATTGTTAAAGAAAAAAGTCGTTACGGTGAATGGTGACGTCGTAAAAGAAGCCAAAACACAAGTAAATGAAGAAACAGATCAAATTGCCTTGATGGGAGAAATTCTTACGTATCAAAAATTCTTTTATTACATGTTGCATAAACCACAAGGTGTCATTTCTGCGACGGAAGATCAGCGAGATGAAACGGTAATTGACTTGTTAACTGATCAGGATTACCGTGCCGACTTGTTCCCAGTTGGTCGCTTGGATAAAGATACCGAAGGCTTGCTTCTATTAACAAATGATGGCCAGTTAGCGCATCAATTATTATCCCCCAAAAAGCATGTGGATAAAGAATATTTAGCTGAAGTTGAGGGACTTGTGACAGCGGAAGATTGTCAACTGTTTGCGCAAGGGTTTGCCTTGAAAGATGGAGAAATGGTTAAACCAAGTCGTTTAGTCATTGAGACGATCAATGAGGAAGAAGGGACTTCCGTAGTCCGTTTAGTGATTCAAGAGGGAAAATTCCATCAAGTCAAACGGATGTTAGCCACTGTAGGCAAACCTGTGACGTATTTAAAACGATTACGAATGGGCGAACTATGGTTGGATGAAACGTTAGAACTAGGGGAATATCGGCCCTTAACAGAAGCCGAATTGCAACAACTACAACCTAAACAATCATACCTCAATTAAAATAAACAAAAACCCAGCCCTTTCTGCGGAAAAGATAAAAATTTTCTCGAAAAATAGTGTCGGGTTTCTTTCTTTTTCTGCATAAAATGGTATGATTGACTATGTAGAACTTTATGAATAGGAGTGACAACAAATGACAATTGATTGGACAAAAGAAGTCGAAGCACGTAAAGACGACTTATTAGAAGATTTACAAAACTTATTACGGATCAACAGTGAACGTGATGATGCACAAGCAACACCTGAAGCGCCCTTTGGACCTGGACCAGTTGCTGGCTTAAAACACATGTTAGCGTATGGTGAACGTGATGGCTTTACGGTGAAAAATGTCGACAATTACGCTGGACACATTGAATATGGTGAAGGCGACGAAACGTTAGGGATTTTTGGTCATATGGACGTTGTTCCTGCTGGTGATGGTTGGGAAACAGATCCTTATGAACCAGTCATTAAAGATGGCAAAATTTATGCACGTGGTGCAAGCGATGATAAAGGTCCAAGTATGGCTGCTTATTACGCAATGAAAATTATCAAAGAATTAGGCTTACCCGTGTCTAAAAAAATCCGTTTCGTAGTAGGAAGTGACGAAGAAAGCGGCTGGGGCGATATGGATTACTATTTCCAACATGAAGAAGCGCCAGACTTTGGTTTCTCACCAGATGCTGAGTTCCCAATTATTAATGGGGAAAAAGGAAATGTGACGATTCGTTTAACTTTCCGAGGCGGTAACGGTGCTGATTATAAATTAGAAAGCTTCAAATCTGGCTTACGTGAAAACATGGTTCCGGGAACAGCAGATGCTGTTGTAACGGCTGCTTCAGCAGACGAAGCGGCTTCACTAGCTGCTAGCTTTGAAACATTCATCAAACAAGAAGCAAAAATTTCAGGTAACGCAGAACTTTCAGATAAAACAGTGACTTTCCATGTAGTTGGTAAAGGTGCTCACGGTGCTAGCCCACAATCTGGAATTAACGCAGCGACTTTCTTGGCAACTTTCTTAAATGATTACAGCTTTGCAGAAGGCGCATACAGCTTTATTAATACCATTGCTGAATTTATCCATGAAGATTTTTATGGCGAAAAATTAGGTGTGGCTTTTGAAGACGAAAAAATGGGTAAATTGACAATGAACGCTGGGATTGTTAACTTTGATCCAGAAAATCCTGAAAATAGCTTAGTAACATTAAACTTCCGCTATCCAAAAGGAACTTCAGCAGAAGAATTACAAGCAAAAGTTCAAGCAACAGTCGGTGAAACGGTCACTGCAACACAAGGAGATCGCAACCAAGAACCGCATTATGTACCAGTTGATGATCCATTGGTGGCAACGTTACTACAAGTTTACGAAGACCATACAGGCGAAAAAGGCCAAGAACAAATCATTGGTGGCGGTACTTATGGCCGCTTATTAAAACGTGGTGTTGCCTATGGCGCAATGTTCCCTGGCTACACAGACACAATGCACCAAGCCAACGAATTTATGGAATTAGATGACTTATTCCGAGCAGCTGCTATTTATGCAGATGCGATTTATCGTTTAGCGAAGTAAAGTAAAAAAGCTGTTTTCGATTTTCGAAAACAGCTTTTTTTGCAATTTTTGCCTTTTAAAAACCCAAAATCAGAACCGTCAATTTACTGAAAATTTCTTGCAAATCAAAGGATCCCACGATACGATAAATAGGAGAAAAGGCAATGAGTGAAACACTTATTGTTAACTATTTAATCAAAGGACGTGTGAAGATGAACGTAGAAGAACTAGTTCAAAAAGCAAAAGATTTAATTGGAGAAGGCAACGTGGAACATGCGCAACAATTCATTGAAGAACATAAAGATGAATTAGGCGAACACTATCATAAAATTACAGCGATGTTAGCTGATACAACGACCGATGGTTTGTTTGATAAAATTAAAGGATTGTTTCAATAGTTGGAAAAAATCTGAGATAAAAGTGGAGGCTGAGACAAAATTGTTTAGCTCCAAGAACCAAGTAGGTACGATGATTTCATCTGTTCATGCTTCACAGTGAAACATTGCAACTCTCGCCGTTTAACAGTTTTTGAGCGTGGAGCAAAAATCCAAAGTGATTTTTGTCCCACGCTCTTCTTTTTTTATTTAACTTTTAACCATTGTTTTGGCAACACATATGCAATTGGATTAAAAAGATAATCCGCTCCCCGTTTCACCACAGGCATATTCGTAATAGCTAAAATGAAGAGGGCTAAGAAGAAAAGTGCCAGGATTCGGAAAGTAAACCATTCTTTAAAGAGTGTGTCTAATTGCAAACCACTTTCCAACAGAATAATTAAGGGCATATGCAAGAGATAAGGGTAGAGGGTATCTTTTCCGAGGGCGCTTAAAGGTAACTTTCGTTTCGGCAATAATGCAAACCAAGAAAGAGACACCAATGCTGCAGCAACGTAAAAGAACAGCTGAATGAAACTACTATATTCAAAGGCCGGACTAATTTCAGCGTAGGAAGCCCAACCAGTTAAGAAACCCCAAAATTTCGTTGCCAATGACCATTGACTATTTACAAATAAAAAGGAGCTTAAAATTACGCCTATCGCTGCCCATTTGACTTTGCGATGATCTAAAAAGGTTTGCAGCTTTTGAATATCCATTAAGTAGCCACAATAAAAGAAAGGGAAGAAGCCCAGAGTCCGTCCTAAAGACAAGAAACCTTCCACAGGCAAATAGCCTGAGGCGCAGCCGATAACAATGATGATTGGCAACATGATTTTCGGCTGAACGCGCTGAAGAAAGATGGTAATTAAGTAGAAACTTGCTAAGGAAAGTAAGTACCAAGGAACGCCCGTTTCGTTCAGTAAATCAAAATTCATTTTATTTGCAAAGGCGAAATTAGCAAGCGTAATCAACAACTTCGCTAAGAGATAAAGCCAAACAAAGGAAAGTAAACGGAGATATTTACGTTGTTTAATGGCATGTTTACTAAAGAGTCCAGAGACAAAAATAAAGGCTGGCATATGGAATGAATAGATCCAAAAGTTGATTGTTTCCATGAGTCGTGAAGGAGAAGCTTCACGATCTAAAATATGCCCAAAAATCACTAAGAAAATTAAAAAAAGTTTCACGTTGTCCCATTTATAAATTCGCTTGTCGTTTTCCATAACGATCACTCCTTTTAGTAGAAAACAGTTCACTTTTGTTTAAGGCAGAAGAGGACAATTTTTCCATTCATTGAGTAGATAATTGTAGATACGAACCGGCAGCCGTTAAATGAGCCCCCACATACTTGCGCTTAAAACAAAAAATTAGGCAGGATGTTAGTCTTAAATTATACTGAAAGAGTGACGATCCTCCAAAGATTTTGTTTATTAAGAAGTGAAAGATGCGGTGAAAATAAATGATAAAATTTCAAAATGTTTCAAAAGTATATCAAGAAAATGCCGTTTTGTCCGATGTGAATTTAACAATCCAACAAGGCGAATTTTTTGTATTAGTAGGGCCGAGTGGTAGTGGAAAAACGACGACTTTGAAAATGATTAATCGGCTCATTGAGCCAACGACAGGTGAAGTGGCTCTCAATGAGCAAGCGGTAACCAACTACCCTTTACGTGAATTACGACTAAAAATTGGCTATGTTCTTCAGCAAATTGCCTTATTTCCTAACTTAACCGTGGCGGAAAATATTGAGTTGATTCCTGAAATGAAAAAATGGCCCAAAGAGCAACGCAGAGAGCGAACCATTGAACTATTGAAAAAAGTTCAGCTGGATCCTGAGGAATATCTGCATCGTAAGCCAGCAGCGCTTTCAGGAGGCGAGCAACAACGTATCGGGATTTTACGCGCCATTGCAGCCGAACCAGAAGTGATTTTAATGGATGAACCTTTTAGCGCGCTAGATCCGATTTCAAGACATCATCTTCAACGTTTGGTGAAAGAACTTCATCAGGAATTAGCGAGTACCATTGTTTTTGTGACCCATGATATGAATGAAGCTTTACTGTTAGGAGAGCGCATCTGTATTATGGACGCTGGCAAAATTATTCAAGTCGATACGCCAGAAGCCATTCAAAAACATCCGAAAAATAATTTTGTCGGTCAATTTTTCAAACAATCTTCGCCAGAACTAGCGAACTATTGTGGCGCTGACTTGACTGCATTTTTAGAAGCCGCAGATGAGACGATTGAGCCAGTGCCAACTGTTTTCATGGAAACCAATTTAAAAGAGATTGTCCAACTCATTAATGCGCAAGAGAAAGCAAATTTAGTAGAAAAACAACAAGTTTTAGGGTGTATCACCTCAAAAACGATTACTCGTTTTATGGAACAACTGTTAGAAAGCGAGGGACAGTAGATGCAAGCACTGATTGAAACTTTTTTCGCTCGAAAAGAAGAATATCTGCAAGCGTTAATCGAGCATATGCAATTGTCCTTTATTTCGTTATTATTCGCTGCGTTGATTGCAATTCCTTTAGCCATTTATTTAACGAGTCATAGTAAGTTAGCGGAAAGTCTGTTACAAGTGACTGGGATTTTCCAAACCATCCCTTCTTTAGCCTTGCTAGGCTTACTGATTCCGTTAATTGGTATTGGTCGACCACCGGCAATTGTTGCGCTAGTGATTTATGCCTTATTCCCAATTTTACAAAACACCTATACTGGTTTGACGGAAATTGATCCTTCGTTAGAAGAAGCCGCAGAAGCATTTGGGATGAGTAAAAAAGAAAAACTGTTTAAGTTTGAGTTACAAATGGCATTACCATTTATTATTTCTGGGATTCGAACGGCTACCGTTTTAATTATTGGTACGGCCACGTTGGCGGCGTTAATTGGAGCAGGCGGTTTAGGGACCTTCATTTTATTAGGAATTGATCGAAATAATTTATCGTTGATTTTTATTGGAGCTCTTTCATCAGCTGCACTAGCAGTCTTATTTAATTATGGAATTCATTGGTTGGAAAAAGCGAATGGACGGCGACTAATCATTGGCGGTACTATTTTAGGCCTTTTGTTAGGTGGTTCATTTTTCTGGAATCAACAAACTTCTTCAAAGGAAAAACAGCTAACAATTGCTGGCAAATTAGGAGCGGAACCAGATATTATTATTAATATGTATAAAGCCTTAATTGAAGAAAATAGCGACATTCAGGTGACGTTAAAGCCAAACTTTGGCAAGACTACTTTTTTATATAATGCCTTGAAATCAGATGAAATCGATCTTTATCCGGAATTTACAGGAACAGTGATCGAAACCTTTTTAAAAAATCCTCCTCAGCTAGACAATCAACCTCAAGTAGTCTATGAAGCGGCACGCGCTGGCTTGAAAAAACAAGAAAACCTTACTTTGTTGAAACCGATGCGCTATGAAAATACGTATGCCGTCGCAGTTAAACGCTCATTTGCAAAAGCGCATCAATTAAAAACGATTAGTGATTTACAGAAAATTAGCAATCAGTTGAAAGCAGGTTTTACGTTAGAATTTATTGATCGGCAAGATGGTTATAAGGGATTACAAGAAAAATATCATTTAAATCTGAATGTCCAATCGATGGAACCAGCATTACGCTACCAGGCGATTAATAATGGTGAGGTAAATGTGATTGATGCCTATTCAACGGATAGTGAATTGAGACAATACGATTTAGTAACGTTAGAAGATGATCAAGCGCTATTTCCGCCTTATCAAGGAGCACCACTTATTAAAACAGCAACGTTGGAAAAATATCCAGAATTAGCAGAAATATTGAATGAATTGGCAGGAAAAATTAGCGAAGAAGAAATGAGTGAAATGAATTATCAAGTCAATGTGGAAGGGCAAGATCCTAGCATAGTGGCGAAAGACTATTTAAAAGAAAAGAATCTTCTTAAATAAGTATTTTTTACTGAAAAAGACTGGTATATAAACATTTATCCAGTCTTTTTCAGATAAATAAAGAGTTTAATGTGAAAAGTACCTGTATTTTTACTCATTTTTGGATATAATAAAAGAAATGAATGGAGAGGAGTGGTCTATATGAAAAAAGCAGAACGTCAACGTTTGATTAAACAATTAATTATGCAACAAGAAATTGAAACACAAGATGAATTAATCACTCGTTTGGAAGAACTTGGCGTCCGAGCCACTCAAGCGACTGTTTCAAGAGATATCCGTGAAATGAGTATTGTTAAAACACATGGTGCAGATGGTCGTGTCAAATATGCAATTTTTTCTCAAGCACAAGGCACAAGCAGTGAAGAGAAATTACGAGAATCAGTAAAAGATTCAGTTGTTCGAATGGAGCGAGTACAATTTATTGTCATCTTGCATACAGAGATGGGAAATGCCGATGTGGTGAGTAACTTTTTAGATGAAGTAGCTTATCCAGAAGTGGCTGGTACAGTGGCTGGTGCGGATACAATTATTGTGATTACACGTTCAGAAGAGGATGCGGAACACTTTATCGAACGCATCGAAAATATGATTTTTTAAAATTGAAAGCATCAATAGAAGGGAGTTTTTTTCTTGGTAGAATTGAAAGCGCTACAAAATGGTTCGGATATTCGGGGAATTGCTTTGGATACGGAAGAGCAAACTGCAACATTAACCGCAACAGCAGTAGCCGAGATTGCGGTGGGCGTGGTTCGTTGGTTACAGGATAAAAAACAACTGCCACGAAAGGCACAACAGCGCCTGACAATTGCAATCGGACATGATAGTCGTCTAACGGCGGAGCCGATTAAGCAAGCATTAGTAGATACGTTTCTTTCATTAGGTATTCAGGTGATTGACGTTGGTTTAGCTACGACGCCTGCTATGTTTATGGCTACTCAATTTCCAACGTTTCAATGTGATGCAGCGATTATGATTACAGCTAGCCATTTGCCTTACTACTTTAATGGCTTGAAGTTCTTCACAGCAGAAGGTGGAGCAGAGAAAGAAGATATTCGGTATATTTTATCTCATACTGATCCGCTGACAGCCAATGAAAATGGCACACTGATGAAGCAAGAGTTACTGCCAATTTATGCGGAGCATTTGGTGGCAAAAATCCGCCAAGGAATTCATTCGCCAGAAGAGAAACCTTTACAGGGCTTTCGAATTATCGTTGATGCGGGTAATGGGGCTGGGGGCTTCTTTGCGGAGCAGGTTCTTCAAGTTTTGGGCGCTGATACGACGGGATCACAGTTTTTAGAACCAGATGGGCATTTTCCTAATCATGTACCTAATCCAGATAATTCTGAAGCAATGAAAAGTATTCAAACAGCTGTTTTAGCTAATCAGGCAGATTTGGGCATTATTTTTGATACAGATGTAGATCGTTCGGCTGTGGTGGACCAATCAGGTGAGGTACTAAACCGAAATAATTTAATTGCTGTTTTAGCGGCAATCGTTTTAAAAGAAGCGCCTGGTAGTTATATTGTGACAAATTCGCCAACCTCAAGTCATTTAAAAACATTTATTGAAGAAAAAGGCGGCCAACAGATTCGTTATATTTCTGGTTACCGAAATGTCATTAATAAAATGATTGAATTGAATCATGGGGGCTTTCAGACACCGTTAGCCATTGAAACCAGTGGTCATGCAGCGTTTCAAGAAAACTACAATCTGGATGATGGTGCATATGTCGTGGCAAAAATTTTAATGTTGTTACCAGAATTGAAACAAAACAATCAAACGTTAGGTGATCTGATTGCTACATTGAAGCAACCGGCAGAAACCAACGAATTTCGCTTCAAAATTACTGCGGAGGATGTTACTTGTTATGGGCAACAAGTCTTGCGAGACTTTGAATTGTTTGTAGAAAATCAAGCAGACTTTGCTGTGGACCGTGAAAACCAAGAAGGTGTTCGGGGAAACGTGTCTGGTCAATATGGCAGTGGGTGGTTTTTGCTACGCTTAAGTCTGCATGAACCGTTGCTTGTTCTTCAGGTAGAGAATGACCAAAGCGATAAAAATGCGTGTGTCATCGAAAAAATTGCCACTTTTTTACAAAAATACGAGGAAATAGATAGTCAGCAAATAGAAAATAATTTAGGAAATTAAAGGTGTTCTTATGGAAAATGTCTTAAAAGGAAAACACATTGGCTTTTCTCATTTTAGAGAAGAATATATCGAACATATTGCAAAACAGCAATGGGATAATGAATTGCTTCGGCATTTGAGCTGGGATGCTTTACATCCGTGGGGGCTTGAAGAATGGAAAGATTTCACGATTAATAAAGGAGAAGATGATCGATTTCTATTTGCTATTTTAGAAAATACGACAGAGAAATTTATTGGTTGGGTCTCGTTGTCTGATGTACAGTTGAAAAATAGAGGGGCCAATTTAGGGATTGCTATTTTACAAAAAGAGCAACGTGGTCAAGGATATGGCTTTGAGGCGGTGTCTTTAATTTGTAAATTTGCTTTTTATGAATTGGGTTTGCACAAAATCAGATTAGCTGTCAATAGTAACAATCAAAAAGCGATTCATGTTTATGAAAAAGTAGGCTTCAAAAAAGAAGGAATTGATAGAGAAGCGTTATTTCAAGATGGCCAATGGCTGGATATCTACAATTACGGAATTTTACAAAAAGAGTGGCTACAAATGATTAAGGCTGAGAGTTAGCTCAGGAACTGTTTAACACCAAGACACTGAGCAAACGCAGATATGCCGTTCTCAGCAGTGAATGTGCGGTAAAATAAAAAAGCAGAAGAAATCGGCGGTTACCGTCCGATTTCTTCTGTTTTTTTACCATAGGCCAGGCGCTGCAGTCACAACGATTTGTTTTTTTGTAAACGGATGGAGTAAATGAAGTTGTGAAGCATGGAGCATTAAACGAGCTGCCTGCGATTTTGGGTTGTATAACGGATCACCAATAATTGGATGCCCTTCGCTAGCTAAATGGACCCGAATTTGGTGCGTCCGACCTGTTTCTAAAACACAGGTAACTGCGGTTTGATTGTTAGAAAGAGTTTGGACCACTTGGACATGTGTAATCGCTGAATCCCCTTTTTGAGGATCAATCCGTCGTTTCCGGCGATCATGCCGATCACGACCAATCGGCTGATTGATTGTCTGTTCTTTTTGGTTAAAGTGACCAGCCACAATCGCTTGATATTGGCGGTAAATTTGTTTTGTTTCTAATAAACGCCCTAAAATAGGTAAGACAAAAGGATTTTTAGCAAAGACAATCGCACCACTGGTTTCTTTATCTAATCGATGAACGACATAAGGGACCTGATTTTTCTCAGCTAAATAGGCAGCAACATGATTTAACAAGGTGTCCGTTTCCTGTGGCTGATTTGGATGGGTTTTAATGCCATAAGGTTTATTTACAATCATTAAATGTTCGTCTTCATATAAAACCTTCACACGCGTTGCTTCCCCCAAATGAACAGTGGGACGCACATAATCGGTTTCTTCAAACGTTAAGGTGACACAATCGCCAGCTTGGACTGGAAAATGAAAAGCAGCTGTTTCTCCGTTGATTTTGACATTTTTTCGCGTGCGTAAAAAATGGCGCACTTTTCGAGGGACTAGCCACTCATTTTCTAATAGTTCTTTTACAGTCATTGTTGAAAAATTTTCAGGTAATCTCATTGAATATTCCACCAAATCCCACCTTTCACTGATTCGCTATTTAGTGTAACAAAGCTGCTCAAAAGGTCAAGTCAGAACGGAAAAAAAGCTGAAATTTGTTAGAAAGGCAGTTCCTTGAGAGATTCTTAAACAAATTTACATAAAAAACGAAGAAAAGCATGATAGAATAGAGGCTAAATAAAGACTCGTTTCTAAGCGTAAGCAATTATTTACCTCTAGTGAAGGCCACATTTCCTTTGCTACAGCTAAAAGACCATTGAAATTGTTTTTCAAGAATTTTTCATGCTTTAGACCTAGGTCGTACCCACAAGAATATGGTAGACTTAGCCAAGAAACGTAAACAGAGGGAGTACTATGGACAATCTTAAACAATTTTTTAGTAAAGTCGGTGTCGGATTACGTCATTTTTGGACGTGGATAAAGCCTTATTTAATACAATTCCATCAAGCCAGAAAGCGGATTTGGAAAAAGTATCAAATCAATAAAATTTTCTTGTTAATTGGTTTGGTAGTCGCTTTAGGTGCCAGTATTTATTTATTTTACTTAGCCAAGTCCGCAAACGTTGAGACCCTAAAATCAGGGCTAAGTGAATCAACACGCGTTTATGATGAATCAGGAAAAGAAGTCGGAAAGTTATTCGGGCAAAAAGGGACTTTTGTGGAACTGGATAATATTTCTCCTTATATTCAAGATGCGGTTATTTCAACTGAAGATCGCGGGTTTTATCAACATAAAGGGTATTCCATCAAAGGGATTGCCCGTGCGGTTGTTGGAAAATTGACCTTCGGGAAAATCGGTGGCGGTGGTGGCGGAAGTACAATTACGCAGCAATTAGCCAAAAATGCTTACTTAACGCAAGAGCAAACGTTAGATAGGAAAGCCAGAGAATTATTCTTAGCGATTGAAATCGAAAAGAAATATTCGAAAAAAGATATCTTGGCAATGTATTTAAATAATTCTTATTTTGGTAATGGTGTCTGGGGCGTGCAAGATGCAGCTCGTAAATACTTTGGCGTGGATGCGTCCCAAGTGACAGTGGGGGAAGCCGCAACGCTAGCAGGTATGTTAAAAGGGCCAGGAATCTATAACCCAATTGATTACATTGACAATGCCACAGCGCGACGGAATACCGTTTTACAACTTATGGTCGACAATAAAAAACTGTCTCAAGAAGAAGCCAATCAAGAAGCGAGTGTTAACTTAGCGAGTCTATTAAATGACACCTATGTTGGCGACGAAAATAGTTACAAATATCCATATTATTTTGATGCGGTAATTGATGAAGCGGTCAATCGTTATAAATTTAAAGAAGAAGATATTTTAAATAAAGGCTACAAGATTTACACTTCTTTAAATCAGGGGTATCAAGATGCGATGGATGCAACTTATAAAAATGATGCACTATTTCCACCCAATGCAGAAGATGGTGCCATGGTTCAAAGTGGCTCTGTAGCCATTGATCCGAAAACCGGCGGCGTGCAAGCACTGGTGGGCGGTCGAGGAGAACACGTTTATCGAGGCTTTAACTTTGCAACGCAAACAAAACGTTCACCAGGCTCGTCCTTAAAACCAATTTCTGTCTATACACCAGCTTTAGAGGCTGGCTATAAACCAGACTCTGTTTTAGAAGATAAACCACAAGATTATTATCCAGCGCAAAACTATAGCCGAACGTACAGTGGAGAAGTTCCTATGTACCAAGCCTTAGGAGAAAGCTTAAATTTACCAGCGGTGTGGTTATTACATCAAATTGGTTTAGATAAAGGCTATGAAAAAACAGAGAAATTTGGCATTCCATTATCAGAAAAAGATCGATATTATGGTTTAGCACTTGGGGGATTACAAACGGGTGTTTCGCCACTAACCATGGCGGGAGCTTATAGTGCCTTTGCCAATGAAGGTTATAAAACTGAAACGCATTTAATTACAAAAATCGTCGACTCAACTGGCGCAATTGTAGTTGATAATACTAAAGTCAAGAAAGAACAAGTTATTACCAAAGATGTTGCAGACGGGATTACAAGTATGTTACTAGGGGTCTTTAGTTCTGGGAGCGGGGTCAACGCACAACCAGCAGGCTACGTAATGGCTGGTAAAACAGGTACGACAGAAACCAACTTCGATAGTAGTAAAACGAACGATCAGTGGGTGATTGGTTATACACCAGAAGTTGTCATTGCTACTTGGTTAGGCTTCCAAGAAACCAGTAAAACCCATTATCTGGAAGGTAGTAGCGCCACATATGCCTCTCAGGTGTTCAACAGTCAAGCCAGTGGCATCTTGCCACAAGTCAAACAAGCACAATTTCCTGTCGCGGATGCTTATGCCACAGGTGGGAAAGTTGTTGATAGCAACGATAGTTTAACCGGTGGTGCCAATTCTAATTGGCGGGATAACTTAAAAGACTTTGGAAACTCTGTTCAAGATGGCGCTAGCAATTTCGGAGATACATTGAATGAAGTTGGAGGCCAAATTAAAGACGGCGCAAAAAAAGTCAAAGACAAGATTGAAGGAATTTTCGGAGGCTTATTAGGAAATTAGTTGGGAAAACCTAAGAGAAATGGTACAATAAAGATGAAACTATTGAGAAAAGAGGGATTCCATTGAGTAACATTTATGATACAGCCAATCAGATTGAACGTGAACTACGTGAGTTAGACGAATTTAAAGCATTACAAGCAGCGTATGAAGAAGTAAAAGCAGACGAAGCAGCTTACACATTGTTTAAAGAATTCCAAGGATTCCAACAAGGACTACAAGAAAAACAAATGCGCGGCGAAGAATTCACAGATGAAGATGCTGAAAAAGCACAAAGCATTGCAACGAAAGTGCAAGAAACAGCAGTTATCAACGAATTAATGCAAAAAGAACAAGCGTTTAGCTTAGTTGTCAATGATTTAAACCGAATTATCATGACTCCTGTGCGTGATATGTATAACGATTAATTTACGTAATTGAACTCTGACAAGTTGTCTATAAGACAATTTGTCAGAGTTTTTCTTTTACTGAAAATAAAAAAACGAACAAATTTTCGTATGTTTTTACTGACCAAGCTGGCAGAAAATGATATGATAAAGGGAGGAGAAAAGGAGGGGAAAAGATGAAACTATTGCATACAGCTGATTTACACATGGATCGGTCTTTTGAAGGGTTAACTGGGATCCCGACAGCTTTAGCGAAGCGCTTAAGAGAAGCTAATCAACAATTGTTAATGAATATCGTAACAGTTGCCATTCGAGAAGCGGTGGACTTGGTTATTTTTGCAGGAGATACGTTTCATCAAAGTCAGACCTCTATTTCAATGCAAGCCCAATTGATGGCTGCATTAGAACAGTTGAAACAAGCAGAAATCCCTGTGATTCTAACATTTGGGAATCATGATTACTATAAAAAAGACCGCTATTGGTTTTCTTTTCCAGACAATGTTTTTTTATTTGAAAAAGAAATGGTTGAGACACTGTATTTTGAAACGAAAGCGGGCGAACAAGTGGCTGTTTCAGGGTTTAGTTATGAGCATCCCTGGATTGATGAAAATAAAGCACTAGAATTTCCTATCAAACAAGCAGAATCTGACATTCATATTGGGATTTATCATGGAGACACCAGTCGGAAAGCGCAACAAAATTATGCTCCGTTTACATGGAAGGATTTAAAAGCCACTGGCTATAATTATTGGGCATTGGGCCATATTCATCAGCCGCAAATTGTTAGTGAACAACCGCTAATTGTTTATCCTGGAACACCTCAAGGTCATACGAAAAAAGAACAGTCTTTACAAGGGGTTGCAGTGGTCACACTTTCCCAAAATCAAGCGACTGTTCAATTTGAAAAAGTCGCAGAAATAGATTGGACGAATGAAGAAGTATCTCTGGCGCAATGCCGTGACACCCAAAGCGTTTTGTCTTATCTTGAAACCAGTTTGCTGACGAAGTGGCATGCGCATCAGCAACAGCAATTGATGGCGTTGACACTGAAAGAAACGCAACATTTGGATGTGACCGTGGTGCAAGCCATTGTCAATGGTGAACTATTAAGCTACTTACAGCAGCAGCTTTTACAAAAAACGCAAGGTGATTTTTTTGTTTATCGCCTAATATTGCAAGCAGAGGAACCAACGAAAGAACCGATCTATTTAGCCGCTAGTCCCAACTTATTAACGGCATTAGAAAAAACATACTTAGATCCAGTTATTTTTGAAGATACCACCAAGGAATTGTTACGTTATCCAGAATTTGCTGGAATTTTTTCAATGGATGAGCAGTGGCGATTAGAGAGCTTGCGCCTAGCACATGAGCAAATTAATGAAGACTTTACTATTCAGGAGGACCCACTATGAAATTACTCGCAGTAGAGATTGTGGGCTTTGGAAAATGGCAACAACAGAAAATTACATTTGAATCTGGTAATCAATTGCTGTACGGCGCAAATGAAGTTGGCAAGTCCACATTGTATCAATTCATTCAAGCAATGCTGTTTGGGTTTCCCACAAAGGGTAAAAGAAAACGCGATTACGCACCTAAAAATGGTGGCTCGTATGGTGGTCGTTTGTGGTTGGCACATCCTGTGCTTGGGGAAGTTCAAGTCGAGCGTTTTAAAGAAAAAAATAAAGGGCAAGCAATCATTTATTATCAACAACAAATGGGGGATGAAAAAACCTTACAGCAAATGTTACATCCGCTAACGAAAAAGTTATTTCAAGAGGTTTTTACTTTCCAACAAGAACAATTAATTACGAGTGACAAGTTGACAGAAGAGGAACTGCAAACATCCTTGTTAGCCATTGGTGTTTCTGGTAGTCAACAACTTTTGACTTACCGAAATGCGTACTTTAAAGAAGCACAAAAAATCTTTAAAGGTAAAGGACAGCAGCCATTACTCAATCAGAAGTTGGCGGTTTATCAAGAACTAAAAGAGCAAATTCAAGAGAAAGAAGCGCAGCAACAAACTTTTCAACAATTAGAAGAAACGATTCGCGAAACAGAACAACAGCGAGTGACACTGCAACAGCAATTAAAAGAAACGCAACAGGACTTGTTACAGGTTGCGGAACAGCAACGTCACTTTCCCTTGTACGAAGAATGGCAGTCGCTACCTGAAGAAACAGAGAACGTTGTTTTAGGAAAAGAAGACCAAGTTCAATTAGAAGAAACCTTTCAAGAATATATGTACCTAGACAAAGAACGACAACGTTTGACCAAAGAGTTATCTCTTCAGTCAGAAGCGCTCGATGTTCCAGAAGGCTATGCTTTTTACCTAGAACAAGAAGCATTGATTCAACAATTGTTGAATCAACGCTATGATATGCAACAATTGATGACGGAATCGGAATGGATGACCCAAACCTTTGATCAAAATCGTCAAGAAATGGTCCTTTTAGAGAACGAATGGTCATGGTCGCCTGAACGACCACCACAGCTTTTCTATGACAACGAAACCGTTCAAAAGTGGCGCCAACAACAAGTTGCGTATACGCAAGCTCTTCAAAAAGGACAAGAACAGAAAGCATTCTTGGCTTCTCAAATTGAAAATCTGGAAGACCAGTTAACGGATTTTGAAAAAGCGCATGCCGCATTTTTTGGTGAAGCGACGCGTGCCCAAAAAGCGCAGAAAACAAGTCAACCACTTTGGTTATTGCTAGGAAGTATCCTTGCATTACTCGGTTTCTTTTTGCCAAGCCCTTTAAAATGGGGCCTAGTTCTCGTGGGAGTTAGTTTTATCGCGAAAGAAGTGCTTAGCTACGCCACTAGAAAAGAAGCTTCCTCTGATGAAGTGAAAGAAGAATGGCAGACGAAACTTTCGCAACTAGATTATTTAAATGAACAGTTCCAACAGGCGCTGAATCAAGAACGTGAGGCACAACTGCAAGTGGAACAACTTGAACAAGCAGTAGCGGAGCAAGCCCAAGTCCATCAATTAGGAAAAATGCAACAAATTGATACTTTAATGAATCAGCGGGAATTGATTACGCGCTATTTATTGCTTGTTCAAACAAATGAAGAACTCATGAGTCAATTGAAGGAAAATCAACAAAAACGCCAAGTATTTGAAGAACAAATCTTCCCATTGATGACGCATTTACCCTTGCAAGGAAAGAGCCTTTCCGAAAAGTTACACTTTTTAGAAGGATTTGCTGAAGAAATGGAGAAGGTTCGCTTTGCTCAAGAGTATCAAGCAGATGGCTATCTCAAACAGCAGTTACGAGAGTTGAAAACTAAACAGCAAGAAGCATTAACACGAATTCAGCCTTTACTAATTCGTTATCGGATTCTATCAATCGCTGATGTTCCAATGAGGATTCAACAGCTGACCACTCAGCAAGCCCAAGTTGGTCGTGGGCAAGAATTAGCGACACAATTAGGCAATCTGTTTCCAGAAGCGGTAACAGAAGCAACGTTAAAAGACCGTTCTTTACAACTGGCGCAGCAACAAGCATTGGAAGAAAGCCAGTTAGATAAAATACAAGAACAGTATCAAGCGCTGATTTATGAAAAACAACAATTAATGACGGATGGTACCTTAGATGAGTTGTATCAACGACAAGCAATTTTAAAAGCGGAAATCAAAGAACTAGCTCAACGTTGGTCTGGGTATCAACTAGCGGGACAACTGCTAATGGACCTATTAACAGAGCTTTCGGAACAACAATTGCCCAGCTTATTACAGTATGCATCAAGCTACTTTGCACTTTTAACAAATCAGCGTTATCAATCAATCCAAGTAGCCGAAGGTCAACTAGTTGCGGTGACGAAAGAACAAGAAATGTTTTATTTACATGAATTATCAACTGGCACTAAAGATCAATTGATGATGGCTGTTCGTTTTGCCTTTTTAGCAGTCCAAGGCGAGCAACTGATTTGTCCAATTATCATTGATGATGGCTGGTTACACTATGATCATCAAAGAAAAGCCCAATTAGCTGAATTATTTACTAAATTTGGTCAAAAACAGCAAGTCATTTGTTTTTCTTCTGACCAAGAAATGGTAAGCTATTATCAGGACTTACAACAAAGAGTAATTGCGTTAGAAGGAGGAAGCGTCAAGTGAAAAAATTACGTGAATTAACAGTAGAAGAACTTTTTGAATCATTTGTTCTAATTAAAAATGCCGATGTACGTGTAGCTAAAAATGGGAAAAAGTTTATTGCCTTTACCTTTCAAGACACATCTGGCACGATTGACGGAAAATATTGGGACGCCTCTGAGGATGAAATTACACGATTTACTGCGGGGAACGTTGTTTTACTGAATGGGAAACGAGAAGTTTATCAAAATAAACCCCAAGTAAAAATTTTACACATGCGTTTAGCGACAGCAGAGGAACCAAGCCAGCCAAGTTTATATATGGAACGAGCGCCTTTGAAAAAAGAAGAGATGGTCGAGGAAATCAATCAAGTAATTTTTGAAATTACCAATGCTCATTGGAATCGTATTGTGCGCTATCTCATGACGAAATACCAACAAGAATTTTATGAATTTCCTGCAGCCAAACGGAATCATCATGCTTTTGCGAATGGCTTAGCTTACCACACTGTCTCAATGTTGCGCCTAGGCAAAGCAATTGCTAAGGAATATCCTGAAATTAACACGTCACTATTATACGCGGGGATTATTTTACATGACTTAGGAAAAGTTTTAGAATTATCTGGTGCTATTACGACAGAATATACGGTGGCAGGGAACTTAATTGGTCATTTAGTTTTGGTGGATGAGGAAATTACCAAGGCGTGTTTGGCTTTGAAAATTGATGATCGAGAAGAAGATGTTGTCGTTCTTCGGCACATGGTCTTAGCCCACCATGGATTGTTGGAATATGGCTCACCTGTGCGACCAAGAATTATGGAAGCGGAAATCTTACATCAAATTGATACCATGGATGCGTCCATTCAAATGATGCTAGGGGCCATTCGGCAAACACAACCTGGGGAGTATACGGAACGAATCTTTGGTTTAGATAACCGCAGTTTCTATGTGCCAAAAGATAAATAAAAAAAGGGAGTGGTCAATCGACCACTCCCTTTTTTTATGCTTATTTAGAAGAAGATTCTGTTGTTTTGCTTGAAGAATCTGTTGCTTTTTCAGAGTCGCTTGTTTTGGTATCACTTGTTTTAGAATCACTTGATTTTGATTCTTTTTTCTCTGAAGAAGCGCTTGAAGATTCAGTTTGCATGTAGCCTGCTAAAGCGTTCTTGAAGGCATCATCTTTAATTTTCACATTGGCCGCTTTTAATTCGTCACTAATGACTTTCGAAACAAATGTTTGATCGGCTAATTTTGTCTCTTCAGCAATTTTCTTGATCTCTTTTTCATAAGGTTTCATGTCATTGCCTTTTGCTTTGTTTTTCGTCATTTTCACTACATAGTAAGTTGTTTGGTACGTTTGTGCGTTTGTTGCAGCAATTGGTTCTGATACTTCGCCATCTTTTAGTTTGAAGGCAGCTTCTTTAACTTCGGCAGGAACAGTTGTTGATTGTGAATCAAATTTAATTTTACCGCCGTCTTTTTTCGTTGCAGCATCGGTTGATTTGTCTTTGGCAATTTTTGCGAAATCGCCGCCGTCAGTGATTTCTTTCTTGACAGCTTTGGCATCATCTTCTGAAGCAACTTGGATAATTTGTGCTTCTACTTCTGGATGGAAGCTTGCCCAAGCTGTTTTTAAGTCTTCATCTGTAATTTTCAAGTGATCTTTCAAACCTACTTGCATTGCTTCGGCTTGTTTTAATTGTTTCTTGAATGATTTTTCAGTTAAACCAGCTTGTGTTAGTGCATCAGAGAATTTTCCGCCTTGCGCTTCCACTTGTTTTTTAGCGTCATCAAATTTCTTTTGAATGGCTTTGTCAGTTACTTTGTCGCCATATTTTTCTTCAAAGACTTTATAAATAACCATTTGGCTAAACGCTTGTTGGCTCGTACTTTGTTCTTTAATTTGGTTATAAAAATCATCAACAGTAATTGTTGAACCTTTCATTGTTGCGATATCTTTTGAACCGCTTGAACACGCTGCTAAACTAAAAACGGCCATTGCGCCCGCTGCAGCTAAGATTAGTTTTTTCTTCATTCTCTTATGCACTCCTGTTTTTTTTAGTTTTATTTCTGTTATAACTATACCATACCTCATTTTGAAAAAGAAAGAGTCTCAGGCATAGTTTCAAACAAAATTCGTATTTACGTCACACTTTTTATTTTTTTAATAACAAAAGAAATAATTAACATCAAAGACTTTACTTTTGCTTGTTGGTTTGTGTGTCAGGTAATTCAGCCGTGATTTTGGCAATTTGTTCTTTAATTTGAGCAATCCGAGGTTCCGCTTGGAATTTGAAATCAGTGATTTCTTGTTGCAGGTCTTTTGAAAATTCAGTTGCCAGAGGAACGTTTTCTTCGACAACTGCCAAATTTCGTTGCACCTGATCCCAGTCATTCGTGACTTGATTTTTCAGTGAACGATAGTCCTCTAGCTCATTGATTAAATGTTGGCGTGTTTCTTTCCCGCTTCTTGGAGCAGCCAACAAGCCGCCAATGGTACCAGCAGCTGCGCCAAAAAAGAGACCTTTAATAAATTTTTTCATTTAGTTCACCTGCTTTGCAATGGTCTCAGCAATTTCTTGCATCGCTTCGGCGGAATAGTCCTTTTGATGATTGCCAAAATGAATTGAGAAATCATCTTCTTTTGAATAACGGGGAATCAAATGAACGTGGGAATGGAAAACGGATTGATAAGCCACTTCCTTATTGTTATTTAAAATGTTTAATCCTTCCATTTCTGGAAAAGCTTTTTCTAATGCTCGTGCTACTTTAGGAATACGAGCAAAGACGTCGCTTGCTAAAACGTCATTATATTCAAAAATATCAGCAACGTGTTGTTTTGGAATCATTAAGGTATGCCCTTTGGTCACTTGTGTAATGTCTAAAAACGCGTAGACTTTCTCGTCTTCATAGACTTTATAACTTGGGATTTCGCCGTTGATAATTTTACAAAAAATACAATCATTCATGAAAAATTCCTCTTTTCTCTAGGTTCTTTCCTTTACTTTACCACAAGTTGATTTCTCTGTGGATGAAAAAGTACGTGAGTTCGCTAAAAAGTTCGTTTTATTTCGTGTATAATAAGAGAAAGAAAAAAATCCATTTAATTAAGGGAGTAATTTTTGAATTCTTGGTTCGCTTAGGGTTTAATAATGGTAGAGAGAAAAGGTTGGAGGCAAAAGAAATGAGCTTAACAATTGAACATTTAACAGGAGGTTACGGCCATATTCCTGTCTTAAAAGATATTAATTTTGACGTCAAGTCTGGTGAAATGGTTGGTTTAATCGGCTTGAATGGTGCGGGGAAAAGTACCACCATCAAAAATATTATTGGGTTACTTACGCCGCAAAAAGGCAAAATTATGATTGACGGGGAAACATTGCAACAAGCCCCTGAAGAATATCGTAAAAAAATCGGGTATATTCCGGAAACACCTTCTTTATATGAAGAATTAACATTGAAAGAGCATATCGAAGTAACGGCCTTGGCTTATGATATTCCATTAGAAGAAGCATTCAAACGAGCAGAACCATTACTAAAAACGTTCCGTTTAGACAATAAATTGGAATGGTTTCCTGCTAATTTTTCAAAAGGCATGAAACAAAAAGTCATGGTACTTTGTGCATTCTTAATTGAACCGAGTTTATATATTATTGATGAACCGTTTCTAGGCTTAGATCCTTTAGCAATTCATGCTTTATTAGAATTAATGGATACGATGCGTAAGCAAGGGGCAGCGATTTTAATGTCCACGCATATTTTAGCAACAGCTGAAAAATATTGTGATCGCTTTGTGGTGCTACACGAAGGGAAATTACGGGCAAATGGTACAATGGCTGAATTACGTGCAGAATTTAATTTACCAGAGTCTTCTTTAGATGATATTTATCTTGCCTTGACGAAGGAAGAAAAGGTGGGGTAACATGGGCGAATTTTTTAGTCAACGTTTGTCACGGCATTTCAAAAAAATGTCCAAGTACTTGCGCTATATTTTAAATGATCATTTTGTTTTAGTCTGTATGTTTTTATTAGGCGGATTAGGTCTGTACTATTCCCAGTTGTTAAAAGAATTACCTCGTGATTTTGTTTGGGGCAGACCGTTAATTCTGTTGGGCTGGCTGCTACTCATTCAAGTTGGTAAGTTGGCTACTTTGACAGAAGAGCCAGACAAGGTTTTTTTATTACCAAAAGAAAAACAATTCGCTGCTTATCTGAAACGAGCGCTGCGCTACTCTTTACTTTTACCGATTGTGGTCAGCTTTCTAGGAAGTGGCCTATTGATGCCGTTGATTGTAGTCACAACGGGTTGGTCGTTTCAAACCTTCTTTTTATTTTTGGTTATGCTAGTTTGTATGATTTATACACATCTTAGTTTACAAAGCTATGGGCTCTATCATCTTTCGTCAACCACTTATCGTAGTTGGTGGTTCGTTTGGTTGATCAGTAGTCTCTTGATTATGACGGGAGCCATTTACTGGACGCCTTGGGTTGGTGTGGTTGGTGGCATCATTCTGGCCGTTGGTTTATCGAGTATTTGGCAAAATAAGATGAAACAGAGTTTCTTGGATTGGGAAAAAATGATCCAAAACGAACAAAACAGAATGCATAGAATTTATAAATTCATTCAGCTGTTTACAGATATTCCTGAAGTGAGTAGTACAGTAAAACGTCGTAAATACTTAGATCCTCTCCTCGGAGTAGTCAAAAAAACATCTGAGAACACGTATGCTTACTTATTCATTCGGAGCTTTTTACGAGGTAGCGAATATAGCGGCTTATTGTTTCGTTTGATTTTGGTTGGTGGTGTGCTACTCTTCTTTTTACAAGAATTCTGGATTGCGTTGGTAGTTGCTTTATTGTTTGTCTATTTAATCGGGTTCCAGTTGATTCCCATGTACACGCAATTTGATTATATGGTGATGACACAGCTATATCCAATTTCAATAGAAAAAAAACAAGCAGCGATTCGCCGGTTAATTAGCGGCGCATTATCTGTTGCGGCCATTATTTTTGGTGGGATTGTCTGCCTTCGTTTAGGCAGTTTGCAAAATAGCTTGCTCATTCTGGGTGCCTTAATTGTAGAAGTTGTGATTTTCACTAAAATGTATGTTCCAATGCGCTTGAATAAGTTATAAAGATGAGAAAACCCAGCAAAATTTACAAAAGAACCACATAGAAGCTTGACGAAGCAAGGTTTGGCGACTAAAATGGTAATTGCTGTAAAAATTGCAATAAAATTGTGTTGAGATAGGAGATAATTTCCATGGAATTTCAGTTGGATAAAGACTGGCGTCTGCAGCCGATAAAGGGCGCAACTGGTCAAACATACATGGGAATAAAAGAAACAGAGAAAGTGTTCATTAAACGAAACACTTCTCCACTTCTTGCAGCATTGTCTAAAGAAGGGTTAGCCCCGAAGATGATTTGGACAAAGCGGACAGCGAATGGCGACGTACTAACAGCCCAAGAATGGCTGGAAGGACGTTTATTACATGCGGACGAAATTGGCAAACGCAATGACGTGATTGACGTGTTATACCAATTGCATCATTCCAATTTGCTGAAAGACATGTTGAAAAAAATTGGTGGCGAAGTTTGTACCCCGCTAACAATGTTGAAAGAGTATAAGCGTCAACTACCTAAAGAATTAAAACGAAACAGTTATTTAAAAGAAGTAATCACTTATTTATATAATCATTTACCAGAATATCCAGAAACTAGTTATGTAGCTGTTCACGGCGATGTGAATCATCGGAATTGGTTAGTCTCGAATAATTATCTCTATTTAGTAGATTGGGATTCTGTGATGGTCGCGGACCCAGCGGTAGATTTAGGAATGATTTTGAGTCATTATGTCCCTCGTTCCGGTTGGAATCAATGGTTACTATCTTATGGTTTAATCCCGAATGAAAGTACGGTTCAACGAATTTATTGGTATGGTTTATTTAGCTTTTTACAAGAGATTGTTCGTCATCACCAAGAGGGCGAAAGAAGAGCAATGACTGCAGAAATTTTACAATTAAAACGAATGTTTAGTAGTTAAACTAATTCATTTAACATCCACACAGGCTGGCGAATTTCACCAGTCTGTTTTTAAAAGAAAGGAATTTTAAATATGCGTGTAAGAAATAGACCCGGAGCAGCAGAATATATGGCAAAATATCCACAATATGTGGTAGAAGGTCCTGAAAAATGGCAAGGGAAATGGCAAGAACGTTTTGGCAATAATCATCCCATCCACATTGAAATTGGTTCAGGTAAAGGTCGTTTTATTTATGAAATGGCTAAAGCACATCCTGAAATTAATTATATTGGTATCGATATGCAATTAAGTATTTTATCGATTGCATTAGATAAACTAGTGGCCGAGCCGTTACCTAATCTACAATTATTGCGAGTAGACGGCGAAGCATTAACAGAATATTTTGCTGAAAATGAAGTAGATTTAATCTATTTAAATTTTTCAGATCCTTGGCCAAAGAAAAAACATGAGAAACGTCGTTTAACGTATAAAAACTTTTTAGCGACAGATGAAATTATTTTAAAACCAAATGGAGAAATTCATTTTAAAACGGATAATCAAGGTCTCTTCGAATACTCATTAAGTAGCTTTTCTAAATATGGCATGATTATTGAACGTGTGTGGCTAGATTTGCATAATAGCGAGTTTGAAGGCAACATTATGACAGAATACGAAGAAAAATTTTCTAGTCGTGGTCAACGAATTTATCGAGTAGAAGCACGTTTTGTTGCAAAATAAAAACAAGCATTCCTTTATTTTAAGTGAAGGAATGCTTGTTTTTTATTATTTAAGAAAGCCTAAGTTGTCGTTCTTAAAGCATAGGCGTCCAATAAAATTCTTGCCAGAATGGATAATGGTAACCGTGAACGCACTTCATAATCGGGGAAAAAGGAGCCTTCTGATTTGAAGCCTACGAACGGAATTTCAATATATTTCATTAAACTAGAGTGTTTGCTTGCAGTTAAAAGGATAGTCCCAATTTCTGAGTCGTAACAGTTTTTACCAGCGACAACTAATTCTTGGGTTTCTCCGTTTAAAGAAACAAAAAGAGCCACATCTTTTTTTGATAACTTTTTACTAATATTTTTAATAATTTCTGGGTCCGTATGCAGTTCACAGTATTTGCCAGCCAATTGAAACTTAACCATCATTTCCTGAGCAATTAATTCTGAAAAACCTCTAGCAAAGATAATAATCCGTCGAGAAGCTTTGATTTTTTGGATCGCATCTTCGATATTACCAATTTCAATCATGTTAATCGTGCGAGTTACTTCTTCTTCATTCTTTAAAATGGCCGTCCGAATTCCTCGATCTACTTTTTCTAATGCTGAAAAATTTATATTTTGGTTTTCTTTATCTTTCAAGTGATGCTTGAAAGATGTGAAACCTTCATAGCCTTTCTTTTTCATGGTTCTTACAATCGTCGCAGTTGATACGTTGGCTCGTTCGCTTAATTTTACAATGGAATAATCAGGGATTTCTAAAATATGTGTTTCGATAAAATGCCAGAGATATTGCTCTGACTCACTCAATTTTTGTTCCATAATGGCTAGCCCTTCTTTCTTTCACTAAAAAAACATTTATAAGCCTATTTTTAATGAAAAAAATTAAAAAAGCTAGAGAAATTATGAAATTGTAAATGTTTTCTATATTTTTGCGAAAGAATGAAAACCTTTACATGGTATTTTGAGACATAATAAAGAGGAGAAAGGAGGAACTACAGTGACCATTTATACATGTACATTAAATTTAGCCATTGATTTATTTATCGAAACAGAAGAGCTAGTTCCTTTTGTCGTGAATCGCACGAAGGAAGATGATATTCAAGCAAACGGGAAAGGAGTCAATGTTTCCCTAATTTTAAAGATGTTAGGGATTGATAATACCGCTTTGGGAGTCAAAGCTGGTTTCACTGGGAACTATGTCGAGGATTATTTAAAAGAAAAAGAGATAACCACTGATTTTATCGAAGTCGCTGGCACAACGAGAATCAATGTGTTTACAAAAGTTACCCAAGATCAAAAGGAATACAAATTAGTCAATAAAGGACCAAAATTATCTGAAGAATATGTACAACGTTTTTTGAAAAAAATTTCAGAGTTACGTAAAGGGGATTATTTGTGCGTATCAGGAAGTTTACCACAAGGGGTTTCGCCAAGTATTTTGATTGAAATTAGCCGAATTTGTTTTGAAAAGCAGGTGTTCTTAATTTTAGACAGTAGTTATGAAGAAATTTTAGATTGTTTGCCTTATCAACCATTTTTATTGAAACCAAATGAAGAAGAACTTCAAGAGTGGTTTCATACAGAAGTGCAGACTAAGGACGATTACATTTTTTACGGACAAGAATTACTGAAGCGGGGAGCCAAAAATATTTTACTTTCTTTAGGTAGTGAAGGGGCTTTATTTATAAATAATGAAAAGGTTCTTTCAGGTAATTCACCAACTGGAATGGTTGTGAATACAGCTTGTTCAGGGGATGCAATGTTAGGTACCTTTTTAGCTGGCTGGCATCAAGGACTATCATTGGAAAAAAATTTAAAAAGAAGTATTGCAGCAGGTAGTTCAACAGCATTTCGCAAAGGATTGACAGATTTTTCAGATGTTCAGGAGTTAGAGCAACAAATAAAGATTCAAGAGGAGGAATAAACAGATGGCTACGTATCAATTAATAGCTGCTACAGGTTGTCCGACGGGAATAGCGCACACGTATATGGCACAGGAGGCATTGGAACAAGCGGCGAAACGTAAAGGTATTACGATTAAGGTTGAAACACATGGTCAGATTGGTATAGAAAACGAGTTAACACCTGCAGAAATCCAAGGAGCGGAGGCAGTCATTATTGCCGCCGACAAAGACGTTCAAGCAGAACGTTTTGCTGGGAAACGAATCATTGATGTCCCTGTCAGTGTGGGGATTAAAGAAGCAGATCGCTTAATTGAAGAAGCACTCGCAGGCAAAGGATCGATTGCGGCCGAAAACCAAGCAGTGGACGAACTTGAACAGGAGACACAAATTTCTTCAGGAAATGTTGGACATAGTATTTATAAAAACTTAATGAATGGCGTCTCTCACATGTTGCCGTTTGTAGTAGCAGGCGGCGTTTTAATTGCTCTTTCTTTTGCTATTTGGGGCATTTATTCATTTGATCCAGAAAGTAGTCAGTATAATGCTACCGCTGCTATGTTAAAAAGTATTGGTGATGCCTCAATGGGCATGATGGTGCCAATCTTATCTGCGTATATCGCAGAGGGGATTGCCAAACGACCTGGTTTGGTTGTGGGCTTTGTCGGTGGTTTGATTGCTAACACTGGTGGTACTGGCTTTTTAGGAGGGATATTATCTGGTTTCCTTGCTGGGTATTTCATTCTTTTATTACAAAGAGTATTTAAAGGTTTGCCTAAATCATTAGATGGTTTAAAAGCAATTTTCCTTTATCCAGTCATTGGCGTTGCAGTTATTGGTATCACTATGTCTTTACTAGCAGATCCGATGAAAGCTGTTAACGAAGGAATGATGAGCTTTTTAGCTAGTTTCCAAAACTCCAGTCCGTTGGTTTTAGGAATTATTGTGGGTTGTATGTGTGCCTTTGATATGGGAGGTCCAGTTAATAAAGCGGCCTATGTTACTGGAACGGCACTCTTAGCTCAAGGAAATACTTCTTTTATGGCAGGAGTTTCTGCTGCCTGCATAGCGCCACCTTTAATTACAGGCTTTGCTACATTATTCTTTGGAAAATACTTTGACACAAATGAACGCAATGCGGGGCTAGTGAACTTTATTTTAGGCTCCACACATATTACAGAAGGCGCTATTCCGTTTGCGGCAAAAGACCCCTTGAAGGTTTTACCAATTATGATGCTCGGATCTTCAATTGCGGCAGTCCTAACGTATATGTTTGGGGTACAAGTGCCAGCACCTCATGGAGGCTTTCTTGTTTTACCGGTTGTTACTCACGCTGTTCAATGGGTTTTGGCAATTTTAGCTGGTTCATTGGTAGGTGGCTTATTGCTAGGTTTTGTACAAAAAAGTAGAATCGCCAAACAAGAGCAATCGTTATCAAAAAAATGAAATAACAGGAATTAGGAGTGGATGGAATGGCTTTTATTAAAGAAAATCATATTTTTTTAAATCAACAGTTACAAACGCAAGAGGATGTTTTTCACTTTTTAGCAAAAAAATCAACAGAATTGGAAGTTGCTCAGGACGCACAGGAAGTTTTCGATAAACTGAACGAGCGAGAACAAGAAGGAACAACGGGGATGATGAATGGATTTGCGATACCTCATGCAAAAGCAGCAACGATTCAACAAGCGGCCATTATCATCGTTACCTTGGACCAAGGTGTTGAGTGGCAGAGCCTTGACAACCAATTAACGGAGTTTGTGATTGCGCTGTTTATTCCAGATGCCGAAGCTGGCACGACACATTTGAAATTACTCTCTTCCGTTGCGCGCCTCCTATTAAGAGAAGAAGTTACTTCTGGACTGAAACAAGCAAGTTCGCCAGCTGAAATTGCTACGTTACTAAATAATCAATTAGGAGAGGGAACAGAATGAAAAAAATTAGTGAACAAAAACGTAAACATTTAGAAAATCTGGTAGATGATCAAGGGATTATTGGCGCACTAGCCATTGATCAACGTGGGGCCTTAAAACGCATGATGGGAAAATACAAAGAGGTGACTGCGCAAGAAATCAGTGACTTTAAAGTATTAGTATCTCGTTGCTTAACACCAGAGACTTCAGCAATTTTGTTGGATCCAGAATATGGCCTAGCTGCTGCTGAAAATCGAGCACAGACTTCAGGTTTGTTACTTGCGTATGAAAAAACGGGCTACGATGCTTCGACACCAGGACGGTTACCCGATAGTCTTGATGTTTGGTCGGTTAAGCGTTTAAAAGAAGCTGGCGCAGACGCGTGTAAATTTTTACTTTACTACGATGTTGACGAAAGTGAAGCAATCAATGAACAAAAGAAAGCTTATATAGAACGGATTGGTTCAGAGTGTTTAGCCGAAGAAATTCCATTCTTTTTAGAAATTGTCTCTTATGATGCAAACAATTCGGATAGTGCTTCAAAAGAATACGCTAAAGTAAAACCGCACAAAGTAATTGAAGCGATGAAGGAATTTTCAAAGGATCGCTATAATGTTGATGTTTTAAAAGTAGAAGTCCCTGTGAATATGAATTTTGTAGAAGGTTTTGGCACTGAAAGTCTTTATAGCCAAGATGAAGCGCAGGCCTTTTTCAACATGCAAAGTGAAGCAACACAACTTCCATTTATTTTCTTGAGTGCAGGGGTTAGTGCTGCGATGTTTCAGGAAACATTGAAATTTGCAAAAAAAGCAGGTTCCTCGTTTAATGGAGTCTTATGTGGTCGGGCAACTTGGGCAGACGGCGTGCTTCCATTTGTTCAACAAGGTGCTGAAGCAGCCGTTGCGTGGCTTGAAACAACTGGTAAAAAAAATGTTGACGAATTAAATCAGGTTTTAAGAGAGAGCGCAGTATCAGTCTTTGAAAAAATACAGTAATTAAGCTGAAAATATTTACTGAATTTGAACTAATTGGTCATCTGAATTAAATTTTTTCAGAAATCGTCTTCTTTAAGTGAACTCAATGTACGCAAACTCAAAAGATATGATATAATTATTTCGATATCGATGTATGAACACCCAAAAAGTAACATTGCTTTACTTTATTTGGGGAAAGTTGGGGTATTATGGGAATTCCTAAAGAAGGCGAGTTTGTAACCATTCAGAGTTATAAACATGACGGACATTTACATCGAACGTGGCGTGATACGATGGTACTAAAAACGAGCGAGTATTCTTTAATTGGTGTGAACGATCACACGTTAGTAACGGAATCCGACGGACGTCGGTGGGTGACTCGTGAACCAGCCATTGTTTATTTTCACAAGAAATATTGGTTCAATATAATAGCAATGATTAGAGAAAAGGGGGTTTCGTATTACTGCAATCTGGCTTCGCCATATGTTTTAGATGACGAAGCGTTGAAGTATATTGATTATGATTTAGATATCAAGGTTTTTCCAGATGGTGAAAAACGTTTACTAGACGTTGATGAATATGAATTTCATAGCAAACTAATGGATTATCCAGAAGATATTGACTTCATTTTAAAAGAAAATGTCAAGACTTTAGTGGATTGGATTAATAACGAAAAAGGCCCCTTCTCGCCCGAGTATGTAGATATCTGGTATCAACGTTATCAACAGCTATCAAAAAAATAGCCGATGTAAACAGCCCACAAAAGGAGCTTGGAGCATTAGCCAAAATGGCTAATGCTCCAAGCTCTAAATTTTCCGATTTAATTGGTGTTATAGTTCTTTATTCATTTCGTAGTGTTCAATGCCAGCATCCATAAAAGGTGCGCCTGTTTTTTGATAACCTAAACGTTCATAGAAGCCTACAGCGGTGACTTGTGCTCCTAGAGTAATCTTGTGGTAGCCTTGTTCTTTGGAAAAATTTTCCGCCGCTTCCATAATCACTCGTCCATAGTCGGCGCCACGATAAGCTTTTTCAACGGCCATTCGTTGTAATTTCATAACGCCATTTTCTAGTGGAAGCAAGCGACAAGTTGCGACAGCTACATGGTTCGTGTACAAAACAAAGTGAATACAATGTGCTTCATATTCATCGATTTCCATCTCTTCTGGTACCCCTTGTTCCGCTACGAATACGCGTTGACGAAGCCGGACAGCATCTAAATAAAGATCACTCATGGTATCTTTTGTTTGAGCTACATGCATAGAAAAACCCCCAAGTTCAGAATCTGTTTCTATTTTATTATACCACGAAAAAGTTCTAGCAATGAAGTATTCTCAATGACTGAGGGGGGAAGGTGTGATAAAATAAAACAGCAACAATTGAATAAAAATAAAGGAGGAGCCGCTGTGATTAATCGATTTAAAGAATCGAAATTATTTTTCTGGTCAGTTGAATTACTTGTCGTGGCCATGCTATTATTTATTGCTTCGAAAATTAATTTCTTATTTGCACCGATTGGGACATTCTTTTCAACGTTGTTTGCCCCAGTCTTAGTAGCAGGCTTTTTGTATTATTTACTAAATCCTGTGGTCAATCTACTAATGAAGACGAAAATGAAACGAATTTATGCCGTCTTACTGGTATTTTTATTACTAATCATCGCATTAGTTCTGATCTTATTAACAATTATCCCTAAGTTGGCAGATCAGCTAGCTAGTTTAGCATCAAGTATGCCAGATTTCTTTAAACAAGTGGAGACCTGGATTTATGAGATTGCGGAGTTACCTATTTTTAAACAAATTGATTTAACAAGCTATATTGAAAAAATGGATATTTCTTATGCCAATATTATCCAACAATTTTTAAGTAGTTTATCAAGTAGCTTAGGTTCAATCGTATCAACGGTGGCGTCAACCACCATTGTTTTGGTCACTGCGCCATTTATTTTATTTTATATGTTAAAAGATGGAGATAAGCTAGTACCAGCGATTCAACGCTTTTTACCTGAGAAAAGAAAAGATGATATTGTGGATCTTTTAGGACAATTGAACCAAACCTTATCCAGTTATATTAGTGGACAAGCGATTGAATGTTTATTTGTCGGTACATTTACGATTATTGGGTATTCATTGCTTGGCGTTCGTTATGCCTTTTTATTTGGTGTCATTGCCGGCTTTACGAATTTGATTCCCTATCTAGGACCTTATCTAGGATTAGCGCCCGCTGTCTTAGTGACTATCTTTAATGAACCCGTCAAAGCAGCCTTATGTTGTTTAGTGGTGCTAGTGGTTCAACAATTGGACGGAAATATTATTTATCCAAACGTTATCGGAAAATCTCTAAAAATCCATCCATTAACGATTATTTTAATTTTATTGGTAGCAGGAAATTTAGCAGGTTTGCTAGGTATTTTCCTCGGCGTCCCATTTTACGCAATCTGCCGGACCATTATCTACTATGTTATTGATATGGTCAAAGCGGGTCGTAGTGAAAAAGTTACCAATGCCGTTCTTTTAGGGAATGAAACAAATACGAAAGAAAATAACGGTTAATGATTGAATCCGCTAATCTTTCGTGCTATGATTTTATGGATTAGGATAGAAAATAACCTGTCATAATACTGATTGTGTCTGTTTCTAAGCCTAACCATAAAAAGAGGAAGAACGTTAAAAGAGTACGAAAGTACAGCCTCGGAATTATCAACAATTAAGGAGAGAGAGAACATTATGAATAATGCTGACCCTGAGAGTCAGTCGCTAATTGCGCAACTTCTATTATTAGTCGTGTTGACGTTTATCAATGCCTTTTTGGCAGCGGCGGAAATTGCAGTCGTATCTGTTAACAAGAATCGTGTGGAACAAAAAGCGGAAGACGGCGACGCAAAAGCTCAAAAATTGCTTAAGGTATTGCAAGACCCCAATAACTTTTTATCCACAATCCAAGTAGGGATTACTTTGGTTAATATCCTATCTGGTGCTTCATTAGCAGAGACTTTATCTAGTCGTTTGGCCCCTGTATTAGGTGGCGGCGCCGCAGCTAAGAGTCTTGCCAGTATCATTATCTTAGCGTTGTTAACGTACGTTTCTATTGTATTTGGTGAATTATATCCTAAACGAATTGCCATGAATAAATCAGAAGAAGTCGCTCAATTGACTTCTGGTGCAGTCCGCTTTTTAGGAGTTATCGCGCGTCCCTTCGTTTGGTTGCTATCGGCTTCGACCGATTTATTATCCAAAATCACACCAATGACTTTCGATGATGCTGATTCGAAGATGACACGAGATGAAATGCGCTATATGCTTGAAACAGAAGGTGTTTTGGAAAACGAAGAACTAGAAATGCTACAAGGTGTCTTTTCATTAGATACAAAAGTGGCACGAGAAGTAATGGTTCCTCGGACAGACGCATTCATGGTTGACATCCAAGATGATGTCCAAGAAAACATCAATTTAATTTTAGGAGAAAATTATTCTCGGATTCCTGTTTATAGTGAAGACAAAGATAAAATTGTTGGTATTTTACATACCAAAACGTTACTAAAAGCTGCACGTAATTTAGGCTTTGAAAACATTGAATTAGGCGCGATTATCCAAGAACCATTATTTGTCCCAGAAACCATTTTTATTGATGATTTACTTTATGAGTTAAAACGAACACAAAACCAAATGGCGATTTTACTAGATGAATATGGCGGTGTTGTCGGTTTAGCAACACTGGAAGATTTACTAGAAGAAATCGTTGGTGAAATTGACGATGAAACAGATGAAGTAGAAAATTTATATACACAAGTGGCTGACAATGAATATTTGGTTCAAGGACGCATGTTAATTGACGAATTTAATGAAGTATTTGAAACAGATTTACACATGAGCGATGTTGATACAATGGCAGGTTACTTAATTACAGCATTAGGAACCATTCCTGATGAAGGGGAAAAACCTTCTTTTGAAGTGGGCAATATTAAGTTAACTGCTGAAGAAATGGAAGGCACACGTTTGCTAGTCTTACGCGTTCATTTCTACGATGAAGAAACTGTCGATGAAGAACCAGAAGAAAATCGTCGTTTTTTCCGTAAAGAAATGGAAGATGACGAACCAAGACGTTAAAAATAACCTGTGACATCAGTCGTTTTGACTAATGTCGCAGGTTTTCCTTTTAAAAAACAGCTAACAGCAGCTCTTTATTCTCAAGGCTTGACATGATATACTAGCAAAGGTTAATCAAAAATTATGCTGAAGAAAATAAATAAATAAACATCACAAGTGATAAGGAGATTTTTATGACGATCAATCAAAAAGAAGCAGTCGATAGTCGCCGTACGTTTGCGATTATTTCCCATCCGGATGCTGGGAAAACAACGATTACTGAACAATTACTATTATTTGGGGGCGCCATCCGCCAAGCTGGAACAGTCAAAGGGAAAAAAACAGGGAACTTTGCCAAATCTGACTGGATGGAAATTGAAAAACAACGGGGAATTTCGGTAACGAGTTCTGTGATGCAGTTTGACTATCAAGACAAACGGATTAATATCTTGGATACCCCAGGGCATGAGGATTTCTCAGAGGATACGTATCGGACATTGATGGCCGTAGATAGTGCTGTGATGGTTATTGACAGTGCCAAAGGGATTGAAGCACAAACGAAAAAACTTTTCCAAGTTGTTAAAAAACGTGGTATTCCAATTTTTACCTTTATTAACAAATTGGATCGTGACGGACGGGAACCATTGGAACTTTTAGAAGAATTGGAAGAACTTTTGGATATTGAATCTTATCCAATGAACTGGCCAATTGGTATGGGGAAAGGCCTAGAAGGTCTATACGATATTTATAATGAACGTGTGGAATTATATCGTCCAGAAAATAATGGTGGGGAGCGTTTTATTCCCTTAAAAGATGGCGATATCCCAAGCGATTTACCATTGCACAATAACAGCGTTTATCAACAAGTGTTGGAAGATGTTGAGTTATTGGTAGAAGCAGGCGATGAATTTAGCGAGGAAAAAATCGCTCGTGGTGATCAAACGCCAGTCTTCTTCGGTTCTGCTTTGACAAACTTTGGGGTTCAAACATTTTTAGAAACCTTCTTACAATTTGCGCCTGCGCCACATGCGCATAAAACAGAAGAGGGTGGCGAAGTAAGTCCTTATGAAAAAGAATTTTCAGGCTTTGTCTTTAAAATTCAAGCGAATATGAACCCAGCCCATCGTGATCGAATTGCCTTTGTTCGAATTTGTTCAGGTGTTTTTGAAAGAGGCATGGACGTGACCTTAGGTAGAACAGGCAAAAAAGTCAAATTAAGTAACGTGACGCAATTTATGGCGGATGCCCGCGAAAACGTCACAGAAGCTGTTGCAGGCGATATTATCGGTGTGTACGACACAGGAAATTACCAAATTGGCGATACTTTATATGAAGGGAAAATGAATGTTCAATATGAAGAGTTGCCGTCATTTACCCCTGAATTATTCATGAAAGTGACTGCCAAAAACGTGATGAAACAAAAATCTTTCCATAAAGGAATTTACCAACTGGTTCAAGAAGGAGCCATTCAATTATACAAAACATATTTAACAGAAGAATATATCATTGGCGCAGTAGGTCAATTGCAGTTTGAAGTTTTCCAATACCGAATGTCTAATGAATACAATGCTGAAGTGGTAATGACGCCAATGGGTTCTAAAATTGCCCGCTGGATTAATCCAGAAGATTTAGATGAACGCATGAGCTCTAGCCGAAACATTTTGGCACGGGACCGTTTCGACCAACCATTGTTCTTATTTGAAAACCAATTTGCGGAACGCTGGTTTGCGGATAAATATCCAGATGTTGAACTGAAAAGTTTGATGTAAAATTAATTTGTAATCAATCAGTAGCTGAATCTTTAGAAGATTGAAGCTCGGCGCAATCATTCTCAAGATGATTGCGCTGAGCTTTTTCTTCTTATAAGGCACTAAAGCAGGCGTGATTGTTTTTTTTGAGATAGAATACTTACTATAACGAACCTATCAAGGAGTGGACAAGAACATGAATTTTTATGGCATCGAGTATTTAAAAAGCCAATCTAATTTAAATGATTACTTAAAGTATTTTTTTATTTTTGCTTTGTTAATCGGGCTAGTCATTGTGTTTAGTTTTTATGTGCGACATCAAATTCAAACGAAATATCGTGAATTAAGTATTATTATTTTTTTATCATTATTATTTGTTTTAGGAGTTCAATATTCCAATTATCAACTGAACCAAAATCAGCATTCACAATCTTCACAAATGGTACATTTTGTCGAACAAGTGGCACAGGAAAAAAAGGTTTCTCCAGAAAAAGTTTATGTCAATGGTACACAACTGGCTGACGGAACCATAGTTAAAATTGACGAAGTCTTTTACAAAATGAGCTTAAGTACGGATCAGCAGTCTTATACGTTACAAGAAACGTATTTATTAACACCAACGATTGAAATCATAAAGTAAAGTGAGGGAAAATTAATGCAGTTTTATAGTCCAATTATTATTAAATTTGCTTTAGGTATTATTTGTTTAATTGTCCAAATTAATTTGATGGGAAAAGGCAATTTGGCGCCCACATCGGCCATGGACCAAGTGCAAAACTATGTATTGGGGGGCATTATTGGTGGTGTTATTTATAATGATTCAATTACGGTGCTTCAATTTGTATTAGTGTTAATTTTGTGGACATTATTAGTCTTAATTTTAAAATTTGCAAAAGAACACAATCGCTATGTGAAGCAAATTGTGGATGGTAAACCCATTACTTTAATCAAGGATGGACAGGTTGTGGTGAAGGAATGTTTGAAAAATGGTATTTCTGCAAATGATCTAATGTTTAAATTACGAGCAAATGGTATTTATGAAGTCCAGCTTGTTAAACGGGCGGTTTTAGAACAAAATGGTCAATTAACAATCGTCGAATATGGCGATGAAAGTATTCGTTACCCGATTATTGTGGACGGTCAAGCCAATATGGATGTCCTAGAGTTAATCAAAAAGGATGAGCACTGGCTATTAACGCAAATCCAAGAACAAGGCTTCCAAAGATTACAGGAAATTTATCTAGGTGAGTATTTATCTGGGCAGTTAAGTTTATCGCCATATGAAGAAAAAACGATTGCTTAGCTATACTTTTTATCCTACTTATATTAGAATTGAATGGTAATTCAATGAGTTTTAAAAGGAGGAAAAATGAAAACTAAAAAGATAGTTGTCGGGTTATTTTGTTCAATGATTGTTTTAATGGGGTGCCAACCAGATCAACGAACTGAAAAAATGAAAGAAAGTACTGAAGCAGAAGCAGGCCAAGTAACGAGTGGTGTCTCGGAAGCCACTAATGCCACTTCTGTAAAGCAGGAGGAGCAGGCAAACACGAATAATCAACCAAAAGAGAGTGCTGCCAAAGTGAGTTATGAGCGTAATGGACATACCTTTGAAGTTGATGCTGTTTCTGGCGCTACAGTAGAATCTAATAATGGACAATCAGGAATTAGTCCAGAAGAAAAAGCCCAGAAGATGTATTGGTCAGGTCGTCCAGAAATCGGGGAAGTTCAAGGGGATTATTATCATCATGAAGTCGTGTTTGATGGCGGCTATACGGCTTTAATTGATGTCGTTGTTAAGGATCAACAAATTCAGTTAGTGGAATTTGATGAACGTGGACCTAAAAACTATTATTCTGAAGAATGGGCAGGAGTGACAAAACGTTTATCCGGCTATGCAAATTTTCAAGCGAACAACGCCCGAACCGATCAATCGTTAGTGACCGTTGTTAATACGATGACTTTTTTAGAAAATCAAATGGTTGCTGAAAATCGTCTAGATGGCGCCTTCCAGACAGCCAAAGGTCAATCCAATAGCGCTAATAATGGCTATCTTCCTGCTGCTAGGGCTTTAGCCAAGGAAATCAAAGAACCCTCAAAAGAACATTATACAAGTCTAACAGAAGATTTTGGGGAGGGGCTTTCTGGACGATTAACTGTTATTACGTTAAAAGATTCAGGGAAAATAACCGATCTTCGTTATGATGAATATTTTGCAGATACAGAAGAAGAGATTAAAGACGCAAAACTGAAGGCTTATTCTCGCCAGTCAAAATATTTTTCTAAAGATTATGCTCAAAAATCGGGAGAAAATTTCAAAAAAGAAGTGGATGACTTAAGAAAAAAAGCAATCGAGGAAAACAAATTAGTCAGTCCGACAAATGAGGAAGCCTGGTCGGAAAATTATCAAAGGCTTGTAAAAAAAATAACGTCACAATAAATTAAAAAACTGCCGAAGTGGGGAAACTTCGGCAGTTTTTCTAGTTTTCCATGAGGGAAACTTTTAATGGAACAGACACTTCGGTCACATGGTTTAACTCAATGATAGAAATTTCATCTGGGTCATAAGCCTCTTTAGGTAATCGTTTTAACAGTTTTGCTAAAATTTCTTTTACTTCTGTCGGACGAATGCGACGATTTTTATTCATAATCAGAACTTCCACATGGTGAGCTGCTTCTGAATAGACAGCGGTCGTGTTTCCTGCTGAGTAGACTTTTACAAAGTAAGCATCCGTGTTTTCCAATTGTTTATTTACTAATTGTTTGTAGCTATTGGTCACATTCACTAATTTCATTTTATCACCTCATTATAGTTGTGTGCTGCAAAAGAGCGTTTCCAATTATGTACAGGAGTTCCAGATTGAATTTTTTCTATGAGGAACAAGTATACGAATATCTTTCTTCTATTATAGTTTTTTTTGATGAAAATAAAAAGTGAAAAGCATAAAAAAATCCGCACGCATTGTTATTAATGCGTGTGGATTTTTGATTATTCTGCTTGGTCAGATGTTGAAGTTTCTGTTTTAGTCACTTCTTGTGCGCCAGTTACGATAATTTTACCTTCGTTATCTAACGCTGCGACTAATTGATGATTTTCAGGGTGATCTAGATAGTATTCAGCAATGCCGTCTTCAATTTGTTCTTGAATTGTTCGACGTAAAGGACGAGCGCCCATTGCAGGATCATAACCTAAATCAACGAGTTTCTCTTTGACTTCTGTTGGAACCTCAATGTGTAATTTTTGTTTAGCTAATAAGCCATTTACTTCTTCTAACATCAAGCTGACAATGTTCATCAGGTTTTCTTTGCTTAATGCTTTGAATTCGATAATACCATCGAAACGGTTAAGGAATTCGGGGGTGAAGAAGTTGTTCAATTGACCTAAAACAGATTTAGTCACACCTTCACGGGCAGCGCCAAAGCCAACGTTGGCTTCCACAGCTCCTGTTCCAGCATTACTTGTCATGATAATGATGGTGTCTTTAAAGCTGACTGTACGACCTTGTGCATCTGTTAAACGGCCATCGTCGAGAATTTGTAAAAACATGTGTAAAACATCAGGATGCGCTTTTTCAATTTCATCCAATAAAATTAAACTATAAGGATTACGACGGACTTTTTCTGTGAGTTGTCCAGCTTCGTCATACCCAACATAGCCTGGAGGAGAACCAATCAGTTTAGAGACACTGTGTTTTTCCATGTACTCACTCATATCAAAACGAACCATCGAATCTTCTGAACCGAATAGCTCAAAGGCTAATTGTTTTGCTAATTCTGTTTTACCAACGCCTGTTGGCCCAACAAATAAGAAGGAACCAATTGGGCGGTTTTGTTTGCCTAGGCCTACACGATTGCGACGAATCGCTTTAGCTACTTTATCGACAGCATCATCTTGTCCGACAACGTGAGCTTTTAAGTCAACAGCTAAATTTTTCAATTGGGTTTGTTCTTTTTCTTTTAAGTCACCGACAGGAATGCCAGTTTTTTGTTCCACAATGGCTTCAATATCTTTTTCAGTGATGACGGGTGTTTCTTCATCGCTGATTTGTTTTTCTTTCATTGCTTGTAATTTATTGATTTGATCACGATAGTAAGCCGCTTTTTCAAAATCTTCTTCTGCGGAAGCTTGTTGTTTTTGTTGTTCCGCTTCTGCTAATTTTTTATCAATTGTTTTTGGATCGACGAGTTGAATAGTTAGATTCATTTTTGAACCGGATTCATCTAACAAGTCAATCGCTTTATCTGGTAAAAAGCGATCTTGAATGTAACGGTTGGATAAGTTTGCTGCTGCGTTAATCGCTTCATCTGTATATTTAACATGATGATAATCTTCATAACGTTTTTGCAGACCATGTAAAATCGTTATGGTTTCGGCAACGGTTGGCTCATCTACTTGGACTGGTTGCATCCGACGTTCTAAGGCAGCATCTTTTTCAATAATACGGTACTCATTTAAAGTTGTGGCACCGACTAATTGTAATTCACCACGTGCTAAGGCTGGTTTTAAAATATTGCCAGCATCCATATTGCCATCACCAGCAGCACCAGCACCCACAATTTCATGGACTTCATCAATAAATAAAATGACATTTTCAGCTTCAGTGATTTCTTCAATCAATTTTTGCATCCGTTCTTCAAATTGTCCGCGAATACCAGTTCCTTGAACAAGTGAAACCACATCTAAACGAATGACTTCTTTGTCCAATAATTTTTGTGGCACATCGCCATCGACAATTTTTTGGGCTAAACCTTCGACAACGGCTGTTTTACCAACACCTGGTTCACCGATTAAAACGGGGTTGTTTTTTGTACGGCGATTTAAGATTTCAATGACACGCTTAATTTCTTGGTCACGTCCTACCACAGGATCGATATCTCCTTGGCGTGCCGCTTCGGTGATGTTAATCCCATACTCGCCTAGCAAACCTTGACCAGCGCCAGCGCCTCCGCGAGGGGGTTGACCTCCATTACCACCATCACCAAATTGAGTGGGTGGTGTTTGTTGTTCATAAGGATTCCCTTGTTGCATTTGGCGAGAAAGAGAGCGATATAAATCGTCTAAACTCCCAAAGCCAAAAGGGTCTTGTCCCATATTTTGAGGGGAATTATTTGCTTGATTTTTTAATTTTTGATAGCAGCTTTGGCAATAGTCCAGTTGTTTTCTTTGACCATTCACATTTGCATATAAATGAATTGTTGCTTCATTTTGTTGACAATTTTGACAAATCATTGAATGAAACACATCCTTTCAAAATAACTGAGGCCAGAAAAATAGTTGTTTGCTCTATTATTTCTAGTAAACAGACCATTTTTCCTCAAACCAGCCAAGTGCTAGATAGCAGGAATAAATTCTGTCTATAAAACCACTTGACCATTTTTGACCTTTGAGGTTATTATAGCATTTTTTGTAAGAGAATCAAGTAAAAGACCTTGTTTAAAAAAAGGCAAAGATTCGATTTTTTTACAGACAATTGCGCCATTTTCAAGTAAACTATAAGAGTTGATATTTAAGAGAAAGAGTGGTGAAATCAATGGCTGAAAATCCTTTTGTAGAAAAAATTGCTTCATTAAAAGCTGGAGAAATCTCTGAATTAATCGTGGAGCAAAATGAATTTTTCCAATTCCGTGATGCTTGGATTTCTTTACCTGACCGCGCGGAAATTGTTGGAGAAGCGGGGTTAAATGGACGAATCATTTATCGTTACCAAAAAGAGGAAGAATAGTCAGTGCAAAACATCACGAAATTTAAGCAAAAAGTGTTGTGTAAGATAGAAAAAAATGGTAATCTTAGAAACTGAAAGGGTCTTTTTTCGAGTAGACGTTTGATTTTAGCGTATCAAGAAAGGAAAACCCTAACATAAAAATTTTTTATTTACGAAGGAGACCGATTTATATGGAAAAGAAAGAATTTCACATTGTAGCAGAAACAGGAATTCACGCACGTCCAGCTACTTTATTAGTACAAACTGCAAGCAAATTTAACTCAGATATTAACTTAGAATACAAAGGTAAATCTGTTAACTTAAAATCAATCATGGGCGTTATGTCTTTAGGCGTTGGTCAAGGTTCTGACGTAACAATCACTGTTGATGGTGCTGACGAAGCTGAAGGAATGGCAGCAATCGTTGAAACATTACAAAAAGAAGGATTGGCTGAATAATGTCTGAGATGCTAAAAGGGATTGCCGCAAGTGATGGCGTTGCTGTTGCTAAAGCTTACCTGCTAGTTCAACCTGACTTGTCTTTCAACAAAACTTCCGTAGAAGATACTGATGCAGAAGCAACTCGCTTAGACGATGCTTTAGCAAAATCTACTGAAGAGTTGCAAGCAATTCGCGACAAAGCAGCTCAAAGCCTTGGTGAAGCAGAAGCGCAAGTTTTCGATGCTCATTTAATGGTTTTATCTGACCCAGAAATGGTTGGTCAAATCAAACAAAATATCCAAGACAACAAAGTCAATGCAGAAGCTGCCTTGAAAGAAGTTACGGATATGTATATTGGTATGTTTGAAGCAATGGACGACAATGCTTACATGCAAGAGCGTGCAGCAGATATTCGTGACGTTGCCAAACGTATCTTAGCACATTTATTAGGTGTGACTCTTCCAAATCCTTCAATGATTAACGAAGAAGTAATCGTGGTTGCCCATGACTTAACACCTAGTGATACTGCACAATTAGACCGTACGTATGTTAAAGCCTTTGTGACAGACATCGGCGGACGTACTTCTCACTCAGCAATCATGGCTCGTTCGTTAGAAATCCCTGCAATCGTTGGTACAAAAGAAATTACTGACAAAGTAAAAGCAGGCGATATTTTAGCAGTGAACGGAATCATTGGGGATGTTATTATTGACCCAACAGATGCTGAAAAATCTGAATTTGAAGCAGAAGCAAAAGCTTATGCAGATCAAAAAGCAGAATGGGATAAACTAAAAAATGCAGAAACAGTGACAGCTGACGGCAAACATGTTGAGTTAGCTGCAAACATTGGTACACCAAAAGATTTAGAAGGCGTACACAAAAACGGCGGCGAAGCTGTTGGTTTATATCGTACAGAATTCTTATACATGGATTCATCTGACTTTCCAACTGAAGAGGACCAATACCAAGCGTATAAAGCAGTTCTTGAAGGAATGGAAGGAAAACCAGTTGTGGTTCGTACAATGGATATTGGTGGGGACAAAGAGCTTCCTTACCTGACATTACCACACGAAATGAACCCATTCTTAGGTTACCGTGCATTACGTATTAGCTTATCAGAACTAGGTGACGGCATGTTCCGTACACAAATGCGTGCATTATTACGTGCGTCTGTTCATGGTAACTTACGTATCATGTTCCCAATGGTTGCTACTTTGAAAGAATTTAGAGCAGCGAAAGCAATCTTTGAAGACGAAAAACAAAAATTAGTCAATGAAGGTGTTGAAGTTTCAAAAGATATCCAAGTAGGTATTATGATTGAAATTCCAGCAGCTGCCGTATTAGCTGATAAATTTGCCAAAGAAGTAGACTTCTTTAGTGTTGGAACCAACGACTTAATCCAATACACAATGGCGGCAGACCGTATGAACGAACGCGTTTCTTACTTATACCAACCATACAACCCATCAATCTTACGTTTAATTAAAAATGTAATTGATGCAGCTCACGCTGAAGGTAAATGGGCTGGTATGTGTGGTGAAATGGCGGGCGATCAAACAGCTGTTCCATTACTATTGGGTATGGGCTTAGATGAGTTCTCAATGAGTGCTACATCTATCCTTAAAACACGTAGCTTGATGAAACGTCTAGACACAACTAAAATGGCTGAACTTGCTGACCGCGCATTAAAAGAATGCGACACGATGGAAGAAGTCGTTGCATTAGTTGAAGAATATACAAAATAATTAAGTGATTATGAAAGCACATCGACAATTGTCGATGTGCTTTTTTATTGTTGCGCTTCACGTATTTTTTTCTTGAAATAATAAATCGTGCTTCCCAAAATGAATAGAAAAACTAGCGTGATGCTACTCACCAGTTTCCAAGGGAAATTGGTGTGTTTTTCAGGTGGGAGGTTGACGGCGGTAGCATTGTATTTTTTAGCTTCTTTTTCTTGGATGACTAAGTGTTTTTCCCACGAATAGTCTTGATAGCCATCGTTTGCTTTGATTTTTACAGTATAATTTCCAGGAACAAAAGGTTGTTCCTTTAAGTCAATCCGATAATTAAAATTTGTATTAGGGGCCATTGTTAACGACTCTTGGTGATTTTCGTAGCGAGGTTTAGCTTCTTTTTCATAATATAAAGAGGCATCGACTTGTAATTTTTTAATCATAGCCGCTTGTTTGTTTTGGAGATTCATTAATACGCGGTTACGACCGTTAGCTTGATCGGTTTTTACTTCATTTAAAGATAATTCTGACTGAACAGGTTCATCTGTTTCACTAAGTAAGACGCCGACTACATAAGAAAAACGATTATTGATGGCCACGCCGTTTTCTGAGTGAGCAGGTTGTTCATCTGACTTTTGTTCAAAGTAAAGTCCTCCTAAAACATACCCATTAAATGGTTTTTCCGGTAAAGTAAGTTGACATTCAACAGTCTTGGTTGAGTGTTTAGGTAGGTGGATTTCTTTTGGTAATTGCGCAATCTCATTAAAAGTAAAAGGTGCAGACGGATCTTTTTTTGTTTCAGCATGAGAATAATCTGCCAAGCCATTATCATTAGTAATCGCTGCATTGGCTGAAGCTAGCACGGTAATGTCGTTGGCTGTTTGATTCGTTAGTTCGATTTGTAGCTTTTGTGTTTGGTTTGGAGCGACACGTAAATCAAAATAACTTGTCTCTTTGGTTCGTTGATTGTCGGGTAAAATAGCTTTTACAGAAAAAGTCATTTCGCTTGCTTCTACAGAATAAGAGCCAATAAAAAATAAAAAAATGATGACGCTAATAGCATGGAGCCATTTAAAAAGCTGCTGATTCATAGTGTGCACTCCTTTTTGACAATTTTTTATAACAAGGTATTGCATGAAGTTGTTTCATGCAATACCTTGTTTGTTTTCTTTTAAAGTGGTGTATCATCCAAAATCCAAGTAAGCGTTGTTTTATATTGTTTAGCTGCAACTTTTTTCGTTGTCGCAGGAACAGTTAATTGAATGCCTTGAGCAGCGGTCGCTCCGCTACCAAAAGCTAATGTCCAAGTGCCCATTCCTGTTGAAAGAGCGGCAGTCGCCACAGGAGAAGTGGCGGCACCAGTTGGATCCAAGGTTACTGGGACCGTTAATGGCGCCAAAGAAAGTAACTGTGTTGAATTGGGTGTTGCTGCTAAAAAGGTCAAGGATGCATTATCCAAAACAGCGGGTGTTGAATCACTTGTAGCAAATTGCGCACTCTGTTTAACTGATAATTTCCAGCCAAGATTTAGACCACGTTTGTCAGTTACTTGAACATAGTTTGGCACGCTAATTAAATCGCCAGTACTATTTTGCACTTGGTCTAGTTGTGCCGAATAGATTGCTGTACCGGCTTGAATTTGTTTTGATCCAAAATGGATATTTGAAACATAGTCAATACTAAGGGGTCCGGCTGTACCAGGTTGATGAGGATCAGCAGGATTAGGTGTCACAGGCTGAGAAGGGTTCGTCGGGTTGACAGGTGGCGTGACAGTATTATCAAGAGCAAACGTAATATCAGCGTTGGATTGAATAGAAGCGACTTGAGCTGCTTCAACTTTTGGACTATTTAAAAGCATAAGAGGCGTAGCAACGAACAAAATGCTTGAAATGCGCACGATCTTTTTCATTTTTTATTCCTTCTTTCTTGTTTATTTTTAACTTTTAAAAAAGCTAAATCCTAATTAGAGGGGTGTATCAGAAAGAATCCATTGTAATTCGGCAGTGTAAGATTCTTTGACCGTTAAATTAAGGTCAGGAGCGACGCTTAAAAAAAGTCCATTTTGTTGGTTCCAAGGAATTTCTACATTGTTATCGTCCGTTGCGGTGTATTGATAAACTTCGGTTGCTAAAGAGGAGAGAGGAAAATCACTGCCATTTTTTCGATAAATGAAAGCTTGCTGGATCGTTTTATTTGTAGAAGTTGAATGCATGGGCTGACTCTCTCTTACCAACAAATGCCAGGGTGTTTTTGCAACTCGACCATCGGCAATGAGGAAAGGAGCGCTGATGGTCGATGGTGAGTATATGGTTCGTTTGCTGGGGAAAGGTAAATTTTTAAAGGAAACTGTAGTTGGCATCTGCACAAAACGGAGGGTACCGTTTTTGATGGGTAAAGACTGTTCTTTAGTGATTGGCGTAATTGGCGTTCCGCCACCATCATTGCCAGTAACCGTGCTAGAAAATAAAAGAAATTGGTTTATCCATTCTTCTGTAACCGTTGCTGTATATTGTAAGGTGAATTGTGTATTGGCTTCCGTAAAATTATCTGCTGGCAGCGAATTATGATAACTCCAATACGGCAAACCAGTGGAACTATCAGTTAAAAGTTGAAGCCCAGCTATTGGCGTACTTAAACCTGCTGCTGATTGTTTTGTTAATGTAGCAGCTGAAAGTTGGGACAGTCCTTTAGGCACCGTTGCTCGTAATTGCTGATTCATCCACGTTGCTGGTTGATTGGTTAAACGTGTGGTTAACGTAAAACGAATGATTTGACCACTTACGACAGAGTTTGCAGCTTCCCAGAGTCCTTGTGCATTTTTCCGCTCAATGATTTGCGTGACTGTTAGTTGAGGCACAGGATAAGCAACTGTTTGAGAAACAGTAGAACTGGTTAACAAAGGCAGGCCAGTGCGATTGCTGACCCCTTGGACCCACAAGCTGACCGTTTCTCCTCCTTGGAAAGTGGGTAAATTAGCAAATTGAAAATGGCCATTGGAATCTAAGGACGTTGTGTAAATAGAACCACCATTTATTTGTACTTTAACTTGATAGGTTCCGTTAGATGCTTGAGAAGCTTTACCTGAAAGTTGAGTTGAGCCGGCATTAGCGACTACGTTTGTGACTGGTTGGATTGACCAATTGACACTTTGGTCAGCTGAGGGGCTGCTTTGAATATAGTCGGTTGACGTTTTTGAACGAGCAAAGACAATTGTAGAGAGCGTGTCGCCATATTCTAATGGTGAAGCTAACGATGTCGAGAAATTTCCGGCTGCATCGACAGAAATCCCTTTCACCACAATGGGGGTAGTGGTGCCATCATGGCGGTTCAAGGTTAATTGAACAGAGTAGTTATAGTTTGGGTCTTGTACTTGTTGAATGGTCCCTGTTACAGTAGTGTCCAGATGATTTGATTGAGTTAGTTTGGCTGGTGTGACTTGAGGAACGGGATAATTCCCTAAACTAAGTTGAGCTTTGCTAATTACGCCTGTTTTTGTATTATTCCCAATAATAATATTAATTGCGCCTAATCCAGTGCCGACATCTGTAAAGGTTCCTCGAATCGGATAGTCTTTGCCGTTAAGAGCAGGAGGGATTGAAATTCCTCGTTTATAAAGTGCGCCCACATCAAACGAAATGGCGGCAGACCATTTGGTTCCGGGAAGTAACACCAAGGTGCTACTTGGAAAAGTCAGATATACAGAATGATAAGTGCTACTATAAGAGAGGCTGACGCCGTTAGTTGAACTGTGAATATCTTGAGTGGTTGTTCCTGGATAACTGACAGTCCCTGTTAAAAGAGTCAGAAAATCTTGTTGCTTTAGAGTGTCGTTATCTAACTGGCTTGAAATTTCTGTAGGAAGTTGAATAGCAATAATCGGTCGATCATTAATTGCTAAGCCGATAAGTGTCACACTGTATTCATACGAAAGTGTGATAATATCTTGGTTATACGTTCCCGTGCTTAAGGTACTTTTTAAGGTGCTATTACCAACAGAAACACTAGCTGGCGTAGGTGCCATAGGTTCATCGTTTTCAGAGGAAGCATGGGTTTGCTCGGTTTCTTGTTCCACGATATCGGTTGCTTGAGTTGTTTGTTGTTCTGTTGAAACTGAGGTAAATGTTTCACTAAAAGTAGAGGCGTGAGTTGTAGGGTTCAGTGTTTCAGAATGAGCTAACAAAGGGTGATTCAGCGATAAAAAAAGCCATGATATGATGCAAGAAAAGATTCCCCAGACGAACTTATTCAAAACCATCCTCTCCTTTTTTGATATTATATGTATAATGACGAAAATATATAATGCGTAAATATTGAGTACATACATTCTATAATGGGCCATTCATAAAGTAAAGCGATTACATCCGATGGTGAACAAGATATTTTGTTCACAATCTTTTAGTGTTTTAAGAAGGAAATTTCTCGAAATTCTATGCTTTTTTAATCCGAAAAAATTAAAAAACTGATAGTTTGCTAAAAATCGAGTCTTTCTTTCACTTCTTAGCACTTAAAATATTTACATTTTCCTAGGGATAGTGTACTATTTAAAGGTATGCATAAATAAAGTTTGATGTATAAAATTAAATGTTATTCGGAGGGAAACAAATGTCTGCGAAATGGGAAAAAAAAGGCACTAATGATGGTGTATTAACTTTTTCAATCGAACAAGCAGTAATCGAAAAAGGATTAACGCAAGCGTTCAATAAAGTGAAAAAAAACTTAAACGTACCTGGTTTCCGTAAAGGAAAAGTATCACGTACTGTTTTTAACCGTATGTATGGGGAAGAAGCGTTATACGAAGATGCGTTAAACGCTGTTTTACCAGAAGCATATGAAGCGGCTGTATTAGAAGCAGGAATTGAACCAGTAGCACAACCAAAAATTGATGTTGAAAGCATGAATAAAGGGGAAGACTGGGTTATCACTGCTGAAGTAACTGTAAAACCTGAAGTAAAATTAGGTGAATACAAAAACTTAACAGTGTCTAAACAAGACCGTGAAGTAACAGATGAAGACGTGGAAGCACGTTTGAAACGCGAACAAGAATCTCAAGCTGAATTAGTAATCAAAGAAGATGCCGCTGCTGAAAATGGCGACACTGTAGTTATCGACTTTGAAGGCTTCTTAGGCGACGAAGCATTTGAAGGCGGCAAAGGCGAAAATTACTCATTAGAACTAGGTTCTAATTCATTTATTCCAGGCTTTGAAGACCAATTAGTTGGCAAAAAAGCTGGCGAAGAAGTAGAAGTAAACGTTACTTTCCCTGAAGATTACCAAGCAGAAGATTTAGCTGGTAAAGAAGCAGTCTTCAAAGTAACTGTTCATGAAGTAAAAGCAAAAGAATTACCAGAATTGGATGATGAATTTGCAAAAGACGTTGACGATTCAGTAGAATCATTAGACGAATTAAAAGAAAAATTCCGTAAAGAATTGACAGAAGCAAAAGAAGCAGCAGCTGAAGAAGCAAAAGACGAAGAAGCGATTCGTTTAGCTGTTGAAAATGCTGAAATCGTTGAATTACCACACGTAATGGTTCACGACGAAGTTCACCGTTCAATGGATGAATTCTTAAACAACATGCAACGCCAAGGAATTTCTCCTGAAATGTACTACCAATTAACTGGTTCTACAGAAGAAGATTTACACAAACAATTTGAAGGCGAAGCAGAAACACGCACAAAAACAAACTTAGTGATTGAAGCAGTTGCCAAAGCTGAAAACATCGAAGTAACACAAGAAGACATCGATGCTGAAGTGAAAGATTTAGCAGAACAATACAACATGCCTGAAGCGCAAGTACGTAAAGTATTAAACAACGACATGTTAGAACACGATATTCGTATGAAACGTGCTGTTGAAACAATTACTGAAACAGCTGTTGAAAAATAAACATTTTTAATAAGCTCTTCATTCGATAGAGTTTTCTAAAACTGTAGATGGAAGGTGTCTTTCATCTACAGTTTTTTTCATATAAAATAACTTTTGAAAGGGTGTGTCAAAATGGATAAAAATTATTCGAAAATTAAATATGGATTAGTGGTGTTTGGCATCTTATGCTTGACGTACAATCTCTGGGAATTTTTTACGGCTAAGTATTCAACAAAACAAGGTGTGACGTTTGTTATCGAATGTTTACTTGGAATTGGGCTGATCTTTTTACCGGATCTTGTCAATAAATTTTTAAAAATTATTATGCCACCGACCATCGTTTATTTTTACTGGTTTTTCTTATTTATTTCAGTATTCCTAGGAACCTCGTTGCATATGATCTCAATCATTTCGTTCTGGGATAAAATTTTACACTTTGTTAGTCCGATGCTGTTAACTGCTGTGGGTTATGGTATTGCTGCTTTCCTATTGAAGAAAACGAAGTACGCCGATGTTTCCCCGTGGTTATTTTTATTATTTGGGTTTGCATTTGCAGGGCTTTGTGGCGTCTTCTGGGAATTCTGGGAATTTATCTGCGATTCATTAGGAAACATGAACTTACAACGCTATAATATGTCCAACGGCCAACCATTTATTGGGCGTGCTGCTTTGATGGATACGATGGGGGATTTATTTACCAATACCCTTGGGGCCTTTGTGATGGGCGTGTACACGTATATCAGAAGCAAAGGAAACCCTGAGTATTTAGAAAATTATGCGATAAAGAGAAAATAATAATAAAAAAGCGATTCAACCATGGTTGAATCGCTTTTTTGCTGTTTTTTTTTAAGCAGGTACTTCGACAGGTTTTTTCAAAAGTCCGTAGACAATTCCTGAAATAATCGCACCAATTAAGATGAACAATAGATATAGTAATGGATTACTTAATAGGAAGACAACGAAGATTCCTCCATGTGGTGCCAATAATTTGATACCAAACGCACCAACCAACGCACCAGTAAAGGCAGAACCTACCACGAAACTTGGAATCACACGTAATGGGTCAGCTGCTGCAAAAGGAATTGCCCCTTCAGTGACAAAAGAAAGGCCCATTACAATATTGGTTAAGCCAGCGTCTTGTTGATCTTTTGTAAATTTATTTTTAAATAAACGTGTTGCTACGAAAATTGCTAATGGAGGAACCATTCCGCCAGCCATTACAGAAGCCATGACCACGCTGCCACCTTCTGCAACAGTACTTGCTAGCGTAGCTGTACCGAAAACATAAGCAGCTTTGTTAACTGGTCCACCTAAGTCGATGGCCATCATACCAGCTAATAAGGCACCAAGTAAAGCTGCATTTGTGCCATCTAAGCCAAGTAGGAAATGATTTAACGCATCATTAATTGCTTTCATCGGGATGTTAATGACTAACATTAATAAGCCCGTAATAATCAAACCAAAAACTGGATAGAATAAAATGGTTTTAATTCCATCTAATGATTTTGGCAAGCCTTTGAAGACTTTACGTAAAAGAACCACTACATAACCAGCTAAGAAACCACCGATTAGGGCCCCAAGGAATCCAGCTCCGCCAGCGTTTGCTAATGCACCAGCCGCGAAACCAGCAACTAAGCCTGGCCGATCCCCAATACTAGAAGCAATAAAACCAGCTAAGACAGGTAACATAAAGCCAAATGCTGCGCCACCAATTTGGTTAAACCAGCTAGCTACGTCATTGTAATTACCTAAGTTGGCTAATTGATCTTGAGGAACTCCGATAAATTGATCAATCATAAAGGAAAGAGCAATGGCAATTCCGCCACCAATAACGAAAGGTAACATATGAGAAACACCATTCATTAAATCTTTATAGATACGAGAACCGATTGAACCTTCCGCTGAATCCTCTTGATCGCTTGCAGCCGAGTCACTGCCATGGAAAGTAGGAGCTTCACCACTAATGGCTAAGTTAATTAGTTCTTCGGTTTTACGAATTCCATCACTGACGGGACGATTGACTAATTTTTTACCATCAAAACGATTCATTTCTACTTTTTTATCGGCTGCGACAATCACGCCATCAGCACGAGCAATATCTTCAGCAGTTAAACGATTTTTAATTCCTTCTGAACCGTTTGTTTCTACTTTAATGTCTACGCCCATTTCTTTTGCTTTTTTCTTCAGTGCATCTTCAGCCATGTAAGTGTGAGCAATTCCTGTAGGACAAGCAGTCACAGCAATAATATATTTACGATTGCTTTCTGGTGCTGGCGTTGTTTGTTCTTGTTCTGCTTTTTCTTCCGCTTCTTTTTGATCTTCTGCTGCTTGGAAAAGAGCTTGTACTGCTTCTGGAGTTTCCGCTTCTTTCAATTTGCCAACAAAGTCTGGATCGATAAGTAATCGAGAAAGGGCCGCAAGCGCTTGGAGATGTGTATCATTAGCGCCTTCTGGAGCAGCAATCATGAAGAATAGATAAGTAGGTTGTCCATCTAGTGCTTCATAATCAACACCTTTTTTACTTTTAGCGAAAAGAACTGTCGGTTCTTTTACGGCACTATTTTTTGCGTGAGGCATAGCGATGCCGTCGCCTAAACCAGTCGATGTTTGTGCTTCGCGTTTTAAAATTCCTTCTTTGTAAGTGTCAATGTCAGAGATGCGGCCACCATCGTATAATTTTTGGACCATTTCATCAATCGCGCCTTTTTTATCAGTAGCTTGTAAATCCATAATCATGACATCTTTTATTAATAAATCATTAATGTTCACTCTATTTTCCTCCCTTAGTGGATTTATTCTGAAATTTTTTCAATTGTTACTTCGTGAATAAGTTCTTGGATAAAATCTTCTGAGGCTAAATCATCAGAAAATGCGGTCGCGCTACCGCAAGCGACACCCCATTTGAAAGCCTCTAAAGGATCTTGTGTTTTTGAAAAGTTGCCAATAAAACCAGCAATCATTGAGTCGCCAGCGCCGACAGAATTTTTCAGTGGACGTTTTAAAACGTTGGAACGATAAACACCTTCTGTTGTGAAAAGTAATGCACCATCACCAGCCATTGAGATAATTACGTGTTGCGCTCCTTCTTCTAGTAACCGATGTCCATAAGGTAAAATGTCTTCAACACTTGTAAAGGTTGTATGATATAATTCTGCCAACTCATGATTATTTGGCTTGACCAATAAAGGCTTTTGTGACAAAGCGTTCATTAAATCTTCACCTGTCGTATCAATAACAAATTCTGCGCCTTTTTCCTTCACAATTTGGATTAATTCTTCGTAAAATCCTTTGCGTAGAGAAGCAGGTGTACTTCCTGAAAGAACAACAATATCACCAGCCTGAACACGACTAACTGCTTGTTTTAGTTCTTGAATTTCTTCGTTTGTTAGAGCAGGTCCTAAGCCGTTAATTTCTGTTTCAGTATCTGATTTCAATTTAATGTTGATTCGTGTATCAGCAGACACGGGAGTGAAATTCGTTTGGATCTCTTCTTTTTTCAACCAATCAGCAATGAATGAGCCTGTAAAACCACCTAAAAAACCTAAGGCAGTGGATTCTGTCTCCATACGTTTTAAAATACGTGAAACGTTGATTCCTTTGCCGCCAGGTAATTTAAAATCATTCGTCATCCGATTTAAATCACCAATTTGTAGATGATCGACATGAACGATAAAGTCGATAGAAGGGTTTAAAGTCACTGTGTAAATCATTTGTTTGCCTCCATTAAAATAGTTTTTTGCTGGAATCCTTGAAGTGATTCAGCAGGGCAGTAGTCAGTTAGTAAAGTAACTGACTCTAATTCTTCCACTTTGGTAAACGTTACTTCATTAAATTTTGTATGATCCAGTAAAACATAGGCTGTTTCTGCTTGATGAATAGCCAGGGCTTTTAGCGCTGCTTCTTCGGGATCAGGCGTCGTTAAACCAAACTCTAAATGTGCGCCGTTAGTTCCTAAAAAAGCTTTGTTAAAACGAAAATGTTGTAGCTGTTCCATACTAGTGGCACCAATGATTGCTTTAGTGGAGAGCTTCAAAGTACCACCAAGCATAATAGTGGGAATTTCCATATCGCTAAGTTTTGCAGCGTGATGCACGGAATTCGTCACTACATGGATTTGTTTCCCAACTAAAAAAGGGATCATTTCTAACGTGGTTGAACCAGCATCTAAATAGATCATATCGCCATCTTGTACACAACTAGCGGCTAAAGAAGCAATCTTTTGCTTTTCGTGCGTGTTTTTGATTGATTTTTCCGTCATGTTTTGTTCAAAGCCTAAATTAAGAATACGCTTAGCTCCGCCGTGAATGCGTTCTAACAAATTGGCGTCTTCTAATTCTTGTAAATCGCGGCGGATTGTGGATTCTGAAGCATTGAATAAGCTAGCAAGTTCTTGTGATTTGACGACTGATTTTTGATCTAACAATTGTAAAATTTTTTGATGTCGTTCTTCCGTAAGCATTTTCATCCCTCATTTCATGGATATAATAGCACAAATGAAAACGCTAATCAATCTAAAACGGTCAAAAACATTCAAAAAAATTAAAAAACAGTCATAAGAAAAAAAGAAAGCTGCTGAACCTGAGTTCAGCAGCTTTCTTTAATTCACTAAATCATTCGGTAAAGTTTTTTGATAAATCTCTTTTTTGACTTGGTAAGCGAGTTTTTCATCGGTCAAAATAATGAGCACATCGCCAACATGCATAACAGTATCACCATGTGTTAAAATTTCCGATTCGCCACGGCGAATGGAAGTGAGCAACATTTGTTTAGGCCAGACAAAATCACGTACCATCGTATCATCTAAGGAACTTTCTGCAGTGATAGGTAATTCAATAATCGTTTTGTGGCCACGAATATTACTTACTTTAGAAGGAACCAAACGTTCTAATAAGCTTTCATAAATTGGCTTGCCGCCAAGACTATCGATGGTAATATAACTAACTAAAGCAACAACCCCTAAAGACATTAAATGAGAAAAATTGCCGACCATTTCTGTTACTAAAATAATCGCTGTTAACGGTGCTTTACCAATCGCAGTAAAATAACCAGCCATGGCAAAAATTAAAAAGTTTTTCACAAAAATTGGATCCATCCCTACGTATTGGACAAGTAGACTACCATACAATGTTCCGATAATGGCACCTAAAGTTAGAATAGGCAAGAAAATACCACCAGGGAGATTCGAACCGTAAGAAACCATTGAAAAAACAAAACGTAAAACCAGTAAGCCGACTAAAGCCCAAATCGTGGCCGGTTGATTGCCTAAAGCTAAAACAATTTGATTCCCACCGCCAAGTAAATGTGGAAAGAAATAACCAATCGGTAAAATCAAAATAAAAGGAATAAAACCATAATAATTAGAAGAAAGGCCTTTGATTTTTCCATATACTTTTGGTAAGGACAACAATGTTTTTTGATATATCCAACCTAATAATCCTAGTAAAACGCCCAGCAGTACTAATGTCCAATAGTACTCTAAAGGCAAAGATTTAACGGGACCAATATAAAGAACTGGCTGCAATCCGAAGAAATGCAAAGAAACAAAGTTAGCGGAAATGGCCGCAGAAAAAGAGGTTAACCAAACTAAAGGTGAAAAGGAATGGTGAACCTCTTCTAGAACAAATAAAAGTCCTGCGATTGGTGCATTAAAAGCGGCGGCTAAACCAGCACTGGCACCACTACTGATTAAAATTTTTTCTTCAGACTTGGTGCTTTGTCGCCATTGACTATAGCCTTGTCCAACCACTGCACCTAGTTGAATTGAAGGGCCTTCACGTCCCAAAAATAGCCCAGGACTAATCGCTAAGATCCCACCGATAAATTTTTTCCAAAGCACTGGAAACCAATGAATTTCTAATTGACCTTGAAGTTGTCCTTCCACTTGGGGGATGCCACTGCCTTTAATTGCTGGTTCGCTCTTAATCAGTCGTCCTAATAAATAAGCAAGTACGAGAGAAAATAAGAACCAAGGAATCATCCAAAAGGGTTTTTCGTGAAACGTTTGATACAGATGAACGACTTGTTCGCCAATTTTTTCAATGCCTAAGCGAAATAAGCTGACAACAAAGCCGACCAGGATTCCGACGACGATGCCTTTAAGGATAAAGCCGATTCGGGTACCATCTAATTGTTTAATTTCATGTACATCATTATTCATTTCATTTTTAGCCTCCATCACTACTTACTAATGTACTGCGGTTTGACTTGATTTACAAGAAAATTTCATATAAAAAGAAAAAGATTTTTTGTTCTTTTCTAAAGAACTTCAAAGGGATTTTTGGTATACTGTATAAGATTGAAAAAAGAGAGAGGACGTTTAATATGACACAAAAACATGCCTTGGTTCAGGGAATGAATCCTCGACAAGAAGAAGCCGTTTTGCATACAGAAGGACCACTGTTAGTCATGGCTGGTGCTGGTAGTGGAAAAACGCGGGTTTTAACACACCGAATTGCCTATCTAATTGAGGAAAAAGAAGTAAATCCATGGAATATTTTGGCGATTACGTTTACCAATAAAGCTGCTAAAGAAATGAAAGAGCGTGTAAATAAATTACTGGAAACGGGTGGCGAAGATGTATGGGTCTCCACTTTTCACTCCATGTGTGTAAGAATTTTACGTCGTGATGTGGATCAGATTGGTTACAACCGTAATTTTACAATTATTGACCCATCGGAACAAAAAACATTAATGAAACGCATCTTAAACGACTTAAATATTGATTCAAAAAAATATGATCCTCGCTCAATTTTAGGTACGATTAGCAATGCCAAAAATGAATTACAAACGCCTGAAAAAGTTGCTGAAATGCAAGGTTCCTTATATGAAGAAATTGTCGCAAAATGCTATGAAGCCTATCAAAAAGAATTACGCAAAAACCAATGTATGGATTTTGATGATTTGATTATGAATACGATTCGTTTATTCAATGAACAACCAGATACGTTGGCTTTCTACCAAAATAAATTTCACTATATTCATGTGGATGAATACCAAGATACCAATCATGCACAATACACCTTAGTTAATTTATTGGCTGCACGTTTCAAAAATCTGTGTGTCGTAGGTGATGCCGACCAAAGTATCTATGGTTGGCGCGGGGCGGATATGCAAAATATCTTGGATTTTGAAAAAGATTATCCAGATGCCAGTGTAATTTTGCTAGAACAAAATTATCGATCCACCAAAAACATTTTGGCGGCTGCGAATGATGTCATCAAAAATAACCGTAACCGCCGCGAGAAAGAACTGTGGACAGAAAATATAGACGGTGAAAAAATTGTCTATTATCGTGGGGACACAGAACGGGATGAAACACAATTTATTGTGAGCCAAATCCAAAAAGAAATGCGGGAAAATGACCGAATTTATGGTGATTTTGCGGTATTATATCGGACCAATGCTCAATCCCGTGTAGTGGAAGAAATGCTCTTGAAATCTAATATTCCGTATACCATGGTGGGCGGACATAAATTCTACGACCGTAAAGAAATTAAAGATATTTTGGCTTATTTAAGTTTGATTGCCAATCCAGATGATTCAATCAGCTTTGAACGAATTGTCAATGAACCAAAACGAGGAATCGGTAAAAGTTCAATTGAAAAATTACGATTATTTGCGGATACGCATGGTTGGGCTTTGCTGGAAGCTGCCCAAAATGTTGATTTGGCAAATATTTCAGGAAAAGCGGGTAAAGAGCTTGGTAATTTTGGCATGATGATTCAAGACTTAACGAAAACAGTGCCATATTTAACGATTACAGAATTGGTGAAAGAAACTTTACAATGTAGTGGTTATCGGGAAGCTTTGATGGCGCAAAATAATTTAGAGTCTCAAGCTCGCTTAGAAAACTTGGACGAATTTTTATCTGTGACACAAGAATTTGATAAACGTTTTGAAGCGCAAAATAACGACGATCCAAATGGCGAAGAAACAAAATTGGCGGATTTCTTAACAGATTTAGCCTTGGTTTCTGATTTAGATAATTTAGAAGAGAGCTCTTCACAAGTAACCTTAATGACGTTGCATGCGGCCAAAGGGCTGGAATTTCCAGTGGTCTTTTTAATGGGCTTAGAAGAAGGGGTTTTCCCATTATCACGTGCCATGCTAGAAGAAAGTGAACTGGAAGAAGAACGGCGCTTGGCTTATGTTGGTATCACACGAGCGGAAGAAGCCCTGTTCTTAACGAATGCTTATTCGAGAACATTATATGGTCGCACGCAATATAATCGACCAAGTCGCTTTTTAGAAGAAATTGAGGCGGAGCGTTTAATGAAACAAGGGGCGGCGGCCAATTTACAGAAAGCTCCAGCGCGCACCTTTGATCCTAAAGTATTTAAGCCCAGCGCAAGTAAACCAGCTTATACACAGCCAGCTACAAAATCAGTTAGCAACAAAGTGGCAAGTGGTGGCGAAAAAGTTTCTTGGCAAGCAGGTGATAAGGTCCAACATAAAGCATGGGGCGTTGGTACAGTCGTTCGTGTAGGCGGTTCGGCCAAAGACTTAGAGTTGGACATTGCTTTCCCAGAAAAAGGCATAAAACGGTTGTTAGCGGCATTTGCACCAATTGAAAAAATTTAACATGCAAAATAGGTCAGCGATTTAATGAGAAATCATCATTAGATAAATTCTTTTTATTTTCTATCTTAGTGTAAATGTGTTAAAAAGACGATAAGAGCATTACACTTATGAGGAGGAGTTCTACGATGGAACAACAACCATTAACATTAACGGCGGCGACAACTCGTGCGCAAGAATTAAGAAAACAACTCAATCAATATTCCCATGAATATTATGTCAAAGATCAACCATCCGTAGAAGATTATGTTTACGATCGTTTGTATAAAGAGTTAGTCGATATTGAAACGGAGTTTCCTGATTTAATCACGCCAGATTCGCCGACACAACGTGTAGGTGGCAAAGTTTTATCTGGTTTTGAAAAAGCTCCGCATGACATTCCAATGTATAGTTTAAATGATGGGTTTAGCAAGGAAGATATTTTTGCTTTTGATGAACGTGTTCGTAAGGCGATTGGTAAACCCGTTGCTTACTGTTGCGAGTTGAAAATTGATGGGTTAGCAATTTCATTACGTTATGAAAACGGGGTGTTTGTACGCGGAGCAACACGAGGCGATGGAACGGTTGGTGAAAACATTACAGAGAACTTACGAACGGTTCGCTCTGTACCGATGCGTTTAACGGAGCCCATTTCAGTGGAAGTTCGTGGCGAGTGCTACATGCCTAAACAATCCTTTGTCGCATTGAATGAAGAACGTGAAGAAAATGGCCAAGATATTTTTGCCAATCCTCGGAATGCAGCGGCGGGAAGCTTGCGCCAACTAGATACAAAAATTGTGGCGAAACGGAACTTAAATACGTTTTTATACACAGTTGCTGATTTTGGGCCAATGAAAGCGAAGACGCAGTTTGAGGCATTAGAAGAGCTTTCTGCAATTGGTTTTAGAACCAATCCCGAACGGCAATTATGTCAGTCAATCGATGAAGTTTGGGCCTACATTGAAGAATACCATGAAAAGCGGAGCACTTTGCCATACGAAATCGATGGAATTGTGATTAAAGTGAACGAATTTGCGTTACAAGATGAATTAGGTTTCACTGTCAAAGCACCTCGCTGGGCGATTGCCTACAAATTTCCACCAGAAGAAGCAGAGACAGTAGTGGAAGATATTGAATGGACAATTGGGCGCACGGGGGTAGTCACTCCTACTGCGGTCATGGCTCCTGTACGAGTAGCGGGAACCACGGTTAGTCGGGCAAGTTTGCATAATGCAGATTTTATTCAAATGAAAGATATCCGTTTAAATGATCATGTTATTATTTACAAAGCCGGCGATATTATCCCAGAGGTAGCGCAAGTCCTAGTTGAAAAACGTGCAGCCGATAGTCAGCCTTATGAAATGCCGACACATTGTCCGATTTGTCATAGTGAGTTGGTGCATTTAGATGAGGAAGTGGCGTTACGTTGTATTAATCCAAAATGCCCTGCGCAAATTAAAGAAGGGCTGAATCACTTTGTCTCACGAAACGCAATGAACATTGATGGCTTGGGGCCACGAGTGTTAGCACAAATGTATGACAAAGGATTAGTGAAAGACGTAGCGGATCTGTATTTCTTAACAGAAGAACAATTAATGACTTTGGATAAAATCAAAGAAAAATCAGCAAACAACATTTATACTGCCATTCAAGGGAGTAAAGAAAACTCTGTCGAACGTTTGATTTTTGGCTTAGGGATTCGCCATGTGGGGGCGAAAGCGGCGAAAATTTTAGCGGAGCATTTTGGTGATTTATCAACCTTAAGTCGAGCAACTGCGGAAGAAATTGTGGCTTTGGATTCAATTGGTGAAACAATCGCCGACAGCGTTGTGACGTATTTTGAAAATGAGGAAGTTCATGAATTAATGGCTGAACTGGAAAAAGCCCAAGTGAACTTGACATATAAAGGTCTCCGGACAGAGCAATTAGCAGAAGTGGAGTCACCTTTCAAAGACAAAACAGTTGTTTTAACAGGAAAATTAACGCAGTACACTCGCGAAGAAGCCAAAGAAAAAATTGAAAATCTTGGTGGAAAAGTTACAGGGAGTGTTTCGAAAAAAACTGACATTGTGGTTGCTGGCGAAGATGCTGGCAGTAAATTAACCAAAGCTGAAAGCTTAGGCGTGACCGTTTGGAATGAACAAGAAATGGTCGATGCGTTAGATGCAAGTCATTTTTAAGAAGACAAATTAACGTTGTCAGATTTTATGTAGTAATTTGATGGTATACTTATTTTAGTCATAAAAGTTATATGAACGAGGACTTTCTGAGTTGAGAAAGGAGGTTGATGCTTATGCGCAATTCTTCTTATCTTAATGAAAGGAGCAATATTTTTGTCCGTTGAAGCAGCGTTGGGACTGATGATTGGTTTTGCAACACTTGTTGTGACCATTATCTTCGGTATCTTAGCGCTTGTCTTAGACAACAAAAATAACCGTTCATAAGCTTTGAGGAGCTGAACGGTTAAGCGTTTGAAATAAAACCAATAACTCAGTAAGCCACCAGTTCTTATAACTGGTAGTGGCTATTAGAGAGGTATGTTCCTGCATATCTCTCTTTTCATTTTCATAATAACATATTTCCGTCATTTTTGCGAGCGACAAATTATCAATGAAATTCAAGGTTTCATCTAAAATATCCGACCATTTTATGGTAGAATGGGAACAGAGTGAACAGCTGTGCTAAGCTGTTTAAAGAAATACAATCCAATTGATTAATCTGAAAATGAAAATTTCAGTAAATGATAGAAAGAAGGGTATCTATGGCAATTACAGAAGAACAAGTCAAACATGTCGCTAAATTATCAAAATTATCTTTCTCCGAAGAAGAATTAGCGGACTTTACCAATCAACTAGATAAAATTATTGATATGGTGGAATTACTAGAAGAAGTAGATACAACCGGGGTTCCTTTTACTTCAAATGTGAATGAATCAATCAATGTTATGCGTGAAGACGTAGCGACACCAGGAATGGACCGTAAAGAATTAATGCGGAATGTTCCGGAATCAGAGAATGGTTACATTAAAGTGCCTGCAATTATGGATAACGGGGAGGCAGGAGCCTAATGGAAAAATTATACGACAAATCGTTAACAGAGTTACATGATTTATTGGTTTCAAAAGAAATCACTGCAGTTGATTTAACCGAAGAAACATTAAATCGTATTCAAGATACAGAAGAACAACTAGGTTCTTTTATTACAGTTAGTGAAGAAAAAGCAATGGCATTAGCCAAAGCGATTGACTTAAAAGGCATCACTGAAAGTAATCCATTAGCTGGGATTCCTATTGGGATTAAAGACAACATTGTCACAAAAGATATTTTAACAACAGCTGGCTCAAAAATGTTACACAATTTTGACCCAATTTATGATGCGACCGTGATGGATAAAGTCTATCAAGCAGATATGATTCCAGTCGGAAAATTGAACATGGATGAATTTGCCATGGGCGGAAGTACGGAAACGTCTTACTTTAAGAAAACAAAAAATGCTTGGGATCAAACGAAAGTCCCTGGTGGTTCTTCTGGTGGTTCAGCTTCTGCTGTCGCAGCCGGACAAGTCCCAGTTTCTTTAGGGAGCGATACAGGTGGCAGTATCCGCCAACCAGCCGCATTCAACGGTATTGTGGGCTTGAAACCAACATATGGACGTGTGTCTCGTTTTGGTTTGATTGCTTTTGCTTCAAGTTTAGACCAAATTGGTCCATTGACACGAAATGTTAAAGACAATGCCTTAGCTTTAAATGCAATTAGTGGTTATGACGAAAAAGACGGCACTTCTGCGGGCGTTTCTGTTCCTGATTTTACGGCAGATTTAACTGGCGACATCAAAGGCATGAAAATTGCTTTACCAAAAGAATACTTAGGTGAAGGGGTACAATCGGATGTTCGTGAAGCGGTATTAAAAGCAGCAGAAACATTTAAATCTTTAGGCGCAACGGTGGAAGAAGTTAGTTTGCCACATTCTAAATACGGCGTAGCGGTTTATTATATTATTGCCTCTTCAGAAGCAAGTTCAAACTTACAACGCTTTGATGGCATTCGTTACGGGTACCGTTCCGAAAATGTCCAAAATCTAGAAGATGTCTATGTTAATTCACGTTCTGAAGGTTTCGGAACAGAAGTTAAACGTCGGATTATGTTAGGAACATTCTCTTTAAGTGCTGGTTATTATGATGCGCACTTTAAAAAGGCTGGTCAAGTCCGTACACTAATCAAACAAGATTTTGAGAATGTCTTTGCGGATTATGACTTAATCATTGGCCCATCCACACCAACAGTTGCCTTTGGTCTAGGGGAAAACATCAATGATCCAATCACAATGTATATGAATGATATTTTAACCATTCCTGTCAACTTAGCAGGACTACCAGGCATGTCAATTCCAGCAGGATTCTCAGAAGGCTTGCCAGTTGGTTTACAAATTATCGGGAAACATTTTGACGAACATACAATGTACAAAGCAGCGTACGCCTTTGAACAAGCGACAGATTTCCATACGAAAAAACCAGTCATTTTAGGGGGGAACGATTAATGAACTTTGAAACTGTCATTGGATTAGAAGTCCACGTAGAATTAAAAACCAACTCTAAAATTTTCTCCTCTGCGCCAGCGCATTTCGGAGCAGAACCAAATAGCAACACAAATGTAGTTGACTGGAGTTACCCAGGTGTTTTACCTGTGATGAATAAAGGTGCTTTAGAATTTGGGATGAAAGCAGCTCTTGCTTTGAACTGTGAAATTTCAAAAGAAACTCATTTTGATCGTAAAAACTATTTCTACCCAGATAATCCTAAAGCGTATCAAATTTCTCAATTTGATCAACCAATCGGACATGATGGTTGGATTGAAATTGAAGTCGAAGGCAAAAAGAAAAAAATTCGCATTGAACGAGTGCATTTAGAAGAAGATGCTGGGAAAAATATTCACGGCACAGATGGCTATTCTTATGTAGACTTGAATCGTCAAGGCACGCCTTTAATTGAGATTGTTTCTGAAGCAGACATGCGTTCACCAGAAGAAGCCTATGCGTATTTAGAAGCGTTGCGTTCAATTATCCAATTTACAGAAGTTTCTGATGTGAAAATGGAAGAAGGTTCTATGCGTTGTGATGCCAATATTTCTTTACGTCCGTATGGTCAAGAAGAATTTGGTACTAAAGCGGAATTAAAGAACTTGAACTCCATGAACTTTGTAAAAAAAGGTTTAGCTTATGAAGAAAAACGCCAAGCCAAAGTCCTATTATCTGGTGGCGAAATTCAACAAGAAACACGCCGCTTTGATGAAGCAACTAGTACAACGTTGCTTATGCGTGTTAAAGAAGGCTCAAGTGACTACCGTTACTTCCCAGAGCCAGATGTTCCTCGTTTTTCAATTGATGATGAATGGATTGAAAAAGTTCGCGCTAGTTTGCCAGAAATGCCAGCCTCACGTCGTGCCCGTTATATCAGTGAATTAGGGTTACCTGAATACGACGCAATGGTCTTGACTTTAACGAAAGAAATGTCAGATTTCTTTGAAGCAACTTTAGCAAACGGTGCAGATGCGAAACAAGCATCAAACTGGTTAATGGGCGAAGTTTCTGCTTACTTAAACAGTGAAAAAGTTGAATTAGCCGATACTAAACTAACACCAGAAAATCTAGCGGGTATGATTACTTTGATTAACGATGGCACAATCAGCTCGAAAATTGCGAAGAAAGTGTTCAAAGAGTTAATTGAAAACGGTGGAGATGCTAAAGAAGTTGTCGAAGCAAAAGGCCTTGTTCAATTATCTGATCCAGCGCAATTATTACCAATGATTAACGAAGTTTTAGACAACAACCAACAATCAATTGATGACTTTAAAAACGGAAAAGACCGTGCAGTTGGTTTCCTTGTTGGACAAATTATGAAAGCAACTCGTGGACAAGCAAACCCAGGTGTGGTTAACAAGTTATTGCAAGAAGAGCTTTCAAAACGATAAGAAAGTAGCAGGCAAACCATGAAAAAAGCTAGAGTGATTTATAATCCAACGTCAGGAAAAGAGTTAATCAAAAAGAACTTAGCCGATATTTTATCTATTTTAGAAGAATGTGGTTATGAAGCCAGTGCATTTGCGACCACACCAGAAGAAAATTCAGCACGCAATGAAGCACATCGTGCTGCGCGTGCAGGATTTGATTTACTAGTAGCAGCAGGTGGAGATGGGACCATTAATGAAGTCGTGAATGGGATTGCTCCGTTGAAGCGGCGCCCTAAAATGGCCATTATTCCTGCTGGAACGACGAATGACTATGCACGGGCATTGAAGATTCCTCGTGATAATATCGTTAAGGCAGCAGAAGTGATTAAAAAAAATCAGACTGTCAAAATGGATATTGGCCAAGCTGGCAAAAATTACTTTATCAATATTGCGGCTGGTGGTCATTTAACGGAACTGACTTATGAAGTTCCATCAGAGTTGAAAAGTATTTTTGGTTATTTAGCGTACTTAGCCAAAGGAGCCGAAATGTTGCCGCGAGTGAAGCCGATTAAAATGCGCATGACGTATGATGAAGGTGTGTACGAAGGCAATGCATCAATGTTTTTCCTAGGGCTGACTAACTCGGTGGGTGGTTTCGAGCAAATCGTACCAGACGCTAAATTAGATGATGGTAAGTTTTCATTAATCATTGTAAAAACAGCCAATATTTTTGAGATTCTTCATTTAGTTGCGTTAATGTTAAATGGTGGAAAGCATGTTGAAGATCATCGACTAATCTATACAAAGACCAGCTATTTACATGCAGAAACGTTAGAAAAGAACAATAAAATGATGATTAATTTAGATGGTGAATATGGAGGCGATGCTCCAATGACCTTTAAAAATATGCATCAACACATTGAAATTTTTGCAAATGGTGATGCACTGCCGTCCAATGCAATTATGGGTTCTGTCTTAACTGGTAGCGATGAGATTGTCGTAGAATCAGAAGACGAAGAGGAAGAAGCATATAACGAAGCCAGCAAAGAATTTGTCAAAGAAGTTGAACGACTAACAGACGAAGATATTGATGGCGATGGAAAGATTGCCGAAAAAGAAAAGCACTAGGTAGTCCGTGAATAGCTAATGAAAGATTTAGTTGATAAGATCTTTCATTGGCTATTTTTTGACTAAAGGAAAGGATCTCATTCTTTTATTTACCTAAAAAGCTCAAACGAAATTGCTAAATCGCCATGAAAATTCGTTGTTGCTTTTCTTAGGTATTTTCATTAGAATGAGTGAAGTGTATAAAAAGAAGGAGCGACTTATGAAAAATTATCCAGTAAAGAAAAATGACGTCATTGAAGTAGAAATCATTGACTTGACGCATGAAGGTTTAGGCGTGGCAAAAGTGGACCATTATCCATTGTTTATTGAAAATGCCTTACCAGGTGAAAAACTTGAAATCAAAGTCTTAAAAACAGGCAAAAGTTTTGGTTATGGGAAAGTATTGACTGTCCTAAAAAGCAGTGAACAGCGTGTTCCCGTGAAAGATGAAAACTTTACAAAAGTAGGGATTAGTCCGTTGCAACATTTAGCGTACGGCGCCCAACTATCATTTAAAACGCAACAAGTCGAAAATGTTATGCAACGTGTTGCTAAATTACCAGAAGTCCCTGTTTTACCAACAATTGGGATGAACGATCCGTGGCATTACCGGAACAAAGCACAAATTCCCGTGCGTAAAATTGACAACCAACTACAAACAGGTTTTTTCCGGAAAAATAGCCATGATTTAATTCCGATGGAACATTTCTATATTCAAGACCCAGAAATTGATACAGCAATTGTTAAAATCCGTGACATTATGCGTAAATATAGCGTAAAACCTTATAACGAATCTGATAATACAGGGAACTTACGCCATATTGTCGTTCGTCGTGGCTACCATACTGGGGAGATGATGGTTGTTCTAATTACGAGAACACCGAAATTATTCCCAATTAGTAAAATTGTGCCAGATATTTTGGAAGCTATTCCGGAAGTAGTCAGCATTGTACAAAATGTAAATCCAAAACGAACCAATGTCATTTTTGGCGACGAAACCATCTTATTACATGGGTCTGAAAAAATTACAGATACTATTTTTGATTTGAAATTTGAAATTTCCGCGCGTTCATTTTATCAAGTAAATCCACAACAAACAGAAGTGATGTATCAAAAAGTCAAAGAGTATGCGGCTTTAACAGGCAATGAAATTGTGGTGGATGCCTATTGTGGGATTGGGACGATTGGCTTAACTTTAGCCCAAGATGCAAAGCAAGTTTACGGTATTGAAGTAATTGAAGAAGCGGTCAAAGATGCAGAAAATAATGCTAAATTAAACAACATTGAGAATGCCACTTTCACGGCTGGTTTAGCGGAAGAATTATTGCCAAAATTAGTTGAAAATGGCTTGCAACCAGATGTTGTGGTGGTGGATCCACCACGGAAAGGGTTAGACGGTCAATTAGTAAACACATTAATTGAAACGCAACCTGAACGAATTGTTTATGTCAGCTGTAATCCAGCCACACTCGCTCGCGACATTGCATTATTAACAGAAGGTGGCTATGAAGCAAAAGAAATTCAACCAGTGGATAATTTCCCACAAACGACCCACATTGAATCTGTCACGTTATTAACAAAGGCGGTGGATTAAATGAATGAAAAAGAAAAAATGTTAGAATTAATTAAAAAGAAACAAGGTGGTGGCCGTTCTAAAAAAATGGAAACTCCCAAAAATGATCGTAAAAACATGCGCAAAGGGCCTAAAATTTTTAATAAATAAGCGGTTATCAGTAAAAAGTTGTCTCCCATTAATGAAATGGGGGGCAACTTTTTTGTTAAAGCATTCCTAGCCAAACAAATAAGTTGTTATTTTGCTAGTAAATCTGTTATTTTAGACAAAAGACAAGGAGGGCTATTCAGTGGAATATGTAACAACATTAGAAGAATTAGAAGAAAAAATTACAGACAATCGTCTACAAGCCGTCTTTTTGACAGCAAAAAATTGTAGTGTTTGTACAGTTGATAAACCGATTGTCGAAAAAATTGCAACAAAATATGAATTTCCTACATACATTGCAGAAGCTGATAAAAGTCCAGAAATAATTGGACAATTAAATGCTTTTTCTGCACCGACCATTATCTTATACTATGAAGGAAAAGAAATTCATCGCCAAGCTAAAATTATTAACTTTCAAGAAATTGAAAAGCGAGTTCGACAAGTACAAGAAAATAGTTAATCAAAAAGGAAGCCACCGATCACGGAGAGGCTTCCTTTTTGATTATCTCGCTAAATGTTCAGTTTGTTGTTGAGAAAAAAGTTGATAACTGACAAAAACTTCTGCTCTTTTGTTTACTTCTAATTTAACGAAAATATTGTGGATATGTGTTTTTACTGTCCCGATTGATAGGAATAGTTCGTTGGCTATATCTTGATTTGTTTTGCACTCTAAAAGTAACGAAAGCACTTCTCTTTCTCGCTGCGTTAATTGATAGGCATCACAAAAAGGCGCCAAAAGTACGGGTTCATCTGATTGATTTTCTTCCAATTTAGCAGCGTCTTTTTCAAGAACCGACAGAGGAAAATCACGATTACAGAAGTAGATAATGGCGATGGAGAGAATGATTGTATAAATATCTTCAGAAACGTTTCGGTTGTTAATTTTAAAGACAATATCAGAATATTGGTCAATGTTAAAAATAACGAAGGTATCTTCCAAAAGAATCGCCACACCGAAACCAATGCTTAGCCAACCAATAAAACGAAGATATTTTTTCGCAAGGGCTGATAAAGGATCTATTCGTAATTGATAGAGCGCATAGAAACCAAGGTAAATTAAAAATAGCTGATTGGGTAAATAGTACAACCAAACTTTTAAGGCGGAATTTTGTGAAAATGGAATAGCTAGCATCCATAAACCAATTAAAAATAACCAGACAAATTGATAATTTTTAAAAGGACGACCACTAATAGTATTGATAATAGCCAGATAGGCAAAATTACAACAAATAAAAATGATGGTCTTTAAAAAAGGTGCGGTCATAAAAGTCTGATTATATTCGGTTGCAAACGAATTAATGAACTCAGTCATATAAACAATCACATTGTCACAAATAAAAATAACCATTAAAAAGAGAAGCAATAAAAAAATAGGTTGTTTATTTTTCAAGTAAAGATTTAAGGTAAAGGTTGAAGTAAACGAATATAAAATAATCAACAAGATGTTATAAATAAAAACAAATGTCACGATTGGAAACCCCTTTCATCTTTTATTTTAAGTGAATGATTTTTCAAAATAATTATACCATTTTCAAATCTATGATTGGTCAGAAATTAGAGAGAAATCCGCCTAAACTTTTATAAACCCCTGGTGTACCAATGGTTTATAACCATAAATAAACTTTTTTTAATGAAAAATCACGCCAAAAAAGAAAGCGTTTTCTAACTTTTGGCGGATAGTAAACTCTTCGCTAAACTTGGTAAAGTCGATGTGTAAACAAAAACAACTTTTAGGAGGAACACATCATGAAAAGAGATTACGTTACAACAGAAACATATACGAAAGAGGAAATGCACTACTTAGTCGATTTATCATTAAAAATTAAAGAAGCGATTAAAAATGGGTATTATCCGCAACTGTTAAAAAACAAATCTTTAGGAATGATTTTCCAACAATCTTCAACTCGAACACGAGTATCTTTTGAAACTGCAATGGAACAATTAGGTGGACATGGCGAATATTTAGCACCTGGTCAAATTCAATTAGGGGGACATGAAACGATTGAAGATACCAGCCGTGTATTGTCACGTTTAGTAGATATTTTGATGGCTCGTGTGGAACGTCACCATAGTATTGTTGATTTAGCGAATTGTGCTACCATCCCAGTCATTAACGGTATGTCTGATTACAATCATCCAACCCAAGAATTAGGTGATTTGTGTACCATGGTTGAGCATTTACCAGAAGGCAAAAAATTAGAAGATTGTAAAGTTGTCTTTGTCGGAGATGCAACACAAGTTTGTTTTTCTTTAGGATTAATCACAACAAAAATGGGCATGAATTTTGTTCACTTCGGTCCAGAAGGTTTCCAATTAAATGAAGAGCATCAAGCGAAATTAGCAAAAAATTGTGAAGTTTCAGGCGGTAGCTTTTTGGTCACAGATGATGCAAGTTCTGTTGAAGGCGCTGATTTCTTGTACACGGATGTTTGGTATGGCTTGTACGAAGCGGAATTATCTGAAGAAGAACGTATGAAGGTTTTCTATCCAAAATATCAAGTGAATCAAGAAATGATGGATCGGGCAGGAGCCAATTGTAAATTCATGCACTGTTTACCAGCAACACGTGGGGAAGAAGTAACTGATGAAGTGATTGACGGTAAAAATTCTATTTGTTTCGATGAAGCAGAAAACCGTTTAACATCTATTCGTGGCTTATTAGTATATCTTATGAATGATTATGAAGCAAAAAATCCTTATGATTTAATCAAGCAAGCAGAAGCGAAAAAAGAACTAGAAGTTTTCTTAGACACTCAAAGCATTTAACGGCCAACTGTCCACTGATTGAAAAAATGAATCAGTGGACAGTTTATAAAGAGAGGAAGAGTCTTCATGGAGGGGAAAAAGAAATTTAGTTTAACGAGTGCCATTTTATCAGTCATCTGTGTGGTTTTCGTTGCTGAAGCAGCGGCGCCTGTTGCTGCAATTGGTAATTCTCAGTTTTTTTGGTGGATTTTCTTATTAATTGCATTCCTATTGCCATATGGGTTAATTTCATCAGAATTAGGAACAACTTATATTGGTGAAGGGGGCATCTATGATTGGGTGACCAAAGCATATGGTCATCGTTGGGGTGCCAGAGTTTCTTGGTATTATTGGATTAATTATCCATTGTGGCTAGCTTCATTAGCCGTTATGACGCCAGAACTATTAACGACAATTACAGGTATTAAGTTTTCAACACCGATGATGATTATTGTTGAATTAATTTTTACTTGGATTGTGGTTTGGATTAGTTTTTATCCAGTCAGCGACAGTATCTGGATTCTAAATGGAGCTGCCGTAATCAAGATGGTTTTAGCTGTCTTAATTGGTGGACTAGGATTGTATGTAGCCTTGACGAAAGGTGTTGCCAACGAATTTACCTTGAAATCAATGCTACCAACGTTTGACTTAAGGAGTTTATCTTTTATTTCTGTAATCATTTTTAATTTGTTAGGGTTTGAAGTCATCTGTACGTTTGCAGATGATATGGAAAATCCTAAGAAGCAAATTCCACAAGCTATTGTAGCAGCGGGGTTAGTCATTGCGGCCATTTATATTTTTTCAGCCTTTGGAATTGGGGTAGCGATTCCCACCGATCAAATTAGTACCGGCAGTGGTATGATGGATAGCTTTAAACTATTGACAGGCTCGACAGAAGGTTGGTTCATTATGTTGATGGCTTTCCTATTCCTTCTTACGTTGTTCGGCAACATGATTTCTTGGTCATTAGGAGTCAATAATACAGCTTGTTATGCTGCTGAAAATGGTGACATGCCTAAATTTTTTGAAAAACGTAGTAAGAAAAATGACATGCCAATTGGGGCTGCTTTGATGAATGGCATTGTGGCATCGGTGGTCATTGTATTAGCACCAATTTTACCTAATCAAGATTTATTCTGGGCCTTTTTCTCCTTGAATGTCGTCCTATTCTTGTTATCGTATATCCCAGTTTTCCCAGCTTTTTATAAGCTTAGAAAAATTGATCCCGATACACCACGTCCGTTTAAAGTTAACGGAAAACCAGGATTTTTAAAAGTTTTAGTGGTTTTGCCAATGATTATGATTATTATTTCACTGATTTTCACAGCAGTACCTTTAGATTTTAGTCCCGCAGCATTAAATGAAAAATTACCAATCACAATTGGGGCAATCATTTTTATTCTGTTTGGTGAAGTAATTATTTACGTGAAAAAAATTAAGAAGGGAACGAAAGAAAATGGCTAAACGAATTGTAGGAAGTACCCCTAAACAAGATGGCTTTAGAATGCCAGGAGAATTTGAACCACAAGAGAAAGTTTGGATGATTTGGCCAGAAAGACCGGATAATTGGCGCGATGGTGGTAAACCTGTCCAAGAAGCTTTTACTAATGTGGCCAAAGCAATTAGTCAATTTACACCGATGAATGTGGTGGTTTCTCAACAACAATTTCAAAATTGCCGTCGCCAATTGCCGCCAGAAATTACGGTTTACGAAATGTCAAACAATGATGCGTGGGTCCGTGATTGTGGACCATCATTTGTCATTAACGACCATGGAGAAATCCGTGGTGTGGATTGGACATTCAATGCTTGGGGGGGATTAGTAGATGGTTTATATTTCCCTTGGGACCAAGACGATTTGGTTGCACAAAAAATTTGTGAAATTGAGCATATAGATTCTTATCGTACAGATGATTTTGTTTTAGAAGGTGGTTCTTTCCACGTAGATGGTCAAGGAACAGTCTTGACTACAGAAATGTGCTTATTAAGTGAAGGTCGAAATCCACAACTTTCAAAAGAAGCAATCGAACAAAAATTATGCGACTATTTAAATGTTGAAAAAGTTCTTTGGCTAGGTGATGGAATTGACCCAGAAGAAACCAATGGTCACGTAGATGATGTAGCTTGTTTTATTGCACCTGGTGAAGTGGCTTGTATTTACACCGAAGATCAAAATAGCCCATTTTATGAAGCGGCACAAGATGCGTATCAACGTTTGCTTAAAATGACTGATGCTAAAGGACGCCAATTAAAAGTCCACAAATTATGCTGTCCTGTCAAAAATGTAACCATTAAAGGCTCCTTCAAAATTGATTTCGTGGAAGGAACCATGCCACGAGAAGATGGCGATATTTGTATCGCATCCTATATGAACTTTTTAATTACAAATGATGGCGTGATTGTGCCACAGTATGGTGATGAAAATGATCGTTTGGCTTTAGAGCAAGTTCAAACGATGTTCCCAGATAAAAAAATTGTCGGCGTTAATACGGTAGAAGTTGTTTATGGGGGCGGCAATATTCACTGTATCACACAACAAGAACCAAAGCGCTAGGAGGGAAACAGATGTCAAAAATAGTGATTGCATTAGGTGGAAATGCGTTAGGAAATTCTTCGAAAGAACAATTGGCAAAAGCACAAACCGCTGCAAAATCCATTGTTGATTTAATTGAACAAGGCCATCAAGTGGTGATTGCTCATGGCAACGGGCCACAAGTTGGCAAAATTCGCTTAGCTTTTGAGGAAACGAGTCAATCTCCAGAAGATGTCGTGCCATTTCCTGAATGCACAGCAATGAGCCAAGGCTATATTGGCTATCATTTACAACAAGCAATCGATGAGGAACTAGTAGCCAGAAATTTAGGGGAACAACCAGTTGTTACGTTAATTACACAAGTCGTGGTGAATCCAAAAGATCCAGCGTTTACAAAACCAACAAAACCAATTGGTGGTTATTATGACGAAGAAACAGCCAAACAGTTGATGGCGGAAACTGGGAACGTCTATCAAGAAGATGCGGGTCGAGGCTGGCGACGGGTAGTTCCTTCGCCAAAACCAGTTGATATTTACGAAAAAGTTAGCTTGCGAACACTTGTTGATGCAGGACAGATCGTAATTGCTTGTGGTGGTGGCGGGGTTCCTATTGCCTATGATGGTCCAGTCTATCATGGTGTAGATGCAGTCATTGATAAAGACTTTGCGGCAGCAAAAATGGCTGAACTCATTGAAGCAGATGTTTTTGTGGTATTAACTGCAGTAGAACATGTTTTTGTTAACTTTGGTCAAGCAAATCAACAAGCTTTGACCGATGTTACGGTTACGGCAATGCAACAATATATAGAAGAAAATCAATTCGCGCCAGGTAGTATGTTACCCAAGGTGGAAGCGGCCATCAGTTTTGCAGAAAGTAAACCAAACCGCCAGGCGATTATCGGGCTTTTAGAATTAGCTTCGGAAGCAATCAAAGGAGAAAGTGGTACACGAATTACACAATAAATTCTCAATATTTAACTTTCACAAAAGACTAAAACAAACGCATTTAGCGGACTATCTTAATCGTTAGAGAGTAGGACATCGGTCGTTTTGACGGATGTCCTACTCTTTATTTTGTCTTTTTAACGAACAAAACTGTTAGTTGTCATGCAAAAATAAACATAGTAAGATAATCTTTAAATGGTATAGGAGGATAAAAATGTCTAAATTTTTAAAAGTAATCGGAATAATTGCTGTTTTGTTAGTCATAATAGGCGCTGCAGCGTATTGGTTTATACTCAAAAAGTTCACTCCTGAGGCAGAAACCCCAGCAATGTACAATCAAGAGAGAATCGTTAAAACGATTGAAGACCAATTAAAAGAAACAGATGTACAAAAAGCTCGGACCAAAGCACCGTTGATTATTGAAAAAAATATCACTGAATTACAGCAAGCGATTGCCGACGGAACATTGACCTATGAAGAACTTACGGCGTTTTATTTGGACCGTATTTTACAGTTCGATCAAATAGATAATGGCATGAACAGCATCTCTGAAATCAATCCGCAAGCAATTAAGGAAGCAAAGGCATTTGATCAGCAAGCCTCTCAAACACCGAAGAAGCCTTTGTATGGTATTCCTGTGACTTTGAAAGAAAATATAAATACGACCAACATGATTTCGAGTGCAGGAGCTTATGCTTTACGCACGTTCAAGCCTAAGGAAGATGCGGAAGTAGTTAAGAAGTTAACAGAGGCGCAAACTTTGATTTTAGGAAAAGTAAACTTATCTGAACTAGCGAATTATATGTCAATGAAAGCACCAAGTGGCTATAGTTCCAAACATGGACAAACACTTAATCCTTATGGGCCGCTCAAAATAACACCTTCAGGTTCAAGTTCTGGGAGTGCGGCTAGTGTGACGATGAATATCGGCGCCTTCTCTTTAGGCACTGAGACGATGGGATCGATTGTTTCCCCCGCTTCTCATCAATCAGTGGTTGGTTTTAAACCGACCCACAGTTCAGTAAGTGGCGAAGGTGTTTTGCCATTGGCACCGTCATTAGATACAGTTGGCCCGATTGCCCGAAGTGTCGTTGATGCTGCACAAGGCTATAATGCATTTAAGAAAGACACGGTTCCGAGCATTGATTCAACGAAATTTACTAAAAATAACTTACAAGGCCAACGCATTGGGTTGCTAGAAATGCCAAGTGCTGAAGAAGAATTTGCGACTGCTAAAAAGGCCCTCCAAAAAGCAGGAGCAGAAGTTATTCCGGTAACACCAGATATGGAAGGGATTGATGGCGGGGCAGTTATTTCCAATGAATTTAAGTTTGCATTGGAAAAATTTGCGAAACGTTATGATTTACCATTTAAAACACTGGAGGAATTAATTGCGTATAATCAACAAGATAAAAAGGTTCGTGCCAAGTATGGGCAAGATTTATTAGAAGCAGATGTTAAAAAGAAACAACCAGATAAAGAAGTCATTCAAGCAACCATTAAAAAAGCACAGCAAACGTTTGATGCGTTGCTGAAAAAACAACAATTAGACGGATATGCCTTTATTGATTCTGAAGGTACGGGTTTAAGTGCCGTGGCAGGATATCCTGAATTGACGGTTCCTTTGGCTAAAAACAGTGAAGGACAACCTTATGGGCTGACTTTTACACAAACTGCCAATAAAGAGCAAACGTTATTTGAGCAAGCTTACAGCTTTGAACAAAGTACCAAAGGACGGATAGTACTTTCAGACCACGAGCTGTTGACAAACAGTAAAAAAATAAGTAGAGATGAGCAGTAAAGGAAACTAGGGATGGCGAAACATCCATATCAAACCTAATAAAAATAATCGACCTACAAACGAAAGGGAACCGTTTGTAGGTCGATTATTTAGGTGAGTCGTTTTTTTTTTGCTTTTTTAGGCGAATGTTTTCATGTAATAAGTTAATAAGTGGCCAGATTCGAGAAATAAGGCCATCAATTTTTAAGCATTTCAATAAAAAGAGTGAACGATGGCTGTGTTTGAAGCATAAATATGTGCGGTTGCTTCCGCTTTCGCAACATTAATTTGGAGCGCTACCGTCGTAAAGGGTTCTGCTTCAGGAATTATTAGATGGAAACAAATCCATGACTACATAGAAGATTAAAACAAGATGAAGAAAATATTGTGGCAATTAAGGATATCAGAAAGCTTACAAAATAACTATATGTAGTGTCTTTTTATTTTTTTAATCAATATATAGTATTAAAATCTTCTTTTTATTCCGAAATCTGATTGACTTGTTTTTTAAAACGGAGTACTCTTATTGAGACGTCAACAGATAAAAGTTTGGTTTTAGGAAGGTCGGAAATTTGTCGTGAATAAGAATTTTTTGGTGAATGATTTTAAAGGTTGGGAAACGAGAAGTTATTTGTTTTTAGCTTTGATGGTGGGGGTACAGTTGATTGCATTTGCTATCAATCCATCGAATTGGATTACGTTAGTAGGTGGTTTAGCCGGCATCATTTGTGTGAATTTAATTGCCCAAGGAAGAGTCAGCAATTACATTTTTGGGTTAATCAGTGCAGTGATTATTGGCTATTTTGGGTTAGTGACACGGGTATATGCCGAAGTTCTTTTACAAAGCTTCTATATTATTATGGACATTACAGGGCTTTATGCTTGGCTTCGGGCTAGCGAGGATGGCTCGGGTCAAGTAACCGAAGTAAAAGTTTTAAAAGGTATTCAGTGGTTGTATGCCTTTTTCACGTGGCTGCTCATTGGCGTAGCTGCATATATTTTGTTAGGTTTTGTAAATGATGCGCAACAAACATTAGATGCAATCACGTTCAGTGTTTCAGCGACAGGGATGTTATTGATGATTAAACGTTATCAATCGCAATTCGTGTTTTGGCTACTAGGAAATATTTTTTCAATTTTGTTATGGTTCCGAGCAGGGACGCACGCTGGTGGTGATTATGCGATATTTGTTATGTATTGTATGTATACTTTTAACTCAATTTTTGGTATGTTTAATTGGTTGAAGATAAAAAATAAAATGGAAAAAAATAGGTAGGGAGTTCGATGGCAGTGATTGTTTTAGCAGGTACGATTGGCGCTGGTAAATCTAGTTTAACAGCTTTAATTGCAAACCGTTTAGGTTCAGAAGCCTTTTACGAATCAGTTGATGATAATGAGGTATTACCTTTATTTTATGCGGAACCGGAAAAGTACGCATTTTTATTACAAATTTATTTTTTAAATAAACGTTTTGATAGTATTAAACAAGCATTAACGCATGAAAATAATGTATTGGATCGCTCGATTTATGAAGATTCATTACTTTTTCATTTAAATGCAGATTTAGGTCGTGCAAACGAAACAGAGGTCAAAGTGTACGATGACTTATTACAAAACATGCTCCAAGAATTGCCTTATGCTGCGCATAAAAAAAGACCTGATTTGTTAGTTCACATTCGTATTTCATTTCCCAAAATGTTGGAACGCATCAAAAAACGTGGCCGTCCTTATGAACAAATTGAGACAGATCCAACGTTGTATGATTACTATCAAATGTTGAACGAGCGTTATGATCAATGGTACGAAGACTATGATGAAAGTCCTAAAATTCAAATTGATGGCGATAAATATGATTTTGTCGAAGATCCTGAAGCGTGTCAATATGTCTTGGCGTTAATTGAGAAGAAAATTGAAGAATTAGAAAGATAAATAAAAAGAAGCAAGTCCGGACTTGCTTCTTTTTGACTTAAAATGTGGATAGATAGGCTAAAGTTGCTACTAAATAAAGGAGTGTAGTGCTAAATTATAGAATCGGATTTTAACCTTCCCCTAAGTTAAAATCGGATAATCTATCCATCGACAGTTTAAGTTTGTATAAAATAGCGGTAGCTATTATCAACGAAGTCATTCATCGGTTGACCTGACTTCTCTAGAAGTATACCATCGAAAATAACCAACAGTTGTTCAAAATTTGGACTTACTAAGTGTAAATTTTGATTGAAAGTTTCTGTAAATCCATCATTTATTCAAAAAATAATGCTCGAAAGAAGGAAGATAAATGGGCCAAATTTGGTTTGAACGCATTCTACGTTGGCGCAAAAAAGCGCAACGATTTTTACAAGGACGTTATGCACGGTTCGATGAATTGAATCGAACGCTGTTGCTAACAAGTGTCGTGCTGGCGCTCATCAATATTTTTACTGGCTATCTTTGGGTTCGATTATTGATTTTAATCACAGTTGCCTATGTGTATTATCGCTTTTTTTCAAAATATATTCACCCGCGATTGAATGAAAATCAACGGTTTATTCTTCGAAAACAACGCCTAATGCAAAAGGTTCATGCTTTTCGCAAGCGACACATGACTCAGAAAGGATATCGTTATTTTAAATGTCCAAAATGTCAGCAGTCATTACGTGCGCCGAAAGGACGAGGAACAATCAAAGTCACTTGTTCAAAATGCCAAAATCAATTTATCAAAAAAGTCTGATCTTCTGTGTTTTTTGGTCTAGGCAACTTTCGGACTTGTGGTATACTTGAGAAAAGAAACCATTGGATATTCTAAAAGGGGAATATCTTGTTAAAAAAGGAGAGAAAAAACAATGGAAATTAAACGCCAACAAGAAATTGTTGAAGCGTATCACTATGATATGCGAGTACCTGATTCAGAAGTAGAGACAGATTTACGTGTCAGCTTTTCACCAATTGAAGTAGAAGAAGAAAATTATCCAGAAAACAGCTCAGCACTTGTTGCTCGCTTAGAATTTCGAATTGTCTTTGACGAATTTGTTTTATCAGGGGCGATTAGCCAAATTAATCACATTATTGATCGTAAAATTGAAAAACAAGAAGATATTTCGCAAGAAGAAGTCGATGAACTTGTGCGTCCTTTATTTAGCATCGTCGAACGTTTATCTTATGAAGTAACTGAAATTGCTCTGGATCGTCCAGGTGTTCAATTGAATTTTCAACAATCAGAAGAAGCTTAAACTTTAAAAACAGCGTTTATAACGGATTCCGTTATAAACGCTGTTTTTATTCTTGTGAAGATTTAGCAACCAAAGCTTTTTTAAACTGTTCATAATTTTTTGTAGCGATATCCACATAAGCAATCGGCTGACCAACTTTGGTGATTTTTTCGGGAAGATAGGGAGCGAGCATTTCATTGTACAAAATGAACGCAGCTTCTGGTACTTCCTCTGAAAGAACATCATAACTGATAAAGTCAATTTCATAGGTTGGTTGAAAAAAGGCTTTGATGTTTTGCTGCTCTTTATTTGAAAAGAGCCAAGGACCCGCATTTGCAGGGCTTCCTACAAATAACGTCGCTCCATCACGGTTGACAGAAAGGATCCAACAAATTTTTTGCATACGCTTACACCTCCTAGAACTAAGTATACCACGTCAGCTTAAAAGAAAGAGGACAAAAAACAAATTATTTTTACAGTGACTAGTAAAACAACGCTTGGTGATAGTTTTAAACTATCACAACGGTTATTTTCTATCAAAAAGTAAGCAAATTATCCCACTATTTGCTATAAAATAAGGTACAATAGAACTATCACTGGAAACAGTTTGCTGTTTTCAGGGTATTTACTGGAGAGTGAGTACCGGGAACCTTTACTTCCTTTGATGTACTTGTCATTAAAAACATAGGGAGGAACTAAAATGACAACATTCATCACTGTATTAGTGATCCTTGCATTTATTGCTGTGTTATTCGGTTTCTACCAAATGCAAAAGAAACATTTAAAATTCTCAACACGTGTCTTTTCAGCATTGGGCGTGGGGATTGTTTTAGGTGCAATTATTCAATTTGCTTTTGGTACAGACAGTAAAATTACTACGCAATCAATGGAATGGATCGGGATTGTAGGTAATGGTTATGTAGCGTTTCTACAAATGCTCGTAATTCCGTTAGTATTTGTATCTATCGTAGGTGCATTTACAAAAATGAAAGAATCCAATAAATTAGGAAAAATTAGCTTTAATGTGTTAGCCACCTTACTAGGAACAACAGCAGTAGCTGCCTTGGTGGGGATTGGAACAACCTTAGCGTTTGGTCTTCAAGGGGCAAAATTCACGCAAGGTGCTGCAGAAACGTCAAGAATTGCCGAGTTAGCGACGCGTCAAGATGCGATTCAAGATTTGACGATTCCCCAACAAATCGTTTCATTCATTCCTAAAAATGTCTTTGCTGACTTTGCGGGAACACGACCAATGAGTACCATTGGGGTGGTAATCTTTGCTGCGTTTGTTGGTGTCGCTTATTTAGGTGTTCGTCGTAAAGCGCCAAAAGAAGCTGAATTTTTTGCAAATTTAATTGATAGTTTATATAAAATTACCATGCGAATTGTTACCTTAGTTTTACGCTTGACCCCTTATGGCGTGTTAGCGTTAATGATTAATGTTGTAGCAACAAGTGATTTTGCTGCGATTATTAACTTAGGTAAATTTGTGTTGGCATCGTATGTGGCCTTAATCATTGTTTTTGCCATTCACATGTTGATTTTAATTACTTTAAAAGTCAATCCAGTTACGTATCTAAAAAAAGTTTTTCCAGTCTTGAGCTTTGCTTTTACTTCTCGTTCAAGTGCAGGAGCTTTACCATTAAATATTGAAACACAAACCAAAGCATTAGGTGTCGATGATGCCACAGCAAACTTTGCTGGTAGTTTCGGTTTATCTATTGGACAAAATGGTTGTGCCGGCGTTTATCCAGCTATGTTAGCAACCATCGTTGCACCAACTGTTGGAATTGATGTCTTTAGTTTACAATTTATTTTAATGTTAGTAGCAGTTGTCACAATCAGTTCATTTGGCGTAGCCGGTGTCGGCGGCGGAGCAACTTTTGCTTCTCTAATCGTTTTAGGCGCAATGAACTTGCCAGTTGCAATTGTTGGTTTGGTAATTTCGGTTGAACCACTTATTGACATGGCGCGGACAGCTGTTAACGTTAACGATAGTATGGTTGCAGGTGTGTTAACAAGTGCTCGTATTCATGAGTTAGATCGTGATGTCTTAAATGATCGCGACGTTGTCTTAGATGCAAATATCTAAATCAATAAAACGAAAAGTGTTTGAGCAATGTCTTGCTCAAACACTTTTTTTGGATTTTAAGCGAAAGTGCAGTAATTATTTAAAAGAACGTATATAATAAGTTGTTAACTAAATTCAAAAGGACGTGAAGGAATGTTTTCAAACCAAGTAAAGATTATGTTATATGTGAATAATGTTGAGGAATCTAGTCAATTTTGGCAAACGTTTGGCTTTGTTGAAAAGGAAAGAGAGGAAGTTGACGGCACATTGGTGGTAGAAATTGCGCCAAGTGAATCAGCAGAGACGATTATTGTTTTATATGATTTGGCCTTTATTCAAAAACATTCACCAGAAGTGGCGGGGAATACCCCTTCTCTAATGTTTGCTAGCGATGATATCATTGGTCTCTATAAAAAAATGCAAGAGGCTGGCGTTACTGTCGGTGAAATGGTTCAATTGCCAACAGGCTTAGTTTTTAATTTTGCAGATAATGATGATAATTACTTTGCTGTGATGGGGCAAGAAAGTAAATAAAAAACAGCTTGGCACTGGAATCTAGATTGATTCTGGTGCCAAGCTGTTTTTTATAAAAGTTGAAAGTTTTATAAATTTTACTAAAATCTGTAATTTTCATGAAAATATAGCGTATGATAATGCTGTTAATAGAATAGGCGGAGGTAAGCGGTATGCGTAAACGACATGCAAAGAAAAGACATGGAGGAGTGAATTGGCTTTTTATAGTATGTTTGTTGGTGGTGATTGGTGGTAGTGGTTATTTAATAAAAACGTTCTTTTTCACTAGAGATTCACAAGTTAGTCAAGAATCGAAAGTGGTCTTGGAAGAAGATCGCCGAAGTGATAATTATGCGAATTTAACGAAAGAAATAGTTGCACCAGATAGTGGCGAACTTGATCAAAAAATTCAAGAAACAAATTATATTGGTTCGGCTTTGATCATTAAAGATGATCAGGTTTTGGTAAATAAAGGATATGGCTTTGCCAATTTTGAAAAGCAACAAGCCAACACGCCAAACACAAGGTTTCAGATTGGTTCAATTCAAAAATCTTTTACCACAACCTTGATCTTAAAAGCGATTGAAGAAGTTAAACTTACATTAGATACAAAACTCGCTACGTTTTATCCGCAAGTACAAGGTGCTGAGGACATTACGATTAGCGATATGTTGAATATGACAAGCGGTTTAAAGTTATCAGCAATGCCTAATAATATCGTTACCGATGAAGAAATTATTCAATTTGTTAAACAAAATACCATTCAAGTCAATAAAGGAAAATACAATTATTCCCCAGTAAATTTTGTCCTTTTAGCAGGAATGTTAGAGAAAATGTATCAACGTACCTATCAAGAATTATTTAATAATTTTTATCACAAAACGGCTGGTTTAAAGAATTTTGGCTTCTATGAAACCTTATTGGAACAGCCCAATAATTCAACAAGTTATAAATGGACAGAAGATAATTCATATAACCAAGTGCTCTCAATTCCTGCAGCTAGTTTTGCCCATGAATTTGGGACTGGTAATGTGGATATGACGACAGGTGATTTGTATTGGTACTTACATCAATTAACGAGTGGACATTTAGTTTCCACCGCACTTTTGCAAAAATTATGGACGTCTTCTCAGCAAAGCTCTTATCATGGCGGCATCTATGTTCATGATAATTATTTACGTTTACACGGCGTTGAAGCGGGTCAACAAGCCCTAGCTTTATTTTCAAAAGATATGAAAACTGGGATCATATTGCTAACTAATTGTGTGAATCCAGCGAAATACAAAGAATTAATTGGTTCGTTGTTCCATGATGTAACCAATTTAACTGTTAAATTTTAAAGCAGAAGCAACAACGATCACTCCCAAAGCCTTTTTAGGTTTCTTCTGAGAGACTTTATATTAAAATAAAGGGAAGAACGATCAAAGGGAGTGACGAAGATGAAACAATCAAAAAATAAACAAGTTGTTATTGGTGAACCAACGAAAAAAAACATTTATCTTCAAGATATAGAACAGGAAACGCAAGCTTTTATTCTCCAAAACAATCCACAATTGACAGCTGAATCGATGATTACATTGGCGGAGTTACTTAATTATCGTTTGGATTACATGAAACAATTGGTCGCAAATGATTCTGAAAAAATCCAACAACTGAATGAATTAGTGGTTCAACATATCAAAGAAGATAAGCTGATTTCCAATAATATGAATGAAAAGATGGAAAAGAAATTAACCTTTGGCCAACGAGCAGCGGATACCATTGCTAAATTTGGCGGTAGCTGGGTGTTTATTGGCTTCTTTTGCTTCGTGTTGATTGCTTGGATTGTGATTAACTCTACCACTTTATTGGGACAGCCATTTGACAAATATCCTTATATTTTGTTGAATCTTGCCTTATCTTGTTTAGCAGCTATCCAAGCACCGATTATTATGATGAGTCAAAACAGACAAGAAGCCCGTGACAGAGAACAAGCGAATAATGATTATAAAATTAACTTAAAAGCAGAAGTAGAAATTAATTTATTACATGAGAAAATGGATTATATTATCAATAATCAACTAGAAAATTTGGTAAAAATCCAAAATATTCAAATTGAACTTTTAGGTGAATTGCAAGAACAACTCGCCGCGACTTCTGAAAAGGAGTAGTATATAGAAGTAGCTCGTTGTTGCGTAATAATTATTACGCAACAACAAGCTAATTTTTTATTGTGTGTAAATACACAAGCAAAATAATCGCTTTCCCTTTTTCATTCACCGTATAATGGGATAGAATGACTTTATACAAAAGGGGAAAACAAGATGAAATACCAAGTATTACTTTATTACAAATATACAACAATTGAAGATCCAGAAGTTTTTGCGAAAGAGCATCTAGCTTTTTGCAAATCATTAAATTTAAAAGGCCGTATTTTAGTAGCGACAGAAGGGATTAACGGAACGTTATCTGGGACTGTCGAAGAAACAGAAAAGTACATGGAAGCAATGCAAGCAGATGAGCGCTTTAAGGATACATTCTTTAAAATTGATCCAGCAGAAGAAATGGCGTTCCGCAAAATGTTTGTTCGCCCACGTTCTGAATTAGTGGCGTTGAACTTAGAAGAAGACGTTGATCCATTGGAAACGACGGGGAAATATTTGGAACCTGCAGAATTTAAAGAAGCCTTATTAGACGAAGACACTGTTGTAATCGATGCTCGTAACGATTATGAATATGATTTAGGTCATTTCCGTGGTGCCGTGCGCCCAGATATCCGTAGCTTCCGTGAGTTACCACAATGGATTCGCGAGAACAAAGAACAATTTATGGATAAAAAAATTGTTACCTATTGTACTGGCGGGATTCGCTGTGAAAAATTTTCTGGCTGGTTATTAAAAGAAGGATTTGAAGATGTTGCTCAATTGCATGGTGGTATCGCCAATTATGGGAAAAATCCAGAAACACGTGGCGAACTTTGGGACGGCAAAATGTATGTCTTTGATGACCGAATCAGTGTCGAAATTAATCACGTTGATAAAAAAGTTATTGGGAAAGACTGGTTTGATGGAACACCTTGCGAACGCTACATTAACTGTGCAAACCCAGAATGTAATCGTCAAATCTTAACTTCAGAAGAAAATGAACATAAACATTTAGGTGGCTGCTCATTAGAATGTAGCCAGCATCCTGCCAACCGTTATGTAAAAAAACATAATTTAACAGAAGCAGAAGTTGCTGAACGTTTGGCTTTGTTAGAAGCGGTTGAAGTATAAAAATAATAAAAAAATAAACAAAAAAACTTCGAAAATTATTTTTCGAAGTTTTTTTGTTTATTTTTTTGTCTTTAAAAGTGTTGATTTTAAAGCTTTCTTAGCTTAAACCATTTTATTTTTTAAAAGCGTCTGAAAAAAATAAAAAAATCTAATAAATATTTCTTTTATATAATGTTTATTGGCTGGGCCAGTCAATGTTGAAAATGGGGAAGGAGGAATTCAGATGAAAATCATAAAAAGGTTTAGTTTGGTATGTTTAGGGCTATTGATCATTGGGTTGCAAACAAAAAGCGTTATGGCTGAAGAAAATAATTATGAATCAAATGGTCAAGCGAGCTTCTATGGTACCTACGTTTATGAGAATGAAAAAGAGTCAAATGACGTAGCGGATACCCAACAATCAGAAGAACAGGGAAGAAACAATTTAGCTGCTTCTGGACAAGCAGTTTTACCTAAAACAGGCGAGTCTGAAAATCCGCTGTATTCCTTGATAGGAGTTAGTTTGTTGGGAGTAGTCATTTATTTAATTAATAAAATGAAACGAGAGAAGGAGTTTATTTAATGAAAAAAACTGTTTTACTTACATCGGCAACCATACTTTTAGGCGTAGGGTTTCAAGCAATAAACGCATCAGCAGCAGAAACTTTTCCGAAAGAATACAATACGGAAGGCACAATTACTTTTGAAGCAGGCGATAACGAAATCACACCGCCTGTTGATCCAGAAAATCCCGATCCTACTGATCCAGTAGACCCAATTGATCCTCCAGGGCCAGGAACGGGTGGTGCATTATCAATTGATTATGGGTCAAAATTTAAATTTGGCACACAAAAGATTTCTACGGCAGATCAAACGTATTATGCTGCGCCAGATGAAATGAAAGATGGTTCAAAAAAACCAACCTATGTACAAGTAACTGATAAAAGAGGAACGTTAGCAGGATGGAAACTAACGCTTTCCCAACCTGAACAATTTAAAACAGCTACTGGAGAGGAACTAGTCGGCGCTCAATTAACGTTTACAAAGGCAGAAGCTGCTTCAATGGTGGATGAAAAATATAAACCTACTGAAGTCAGTAGTACTATTTCCTTAACACCTGGTGTAAATAATAATCTAGCGATGAACGCTAAAAAAGAAACAGGTGTTGGGACTTGGGTTTATCGCTTTGGTTCAAATGAAGCAACAAATAAAGAAGCTGTCCAACTATTCGTTCCCGGAAAATCTGTAAAGCTTGCACAACAATATTCAACGAAGTTAGTTTGGGCATTAGAAGATACTCCCGCTAATAATTAAATAAAGGAGAAAAGCAATGAAAAAACAATTCACAGGAATCGTTCTATGCAGTACATTTGCAGTTGCTGGTTGGTCCTTACAAGCGAAGGCAGAAGAGCCAAAAGAGTATCGTTCGAATGGTTTAGTAGAATTTATTCCGAACGTAGATCCGACAGACCCGGTTGATCCAGAAAATCCCGATCCAGAAAAGCCAGTCAAACCAATTGATCCGACAGACCCAGAAGGTCCCAATCCTGGTACCCAAGGACCGCTGTCTATTGATTATGCTTCAAGTTTTGACTTTGGGAAAAATCGTATTTCGAATAAAGACCAAGTATATTTTGCAAGAGCACAGCAATATCAAGAAAATCAAAAAGAAACACCAAATTTTGTGCAAATTTCTGATAATAGAGGAACCAATAGCGGTTGGTCTTTAACGGTTACGCAAAAGGAGCAATTTAAAGCAACAAAGGCGACTTTAAATAGTCAGTTGACAGGTGCGCAAATTTCTTTAGCTAACCCGACCGTTAATAGTAATGCGCAAAATGTTGTGAAACCAGAGGCAACAAATAAGATTGCCCTTGTTCCAGGGACCGCATCGCTAGTGGCAGCTGCGAAGCAAGGAACCGGTGCAGGAACTTGGGCTACTTATTGGGGCAAAGTAGAAGTGGTTGCAGAACGCGATGAAACCAATACGGTACACAATGTTAATGTTACAAAAGATGTTGCGCTATCAGTACCAGGGTCAACCCCTAAAGATGCCGTGAAATATCAAACAAAATTATTGTGGACGTTGACGGATGTACCAGGAATTTAAAAAGTAGAGGTGAAGAGAGATGCGAAACAAACAAAGCCTAGTCTTTTTGGCAAGTAGTTTATTCTTACTACTCCTTGCGCCTATTACTAGCGAAGCGATTAGTAATCCTTCGACAAATATCAACGAAGTCAATCGGGAAATAGTGGAGGAATCGGCCAATGATCAGGCAACTAGCGCTCCTTCTCACTCGGAAACATTAGAGCAAGAACCTTCCCTAGAAACGACAACAACAACCGATAATCCTACCGCAGAAACAGACCAATCAACGGCTACTTTAGAACCTAGCGAACAACAAAAGGATGACGATAACAGTGCAACGGAATCGGCGATAGTTGAACCACAGCCGCGCATGTTGGCTGCGCCATACGCTACTTCATTGCCGGATGATCCTAATATCATTCCAATCGACAAGGTATTTCAAGAACCAATTGGAAATGCAACAAGTATTTTAGAAGGTGGGAAGTTATTACAACTAAACCCAGCTGTTAAATCACAAAAAGGAGCTATTTGGTCAAAAAAACCAATCAGTTTATTGTCGGATTTTACCTTTAAAAGTTATTTGTATTTAGGAAACGAGTATGCAAATGCTGGTGATGGTATGACCTTTACCTTAACGAATGATCCTAGAATGTCCGCAACGCCTCAAGAAGTCATTGGTTCACCTGGGATGGGAATCGGTGCATACTCCACGAAAGCTGGTCAACCTTATGTTAGAAATGCCTTATCGATTGAGTTTGATACCTATAAAAATACTGGTAGTTCCAACCGAATGGACCGAGAAATTTCACAAGATAAGGGAAATGGACATTTAGCTTTTGTCACTCCGAAAGCTAATAACAACAGCTATACAGGGGAGCATTCAGGTGTCACCGTTGCGCCAACCTATCTATCTAATGGAACCTGGCGCATGTTGACTGTTCATTGGAATGCCGCAGCCAAAGCATTAACATATGATTTAGAAGGTGTGGGCACGAATACGTATGTAGTTTCAGATTTAAATGCACAATTTGGCGCAACAACGGTTTATTGGGGCTTTACATCCTCTACAGGTGGCAAATACCAAGAGAATGCTTTAGCAATGACACAAATTCCTACCAACGTTACGTCACAAGCAGCCCTTAGCGTGAATGGTCAGGAGTTTAGCTCAGCTGTTGAAGCAGTGAAAAATGATCAGGTGATACTACGGAATACATTGAATATTGACAATGACTTTATCGAAGATCGTCAACCGCAAGTAAGCATTGACTTACCTGATGAATTAGCATATGAAGAAAATTCATTAACGATTGATGGTAAAAAGGTAGCAGCCAAAGATCTGACACAAACAGGGAATCACTTAACAATTGCTTTAAATGACTACCTAGTTTTAAAGAAGGACATGATGATTGAATTAAAAACAACCCTTCAAGATAATACGCCCGAAAAAGTTTTAACTATGAACTTTGACTATTATGAAGAAGGAACCTTACTGCAAAAGTCAAATAATGTAACGATTACTATTCCTAAACCAACAGAAAAAACAGTAACCGTTTTTTATAAAGACGCGGAAGGTAAAGATATTGCTCCACCTAAAAGTGTAACAGGGAAAATTGGTGCACCCTATCAAGAAAAACCCCTAGATATTTCTGGCTATGTTTTTACAAAAGACTCGGGCAATGCGGAAGGAACAATGACAGAGGAAACAAAAGATATTTATTTTTACTATCGTTTAGGGGAACTATATTTTAAAGAGGCACCAAAACAGATTACTTTTGGTACGGAAAAGATACGTAATCAACCACTAATTAAACTTGGGCATCCCACCGAAGGACTCAAAGTCGTGGATGAACGTAACGCAAATAATTGGCGCCTGCAACTAAAGCAAACGCAACCGTTAACAAATGATTCAATTGTAATGCCAGATGTTTTTTCTTTCGTTTCAACTGCTGGAAGCTCTCAGATTACAAATGAGGCAATTACGCTTTTAGAAAGTAATCAGAAAGGTGAAACAGATTTAACAGCATTACTTGATGAATCAAAACAACAAGGAATTCAAATTAATGTTCCTGTAGCTTATCAAAGAGTTGGAACATTTAAAGCTCGTTTATCTTGGGCGTTAGAAGACGTACCAGGAAATTAAAGAAAAGAATGGAGAAAAGAAAATGAAAAAAGTAACAACAGTATGTTTATCCACATTTATTTTAGGGAGCTTAGGCATGACTTCTCAAGCCTTTGCAGAAGATGGCGGTAGTTATACATCTAATGGTATCGTAGAATTTACACCAAGTGAAGATCCAACTAATCCGGTTGACCCAACGGATCCAACTAATCCAGTTGATCCTATTGACCCAACAGATCCTGAAGGTCCTAATCCAGGAACAAACGGTCCGTTGTCAATTGATTATGCGTCAAGTCTAGAATTCGGTGTTCAAAAAATCACATCGAAGGATCAGACTTATTTTGCTGCTACCCAAAAATACAAGACGGTAGGCGCAACCGATGAAGTCAAAGAAGGGCCTAACTATGTCCAAGTAACAGATAACCGTGGAACCGAAGCTGGCTGGTCATTAAAAGTGAAACAAGAAGGACAATTTAAATCAACTTCTGGTAAAGAATTGACTGGGGCAGCTATCACGTTTAAAAACGGAAATGTAGTGACTGCTTCAGATTCAGGCAAACCAACAGGCCCAGCCACAATCACGCTAAATTCAGATGGTAGTCAATCAGATGTAATGAGTGCAGCGAAAGGAAACGGTGCAGGAACTTATTTATTTGATTGGGGAACTGATGCAACTACAGCCGCTAAAAGTATTGAGTTAACTGTTCCAGGTTCTACAACCAAATACGCTGAAAAATACGCCACAAAATTAACATGGACGTTGACAGACGCTCCAGGAAATTAAACGAGTTTTAAAAAGAAGAATAGCGGGGAACATGGTTACCTGCTATTCACTACATATAGAAAAGGAGTAAATAATTTGAACAGAAAAAAACAACGATTTCTTTTTTTTCCGATACTACTAATTCTTTTAGCGTTAGTACCTAGCAATGGTTTTGCCAGTGAATTTAATTTTGCGGTTACGCCTATTCCATCAGAAAAACAAGTAGATAAAGAAAAAACTTACTTTGATTTATTACTAGCACCAAATGAAGAAACTGAGTTGAAAGTGAACTTGCGCAATGATACAGATAAAGAAGTAAAGGTAGGTATTTCCATCAATAGTGCCATTACCAATTCAAATGTAATCGTGGAGTATGGTGAAAATAAGGGGGAAAAAGATCAAAGTTTAGCGTTTGATATAAAAGACTACGTTCAATACCCTAGCTCAGTTCGTTTAAAACCGAAAAGTGAACAAACGGTTTCTATTAACGTCAAAATGCCTAATACCCCCTTTGATGGAGTGTTAGCTAGTGGTATCACTTTTAAAGAAGAAACGTCAGATGAAGGCAAACGTCAAGACGATAAGAGTCAGGGGTTATCCATTAAAAATGAATATTCGTATGTCGTTGCATTATTGATGCAACAAAACAAAAAAAAGGTTGAGCCGAATTTACTTTTGAAAAAAGTCTCACCAGGACAGATTAATGCTAGAAATGTGATTTTAGTCAATCTACAAAATGATCAAAAAACATATATTAACCAAGTTGCATTTTCGGCAGAGATTACCAAAAAGGGGCATGAAGAAGTTTTATATAAAGAGGAAAAAGCAAACATGCAAATTGCACCAAATACCAATTTTTCTGTTCCCATTGCGCTAAAAGGGCAACCGCTTAAGCCAGGAGATTATCATTTGTCTATGACCGTTGTTGGGAATAAAGATGCTGCAGGCTCATTTAAAAAATCAATAAACAATGAATCGATATCTTTTAGAAATCAATGGCAATTTGAAAAAGACTTTACAATTAATGGTGAAGTTGCCAAAGAATTAAATGAAAAAGATGTGACCTTAAAAGAAAATCATTCGAATTTATATTTGATGATTGGCTTACTACTATTATTGATAGTGATTTTAATCATTGCCTGGTTGATTTGGCGAAAAAAGAAACAGGAAAAAAACGAAAGAGAAATATAAAGAGTAGTTAATTTTTGATTTGATCATCGGCAACGTTTTTGTTTGTTTTTACTTATCAAACATGCAGTTTATTCAACAAACCTAACTCAAAAAAAGAAATAATAAGAAGGAGTATTGTTAAATATCGTCTGATACCACTTTACTAGTTATATTTTTTATTTTGTTATGTAGCTAAAGTATTTGGCAATATATGTGAGAAAAATGGATAAATACAAACATTTACTATTATGGAGTACATTGTTACTCTCGTTTTTTCAAGTAACCACTGTGCAAGCAGCAGAAGAACGGAATCCAATTTATAATCCGACCAATCCAACAGAAGAAATTTATCCGATTGAGAATACTGGCACACCAGAAAAAATGGAAGAAACAAATGAAAGTACTATGACTAGCGAAACGCAAACGGAAGAAAGTAGCGAAGACGTTAGTAAAAAAGAAGTGAAAACCAATAATCCAAAAACAAATGAAGAAAGGCCTTCTTCCAAGAAAAGTCAGCATCAAGTATTTTTCACGGATGAATTATTTGATGCTAGCCATATCACCATTGTACCAAATAGCACAGGCGGTGCTGGAACGGAGGGGCAAAACACTTTTTACTTGAATTTCATACGGGAATTAGTAGGAACGGCTATTTATGGGAGAAAGAATTGATAAATGATGAATTATGAAATTTTTTTAAATAAAGAAGATCAACGAAGTTATTCCTTGCTAAGGCATTTAGAAGAAAGTCCCACGCTATCAGGTACTTTTATTGCACTTCGCGAAGAACTATCAATGTCGAATTTTTTAGTCAAAAAAACATTAGAAAAATTAAAAGCAGATATTGACAATCTAAAGTTAAGCGACAGCTTAACTTTAGTCGTTTCTGATGTAGATGTTACACTTGAAATTGATGGAAACTATTCAAGTAAACTTTTGCTCACGAAATACTTAACAGAATCGCTCTCTTTTAAATTAGTGTTGTCTTACTTTAGAGGAAATTATAGTTTGACAAAGTTTGCTGAATGTAATCATGTCAGCACCTCTGTGGCGTATAGTACCTTACAGCGGCTAAAAAAAGCCTTAAAGGAGTATCAGATCTATTTTAGTAAGCGGGAAATTGTCGGCAATCAAAAAGCAATTTCATTTTTTTTGTATAAATTGTTCACGCTTTCCAATCAACCAATTTCCGAACTATATTCGGTAAAAGTTTATAATGAAGCGAAGCGTGTATTACAGTCTGTTGAGTTAAACTATACTTTCACCACCTATGAGCGACGCAATTTTTTCCATTATTTAGCTATTATGATTAACAACGAAGGACGTGCGGTGGAAGGGATCGATACGCGTGCACTGAATACATTTTCAGAGGAACTAATAAAAAAATCGCAAGTGGAATGGGCATTGGCCTCAAAATCATTAACGTATACGATTGTTTTTTTCTTGTATTTGCATGGCAAACTAGAGAAAAAATATGTCATTCACGAAGATCCTACGATTGAAAGCCTAACTCGTGTTTTCATTGGAAGTTTTGAAAAAGCATTTAATTGTTTAGAGGAGTCAACAAGGAATACTCTAGAAGAAGGGTTAGCAATTATTCATTTCAATGTTATTTACTTTCCGCTTAATATGTTTGACGATTTTGAAATGGATTTACAGTTTTTTAAGCAAACATATCCGGAATTTTATTTTTATTTAATTGAATATATTCGTTGGTTAACAGCAAAACATAAAAAAATTGCGAAAGCCAATCACTGTTTGTTTTTTAACTATCTATTGTTGCTAATTAATCATGTTCCGGTTCATTTAATTGCAGAGCCAGCCAAGGTCCTAATTGATTTTTCTTATGGAAAAGAGTATAACCAATTCATCAAAAAAAATTTATCCGTCTATGTGAATTTAAATGTAGAAATTATTGACCCGTTATCAGATACCTTACCAGATGTGGTGATTACCAATTTAAATAACTTGTATCAAGAAGAACAGAGTAAAGTTATGGTTTGGCTGGATCCACCTCGTTCGATTGATTGGGTCAATTTAACGCAATCATTATTGACTATTCAAGAAGAAAAATATCAACAACAAAAAGAATCAACAAAGACAAGCGGTGATCCTATCGAATAGAATCATCGCTTGTCTTTGTGTTTAAGTCTTTACAAAACCACCCAAGTGTTTTAAAATATGAATATACATTCATATGAATAGAAAAACATTAATAAGGAGGCGTATAACAATGTCAAAACAAACAGGTGCACACACACATGAAGAAAAAGGTAAAAACGTTCCAGTTATTCTCTTTTTTACAGGATTGGCTCTTTTCTTTATCGGTTTATTTTTAGGGAACATGCTCTTAGTGAAAAATATTCTTTTCTCGTTAGCTGCTATTTTAGCTGGTTATCATATTATTGGGGAAGGTTTTGGAGATACGTATCGGGATACGAAAAACAATCGAAAGTTTTCGCCTAATATTCATTTGTTAATGACCTTAGCTGCAGTTGGTTCAGCATTAATGGGAAGTTTTGAAGAATCAGCATTGTTGATTTTGATTTTTGCGGCGGCGCATTTCCTTGAAGATTATGCTCAAGGCAAAAGCCAACGTGAAATTACAAAACTATTAAATTTAAATCCAACAGAAGCTCGCCTGATAACAGATGACGGCTCAATTCAAACTGTGTCAGTTGAACAATTGAAGATTGGTGACCGCGTGCAAGTCCTCAATGGTGCGCAAATTCCGACAGATGGCGTCGTGATTGAAGGAAGTACCGCTGTGGATGAATCATCTATTAATGGGGAAAGTATTCCCAAAGAAAAAAATAGTGGGGACCCAGTTTTTGGTAGTACCATGAACGGTTCAGGCACAATTGTTGTTGAAGTAACGAAAGATAGTTCAGAAACAGTTTTTGCAAAAATCGTACAGCTCGTGAACCAATCACAAGAAAATCAATCGGAAATTGCAAGCAAAATTAAACGATTTGAACCAAAATATGTCACACTAGTTTTAGCAGTTTTTCCACTAATTGTTTTAGGTGGCGCATTACTTTTCCAATTGACTTGGGCTGAAAGTTTTTACAGAGGCTTGGTCTTCTTAATTGCTGCCTCACCTTGTGCTTTAGCAGCGAGTGCCGTTCCGGCAACTTTATCAGGAATTTCCAATTTAGCGAAACAAGGCGTTTTGTTTAAAGGTGGCTCATTCTTATCAAATTTAGCTGAAGTGAAAGCACTCGCTTTTGATAAAACAGGCACACTAACAAAAGGCAAACCAGAGGTCACAGATTATCTTTTTGTTGATGGCTTAGAAGATCGTCAAGACGAATTAGTGGCTGTTTTAACAAATATGGAGAAAAAATCCAATCATCCATTGGCGACGGCGATTGTTAATCGCTTTGAAGCAGAAACAACGGCTTTAAATTTAGAAGTAGAAAATATTGTCGGGGTGGGTTTAGTAACGACCATTGCAGACACAACTTTTAGAATTGGTAAACCATCTAGTTTCGAACAAGTGCCAACAATCATTGAGAAACAAACAACGAAATTAGCGAGTGAAGGCAAAACGGTAGTGTACTTTGCCGAAAATGAACAAGTGATTGGTTTAGTGGCATTGATGGATGTTCCTAATGAAGAAGCAATGAACGCCATTCACTATTTCAAGTCACAAAATATTGAAACAACAATGATTACAGGAGATGCAAAACTTACGGGTGAAGCAGTTGGTCGCTTAGTAGGCGTGGACCAAGTTTTTGCTAATGTTTTACCTGAGGAAAAATCAGCGATTGTTGATCAATTAAAACGCGAAGTAGGAATGACAGGGATGGTTGGTGATGGCATTAACGATGCGCCCGCTTTAGTGAATGCTGACATCGGAGTGGCGATGGGGGATGGTACAGACATTGCTATCGATGTTGCAGACGTGGTAGTGATGAAAAATGATCTTTCTAAATTAGGCTATGCTCACCGTGTCTCAAAACGCTTGAATAAAATTGTGCAGCAAAATATTATTTTTTCAATGTTAGTGGTAGCAACGTTAATTATCTTGAACTTTTTAGGTATTGCGAATATCGCATTTAGCGTACTTATTCATGAAGGAAGTACCTTAGTGGTCATTTTTAATGGCTTGCGTTTATTAGTTAATACAAAATAAGTCAAATAGTCACTTGCAAGAAAGGAGAGAAAGCGATGAATTCTTTAAAAATGATTGAACTTTCTCTCACCGACGTTGTCATTCGGATGGCTCTAGCCGTGGTTTTTGGAGCTTTGATTGGGTTAGAAAGAAGTATTAAAAGAAAAGGCTTCGGTATCAGTAGTAATGCCATTTTATGTTTGGCCTCCTGTACGATTTCCATTTTACAGATTCAATCGGTGGATATTTTAGTCGATGTGGTGAAACAAAATAGCGCCTTGGCGTCCATTATTTCTATGGATATTACACGATATGGCGCCCAAGTGATTAGTGGTGTAGGCTTTCTCGGTGCGGGGATTATCGTTTTTAGAGAAAGGAAAGTCTCTGGGTTAACGACAGCAGTAATGATGTGGAATGTTACTATTATTGGTTTAGTCATTGGGATGGGTTTTTTAACCATTGCGTTTATCAATCTCGTGGCGACTTTGCTAGTATTAGCTCTGGCCCATTTTAAACGAAAAACTCCTCTAAAACGATTGCAGCTTATTGTAAAAATTAAGGAACCCATGATTAAAGAAAGCCGACTGCATGAACAACTTCAAGCTTCTTTAGAAAAAGGGGAGCGCTTAGTAGAATTGACTTTGGAATCCGAACAAGAGGCAGTAACAGCAAAGATTTCTTATGTAGGCAAAGAAGATTTCTGGCATTCCAACTTGCACCATCTCTTAAAAGAAAAAGGGCACGTTCAATCTGTCTCTGTCACAGAAACAATTTAACCATAAAATAAAGCACTTGGGCGCTAGCGCGCGCCAAGTGCTTTTGTTTAAATATTTAATACTTTATCTAAGAAATCTTTTGTTCGAGGGTTTTGAGGATTTTCAAAGACTTGCTCTGGCGAACCATCTTCTAGGAAGTTACCGCCATCAATGAACATTACTCGGTTAGCCACTTCTTTTGCAAAGCCCATTTCGTGAGTAACGATGACCATTGTCATTCCTTGTTTTGCTAAATCTTTCATTACACCAAGAACATCGCCAACCATTTCTGGATCAAGAGCTGATGTTGGCTCATCGAAAAGCATAATATCAGGATTCATCGCTAACGCACGTGCAATTGCGACACGTTGTTTTTGACCACCAGATAAAGAATCTGGATAGGCATCTTTTTTATCTGCCAACCCAACACGTTCTAAAAGTTCTAACGCTTTTTTCTCCGCTTCGTCTTTTGATAAGCGACCTAAATCGGTTGGTGCTAAAACAATATTTTCTAAAATAGATAAATGTGGAAACAAATTGAAATGTTGGAAAACCATGCCGATATGTTGACGGACTTGGTTGATGTCCGTATTTTTATCTGTCAAGTTCGCACCATCAATAATAATGTCTCCGCTAGAAGCTTCTTCTAATTGATTCAAGCAACGTAAAAAAGTACTTTTACCAGAACCAGAAGGACCGATGACGCAGACTACGTCGCCTTCGTTAATAGAAACATTAATGTCGTTTAAGACCGTGTTGTCACCATATTTTTTTACTAAATGTTCAACTAAGATTTTTTCAGTCATATTAGTTCACCTTCTTTTCAAGGTTTTTCGCTAATTTAGTTAAACTAGTAATTAAAATTAAGTAGATTAACGCAATAACGAAGTAAACCATTGTACTTTGTAATGTCCGAGCAACAATAATTTTTCCTGTTTGTAGTAGTTCGATTAAGCCAATTGCTGAAAGGATAGTTGTATCTTTCAATGAAATAACAAATTGGTTAATGAATGAAGGAATCATAATGCGAATCGCTTGTGGTAAAATAATTTTTTGCATTGTCCGATTATAGGAAAGACCTAAACTTCTTGAAGCTTCCATTTGGCCAACTGGAACAGCTTTGATTCCGCCGCGCACAATTTCAGAAATATAGGCACTGGCATTTAAAGTTAATGTGATAATCCCAGCAATGAAGACCGGGATATTAAAGCCAAGCACACCAGGTAATCCGAAATAGATGAAGAACGCTAAGACCATCAAAGGAATTCCACGAATTAAATCAACATAAATGGTTGAAAGTACACGTAATGCTTTGATTGGTGAAACGCTGAATAGCCCAAAAATAACGCCGACAATTAAAGCAAGTACGAAGGAAATCAACGTTAATAGAATCGTCATCCATAAACCGTGTAACAATTGTTTCCAGTTGTTTTGCATAAAGCCAACAAATGTAGATTCGTCAGCTGTTTCTTCTTTGGCTTCGTTGCCATCTTTCACGTAAGTGCCGATAATTTTATCGTATTCACCTGTACGTTTCATTTCTTTTAAGCCTTCGTTAAACATTTCAAGTAGTTCAGGATTTTGCCCTTTTTTGACAGCAAAACCGTAAGAACCACCTTTTTCACGAGGAATTGGTGTCGCTAGTGGTTGATTTTGCGCAACCCCATAGCCAATGACAGGATAATCATCCATCATGGCATCAACTTCGCCAATTTCTAATGCACTGTATAATGCATCAGTTGTGTCTAAATACTTAATTGAGTAATCATATTTCTTTTTATTTTTTTCTAAGAAATCAGCACTTTCAGTACCAATTTTTACGCCGACTTTTTTGCCTTTTAAATCATCATACGATTTAATTTTGTCATTGCCTTTTTTGACCGCAATTTGAATACCGCTATCAAAGTAAGGAACAGAGAAGTCGAAGGCTTTTTTACGATCATCCGTAATCGTCATGCCTGCAACCATCCCGTCTGCTTGACCAGATTCAACAGCTTGGACAGCAGAACTAAAACCAATAAATTTAAATTCAACAGTAAAACCTTGCAATTCAGCTGCACGTTTGACTAAATCTACATCAATTCCGACATAATCGCCTTGGGCATTTTGAAACTCAAACGGAGCAAACGTAGAATCACTAGCAATCACATATTTTTCTTTTTTAGGAGTGATTTTTTTCATCTGTTCGCCAGCGTCTTGTGTATTTGTTTCATCGCCTGTCGCTAAGTAGTTGTTTAAAATTTTATCATAAGTACCATTGTCTTTAAGATTTTTCAAACCAGCGTTGAACTTTTTGATTAATTCAGGATTTTGGCCTTTTTTCACTGCGAAACCATAAGAACTGCCTGTTTCTTTATCGCCAACTAATTGTAATTTTTGGCCATTTTTAACTGCGTAGCCCAATACAGGATAATCATCAACGATTGCATCCGCTTCACCGTTTTCTAAGGCTTTATAAAGGCCAGTTGCGTCGTCAAAATTTTTGATGGTATAGTCATATTTCTCTTTATTTTTTTCAAGGAAATTGGCACTTTCAGTTCCAACTTTAGCCGCAACCGTTTTGCCTTTTAAATCATCATATGATTTAATTTTGTCGTTTCCTTTTTTAACCGCTAATTGTAAACCGCTATCGAAGTATGGATCTGAAAAATCAAAGGATTTTTTTCGCTCATCCGTAATACTCATTCCAGCAATCATGCCATCAATTTGTTTAGACTGAATCGCTTGGACTGCACTATCGAAGCCTAATGGTTTTAAATCCACTTCAAAATCTTGATCTTTGGCAATCGCATCTAATAAATCAACGTCAATACCAATGTATTTTCCTTTTGAGTCTTGGAATTCAAAAGGGGCGAATGTTAAATCCGTTCCAATTGTATATTTCTTTCCTTCTGCATGCGCTGAAGTGCCACTAATGAATGTTAGCAGAGTTACCATCATCACAAAGAAAGAAAGTAAAAAGTGTTTCCTTTTCATAAAATACCTCCTAGTTTTGCATATTGAACAATTATATAGTAAGAAATAGGAAGCTGACAAGTATTTGAACGCTAAAAAGAGAAAAAAACTCTAATTTCCTTACATTTCATGTTATAAAATATGACATAGAAATCAAGAACAAAAGATTAAGATCAGTTGAAGTCCGAAACAGCAAAAGTGGCGAAAATATGTTCGGTATGTTAAACTAATAAGTGGACATTCTGCCAGAATGGGCCGATAATTTAAGAGAAATTAGACACTTTGAGGGGGAGTTATAAATGATCGAAAGAGAAACTTCCAATACCTTTCATTTGGCTTCTAAATATGAGCCTGCCGGAGATCAGCCAGCCGCTATTGCTGAACTAGTTGACGGTGTCAAAGGTGGAGAAAAAGCTCAAATTTTACTTGGAGCGACCGGAACAGGTAAAACATTTACAATCTCTAATGTGATTCAAGAAGTGAACAAACCAACATTAGTGATTGCACATAATAAAACACTAGCTGGACAATTATACGGGGAATTTAAAGAATTTTTCCCAGATAATGCGGTCGAGTATTTTGTCAGTTACTATGATTATTATCAACCAGAAGCATATGTACCCTCAAGTGATACATATATTGAAAAAGATTCCAGTATTAATGATGAAATTGATAAACTACGCCATTCAGCGACAAGTTCTTTATTGGAACGAAACGATGTCATCGTGGTAGCATCAGTTTCTTGTATTTTTGGTTTAGGGGATCCGCGGGAATACAGTCAACAAGTTGTTTCATTACGTGTGGGAATGGAAATGGATCGTAATGAGTTACTAAAAAGCTTAGTCGATATTCAATTCGAACGAAATGATATTGATTTTCAACGGGGGCGTTTTCGTGTCCGCGGTGATGTGGTTGAGATATTCCCAGCTTCACGGGATGAGCATGCACTACGTGTTGAATTTTTCGGAGACGAAATTGATCGAATTCGTGAAGTAGATGCGTTAACTGGTGAAATTGTCGGCGAAACAGAGCATGTCGCTATTTTTCCAGCAACACACTTCGTGACGAACGAAGAACATATGGAACACGCCATTTCGCAGATCCAAGAAGAATTAGAAGCACGTTTGAAAGTGCTTCGCAGTGAAAACAAATTATTGGAAGCCCAACGTTTGGAACAGCGAACCAACTATGATATTGAGATGATGAGAGAGATGGGCTACACGTCAGGGATTGAAAATTACTCTCGACATATGGATGGTCGCCAAGAAGGAGAGCCGCCATATACGCTGTTGGACTTTTTCCCAGATGACTTCTTACTTGTAATCGATGAGTCTCATGTAACAATGCCGCAAATTAGAGGGATGTATAATGGCGACCGAGCACGGAAACAAATGTTAGTGGACTATGGTTTCCGTTTACCAAGTGCACTTGATAACCGACCGCTTCGTTTAGAAGAATTTGAACAACATGTAAACCAAATTGTTTATGTATCGGCAACACCAGGCCCTTATGAAATGGAACAAACAGAGACGGTTGTTCAACAAATCATTCGACCAACAGGTTTACTAGATCCAGAAGTAGAAATCCGCCCAATTATGGGTCAAATTGATGACTTGGTGGGCGAAATTCATGAACGGATCGAAAAAGATCAGCGAGTGTTTGTCACAACCTTAACGAAGAAAATGGCCGAAGATTTAACCGACTATTTCAAAGAATTAGGCTTAAAAGTTAAATATTTGCATAGTGATATAAAAACACTGGAAAGAACGGAGATTATTCGCGATTTACGATTAGGCGAATTTGATATTCTAATAGGTATTAACTTATTACGTGAAGGAATCGATGTGCCAGAAGTTTCCTTAATTGCGATTCTAGATGCGGATAAAGAAGGCTTCTTACGTAGTGAACGCTCGTTAGTGCAAACGATGGGACGGGCTGCCCGGAACGCTGAAGGAAAAGTCATTATGTATGCAGATAAAATCACCGATTCGATGCAACGAGCTATGGATGAAACGGCACGACGTCGGGCAATCCAAGAAGCATATAATGAAGAACATGGTATTGAACCAAAAACAATTATTAAAGAAATTCGTGATTTGATTTCTATTTCCAAAACAGCTGATAAAGATGAAACAGTGGTTCAATTGGATAAATCATATGAAGATTTATCAAGACAAGAAAAAGCTGATTTATTAATGAAACTTGAAAGAGAAATGAAAGATGCGGCCAAAGCATTAGACTTCGAAACTGCAGCCACATTACGAGATACCATTCTTGAATTGAAAGCTGCCAAATAAGTCAACCAACGGATTAAGTAAAAGATACGATGAACCATCGTATCTTTTACTAATCTTTTCTCTATAGAATGACTTGAAATGATTTGACGTAAGAGATTTAGTAAAAGGAGAACATATATGGCAAATGATAAAATTGTGATTCATGGTGCACGCGCCCATAACTTAAAAAATATTGATGTCACGATTCCTCGTGACAAAATGGTTGTTGTAACTGGACTATCTGGTTCTGGTAAAAGTTCATTAGCATTTGATACGCTTTACGCAGAAGGGCAACGACGTTATGTAGAGAGTCTCTCTGCTTATGCGCGACAATTTTTGGGACAGATGGATAAACCAGATGTTGACAGCATCGATGGTTTAAGTCCAGCTATTTCAATTGATCAAAAGACGACAAGTAAAAACCCACGCTCAACAGTAGGGACGGTCACAGAAATCAATGATTATTTACGATTGTTATTTGCTCGGGTAGGTCATCCAATTTGTCCTAACGATCATATTGAAATTACCAGTCAGTCTGTTGAACAGATGGTTGATAAAGTCTTAGAGCTACCAGAGCGAACAAAAATTCAAATTTTGGCGCCTGTTGTGGTCAAGAAAAAAGGCCAACATAAAAAAGTGTTTGAAATGATCCAACGTGAAGGGTATGTCAGAATGCGGGTGGATGGTGAAACCTATGATGTTAGTGAGGCACCAGAACTTGAAAAAAATAAAAAACATGATATTGCGATTGTGATTGACCGTATCGTTGTGAAAGAAGGCATTCGCTCTCGCTTGTTTGATTCGTTTGAAGCGGCTTTGCGTTTAGCTGAAGGTTACGCAATTGTTGATGTGATTGGTCAAGAAGAAATGTTGTTTAGTGAACATTATGCTTGTCCTTATTGTGGGTTCACAGTCGGTGAATTGGAACCGCGCTTGTTTTCATTTAATGCACCATTTGGCGCTTGTCCCGATTGTGATGGTTTAGGTGTTAAATTAGAAGTGGACAAAGACTTAGTGATTCCAGATCCCACTAAAACCTTGAGAGAAGGAGCCATTGTTCCGTGGAACCCTATTAGTTCCCAATATTATCCACAAATGTTGGAACAAGCAGCCACCAGTTTTGGGATTGATATGGATACGCCGTTTGAAGAATTACCTGCAGACCAACAAGAAATTATTTTAAATGGTTCTGGCGAGAAAAACTTTCATTTTCATTATGAAAATGACTTTGGTGGTGTTCGTGATGTGGAAGTGCCATTTGAAGGGATTTTAAAAAATATTAAACGACGTTATCATGAAACAAATAGCGATTTTACACGAGATCAAATGCGGTTATACATGACAGAATTGACTTGTCGAAGCTGTCAAGGGTATCGTTTGAATCCGCAAGCTTTAGCTGTGAAAATCAATGGTACGCACATTGGTGAAGTCAGTGAATTAGCAATAAAAAATGCGGTCCAATTTTTTGAAGGTGTGTCTTTATCTGAACAAGAAACAACGATTGCTCGGCCAATTTTAAAAGAAGTCGAAGATCGGTTAACCTTCTTAAAAAATGTCGGGTTAGATTACTTAACCTTAAGTCGAGCTGCTGGTACACTTTCTGGCGGAGAAGCACAAAGAATTCGCTTAGCAACACAAATTGGATCAAACTTATCAGGCGTCCTTTACATTTTAGATGAACCATCAATTGGTTTGCATCAACGAGATAACGACCGCTTGATTGACTCATTGAAAAAAATGCGGGACTTAGGCAATACATTAATTGTGGTGGAACATGATGAAGATACAATGATGGCTTCGGATTACTTGATTGATGTGGGACCTGGCGCTGGACATCTGGGCGGTGAAATTGTAGCCGCTGGTACGCCGGAAGAGGTTGCTAAAAATCCGCATTCATTGACTGGACAATATCTTTCTGGGAAAAAAGTGATTCCTGTGCCAAAAGAACGTCGCAAAGGTAATGGCAAAGCGATCAAAGTCACTGGTGCCAGTGAAAATAATTTGAAAAATGTCAGTGTTGAATTTCCGCTAGGTGAATTTGTTGCTGTCACAGGTGTTTCAGGTTCAGGGAAAAGTACTTTAGTCAATCAAATTTTGAAAAAAGCGCTGGCCCAAAAATTAAATCGTAATTCCAATAAACCTGGGAAACACAAAAGTATCACTGGTTATGAAGCCATTGAAAAGATTGTTGACATTGACCAAAGTCCAATTGGTCGAACACCAAGAAGTAATCCAGCGACTTATACTAGTGTTTTTGATGACATTCGCGATTTGTTTGCCCAAACAAATGAAGCCAAGGTTCGTGGCTATAAAAAAGGTCGCTTTAGTTTTAACGTCAAAGGTGGCCGTTGTGAAGCTTGTCGCGGGGATGGTATCATCAAAATTGAAATGCACTTTTTACCTGATGTCTATGTGCCTTGCGAAGTTTGTCATGGCAAACGTTATAATTCTGAGACGTTAGAAGTTCATTATAAAGGCAAAAACATTTCTGATATTTTAGATATGACGGTGGAAGATGCCGTAGAATTTTTCAAACATATTCCTAAAATTCATCGTAAATTGCAAACAATTGTGGATGTAGGCTTAGGCTATGTGACATTGGGGCAGCCGGCAACTACTTTATCTGGTGGGGAAGCACAGCGGATGAAGCTAGCGAGTGAACTTCATAAAAATTCTAATGGGAAAAACTTTTATATTCTGGATGAACCAACAACAGGCTTGCATACCGATGATATTGCGCGGTTGCTTCTAGTATTAGAGCGTTTAGTGGAAGCGGGCAATACCGTTTTAGTGATTGAACATAACTTGGATGTCATCAAATCTGCGGATCATGTGATTGATCTAGGGCCAGAAGGTGGCGACGGTGGTGGGACGATCGTGGCGACTGGAACACCAGAAGAAGTTGCTAAAGTCAAAGACAGTTACACAGGATATTATTTAAAACGTGTTCTGAAATAAACATTAATGATTAGATAAAGAACCTTGTTTTTATGGAAAACAAGGTTCTTTTATTATAAAATAACAAATATTTTTTAATAAAAATTAAAAATAAATGTTGACTTAATGTGTAATCAAAAGATATACTATGTTTGTTAACAAAATAACAATGAACACGAAGGGAAGTCTTAAATGAAAAACAAAAAAATAACAACAAGTTTATTAACAGCAGGAATGGTCTTAGCTATCGGAATCACACCTTTTGTACATAGTAACACAATGGAAGCAGCTACTTTAATTTCACAATCAGACCATGAAAAAGTAATGAGTTTTACCAAGAAAGACTTAAAAGAAGCAACGGGCATTCAATTGGAGCCGGCGACAGTACAAGCCGTTCATCAGGAATTAAAGCAACAAATCACCTGGGAAACATTAGGCTATTCCACAATTGATGCGCAAAATATTGCGACACGTTTTACACAAAATACATATCAGGCTCTGGGGATTTTAACAGATATCGCCAACCATTCAGACCTTCAATTGAAAGTCATTACCATTAATAATCCCTATCTAGCAACAGCTAAAATTGGTACCTTTAAGTGGGAAACTGTAACTCCTGAAGTTGGTGGGGACCATGAAACAGCAGACAATGAACTAACCACACCGACACCGACTGTTGCCAGTCTTCAAGAGATTGACGTAGAAATCGAATACGACGAAAATGAAATTGAGTTCACCTATGAAATAAAATCGAACGGAACAATTGAAGCAACGTATGAAGATGAATCTGCTGATTTAGAATTAGAAGGTAAGGCAGCACAAGACAAAATCATGACTCTTTTAGATGGATTGTCAATCAAAACAGCTACAAATGAACAAATTAAAGAACACATTACGAAAAAGTTAGCCGTGAATGAACAAGTAAAACAATTTGAGTTTGAAGCTAATTTTACTGATAAAACAGAAATTGAGTTTGTATTAAAATAACACAGAGTTATATAGTATAATTCAGCAATTAAAACAGCATTGACAAAAATGTCAATGCTGTTTTTCTATGAAAGAATAGAAATCTTTATAAGAATGATTGAAAAGCTTTCTTTGATACGCCCGGGGTGTTATAATATAGTAATGCAAGTGAAGGGAGTGTTGAATATGCCAGAAAATTTACAACTGGTTATTATTACAGGAATGAGTGGCGCTGGAAAAACAGTCGCTGTTCAAAGCTTTGAAGACATGGGCTATTTCTGTATCGACAATTTACCACCAAGCTTAATCCCAAAATTTTGGGAATTAATTAAAGAATCTGGAAAAGTTACCAAGATTGCGTTAGTGATCGATTTACGTTCACGGACCTTCTTTAGAGAAATTCAGGATATGTTAGTCGAACTTGAAAATACTAATTTTATTGATACAACGATTTTATTTTTAGATGCCACCGATGAAGAGTTAGTTTCTCGTTATAAAGAGACACGGCGTGCGCATCCAATGGCGATGGATGGTTTAGTGACAGAAGGTATTCGTAAAGAACGTGCAATGCTGGAAGAAATCAAGGCGGATGCTCAGTTGGTTATTGACACTACGGACTTGTCCCCTCGTCAATTGCGAGAACGTTTGAATAAAGAACTAGCAACGAGAGAGACACACGAATTTCGAGTGGAAATGGTGTCCTTTGGCTTTAAATATGGGTTGCCGATTGATGCAGATATCGTTATGGATGTTCGCTTTTTACCTAACCCCCATTATATTGATGAACTACGACCGTTAACTGGAATGGATCAACCTGTTTATGATTATGTGATGGGCTTCCCAGAAACAGATGAATTTTATACAAAATTTATCGATTTACTGCGAACAGTCTTACCTGGATATAAAAAAGAAGGTAAAAGTAGCGTCACAATTGCAATTGGCTGTACTGGCGGACAACATCGCTCTGTTGCATTGACAGAACGTGTTGGCGCTGAATTAAAAGAGGAAGATTACCATGTAAATATTACCCACCGCGACCGCTTAAAAAGAAAAGAAACGGTTAATCGCTCTTAATGAAAACCTATCGAATTCGTAAACCGAAGATCGTGGTTGTTGGTGGTGGAACAGGCTTGCCAGTAATTTTGAAAAGTTTAAGAAATCAAAGTGTTGATATTACTGCCGTCGTAACGGTCGCTGATGACGGCGGTAGTAGTGGTGAGCTTCGTTCCTCTATTAATAACATGACACCTCCGGGAGATTTAAGAAATGTCTTAGTGGCATTGTCAGATATGCCACAATTATATGAAGATATTTTTCAATATCGTTTTGATAAATCAGATAGTCATTTTGCCAATCATGCAATCGGTAATTTAATCATTGCTGCTGTCTCAGAAATGAGAGGAAGTACGTATGAAGCCATTCAATTGCTTTCAAAAATGATGCATGTTGATGGACGGATTTATCCATCATCAGAACGGCCATTAACGTTACATGCCGTATTTAAAGATGGCTCAGTGGCGGTGGGAGAATCAAAAATTGCACTGGATCGCAAGACGATTGACCATGTGTTTGTGACAAATACACACGGAGAAGAACAGCCAAGAGCTGCGCGCAAAGTCGTCAAAGCAATTGAAGAAGCAGACATGGTCGTGTTAGGACCAGGGAGCCTTTTTACAAGTATTTTGCCTAATTTAGTTATTACAGAAATTGGTGAAGCCATCAAACAAACAGCTGCGGAAGTAGTCTATATTTGTAACATCATGACCCAAAAAGGGGAAACGGAACATTTTACGGATGCCGATCATGTTCGTGTCTTAAACGAGCATCTACAAGCGCAGTTTGTTGATACAGTGCTGGTTAACACAGAAAAAGTACCAGAAAATTACATGGATCCTGAAATTTATGATGAATATTTAGTTCAAGTAAAGCATGATTTTCAAGGATTACGTGAAGAAGGTTGCCGAGTCATTTCGACAGACTTTTTAGAATTAAGAGATGGCGGAGTTTTTCATGATGGGGAAAAAGTTGTTGAAGAACTTTTCCGTATCGTATTTGGAACGAAATATTAATTAATCAAAAGAATCAAGAGAGGAGGAGCTTAGATGTCTTTTGCCTCGGATGTCAAAAAAGAGTTAACTGGTTTAGAAGTCCATCGAGAACACGCGAAAGCAGAATTAGCAGCATTAATTCGGATGAATGGCTCACTTAGCTTAGTTAATCAACAGTTTGTCTTGAATGTACAAACGGAAAATGCTGCAATTGCTCGTCGAATGTATTCATTGCTGAAAGATCATTACCATGCACAAGCAGAATTATTAGTTCGTAAAAAAATGAAACTAAAGAAAAATAATGTTTACATTGTGCGTCTAAAACAAGATACACAAAAAATTCTAGCTGATTTGGATATTATGGATGGGGTCGTTTTTAATGGCAATGTGTCAAATGAAATCATGGGTAACGCGCAAAAAATGCGTTCCTATTTACGTGGGGCCTTCATGGCTTCTGGCTCAGTTAATAATCCGGAAACAAGTCGCTATCATTTAGAAATTTTTTCAATTTATGAAGAACACAATAATGATATTTGTAAGATGTTGAATTACTATGACTTAAACGCTCGAACATTGGGACGCCGAAATGGGTATATTTGTTATTTAAAAGGTGCTGAAAAAATTGCCGACTTTTTAACGTTAATTGGTGCCACGAACTCTATGTTGAAATTTGAAGATGTCCGGATTGTCCGTGATATGCGGAATTCAGTAAATCGTTTAGTGAATTGCGAAACAGCGAATTTAAATAAAACTATTGATGCGGCTTCAAAACAAATTGAAAATATTCAATTTATTGAAAGTACAGTAGGGCTGACGTCATTACCAGAGAAACTTCAGGAAATCGCAGAATTACGGTTAGAGTATCCGGAAGTTAGTCTCAAAGAACTAGGGGAAATGATTCCTTCAGGAGCTATTTCTAAGTCAGGTATTAATCATCGTATTCGAAAAATTAATGAATTTGCAGAAAAATTACGAGAAAAAAGTGCGTAACTTTTCTGCTCCAGAAGTGAAGAATAACATTTCCGTTTGAAGTGCTATCCTTCACTTTTTCTTTAAGCGTGTAAAAAAAATAAAGTGTGCAAAAAGTGTGTAGCGCTGAAATGTAGTGTTGACCTGTGGTTTAAAGAAACGACGTTGGCACGAATGTTGCATGTAATAAAATGCAAGCGATTACTTATTGCTGTTTTTAACTAAAACATTAAAAACTATTGGAGGGGTCAAAATGGTTCAACGATTAATTAGTGCAAATGCATCAGAAATCAAACGGATGTCAAAAGAAGAGCTGTTTCAGAGTATTAAAGCGAGCGAAGGGCGCGTAATTTTATCGGAAAATGTGGTAGTTCATCCATCCGTAGCAGGTGATATCACTTGTGCGGAAATGTCAAAAGCATATGGCGCAGACATGATTTTATTGAATGTTTTCGATGTTAATCAACCCATTGTAGTAGCCGCTTATGAAGGGCAATATACTGCGGAAACATGTGTCCCTAATGATGAGGTTATTCATCGTTTGAAAGAACTAGTCGGTTTACCGATTGGCATGAATGTCGAACCTGTTGATGAAAATTTAGACTTAGCTTCAACGAGAGTTTCGATTGAACCAGGTAGAAAAGCATCAGCAGCTACTTTCAAAAAAGCCAATGAACTGGGTTTGGATTTTATCTTATTGACAGGTAATCCAGGAACTGGCGTGACCAACGACTTGATTGCTAAGAACGTGGCCTTAGCCAAAAAACATTTTGACGGCATCATTATTGCCGGAAAAATGCACAGTTCAGGCGTAGATGAACCAGTGGTCAGTTTAAAATCAGCTGAACAATTTATTGAAGCGGGCGCTGATATTGTCTTAGTCCCAGCAGTCGGCACGGTTTGGGGCATCGATGATCAACAAGTCAAAGAAGTTGTGGATTTTGCACATTCAAAAGGAAAATTAGTTATGAGTGCCATTGGAACTTCACAAGAAAGTGCTCAACCTGAAGTTATCCAAGCAATCGGCATTAGAAATAAAATTTTAGGCGTAGATATTCAACATATTGGCGATGCCAATATGGGCTTAGTTGGTATTGAAAATATTAAAGAGCTTTCTGATGCGATACGCGGGAAAAGACATACTGTTGCTAGAATGGCTCGTTCGATTAATCGTTAAAAAAGTGAACAGAGGCACGAATTCAGAAAATTTGAATTCGTGTCTTATGATTTTTTTATTGAAAAACGGTATACTAAAAGAGAAATAAAGGTTTGAAAGGATGAGGTTTTTTATGGATATTTCAGTAATTGATGCAACAAAAGTTAACACAGAAACAGGGCTTCACATTGGTGAGCGCAATGCCCCTGTCAAAATGATAGAATTTATCAATGTTCGCTGTCCTTATTGCAGAAAATGGTTTGAAGAGTCTGAGGAACTGTTAGCACAATCTGTCAAAAGTGGTAAAGTTGAACGTATCATTAAGTTGTTTGATAAAGAAAAAGAAAGTTTACAACGCGGCAATGTGATGCATCACTACATTGACTATTCAGCGCCTGAACAAGCACTGTCAGCATTGCATAAAATGTTTGCTACGCAAGATGAATGGGGAAACTTAACCTTAGAAGAAGTAGCGACGTATGCTGAAAAAAATCTTGGCTTAAAAGAACAAACAGATGCAACGCTTGTTTCCGCAGTGATTGCTGAAGCCAATGCGGCGCACATTCAATTTGTGCCAACGATCGTCATTGGTGAGCATATCTTTGACGAAAGTGTTACTGAAGAAGAATTACGAGGATACATTGAAAAATAAAAAAATGGAAACAGCGACAGTCGCTGTTTCCATTTTTTATTTTTAATTTAAGGCGCTACTATTTTCCATTACTTCATCGATTAAACCATATTCTTTTGCTTGTTCGGCAGTCATATAGTTATCACGATCGGTATCACGTTCAATCACTTCAATAGGTTGGCCAGTTCGTTCAGCTAAAATTGAATTTAAACGTTGACGAGTGTCTAAAATGTGACGAGCAGCAATTTCAATTTCTGTTGCTTGCCCTTGAGCGCCACCAAGTGGTTGGTGAATCATGATTTCCGCATTTGGTAAAGCGAAACGTTTGCCTTTTTGACCAGCTGTTAATAAGAAGCTACCCATAGAAGCCGCCATTCCTAATACGATAGTTTGGACATCCGCTTTAACGAAATTCATGGTATCGAAAATCGCTAAACCTGCAGAAACGCTGCCACCAGGAGAGTTAATGTACAAGTAAATGTCTTTTTCTGAATCTTGAGCATCTAAGAATAATAACTGTGCAATCACTGAGTTTGCCACGTTATCATCGATAGGGCCGCTTAGCATAATGATGCGGTCTTTTAATAAACGAGAGTAAATGTCATAAGCACGTTCACCGCGAGATGATTGTTCAATAACTGTTGGAATTAAATTCATAAGTAAATCCTCCTATATAAAGAAACTTTTAAAGTCATTCTATCACAAAGCACTTTGAATGCCTATGAAAAGTATACCTCTTTGGTCAATAAAGGTCAACGAAGTCGCTTGAAAAATTTTGTGTCATTTTTTATCCGAAACTTTTGGATTATGTTATACTAAAATGGAAAATTAGAAAAGAGCGAGGGGAAAAATATGTTTGTTTTTATCGCCGGAATGGTCGGTGTAATCGTCGGTGCGCTAATAGTCACAGCAAGTGCCGCCTTACATTCATCTTACAAAGAGCGAAAAGAAGTACGTTATCGTGAACTAGAACATTTGGTTAAAGAAATTGAATCATTGAATTTATTAAATAAAAAAGTCAAAGAAATTTTACAAAAGCGTGAATTATATATAGACAGATCAATTGAATACTTATCGATGGATGATTGTTTCATCAGCATCGATGATTTTATTTATTTGGAATCATTTTCTGCTCAAAATAATTTTTACTTACCGACGTACTTAATTGAAGAATTTTTCAAAAAAATTGCGCATCGTAAAGTCATTTTGACGGCCAGCGAAGTTGCTGAAATGGGTGGACACACCTATAAAGGTGGCCGTGTTATTTTAGAAAATTTTTCAGACGAGATTTTAGCAATTATTGAAGATAAAAAACGTAAAATGCAGCGTTTGTCTAACGAACCACTTCATTATTTTAAAGCGATTAAATAAAAAAAGAACCAGCGTACCCGCTAATTTTTTGGGGTAGCTGGTTCTTTTTCTTGTTGTTCCATATCGGTCATAGTGTCTTCAATTTCTTTATGTAAGAAATAAGAAATAACTGTACGGATGATCACCAAGGTTGCCAATTTCAAAATATCTTGAAAAGTTGGTTTGACAATAGATTCAATAATATCAGCAGCAATTAAAATTTCTAAACTTAACAGAATGTAGCTACCAAGGAAGTTTTTGATGAACGTATTCATTTTGGTTAAGGTAAAGCGGCTTTGATTTTGTCGTTCACTTTTAATGAAATCTTTTCCTGCTAAACAAACACCCCAAACTAAAACAATAATCGAAAAAACATTCAGACCTAAAATACATAGCTCAAAAAGTGGGGTTAAAAGCATCATTAACTGATGGGGCCACTCATTCATCGTATTCACTCCTACCAAAAAGCCTTTTCTTTAACTATAACGAAACGGCTGACTAACGTCAAATATTGTTGAAATAAACGGGCTAAACTATTCAGCTTATAGAAAAAAACTAAGAAAATTATGAATAGCATCTAACAATTAAGTAAAAGGATTGTAAAGGTTCTTTTACTTTTTTTGTGTAAAAAAAGACTTTTAAAAGGAATCAGGTGTAAAAAAGTAAGTGAAAGCCAACTTTGTTAGTAGATAGTCTTTTCATTAATTTTTAAAAGACAAATTTTACGTTTTCAAGAGCCGAATACTGCCAATTTTTAGCATATAAAGGTGATAGAATCAGAAATTGAGTAAGAGATGTGTCACAAAAATAAGGAGACACATCGACTTGATGAAAGATTTAAGGAGCTGTAGTTGAAGTAAAGAGAAGCAAGTGTCCCAAACACTAGCGAAAGAAAATAGGGAGGATTAAAATGTTTAAGAAAGCAACGAAATTATTATCGACAATGGTGATTGTCGCTGGAACAGTTGTGGGAAATTTCAGTCCCACATTGGCTTTAGCTGAAGGAGTGGTTAAAGCAGGAGATACAGAAGGAATGACCAATACGGTGAAAGTTCAAGATGAAAGCTTAGCCGATTGTAAACGAATATTAGAAGGGGAAGCTGCATTTCCAGTCGTTGCAGGGGAAACGGAACCAGTCGATTTAGTCGTCGTTGAAGATGCTAGCGGAAGCTTTTCAGACAATTTTCCAATGGTTCGCTCAGCGATTGATGAAGTGGTTCAAGGCTTAACAGACAAAGATCGTGTCATGCTTACTTCTTATCGTGGTGGACGCCAATTTATGTTTCCTGATGGAACGACAAAAATCAATGACGGAGACAAAGAGTTAAATGTTCGCGTAAATACACCATTAACATTTGATAAAAGTCAATTTGTGTCAAATTTTGGAGATGTTCGAACTTATGGTGGAACACCGACTGCACAAGGCATGAAATTAGCCTTAGATGAATATAATGCGACACATGGTGACTTAACGAATCGAAAAACTTATTTTTTGTTAGTAACGGATGGAGTTGCTAATACTCGCTTAGATGGTTACTTACACAAAACCAATACAAATGATAAAATTAATGAATATCCAGATCCAAATCATCAATTAGGTATTTGGGGAGCTAGCAATTATATATCTGTGGAATATAGTAATGACTATCAAGGTGCAGCAGAAGAAGTTTTAGCGTTGAATCAAGAAGTTACAAATGAAGGGTATGAAATGATTAATGCCTTTTGGGAAAGTGTCGATTCTTTAAGTTCAGTTAATTCTTATTATGATAAATACCAATCAGAAGTTGGTCCTTTTGTAAAACAAGAGCTACAAAAAGGTGCCAGCACACCAGAAGATTTTATTACTAGCCAATCTATTGATGATTTTACAGCACAATTAAAACAAATTGTCCAAGATCGCGTGGGACAATCAGCGCCAGCTAATGCCTCGCTAACAGTTGCTGATCAATTTGACATTCAATCAGCAACGGCTACGGATGATGCCGGAAATGATGTGCCTGTTCAAATTAACGGACAAACCATTTCAGCTGTCAGTGTAGCAGGCTATGTGGGGAATATTACCATTCATTATACTGTTAAAGAAAATACAGCAATTGATGCCGATACAGTAGTTAGCTCAGGATCAATGACTCAAGGTGAGGTAGCTAAAGACTTTCCTGAAGCAACCATTCCTAAAAATGACCATGCCCATGACTGTGATGTGACGCCAGAAGATCCAGAAATTACTAAGGATATTGAAAATCAAGAACATTTAGATTTAACGAATCGGGATGATTCCTTTGATTGGCATGTAAAAGCTGATTTTGGTAATCAAACAAACGATTGGACCCAAGCAAGTATTACAGATGACATTAATTCATTGTTAGATATTCAAAAAGTCGTTGTCACCGATGAAAATGGAACAGATGTAACAGCTGAAGGAACATTAACTACTGATAACAACAACATTGTTTTTAAAATAAATAAGCAAGACGACAGTTATGCCTACCTAGCTGGTCACACATACACAATGACCATTACAACTAAAATTAAAGCCGGCACAACGGACGAAGAATTAGCCCCTTATATCCAACAAGGTGGGGTTCCCAACCAAGCCGACTTGAACTTTGGCAATGAAGGGGACGTGTTACATTCCAACAAACCAACCGTAACACCACCGCCAGTAGATCCAAATATTACTAAAGACGTCGAAGGTCAAGATCATTTAGACTTAACCAACCGCGACCAAGCATTCAAATGGAACGTCAAAGCAGCTTTCGGCAACGAAACAAGCACATGGACCCAAGCCAGCATGGTAGATGAAATTAATAAAGTGTTAGACATTACAGACGTGAAAGTCACTGATGAAAATGGTAAAGATGTTACAGCCAATGGCAAAGTAGCGCAAGAAAATAACAAAGTAACATTTACTATGAACAAAAAAGATGACAGCTACTCATACTTAGCTGGACATACCTATACCATGACCATTACAACCAAAATTAAAGCTGACGCAACGGACGAAGAATTAGCCCCTTATATCCAACAAGGTGGGATTCCCAACCAAGCCGACTTGAACTTTGGCAATGAAGGAGACGTGTTACACTCCAACAAACCAACCGTAACACCGCCGCCAGTAGATCCAAATATTACTAAAGACGTCGAAGGCCAAGAACATTTAGACTTAACTAATCGTGACCAAGCATTTAAATGGAATGTCAAAACAGCCTTTGGCAACGAAACAAGCACTTGGACCCAAGCTAGCATGGTGGATGACATTAATAAAGTGTTAGACATTACAGACGTGAAAGTTACTGATGAAAATGGTAAAGATGTTACAGCCAATGGCAAAGTAGCGCAAGAAAATAACAGAGTAACTTTTGAAATGAACAAAAAAGACGATAGTTATGCCTATTTGAGTGGTCATACATACACAATGACTATTACCACTAAAATTAAAGCCGGCGCAACCGATGAAGAATTAGCACCTTATATTGAACAAGGTGGCATTCCTAATCAAGCCGACTTAAACTTTGGCAACGAAGGGGACGTGTTACACTCCAACAAACCAACCGTAACACCACCGCCAGTTGATCCAAATATTACTAAAGACGTCGAAGGTCAAGAACATTTAGATCTAACCAACCGCGACCAAGAATTTAAATGGAACGTCAAAACAGCTTTCGGTAATGAAACAAGCACTTGGACCCAAGCCAGCATGGTAGATGACATTAATAAAGTGTTAGACATCATTGATGTGAAAGTCACTGATGAAAATGGCAAAGATGTTACAGCCAATGGCACAGTAACACAAGAAAATAACAGAGTAACTTTTGAAATGAACAAAAAAGACGATAGTTATGCCTATTTGAGTGGTCATACATACACAATGACTATTACCACTAAAATTAAAGCCGGCGCAACCGATGAAGAATTAGCACCTTATATTGAACAAGGTGGCATTCCTAATCAAGCCGACTTAAACTTTGGCAACGAAGGGGACGTGTTACACTCCAACAAACCAACCGTAACACCACCGCCAGTTGATCCAAATATTACTAAAGACGTCGAAGGTCAAGAACATTTAGATCTAACCAACCGCGACCAAGAATTTAAATGGAACGTCAAAACAGCTTTCGGTAATGAAACAAGCACTTGGACCCAAGCCAGCATGGTAGATGACATTAATAAAGTGTTAGACATCATTGATGTGAAAGTCACTGATGAAAATGGCAAAGATGTTACAGCCAATGGCACAGTAACACAAGAAAATAACAGAGTAACTTTTGAAATGAACAAAAAAGACGATAGTTATGCCTATTTGAGTGGTCATACATACACAATGACTATTACCACTAAAATTAAAGCCGGCGCAACCGATGAAGAATTAGCACCTTATATTGAACAAGGTGGCATTCCTAATCAAGCTGACTTAAACTTTGGCAACGAAGGTGACGTGTTGCATTCCAACAAGCCAACCGTAACACCACCTGCGCCAACACCAGAAGATCCAAAAAAACCTGAACCTAAACAACCGCTAAAACCGAAGAAACCATTGACGCCTACAAATCATCAAGCGCCAACGAACCCAGTCAATTTTGGAAAATCAGCAAGTAAAGGAATTCATTTACCAATGACTAATACAACAGTAAATCCACTTTACATAATCGCAGGTTTAATTGTCCTTATAGTGGCTATTAGCTTTGGCATAACAAAAAATAAAAAAAGAAAAAATTAGACAAACTAAAAAGGAAGAAAAAACATGAATAAAAAAATTTCGTTCAGTCTGTTAATTTTGTTACTTAGTTTGTTGGTAGGTTTTACATTTATTCCGCATAAAAAGGAATTAAGTTTCAATGAGTATCAAGAAAAAAAACACTCTGGCGAAACATTTTATGTTGTTTTAAAAAAGAAAAACTGTTCAGATTGTCAGGATTTCGAGAAACTATTACAAGCACCTAAACAGGTTTACTATGTAGAATTAACCAACAAAGAGACCATGAAGGAATGGTCAACATTTATCCGAGAAAATAAAGTTTTACATGTGCCATCTATGTTTAAAATAGATAACGGCCATCTCAAGAAAATTGATGGAGAAGGAGATGCGAATCAATTATTCGCAAACTATCAAAAAATAACGAAGTAAAAAGAATAAAAAGACAAGACAAGTTTCCTTTATTAGGAAACTTGTCTTTTTTATAGTGATAGTCGTTTATTAAATAACATGTGAAATGTTTAACAAATTCATTTTGGTTTGATAAAATAAACATGAACATATGAATTTATTTTCATTTGTTTTGAGAGGAGGAACGAATGATTGAATTGATTTTACTTTTGTCGGTGATTCTTTTAGGTTTATTGATTGGAAATAAAAGAGTTGATAAGTGGCTTTTTCTTAAGGCATTACTTTTGTTTTCTGTTATGCTAAGTGTGAGCATCTTAATTTCGGTAGCTATGTATTTATTATTAACAATAGGCGTTTCAAACGTAATAGGCCAGCGGTTAGAGTCGTTATTTCTTTTAGGGATAGTCGTTATCATCGGTACGAGTCTTTTGTTATATTTTTTATTGAATTTAACGACGAAAAAAATTGTTTTACCCATCGCTTTAATGAAAATAATTGAATATTATATTCAATGGGTATTGATTTATGTTACTATTTATCAAGTGATTTTTGATCAGTTTATTGTTTCTTCAGAAGTAAAAAATACGTTACAAGGAACTATTGATGAGCCAGTCGCAATCATTATTGTTATTTTGCCATCATTTATTTCAATTTGGATTGCCGTTGTTTTAATTTAGGATTCGTATGGAAGAACTTTAATCAGATACTTTTAGAATGGAGGAGTTTGTATGTCTGCTTGGCAAACATTTAAAAATGGAACAAGGCAATTTTTTAAAGACATCTTGCAGTACTTATGGTTATTTTTTACTTTAAATGTCTTATTATTATTGGTGGGTGGGGCTTTTAGTTGGGCGACTTCCAACGCACTAAAAACTCAAGGTATTCCTTATCTTTCGTTTAATAACCTGAATTTATTGTTAGAAAAGCCGCTTGCTCTGGTGTTATTAATTCTCTTGTTGTTCCTTTTTTTAGGTGCAGTTTTTTATCAGTTTACCTTTTTATTATTAGGGATTTTTCAAATACGGCAAGACCATCGCTTTCATTTTAAAGGAGTTACCAAGGCATCTTTTAAGGTTCTTAAAAAGCAAGGTGCCCGTTCGTGGTTATTCTTTTTCGGTTATTTTGTTGTCATTGTCCCTTTTGGTAACCTGATTTTCCAAAGTAATCTATTGACGAAATTTGTGATTCCAGATTTTATTGTTGAATTTTTGTCCCAACGAATTCCTTACTTGGTGGGGCTACTGGCTTTAGGGTTATTAGTCTGGTATTTAGCTATTCGTTTCATTTACACGCTTCCATTAATGATTTTGGAGAGAAAAAAAGCGGGCGAGGCAGTTAAGGCTAGTTGGTCAATGACAAACAAACGATTATGGTTCATTATTCGTAATATTGCATTTGTGACGATCGCGGTATTTGTTTCAACGTATGTTATTTATGTGTTACTTTATCTTCTACAGTTGAAGTTAGATACCTTGAGCGATACCATTAGTTTGCTAGGTGGGATTTTAAATTTAACGGTTGTCCAATTTTTACAGTTTGTGTCTAATGCTTGGCTTTCAGTATTACTGATTAATTTCTTATATACACAATTAAATGTTCAAGCAGAAATGACGACAAAAGTTTCCTTTGACAAAGAAACGAAACGTAATAAATTAGTGACTATCGGGATGGGCCTAGGACTATTCACCATTTTTGGCGGCTATATAATTTTCAACGCTGTTTACTTAACAGGGCTATTAGAATCAAAACCTTTGATTATTTCGCATCGAGGGGTCACCAATAGTAATGGGGTACAAAATACTATTCCTGCTATGGAAAGAACCATTAAATTTAAACCAGATTATATTGAAATTGATGTTCAAGAAACCAAAGACCATCAATTTGTTGTGATGCATGATGCAAACCTTAAAGAACTCGCCGGCGTTGATGGCACGCCACAAGAATTTACGTTAGCTGAATTAACAAAAATGACCGTTAAAGAAAATGGCCAAGAAGCACCAATTGCCAGTTTTGATGATTATTTAGCGAAAGCAAACCAAGCCAAACAAAAATTACTAGTAGAAATTAAAACGTCCAAACAAGATAGTCAAGGTGCACTTTCTAACTTTATTGAAAAATATGAACGTCCTTTGATAAAGAATAACCATCAGGTTCAATCTCTCGACTACAATGTGATCAAAGCGTTTAAAAAAGCCAAATCAAAAGTAAAAGTTAGTTTTATTTTGCCCTATAATTTCACTTTTCCAGAAACACAAGCTGATTTGTATACAATGGAAGCTACTACGTTGAATGATACCTTCATTTTAAAAGCTGACCGACAGAAAAAAGCAGTTTATGCTTGGACAGTTAATGACTCAGAGGTACTAAGTAAAATGCTCTTTATGGACGTTGCTGGAGTGATTACCGATGATTTGGAGCTAGTCAATGAAGAAGTCAATGACTTTGAAAAAAATCCATCGTATGCGGATCGTATTTTGCATTATATTTTTATGCTGCCAAGTGTGGCTTCTCAATAAAAAATGAAGAAGAGGGTTAAACGAAATGAAAAAAGAATTTTCGCGAGTACTTCTTAAAAATCAATCTGATGAAATTCTTATCTTAAAAGATCGGCCAGACACTTGGAATTTCCCTGGCGGAAAACAAGAACTTGGTGAATCAGCGCTGGAATGTGCGATTCGTGAAATGAAAGAAGAATTAGCAGTGGAAATTACTGAACTTGAAGAAATTTTTACTGGACCACTTGTTTTTGATTCAATCGTTTGGCAAGGACATTTTTATTTTGCCAAACAAGCCCAAGGAAAAGTTACCCTGAACGAACCAAATAAAATTAAAGGCGTACAATTTATTAAGCGGTTTGAGGAAGTAAATTTTTCACCAGGATTAGCTCCGCTATTTGATTATTTGGCGCGTAGTGATTATTTAAAGTTAAATAAAACTAACTGGAAATAGAGAGAATAGGAGTGTCTTTTGCTAGGGCTTTGTCAAGCGCATCTTTGATTATTTTAGAAAGTCCAAGGAAAAGTCGTGGGCATTGTTTATTCCTAATAAATATGTTATAGTAATTAAGTAATCAATTTTGATAAGTAATTTGAGTTATATATTTAAAAACTATACTTCTCCTTTTGCCACTCAACATTTTTTGCAATAACTTGCATATTTTTATGCACTAGGAGGAAATATATATGAACAACGGTACAGTAAAATGGTTTAACGCAGACAAAGGTTTTGGATTTATTACAGGTGAAGATGGCAATGATGTATTTGCACATTTTTCAGCTATTCAATCAGATGGATTTAAAACTTTAGACGAAGGCCAAGCAGTAACTTTTGATACTGAAGAAGGTCCACGCGGCTTACAAGCAACGAACATCGTAAAAGCTTAATAATGAATGAAAACGGACCACGTGTTGGTCCGTTTTTTTGATAGCTGTTGTCTGATCTCGTCATTAATTACATAGCAAGACAAAGCAGATGCCATTTAAAGGAGGAGAATTTGAAGATGACCTTAACTGAGCTGTTACTTGTAAGTGGATTATTTTGGCTAGTAATCATAATTGGTGTGATTGCGGGTAGCATATTTCTAATTAAGTATTTTAGAGGTCGGAGCTGAACGGTTCTGTTCCCGCCAATTATCAGGTTTTAAGCCTGGGACAAAAATCCAAAGTGATTTTTGCCCCAGGTTCTTTATTTAATTAGGATATCAAGTTTTAGGTAAAATAATTAACAAATTAAAAGCAATTTACTATATAATCAGAAAGGGATCTTTAAGAGAGAAGCAGGTGTTTGCTTGTCGTAATACTTTGTTTAGCAGATAGAAAAAGAAAACGTTATGCGTTACAATAGGAACGGAGGAATTTTAACCTTATTGGATTTGTAGCTGAAGTAGAACAAATGTTGTCGCGTTAAGTGCGATTGAGCTTGCCACAAGCAACATTTAAAAAAACTACGGATAGAAAAATCATTCCTAAACAAGAAAAAAACACTCTTTAGATGAATAAAGAGTGTCCAGAAACGTTGATAAATCAACATATTTAAATAACGCGCCCTGAGGGAATCGAACCCCCGTCTCAAGAACCGGAATCTTACGTGATATCCACTACACTAAGGGCGCGGCACGAATACTAGTTTAGCTGATATTGACAAAAATTACAAGAGGGAGGACGAAAATAATGAAATTTGAGCAACGAATGTCCCAACAACAAAAACAAGTCCAGAAGTTGGCCATGACTCAACAGCTTCAACAATCTATTCAAATTTTACAATTTAATACGGAAGAACTCGCTGCCTTTGTTGAAGCGAAAGCACTAGAGAATCCATTAATTGATTTACAAGTAGACACGCAGTACACCACAGATTTTCCGATAACTAGTCGTTCTTATACCAACCAAGACGAAGAAAATAATTATATGAATCAAATTCCAGACTATCATTTATCATTATTTGAGTCTTTAATTGATCAAATTCATTTGAATTACCGAGATACATACTTGCGAACATTGGTATTGTTTTTAGTAGAATATATAGACGTGAATGGTTATTTAACGATTTCGTTAGAAGAAGCGGCAGAGAAAACCGAAGCAAGCGCCATTCAAATGCTAGATGCATTAACTTTGTTACAACAGCTAGATCCAGCAGGTGTGGGGGCACGCAATTTACAAGAATGTTTGATGCTACAAACAGAACGAGACGATACCGCGCCTAATTTAGCGTATATTTTATTGGAGGAAGAGTTTGATGCCTTAGTGAGTCGTAAATGGGGCCCGTTAGCTAAAAAATTTGGGATTGAATTAGCAGAAATTCAATTGATTTTTGATTATATACAAACGTTATCGCCAGCGCCAGGGAATATTTTTGATGTGACCGAGGAATTGTATATTCGACCAGATTTAACTGTCCGAATCAAGGAAGATCGAATAGTGGTGATTTCCAACAAAGCTGGTCGACCGACATTAAATTTTCAAGAAAATTATTTCAAACGAATGCAAGAGACTGACGACAAAGAAGTCCAAGAATATATTAAGGATAAGAAAAACGAATTTGAATGGCTAGAGCGCGCAGTGAATCAGCGGGGGGATACAATTTTACGTGTAGGGCAAGAAATTGTGCGCCGTCAAGAAGCCTTCTTTTTAGAAGTAGATCGGCCATTAAAACCAATGGCTTTAAAAGAAATTGCGGATGCTTTGTCTATTCATGAATCGACAGTTAGTCGTGCGGTTAATGGAAAATATCTAGAAACCACGTTTGGTGTCTTTGAATTGCGCTCATTCTTCTCCACAAGTATTCTTTCATCAGAAGAAGATGGCGAGGATGTCTCAACAACGATGGTTAAAAAGCAACTACAAAAATTAATTGATCAAGAAGTAAAAAGTAAACCGTTATCTGATCAAAAATTAGTCGAGCGATTAAAAGATTCAGGCATGGAAATATCCCGGCGAACGGTGGCAAAATATCGTGAAGCCCTAGGGATTCCATCTTCATCTAAACGAAAACGATATGAGTAAACAACCAAAGCTTATGAGTGATTTTCATAAGCTTTGGTTGTTTTTTTGTGATTTAAAAAATGTTGGTTTTTTGAATTGTAAAAAAACCCTAAAGGAGGCAAAGTTTGCTTGCCATTTCCTAGGAAAAAACGTATATTAAAGTTACTTGCTTCTTTAAATAAAGGAAAAGAATAATTTTATAGAAAAGTTGGAAAGCACAAATGAATCAGACAGCAAATAGCAAGAAAAAACGCTATATTACAGGTTTTGATGGCATTCGGACGATCGCTGTAATTGGCGTGATTTTGTATCACCTTTTTCCCCAAGTCATGCGAGGTGGCTACTTAGGTGTTCCGATTTTCTTTGTTGTTTCAGGTTATCTTATTAACGACTTGTTGCGGCAAGAATGGGCAGAAAATCAGACCATTGATTTAAAAGGATTTTATGTGCGAAGGATGAAACGGCTGTATCCAGCATTAATTGTGATGCTTTTAAGTGCAGTTAGTTATATTACACTCTTTCAGCAGGATTTATTAAACAATATTCGCAGCGTTGTCGCTAGTAGTGTTTTTTATTACAACAACTGGTGGCAAATTTTTAAAGGGTTTTCTTATTTTGATGGATTTGCGACACAATCGCCATTTGTACATATTTGGTCATTGGCAGTTGAAGCGCAAAATTATTTAATTTGGCCATTACTTTTTATTCTTCTGGAACGCTTTGTTCGTAAGCGCGGTCGAATTTTCAGTTTAGTTTTAATCGGCGCCTTAATTTCGGTGACGCTGATGGCCGTTTTATATGTTCCTGGCGCAGATCCTACACGTGTCTATTATGGAACAGACACACGTGTTTTTTCTATTTTACTAGGTAGTGCATTGGCGTATGTTTGGCCAAGCACACGTTTGAAAGAAGAAATTCCAGAAGCCTCTAAAAAAATCTTAAATGGCGCTGGTTTAAGTGCCTTAATTCTTTTAGTATTAGCCTTTTTAACATTATCAGATCATACAAATTTTGTTTATTATGGCGGTATGTTTTTAATTAGTTTGGCAGCCACTGTCTTAGTGGCCGTCACTGCACATCCAGGGGCAGATATGAATCGTTGGTTAACGAATCCAGTCTTTACGTGGATAGGTAAACGGAGTTATGGCATTTACTTGTATCAATTCCCCATCATGATTTTTTATGAGGCCAAAATTAAGACCTTATCGGACCATGTTTTTCTACATTCATTGGTTGAAATAGCATTAATTTTAGTAGTGAGCGAATTGTCTTATCGTTTTATCGAACATCCACTGACACGATTGTCTTATAAGGATGTCTGGACTCAATTCACTGAGTTCTTACGGAAACCGTGGGACCTTCGTGAAAAAGGGACAATGGCCTTTATGACAGTGATTAGCGTGATTGCAGTATTCGGTTTAATTGTGGCCCCAGCAAACGCTAAAAGTGCGCAACAAGAGCAACTAGAAAAAAATATTGCGAAAAATCAGCAAAAAATTGAAGAACGTAAAAAAGAAGTCCAAGAAAGTGGCACGAAAAATAGTAGCACGTCCACAGAAAGTAGTACAAAACCGAGTGAAAGCCAAGACGTTCTACCCACACAACTCACCCCAGAGCAAGTAAAAAAAGCGCAGAATTTAGAAATCACAACTATTGGTGATTCCGTTATTCTAGATGGTGCTAGTGGGTTACAAGATATTTTCCCTAAAATGATTATCGATGGGGAAGTGGGCCGTCAATTGTATAGTAGCATTTCACTAATTGGTGAACTAGACAAAAAGAAAATGCTTAAAGATACTATTTTAGTGAGTTTAGGTACGAATGGTCCTTTTACAGAGGCACAATTTGATGAATTTATGAAAGCGTTAGGTAATCGAAAAGTTTATTGGATTAATGTTCGCGTCCCAACTAGAAGATGGCAAAATCAAGTGAATAGTTTACTTAGTCAAATGGACAAAAAATACGATAACTTAACGGTCATTGACTGGTTTAATTATAGTAACGCCCATGATGATTGGTTTTATGATGACCGAGTTCATCCAAATGTGGCAGGTGGCGAGCAATATACACACTTTATCGCGGAGAAAATTTTACAGTAGCAAGAAACTTCCAGCTCAGATGAAAGGGGCTGGAAGTTTTTTGTTATAGATAAAGAAATCGTTTACAAAATATAGTGTTTACGTTACGATAAATAAATAATCATCGTTTTTATAGGAGGTAGGTAATGAGAGAAATTCGGAGTGAGAACAGTGGAATTTATGCTGAAGATATTAGTTTTTTCTACAAAAAAAATTATTTTGTTTTGGAAGATATTAATTGGAAAATCGAAAACGGACAATGTTGGGGGATTCTTGGTCACAACGGTGCGGGAAAAACGACACTAAGTTATTTAGTTTTAGGTTTGCTGAAGCCGAGCAAAGGTGTAGTACATAATTATATAAAAAAAGTAGAATATCTTCCGGAAATGGGTGGTTTCTATGAACGACTGACAGTCAGAGAAAATATACTTTTTAAATTGGAGCTGTCGGGGGAAAAACAAAAGTCAAAAAAATTGAAACAAGTGTTAAAAGAATTTGGATTAATAGACTATCAGTTTAAACGTGTAGATAAATTGTCACAGGGATTAAAAAAAAGAGTTGCTTTAGCAATGCTTTTTTTAAGAGAGAGTGAAGCTTATTATTTTGACGAACCTACGAATGCTTTAGATCCAGAAATGAAAAAGAAGTTACGACAATTAATTATTCATTTAAAAGAAGCAGGAAAAATCATTTTAATTAATAGTCATGATTTAGCTTTCGTTGAAGAAATATGTACTAATTTTTTAATATTAAATAATGGAAAAGTCTGCTTCAATGAGCCAAATATAGGAGTCAATTTAGAAGAAATCTATTTGGAAAAAGTAGGTGGACACCATGAATAAAGAATTTTTTTATGAAATCCAAGTAGTGATTAAACGTGAGTTTCTGGAATTAAAAAGTCATCTTTGGAAATATTTCGGTTTAATGCTTTATTTGATTTTTTTTACAGTTTTCATTAGTAAAAGCGGCGGTTCAGAAGGAATTGTTTTGCCAAATGAAGCTAACTTATTTTCCAGCTTTACTTTGGCCGGTAGTTTTGCTGCTATGTTTATCATGAGTACAATGCTTCAAGAAAAAAAGCAAATGACCTTACCTCTATTACTTCTGTCTTCTGTCAGTATAACTAGGGTAGTTGTTGGGAAAATAGTGGTTGCTGTAATGATTAGTGTACCTTTTCAAGTGTTTCAACTACTTATTAGTTTTGTTATTTTAAATAACCAACAGAGTCCATATCTTTATCTCTTGGCACCACAGAACGTAGTTACTTTACCTTTTATTACTTACCTATTAGGAAGTTTAGTTCTATTGCTTTCGGTAATTATCAAAGATAAAAAGGTGGCAGAGTATCTTTCTGTTTTTTGTTCGCTGACTTTAGGTGGCATTCTCGCAAGTGCCTATATTTTATTCAATGTACAGTTTTCTTTAGTAAAGATTTTACTTTATTTTCTGTTTTTAATAAGTTGTAGTATTTTGCTAACTATGGCAACAAGTAAGATAGTTAAAAATTCGCTATTCTTTATTGAATAGTGTGATAGAAATTTATAATAGGTTAATGATTTTCTTGAAAACCTAAGCTTTTTTTTTAGATATCTGGTATACTGTTTTTGTTACAAGTTCCCGAAAGGATTTAGCAAGTAATTGTCGTTACTTACTAAAGATGCCTTGTAACCGAAACTATTTAGGGGGAATAACATTATGACAGAAAGACATTTATTTACATCAGAATCCGTTTCAGAAGGACATCCAGATAAGGTAGCTGACCAAGTCAGTGATGCAATTTTAGATGCGATTTTGGAGAAAGATCCGATGGCCCGCGTGGCATGTGAAACATCCGTAACAACTGGTTTAGTCCTAGTATTTGGAGAAATTTCTACAACAGCTTATGTAGATATCCAAAAAATTGTTCGTCAAACTGTGAAAGATATTGGTTATACACGAGCAAAATATGGATTTGATGGAGAGACTGTCGCAGTTCTTGTAGCAATCGATGAGCAATCACCTGATATCGCTCAAGGGGTTGACGCAGCCTTAGAAGTGCGTGATCAAGATGAAAAAGACGATATTGGCGCTGGTGACCAAGGCTTAATGTTTGGTTTTGCCGTTGACGAAACACCAGAATTAATGCCATTACCGATCGCGTTAAGTCATCGTTTGGTTCGCCGTTTAGCAGAATTGCGGAAGGAAAAAGTCTTACCTTACTTACGTCCTGATGCAAAATCTCAAGTAACAGTGGAATATGATGAGCAAGGTCAACCACAACGTGTGGATACGATTGTCATCAGTACACAACATGATGATGAAACAACCTTAGAACAAATCGAAAAAGACATTAAAGAACAAGTAATCAATGAGGTGATTCCTCATGAACTTTTAGATGATGAAACAAAATACTTTATCAACCCAACTGGTCGCTTTGTAATCGGTGGCCCTCAAGGAGATGCCGGCTTAACTGGTCGTAAAATTATCGTTGATACTTATGGCGGTTATGCTCGTCATGGCGGCGGTGCTTTTTCTGGAAAAGATGCAACCAAAGTTGACCGCTCTGCTAGTTATGCTGCGCGTTATATCGCGAAAAACATTGTTGCTGCTGGTTTGGCGAAAAAAGTAGAAGTCCAATTAGCTTATGCAATTGGTGTGGCGCAACCAGTGTCTATTTCTATTAATACGTTTGGTACGAGTGATCTTCCAGAAAGTAAATTAATCGAAGCAGTTCGTAAAAACTTTGATTTACGTCCAGCAGGTATTATTGAAATGCTAGATTTACGTCGCCCAATTTATAAACAAACTGCGGCTTATGGTCATTTTGGTCGAACAGACATTGATTTACCTTGGGAACAAACAGATAAAGTTGAAGCGTTAAAAGCTAGTTTAGCTGAATAATTAAATAAAAAAAACAAGAAGGCAGCCAAGTACTGACTGCCTTCTTGTTTTTTTTTTGCAATAATTTTTTTATGAAAAAGCATTTTTTTAAGACATTTTGTTCTTTTTTGTATAGAATAGCTATGGAGCAATTTAGAAAATTGACAATTGAATAGAAAAGGATGTGAACAAATGGCAAAAGAAACAAATGTGAAGTTAGTCACGGTGAGTGTTTTTGTGGCAACATTTATGACAGCCATTGAAGGGACCATTGTGTCTACTGCGATGCCAACGATTGTCGGCTCGTTACATGGCATGGAAATTATGAACTGGGTATTTTCAATTTATTTATTAACGAATGCGATGTTAACACCGATTTATGGGAAACTTGCGGATAAAATTGGTCGTAAACCTGTCTTCATGATTGGCATTATTATTTTTATTTTGGGCTCCTCGTTGTGTGGCTTTGCCCAAGATATGTTGACCTTAATTATTGCCCGCGCAATTCAAGGTGTGGGGGCAGGCGCAATTTTACCAGTTGCATTAACGATTATTGCCGATATGTATTCATTGGACAAGCGAGCGAAAATTTTAGGCTTAAACAGCGCCGCCTGGGGAATTGCCAGTATTTTTGGTCCGTTAGCAGGTGGTTTTATTGTAGATACAGTCGGTTGGCATTGGATTTTCTTCATTAATGTTCCTATTGGACTTGTTTTATTGGGCTTGATTAGTATTTTCTTAGTTGAACCAAAGCGGGAACGGACCAAGATGCCAATGGATATTTTGGGCAGCGTTACTTTGATGGCAGTGCTGCTAACGTTATTGCTAGGTTTTCAAATGATTAGCGATAATGGTTTTACATTAGTAACATTTGGTTGTTTGAGTTTGAGTGTGCTCTTTTTTGTAGCGTTTGTGATGATAGAAAAACGCGCGCAAGACCCAGTGATTGATTTGCATTTATTTAATCAACCAACGTTTGTTTTAGTAAATCTTATTGCGGCGCTTATTAGCGGTTTCTTAATGGGGATTGATGTCTACATTCCGATGTGGATGCAAGGTGTCTTAGGAAAAAGTGCAGGAATTGGTGGCTTAGTTTTAGCACCTATGTCGTTACTTTGGATGGCTGGATCATTTATAGCAAGTAGCTTTATGGAAAAATATGCTATGAAAAAAGTTTTAACGATTGGGTTATCGATTCTATTAGTCGGGGCCATCTTTTTAGTGGTAATGCCAATGGCCGTTCCGTTTTGGCTTTTCTTTGTAGTGTCTTCTGTCTTAGGAGTTGGTTTTGGGATTACTATCACAACGACTACGGTGACAGCACAAAGTACAGTGGAGCCTGAAAAAATGGGGGTTGCAACATCGTTTAATACGTTGGTGCGTACAATTGGGCAGACTGTGATGGTGTCAATTTTTGGTGTGATTTTAAATGCAGGAATGTTTGCGAAATTGGAAGCGAGCGCGTTAAACGTCGATGCAGATGTCATGAATCAATTAGTGAATCCACATACTGCAAATTTAATTCCAGCTGCGTTGTTAAAACCATTACGCGGTATCCTCTATGCAGGTCTGCATAATGTTTACTTAGTCGGTGCGGGCTTAGTTGTTGTCGCTCTTTTGTTAAATATTTTTGCAAAAGCGCAACGAGCGAAGGTTTAGTGGTACACTAATAGAAAGAGTATTGGAGGGAAAAGTAGATGGCCTTTTTACAAGCAAATATTTATTCAAATGTATTGGAAATGGAAGTGAATGTGAACGTAATTTTACCACAAGAAACGGTAAAAAAAGTGGGCACAAGTACCCAAGCAGCATTGACAGATATTCCCGTGTTGTATTTATTACATGGGATGGGAGGAAATCACAGCGTCTGGGCTCGCAGAACCTCTATTGAGCGGTATGTCGCTGATTTGGGGATTGCTGTCATTATGCCGTCCACGGATTTAGCTTGGTATACGGACACGCAATACGATATGAACTATTGGACGTTTATCTCAGAAGAATTACCGAAAATTTGTCATCAACTCTTTCCACAGTTAAGTACAAAACGAGAAAAAACCTTTGCTGCTGGTTTGTCAATGGGTGGTTATGGCGCCTTGAAATTAGGATTAGCGAAACCAGAATCTTTTGCAGCCGTTGCTTCTTTGTCTGGGGCAGTCAGTTTATCATCCACTAGTTTTGGGGAATTATTAAAAGTCCGTAATCGAAGCTATTGGGAAGGTATTTTTGGCCCGTTAGATCAAATTGAAGGTTCCATTCACGATCCGCTGTATTTATTACAACAATTAGTAGAAAGCCAAACAGAAATGCCTCAATTTTACCTTTGTTGTGGGGAGCAAGATATGTTACTTTCTGCTAATCAACAGATGGCTCAAGCATTGGAACAGGCACAGGCAAGTTACACTTTTGAAACTGGACCAGGAGAACATGACTGGGTGTTCTGGGATGAATGGATTCAAAAAGCCTTGGCTTGGCTACCAATACCAAAATAGAGAAAGTAATTTTCAAGATTTATTTTAAAAGTTAACCCTTGGTCCGTCAGTCGAAATGACTGACGGACCAAGGGCTTTTTTTATTTAGATGAAGATGTATTGTCTGCTTGCAACCCATCTAAGTAGGTTTTAACGGCTTGAATAAAGGCGGATTTTTGGTGGATGGAGTGTCGAAATTGAATGCTTTCCTCCATGTACGTTAACTCATTGTCGGAGACATATTGTTTCATGTGCAGCACTTGTTCTTTTAAATAGTCATCTCCGTTCAATACTTGCGAAACGAGCTGTTTTTCCTCCGTTGCGTCCATAATCATCCCAAATAAAAGATGTTGTAAAGACGTTACTGCTAAATGAGTCATTTCTGGTGAAAAACCTGCTTCTCTTAAAATGCCCATCATTTGATTCAAATGACGTAATCGTTGGGGATAGGCAGGGACGGTTTGGATTTCGATAGCTACGGCACAGGGAAATTGTTGATAGAGATCATAATAGTTTTCCATGAAGGCCAGTAAGTCAGAATACCATTCACCACATAATGCAGGTTCTTGAAAGTGCTCTTCAATCGCTTCAGCCATACTTTGAAGTAAGGCTTGCTTATTTTTAAAATACCAATAAATTGCGGGCGCCTGTACACCAAGCTGTTTGGCGACTTTACGCATAGAAAGTTGTTCTAAAGTGGGACTTTTTTTTAACAAAGAAAATGCGGCTGCAATAATCGTGTCTTTTGATAATTTCGGTTCCATGATTTTAGCTCCTATTAAACGTTATCTTCGTAAGTTTATCAAAAAGAAGGTACACTTTATGATAGGAAAAACTTGTGAAAAATTAACTTGTTCGCTTGTATTTTACCACTAAAAATGGTAAATTATGAATCGGCCTTATTTTACAGTGTTAAATTGGTGAAGTCAATGAGCAAATTGATTTTTTTGTAATGGGGAAGAATTCGCAGACCAACACTGAAGAAGCAGGGAACTATTTTAAGAAAGTAGGGATAAGATGGACCTTATTATTCAACACGCCAAAAAATACAAAGGCTCGGTAGTTATTGCCTTGTTGGCGGTGATCGTAATGGTTGTCTCAGCACTTTGGCAACCAAAATTGTTACAACAAGTGTTGGAAGCAATTATGAATGACGATAGCGACAAAATGAAAAACTTAGGGATTCAATTAATTGCCATTGCAGGATTAGGGCTCGTTGCAGGGGTTATTAATACAATTTTTTCTGCCAAAGTTGCCCAAGGTGTCAGTGCTGACATTCGTGAAGCAACTTTCCGCAAAATCCAAACCTTTTCATTTGGCAATATCGAAAAATTTTCAGCAGGTAACTTAGTTGTTCGTTTAACAAATGACGTTACTCAAATTCAAAATGTCATTATGATTGCGTTGCAGACACTTTTTAGAATTCCTTTTTTATTTATCGGGAGTTTTATTTTAGCGATGCTAACCTTGCCACAACTATGGTGGGTGATTGTTGCACTTGTCATCGCAGTTATTTTGATTTCTATGCTGTCCTTTTCGCAAATGGGCAAGCATTTCATGATTATTCAAAACTTGATTGATAAGATTAATGGTATCGCAAAAGAAAATTTGTTAGGCATTCGTGTCGTCAAATCATTTGTTCAAGAAAAAAATCAATTGTCACGTTTTACAAAAGTGAGTGAAGAATTAACCACCCATAACTTAATCGTAGGTAGCTTATTTGCTGTGATGATTCCAGCGTTTATGTTGGTGGCGAACTTAGCTGTTGTAGGCTCGATTTTCTTTGTGAGTAACTTAGTCAAGGATGATCCAACTTTAATCGGTGGTGTCGCTTCCTTTATGAACTATTTAATGCAAATCATGATGGCGATTATTATCGGCGGAATGATGATGATGATGACTTCTCGTGCCGCTGTTTCCATTAAGCGGATTAAAGAAGTGATGGAAACAGAACCAGATGTTACCTACAAAAAAGTCCCAGAACAAGAGTTAATTGGTAGTGTTGAGTTTGATCACGTATCTTTCCGTTATCCTGGGGATGAAGAAGATACCTTGAAAGACATCTCTTTCTCTATTCAGCCAGGTGAAATGATTGGGATTGTGGGCGCAACTGGCGCTGGTAAATCTACATTGGCACAATTAATTCCACGTTTATTTGATCCGACAGAAGGAAAGATTGAAGTTGGTGGTGTCGATTTACGAGAAGTGAACGAACACAGTTTACGAAAAACAGTTTCCTTTGTGTTGCAAAAAGCAATCCTGTTTTCTGGAACGATTGCGCAAAATCTACGCCATGGTAAACGTGACGCTTCTGAAGCGGACATGGAACGGGCTTCAGGCATCGCCCAAGCCAAAGAATTTATTGAAAAATTGGCAGAAGGTTATGATGCACCCGTCGAAGAACGGAGTAATAACTTTTCTGGTGGACAAAAACAACGGTTATCAATTACAAGAGGTGTGATTGGTGAGCCTAAAATTTTGATTTTAGATGATAGCACCAGCGCGTTGGATGCTCGTTCGGAGCGGTTAGTCCGAGAAGCGTTGGATAAAGAGTTAAAAGAGACTACCACGATTGTTATTGCCCAAAAAATTTCTTCTGTTGTCCATGCAGATCGTATTTTAGTATTGGATAATGGACGTTTAGTCGGGGAAGGCACGCATGAAGAATTAGCAGCTACGAACCCCGTGTATCAAGAAATTTACGAAACTCAAAAAGGAAAGGAGGAAGCTTAATGACTGATTTAATGAAAGCTAGTAAATTTTTCTATCATTATTTAAAACGTTACAAAGTTTCTTTCCTCTTTATTTTCTTAGCAATTTTCGCAGCGACTTATTTACAAGTCAAAGCGCCGCAATTCGTTGGGGAAGCTATTCAGGAATTAGCGAAATATGCGGTTAATGTGATGCAAGGAAAAGACGATAAAAGTGCGTTCGTTTCTGTCATTTGGAAACTACTCATTTTTTATGTCTTAACTAGTGCCGCTAGTTTCATTTATAGCATTCTCTTTACACAAGTCGTGGGGAAATCGACAAACCGCATGCGGATTGGTTTGTTTAACAAACTAGAAAAATTGACGATTCGTTTCTTTGATTCTCATCAAGATGGTGAAATTTTAAGTCGTTTTACTAGTGATTTAGACAACATCCAAAACAGCTTAAACCAAGCGTTGCTACAAGTATTAACCAATATTGCCTTATTGGTTGGTGTCTTAATCATGATGTTCCGTCAAAATGTAGAACTGGCATGGGCTACAATTGCTTCTACGCCAATTGCGATTTTAATTGCGGTCTTTGTGATTAGCAAGGCGCGCAAATATGTCGATTTACAGCAAGATGAAGTGGGTAAATTAAATGGCTATATGGATGAAAAAATTAGTGGGCAACGTGTGATTATCACTAATGGCTTACAAGAAGAAACCATTGACGGCTTTTTAGAGCAAAATGAAAAAGTTCGTGCAGCTACGTATAAAGGTCAAGTGTATTCAGGATTACTTTTCCCAATGATGCAAGGAATGTCATTAGTCAATACGGCAATTGTTATTTTCTTTGGTGGTTGGTTAGCAATCAATGGTTCTGTTGATCGTGCCGCTGCGCTAGGTTTAGTCGTTATGTTTGTCCAATATTCCCAACAATATTATCAACCATTAATGCAAATTTCTTCAGGTTATAGCATGATTCAATTAGCTGTTACAGGCGCTCGTCGTTTAAATGAGATGTTTGATGAACCAGATGAAATTCGTCCCGAAAATGGCGAAAAATTAGAAGAGATTAACAAAGCTGTGGCTTTAAATCATGTTGTTTTTGGCTATAATCCAGAAACGCCTGTGTTGAAAGATGTTTCTATTCATGTGGATAAAGGTGAAATGGTCGCTTTAGTCGGACCGACAGGCTCAGGAAAAACAACGATTATGAATTTAATGAATCGCTTTTATGATGTGAATGAAGGCGCCGTGACGTTTGATGGTGTGGACATTCGTGAAATGGATTTAGATAGCTTGCGTTCACATGTAGGCATTGTTTTGCAAGAGTCCGTTCTATTTTCAGGAACAATTCGTGAGAATATTGCTTTTGGTAAGCCAGAGGCCACGGATGAAGAAATTGTTCAAGCAGCGAAACAAGCGAATATCCATGAATTTATTGTAAATCTTGAGCAAGGCTACGATACTGAGATTACGGAAGAGAATAACCTTTTCAGTACGGGGCAAAAGCAATTAGTAAGTATTGCACGAACGATTATTACCAATCCAGAATTATTAATTTTGGATGAAGCAACAAGTAATGTTGATACAGTAACAGAAGCCAAAATCCAAAAAGCGATGGACGAAGCAATTAAAGGGCGCACCAGTTTTGTGATTGCCCATCGTTTGAAAACGATTCTAAATGCGGATCGGATTATTGTTTTACGAGACGGTGAAGTCATTGAAGAAGGCAACCACCATGAACTAGTTGAACAAGATGGATTCTATGCGGAACTTTATAAAAATCAATTTGTTTTTGAATAAGTCGAAAAAGAAGCAAAATGAGTCATTCTCATTTGCTTCTTTTTTTGCTATGCTAAATAGAAAAAGGAGAAATATCAATGGAAAAATGAGGAATGTACGGCAATTACGGCGCACGTTTTTGGTGCTAAATACTTTATTTGTACTGAGTGTATTCAGAGAGAATCGATGGATAAAATCGGCGCTGCTTTTTTGGTTGTTGGCTAATAGTTTTTTATCTGGACTGCAGTGGTGGTATTATTGCGCGATTCTTCTCCAAATAGTAGGCACATTGATTGTATATTTTTCGTTTTTTGTATAAAGGTCTCTCGTTTCTTGTCGGAGAATATGCTAAAATAAAAAGCAGCAGGGGGCGAGAAAACCATGGAAAAGCCAAATAAACGCAAAGCTGATTTAGAACGTACACGGCAAATTATTTTGTCTGTCGCTTCTGAATTATTCATGACAAAGGGGTTCAAAAATACCTCCACTCGTGAAATTGCTTTAAAAGCGAACATTACCCAACCGAATCTCTATCACCATTTTAAAAATAAAAAAGAACTGTATTTAGCTGTGATTGAAGAATTAACGTCCCGTGTTCAGGAAGAATTAGTCCCAATTGTTTCTGGAAATGCATCAGTAGAAGAAAAACTTTATCAATTAATCAAAGTTTTGTTAGATGAACATCCGACCAATCTTTTCTTAATGTTGAACGATATGTTTCAAGAAATGGGCCCTGATTACAATCGTACGCTGTATCAAATTTTCAAAAAAACCTATATCAATAATATTGCGGCTATTTTTGAAAGTGAACCTGAAACCAATTGCTTACAAGAGGGCATCAGTGTAGATGATGCAACTCGATTTATTTTATATAACGTTAGTGCATTATTAAGTATTGAAAAAACGTACCAGCGAAAAACAGTGGATGACGATGTCAAAAAATTTATTCAATTTATGCTACATGGCGTTTTGAAAAGTCACAAATAAAAAATAGAGAAGCCCTGTTGAAAAACAGACTTCTCTATTTTTTTGTAAAATTCACTTATCAATCGATAAATAATTATTGATTTATCGATTGATAAGTGATATAGTTTATTTCGAAAAGAAGAAAGAGGTGAACCATTCATGTTTTTAGGATTTAATGAAATGAAGTATTCAAAAGGACGGTACGTCCTTGTAGTCTTAGTAATGGTCTTGATTGCTTGGTTAATTTTTATTTTGTCAGGTTTAGCGAACGGTTTAGCTCAAGGAAATCGTTTAGCCGTAGATCAATGGCAAGCGAATCAAGTGGTTTTATCAAAAGAGGCCAATAGTAATTTAAATGTATCAGTGTTAGATGAAAACGTGAAAGAAACGATTTCAGGAGGCAAAATTGCACTGATTGGTCAACAATCTTTAGCCATCCGCCCAGCAGATGACAAAAAGGCTGAATTAACGAATGTTAGCTTATTTGGGATTGAAAAAGAAAGTTTTTTAATGCCAAAAGTGATTGAAGGAAACGTATTTACTGATAAAAATCAAGTGATTGCTTCAGAAACATTGAAAAATCAAGGATTTAAAATTGGCGACAAATTAACTGCAGGGAAATATGATGAGCAATTAGAAATTGTCGGCTTTATTTCTAAAAGTAGCTATAACATTGTGCCAGTTATTTACACTTCTCTGGATACTTGGCGGTCAATTAAATATGGTGACAATCCAGCAATGGCCAAAATGGTTAATGGTTTCATTGTTCGCAGCAAGGACAACGCGGAAGTTAAAACGACTAATAAAGACAGCCAAGTTCTTTCAATTTCAGATTTTATTGAAAAACTGCCAGGATACAGCGCTCAAAACTTGACCTTGGATGGCATGATTTATTTCTTGATTGTGATTGCAGCGTTCATTATCGGTATTTTTATCTTTGTGATGACTTTACAGAAAACAGCAATGTTCGGTGTCTTAAAAGTTCAAGGGGTGCCGACTAGTTTCTTAGCAAAGGCAGTCATGCTACAAACCGCTTTATTGGCTGTTCTAGGAGTGGCGATTGGTCTTGCTTTAACGGGAATTACCGTGCTCTTTTTACCAGAAGCGATGCCTTATGCAACTAATGGACCACGCATGATTTTGTTTAGTGTATTATTGATTTTATCTGCATTAATTGGCGGGGCGTTTTCAATTCGAACGATTGCTAAAATTGATCCGTTAATCGCGATTGGAGGTTAAAGACATGTCAAATGTTTTAGAAATGAAAAATATTTATAAAAAATATGGTGAAAAACATACAGAAGTGATCGCGTTAAAAGAATTATCTTTTGCGGTTCAGCCAGGTGAATTTGTCGCAGTAATTGGTCCTTCTGGTTCTGGTAAAAGTACCTTTTTAACGATTGCAGCTGGTTTACAGGCACCGACAAGTGGTGAAGTCATTGTTGGCGGGCAATCACTAAATAAGTTAACGAAAAAGCAACGTTTGGCGCAACGTTTTCAAAAAATCGGCTTTATTTTGCAAAGCTCTAATTTGGTGCCATTTTTAACAGTGGAAGATCAATTTCACTTAATTGAAAAAGTTGATAAGTCACGTAAAAATAGTGAATTAAAAGAGCAATTGTTAGAGACGTTGGGTTTAAAAGAATTACGAAATAGTTATCCTCGTGATCTCTCTGGTGGGGAAAGACAACGGGTAGCCATTGCGTGTGCATTGTATCATGAGCCAGACGTAATTTTGGCAGATGAACCAACGGCTAGTTTAGATACAGAAAAGGCATTTGATGTTGTCCAATTACTAGCGAAAGAGGCCAAAGAGAAAGATAAAGGGATTATCATGGTGACACATGATGAGCGTTTGTTGAAATACTGTGATCGAGTGGTTCGTATTCGTGATGGTGAATTGACAGAGTAACAAAACAAATAAAAGAGAACATGATCGGATTGCTGGAGACAATCCGACCATGTTCTCTTATTTCTTTTCAATACAGAAAAGAACAGGTGGCTGATTTTTTTGATTGATAAACTCATAACGTAAGACACTGTAAACATCTTGCGGTAAGGCTTGCGTGTAATTCGTGACCAAATCAAGTTCCTCTGAACCACCTTCGTGGCCATAATAAACGACTAAAATAATGCGACTTCCTTTTACCAAATGAGGCAGTAACCCATCTAACGCCTGTTTAGTCGTAGTGGGTTTTGTAATAATTTCCTTATTACTTTTAGGTAAATAGCCTAAGTTAAAAATAGCGGCAGTGATTTCTGTTTCTTCATCTAGGACAGCATGAAGATGTTCATGTCCTAATGGAAATAACGTAGTTTGTGGGAGTAAATTAAGTTCTGTTAACTTTTGTTCTGTATTGATCAACGCTTCTTTTTGGATATCAAAGGCGAAAACTTCACCAGAAGGGCCAACCAGCTCTGCTAAGAATGCTGTATCATGACCATTTCCCATTGTTGCATCAATGACGAAGTCGCCAGGTTCCACCACTTCTTTTAAAAGTTGGTGACTAAAATGTAGGGCTGTTTGTAGCATTAATTGAAAACTTCCTTTCCTGAAATGACAGTATATTTTCCTTGATAACTGTTGCGGCGTTTCATTTCCGCATCAATCGCATTGAGGACTTCCCATTTTTTCAAGCTCCACATCGGTCCGATAATTGTTTCAAAGGGAGCATCGCCTGTCAAGCGATGAATAACAATTTCGGGTGGAATCATTTCTAACTGATCACAAATCACTGAAACATAGGCTTCTTTGCTCATCAATTGTAAGCGACCTTCATTATAATCCCGCATCATTTTGGTATTTGTCATTAAATGAAGTAAGTGCAGTTTAATCCCTTGGATATCTGAATCCTGAATAGTTCGCCGCACATTTTCGCGCATCATGGCAGGTGTTTCCCCAGGTAGCCCGTTAATTAAATGTGTACAGACCCGAATCCCGTGTTTCCGTAATTTAGCCACACCATCTAGATATGTTTGATAATCATGAGCGCGATTAATGGCAGCGCTAGTTTCCTCAAACGTGGTTTGCAAACCCAACTCTACCCATAAATAAAAGCGTTCGTTTAATTCAGCTAAATAGTTCACCACCTCATCAGGCAAACAATCAGGACGGGTACCAATGGATAAACCAACGACGCCTTTTTCATTGACTACTTGTTCAAACCGATGACGAATAACGTCAACGGGCGCATGTGTATTGGTGAAATTTTGGAAGTAAACAATGTATTGATCGACAGTTGGCCATTTTTGATGCATCAATTGGATTTCTTTTTGAAATTGAAGCGGCAGGGGATCGCTAGGTGCAACAATCATGTCGCCTGAGCCAGAAACACTACAGAACGTACAACCACCTTTGGCAACCGTCCCATCACGATTGGGGCAATCAAAGCCACCATCAATTGGCACTTTAAAAATCTTTTCACCAAACTGTTGACGAAGTGCATAGTTCCAAGTGTGATAGCGTTTATTTGGATCATCTGAATAAGGAAAAATTTGCATAATCAAGACTTCTTTCTAGCGTTGTTTGCTTTGAAATCGCCAAACAAAGCGTTTTTCTAAATAAATAGGGTAACTTAATAACAACCAAGCTAAACCAAGACAAAAACCACCTAAGATATCGCTAGGGAAATGGACACCTAAATAGATTCGACTAACCCCAATCATGAAAATCCCAATACCTAGTAAAATTTGCACACAAAGGCGGACCGTTTTATTTTTAATGAAAATTGGCAGAATCAATAAAATAGTGCCGTAGAACAAGGTGCTTCCTACAGCATGTCCGCTAGGAAAACTATACGTATGTTCAGTTACTAAATGCTCCAAAGTAGGACGTTGGCGCATAAAGAATAATTTTAATAAAGAATTACCTACGCCAGCAATTAAAGCAGTATTAATAAAGAGCCATAATGCTTCAGCATAATATTTCCAAACAATAAATAGAGCAATGACAACGATCGCTAAGATGATAATCGTCAATGAATTGGCAAATTTGGTGTACCAAATAAAAAAGTTATTTAGCTGTGGAAAAGGACGACGAACAAAGGAAGTAATCGTCTGATCAAAGCCTTTGAGCCAGGTTGGATAAAAACGAACAACATAGCCTAAAAACATAAATACTAAAAGAAAACAACTACCTGCAAATTGATAATAAAGTTTGTTTTTCATAAAAAATCCTTTCAAAATTTAATCGCAACAATCCGTATTATACCATCAAAAGAGTAAAAAATTAAAAGATAATTTCATTGCCTGATTTGGAGGGGATACAGATATTAAAAAAGTTCTGGCACCACAATCTCTCATTGTGGTGCCAGAACTTTTTTAAATGGTGCATGGTTATTGATTATCATCATCAGGAGTATCAACGGTAATATCGCCGAATTCGCTAGAAAGGTTAAACTCTGTATCCGCACGACCATTCTTATAAGATGTTCGCTCTTTGTTTAAAAGTTGAACATCGCCTAATTTTGATTCACCTTTGATTGAAATGTTACGCAAAATTTCTCCAGAATTTACATAAATATCTCCATGGACAAGAGCGACAGTTAAATTTTTAGGCACAGCAGGCATGTCTAAAGAAAAATCACCATTTTCACTTGAAAAGTTAGCTTCTCCTTTGAAATCATAGACGCTAATATCGCCATCTGTCGTTGTTGCTTGGATGTTTCCACGAGCATTTTGCACTCGAATATCACCAGAAGTAGTCGTATTTTTGATTTCATCGAAATAGGCTGAATCCAACGTTATATCGCCGTCAGTGGTTTCAACTGTTGCTGTTTTAGCGGAAGTATCCGCTGAAAGGTAGATACCATCTGAAGAGTTAAGCGTCATTTTTTTGGCTTTAACGCCCGATAGACTAACATAAGAATTTGGTAGATTAGTTGTTAATTCGTCTACGTTAAAAGCATTCAATGAAACTTGTGAATGGGTTGAGCCATCAATCACTAACTTTTTCACGTTATTAGGAATCTGGACACTCACGTTCGGTGTGAGGTCATTAAAAATGCCAATATTAAAAAATGACAACTCGGGTTGGTTTTGTGTACGAGTGGTATTGATGGTTGCTGTTATTTTATTTTTTTCTTCTTTGACATCTAAGGTGCCTTCAGCTTTTGAATAAAAGGCATTATTCGGTGATCGTAATCCCATGTTGTTACTATCAGTTTTATAAATGGTATAAGGGCCTTTGCCTTTTAAGGATAAGTGAAGTTCTTCGCCTGCTTGTTTATTTTTTAGTGTATAACTTTCTTTTAGCGGCGTGACTGATTTTTCCGCTTGCTTGTAATAATAGACGGCGCCAGATCCACCAATTAGCATCGCTAAGACAGCAATGGATAAGAGAATCCCTGTTGTTTTTTTCATTAGATATCACCTCGTAAAACAGCAATGTTCCATTGGAAATAACGCTTAAAGACATGTGCTGAAAATTTTAAAATTGGTAGAAACAGTAACCAACCAATGATTGATGCACCAAATAAAAAGAGACTCATAGATAATTGGAAAAAGGAAGCGGCATTTGCTTGGGTAATAACACTATAAATACCATAAATTGGTGAAAATAAAGTTGCAGCTCCGGCAATGCCACAACCGACGTACATTAAGGCAATCCCTAAAATAACCCAAAACATGAAGAAAAAATTTAAACAGAAAATACCAAGCACTTGGAAAAATCGGGTTAGCGGCCGATGCTGTGGTCGTTGATAGTATGGAGAATCATTATCATAGTAAAATTCAGATTCTTCTTCATAGGGATGATCATAAGCAGGTGTAGCCGCTGGAATTTCTTGCCAGCCATTATTTTCAATTTTTCGTTCCGTTAATTCAATGCCTTGTTCTTTTAAAATTTCTTCTGCGATAACCCGTGGTTTCCCCAATGATTTTGCCACTTGTTCTTCTGTTTCGCCTTCCGCAACACGAGCATCAAATAACGCCTTGTATTTCGCAAGAATAATAGCTTGATCTTTTGGATTTAACGCTTTTAAATAAATTTTCAGCTCAATAATAAAATGTTCTTTATTCATTCCGCTCCCTCTTTCTACACGATTCATTTCTCATCTTAAACTATAATTTCTTTTTGGGCGAATAACAAGAGGAATTAAAAAAATCAGACTAAGGTAAAGAAGCATCTACAACTAAAGTCGCAGTTTTTTTCCGAGTAGTAACAAGAGAGTAAATCCATGTTAAAAAACATTACTTCTTTACAATCTAGTTACAGTAATATGAAATTTTGTTGAAGTGTTTTTAATTCGCCAGAAAAAAAGGTATACTTGTTATAATAACAAAACTAAAAAATTACATTTACATATAAGTTAAAAAAGGAAAGTTGGGGACGTATCAATGAAGAAAGAATCAATGTCACGTATCGAAAGAAGGAAAGCACAACAAAGAAAGAAAACGCCAGTACAATGGAAGAAGAGCACTACTTTATTCAGCTCGGCGTTAATTGTTTCATCTGTAGGAACGCCCGTTGCGTTACTACCAGTGACTGCTGAGGCAACAGAAGAGCAGCCAACAAATGCGGAAGTTGCCCAAGCACCTACTACGGAAACTGGCTTAGTAGAGACACCAACAACAGAAACTACGCCAGGAACTGCGGAACAACCGACAACGGATTCGTCAACAACGACTGAATCGACAATTGAATCATCAACAGAAACACCAACAACACCAAGTACCGAGCAACCAACAGTTGATTCAACTACACCTGTGGAATCAGGAACGACTGATTCTTCAGTAGCAGAAATCACGCCAGTAGCTCCTTCAGCAACCGAGTCTGAAGCAGCGCCTGCGGTTACACCCGATGATGAAGTAAAAGTACCAGAAGCTAGAGTAGCTTCTGCGCAAACTTTTTCAGCGTTATCACCGACGCAAAGTCCTTCAGAATTTATTGCCGAGTTAGCTCGTTGTGCACAACCTATTGCGCAAGCCAATGATTTATATGCATCAGTGATGATGGCTCAAGCAATCGTTGAAAGTGGTTGGGGGGCAAGTACGCTATCTAAGGCACCAAACTATAACTTATTTGGGATTAAAGGCAGCTACAATGGACAATCTGTCTATATGGATACATGGGAATATTTAAACGGCAAATGGTTAGTGAAAAAAGAACCTTTCCGTAAATATCCTTCTTACATGGAATCATTCCAAGATAATGCGCACGTGCTAAAAACAACTTCTTTCCAAGCGGGCGTTTACTATTATGCTGGGGCTTGGAAAAGCAATACAAGCTCGTACCGCGATGCAACTGCTTGGTTAACAGGTCGTTATGCGACAGATCCTAGCTACAATGCTAAATTAAATAATGTCATTACCGCATATAACTTAACTCAATATGATACACCATCTTCTGGTGGAAATACTGGGGGCGGAACAGTTAACCCAGGAACAGGCGGCTCTAACAATCAATCAGGAACGAACACGTACTATACTGTAAAATCAGGGGATACCTTGAATAAAATTGCCGCGCAATATGGTGTGAGCGTTGCTAATTTACGCTCATGGAACGGCATCTCTGGCGATTTAATTTTCGTTGGTCAAAAACTTATCGTGAAAAAAGGTGCTTCAGGTAACACTGGTGGCTCAGGCAGCGGTGGTTCTAACAATAATCAATCAGGAACGAACACGTACTATACTGTAAAATCAGGGGATACCTTGAATAAGATTGCCGCGCAATATGGCGTGAGCGTTGCTAATTTACGCTCATGGAATGGCATCTCTGGCGATTTAATTTTCGTTGGTCAAAAGCTCATCGTGAAAAAAGGTGCTTCAGGTAACACTGGTGGCTCAAACAATAATCAATCAGGAACGAATACGTACTACACAATTAAATCAGGCGATACCTTGAACAAAATTGCCGCGCAATATGGCGTGAGTGTTGCTAATTTACGCTCATGGAATGGCATTTCTGGCGATTTAATCTTCGCTGGTCAAAAAATTATTGTGAAAAAAGGTACTTCAGGTAACACCGGCGGCTCAGGCAACGGTGGCTCTAACAATAATCAATCAGGAACGAATACGTACTACACGATTAAATCAGGGGATACCTTGAACAAAATTTCTGCACAATTCGGTGTTAGTGTGGCTAACTTACAAGCCTGGAATAACATCAGCGGTAGTTTGATTTTTGCTGGTCAAAAGATTATCGTGAAAAAAGGCGCCAACTCAGGTTCAACGAATACGAACAAGCCTACGAATAATGGTGGCGGTGCGACAACATCCTACACGATTAAATCAGGCGATACGTTGAATAAAATTTCTGCACAGTTTGGCGTGAGTGTTGCTAATCTACGTTCATGGAACGGGATCAAAGGCGATTTAATTTTTGCTGGTCAAACAATTATCGTGAAAAAAGGCGCTTCTGCAGGTGGCAATGCTTCTTCAACAAATAGTGCATCAGGCAAACGCCATACAGTTAAAAGCGGTGATTCACTTTGGGGCTTATCAATGCAATACGGAATCAGCATCCAAAAAATCAAACAATTAAATGGCTTAAGCGGGGATACAATTTATATTGGTCAAACTTTAAAAGTTGGTTAATTTAAGATTGAAAAAAATAGCTATCTTTGGTAACATGAGTCTTATAATAGAAAAAAACAATGAGAAGGAATAGTAGAAAGAACCATGTGATAGAGAGCGTATGGCTGGTGGAAATACGTACAGAAGCTTTTGAACTCGCCTTTAAGTTACTTTTTTGAACAAACCAAGTAGGAAAAGTCGGTGACGATCGTTAAGACGTTTGAGGTTAAGGTGACGGTGACTGACCGTTTCTTTGACGAATTTAGGTGGTACCACGTTGCATTTGTATGTTCACGTCCTATAGGAATTTTTCCTATAGGACTTTTTTTTTATCACTAAGTGGCTAGTTTAAGTCAGAATAGTGACAATGGCTGCAGGTGGCAAATTGTAAGAATGAAAAATTTTATATTACTAGGAGGAATAACATGAGCTACAATCACAAAGAGATTGAGAAGAAATGGCAAAAATATTGGGCTAAGAACAATTGTTTCAATACATTGGACGACCCAAATAAAGAAAAATTTTATGCACTAGATATGTTTCCCTATCCATCTGGACAAGGCTTACACGTAGGTCACCCGGAAGGCTATACAGCAACCGATATTCTTTCACGTATGAAACGTGCGCAAGGCTATAATGTGTTGCATCCAATGGGCTGGGATGCGTTTGGTTTGCCAGCAGAGCAATATGCGTTAGATACAGGAAATGACCCAGCTGAATTTACTAAGAAAAATATCGAAACATTCCGTCGCCAAATTAATTCACTAGGATTCAGCTATGATTGGAATCGCGAAATTAATACCACTGATCCTGAATATTACAAATGGACACAATGGATATTTACAAAATTATATGAAAAAGGGTTAGCTTATGAAGCAGAAGTTGCGGTTAACTGGGTACCTGAACTAGGAACTGTTATTTCAAATGAAGAAGTCATTGATGGAAAAAGTGAACGTGGCGGTTATGATGTGGTTCGCCGACCAATGCGTCAATGGATGCTGAAAATTACTGCTTATGCAGATCGCTTATTAGAAGATCTAGAGCTTGTTGATTGGCCAGAAAGTATTAAAGATATGCAACGAAATTGGATTGGACGTTCTGAAGGGGCCAATGTGACCTTTAAAGTCGCTGGCACAGAAGAAAGTTTCACGGTGTTTACAACCCGTCCGGATACCTTGTTCGGTGCAACCTATACTGTTCTAGCTCCTGAACTAGAACTAGTGAAAAAAATTACGACACCTGAACAAACAGCAGCTGTAGAAGCATATATTGAAGAAACCTCAAAAAAATCTGATTTAAATAGAACGGATTTAGCAAAAGAAAAAACAGGTGTTTTCACAGGTGCGTATGCTATAAATCCAGTCAATGGCCAAGAAATTCCAATTTGGATTGGCGATTATGTTTTAGCAAGCTATGGCACAGGCGCAATCATGGCGGTCCCAGCGCATGATGAACGGGATTACGAATTTGCGAAAACATTTGGCATTGATATCCTACCAGTAATCGAAGGTGGCGACATTACAACAGAAGCCTATACAGGGGATGGACCGCATATCAATTCTGATTTCTTAAATGGATTAAACAAAGCAGAAGCCATCGCTAAAATGAATGAGTGGCTAGAAGAAAATCACGTAGGGAAAAAAGAAGTATCTTATCGTTTACGTGACTGGTTATTCTCTCGTCAACGCTACTGGGGTGAACCAATTCCTGTGATCCATTGGGAAGATGGAACAACCACAACGGTTCCTGAATCTGAGTTACCTTTACGTTTACCAGTAACATCGGATATTCGCCCAAGTGGAACTGGGGAATCGCCATTAGCAAACATTGATGAATGGGTCAATGTCGTCGACCCTGAAACTGGCATGAAGGGAAAACGTGAAACGAATACTATGCCACAATGGGCTGGAAGCTCTTGGTATTACTTACGATTCATTGATCCTCATAATAAAAATGAAATTGCTGATTTTGAAAAATTAAAACGTTGGTTACCAGTTGATATCTATATTGGTGGTGCCGAACATGCGGTGTTGCATTTACTTTATGCTCGTTTTTGGCATAAATTCTTATATGATATTGGTGTGGTTCCTACCAAAGAACCTTTCCAAAAATTATACAACCAAGGTATGATTTTAGGAGAAAACAACGAAAAAATGTCTAAATCACGTGGCAATGTTGTAAATCCCGATGATGTGGTGGCTAAATATGGTGCGGATACATTACGTCTTTATGAAATGTTTATGGGCCCATTAGATGCTTCCATTGCTTGGAATGAAAATGGATTAGAAGGAAGTCGTAAATTCTTAGATCGCGTTTGGCGTCTGATTGTTGATGAAGAAGGCAAAATGCGTGACCGAATTACCACAATTAATGATGGCCGTTTAACGAAAGTTTATCATCAAACGGTTAAAAAAGTGACAGAAGATATGGCAAACTTGCACTTTAATACAGCGATTTCTCAATTAATGGTTTTTGTGAATGAAGCCAATAAAGTGGATGCCTTACCTTATGAATATGTGGAAGGATTTGTCCAATTACTTGCGCCAATCGCGCCACATATTGGTGAAGAACTATGGCAAATTTTAGGTAACGAGGAAAGTTTAACTTATGTCCCTTGGCCAACCTATGATGAAGCGGCCTTAGTAGAAGATGAAGTGGAAGTAGTTTTCCAAGTGAACGGAAAATTACGTGGCAAACAAAATGTCGCTCGTGGGTTAAGCAAAGAAGAATTAGAACAAATTGCAATGAACCATGAAGCTGTTAAAGAATTTATTGAAGGAAAAACAGTGCGCAAAGTGATTGCTGTTCCAGATAAATTAGTAAATATTGTTGCAAATTAATTTACATGTTTTTATTAAAAAAAGAGCCGGACGTATCAAAACGTCCGGCTCTTTTTAAGGTTGTTTTGTTTTACCTTTTTGATTCATATGTTCTTTAAATGTGATTGTTATAACTGAAAGCAAGGCGATGAAGAGAAAAAAGTAACCAAGCGGCGTACAGAAAAAGGCGGGTTCTTTTAAAAGTCCATCGCTAGATAATGTTGATCCAACTAAAATAGAGGTCATAAATAATAAAAGACTAATCAAGCCAAGAAATAAGCTAATACGATATTTTTTCAACTTCAGTTCCTCCTTCAATGAACTATCACTAAGATAAATCAAAAAGGTTAACTTTTTTTTAGGCAACTGTTAAAACTTAGATAAGAAATCTATTTTCTAAGTTTGTCGTTGTTGGTAATTGGTTAAGATCATACGTGAAAAGGGACCGACAATCAGCAATTGATAAGGAAGGGCAACAATAAAGTTCAGGCCCCAAGCTTGGAAATACGCACTTAGTGACAACGTCTGGCTTTCCATTAATAAGCCAAATAAAGACATACAAGTCACCATGCCGATAATCATGAGACTCGAAATGGTCAGAATAAGTAATAGCCGTTTTTCTTTATTAAAGGGTAAAGAAAAAGCGATTTTCTTAGCTAAGACACCAACGATGAAAACGTCTAAAATAAAAGCAACGATAAATCCAGGAAGCAAACCTTTTGATAAGGCATACAATGAAAATTCTCCATGCAATAATAAATTATAGGTGCTCATTCCGAAAACCATCAGAAAGCACATTAACGTAGTAAAAAGCATTCCTTCTTTTTTATTAGTAGGCATTTTTTTCTCCTTTCATTTATTGAGAGTAATGATTGTTCTAGGTAGAAAAAGGACAAATTCTCTCGACTTTTACTAGTGTAGCAAAAATAAAAGTTCTTCATAAGTTAGAATTTGATAAATTTTCTATGTAAATTTAAAATTATAAAATAGTTGAATTTTGTAATTTTGAATGTTAAATTTAAGTGAAAGGTATTCTAAATTACAAAAAAACGTTTTTTTGTAATTTAGAATAAGAAAAGAGGGGTATAATGACATATAAATTACTAAAAGTAGATTTTTATAAAAATAGAGATTCTTTTGAAAAGAAATATCAAGAACGTTTAAATTTTGATTCTACTTTACAAACTAAGTTATTTATCCACCCCTTTGACAAAGAAGAACGGAAAACAAAAGAAACCTATGAGTTATTCTACGTTCCTTTACTTCAACACAGCGTATTACAAGAAAAAATTATGAAAAATTCTCAAGAAATAATGAGATATATACATAAATTACCAAAAATTGTACAAAAAAATATCTTTTTTTATCAATTGATTGAAGAGATACAAAGTACGAATGAAATTGAAGGGGTTAAAAGTTCAAGAAAAGATATTAGCAAAGTTTTACACAAATTAAATGCTAATTCAACTGAAAGATTTCAGGGCATTGTAAACATGTATAAAGGTATTGTGACTGATAAAATGCTAAAAATAGAAACATTAGGTCAATTTAGAGAAATCTATGATGAACTCTTTAAAGCTGATATCCAAGAAGAAGACTATCCAGATGGTTTATTATTTAGGAAATCTGTTGTGTATATCAGTGATAAAGACAAAGTTGTTCATCAGGGGAGTTCCAACGAAGAAAGTATTATAGCTGATCTAGAAAAACTTATCCTTTTTATGAATCAATCAGCACTACCAAGCTTACTTAAATGTTGTATCAGTCATTACTATTTTGAGTATATTCATCCCTTCTATGATGGGAATGGACGAATGGGCCGTTTTTTGATGTCTAACTATCTCTCTAGAAAATTGGATCCACTGACAGGATTGACTGTTTCCAATGCCGTAATCCATAATAAGATAAAATATGAAAAAGCTTTTTCCGAAGTCACAAATCCAAGAAATAGAGGAGAAGTAACTCTTTTTGTTCAGACGATGTATGAATTTATCTTATTAGGACAAACGGAAATTTTAGAAGAGCTGAGAACATGGACTAATCAGTTGAAAAGAGCCACGCAATGGTTAAAACATTCAGAGTTACCTGAAGATGAATGTAGTGTTCTATTTTTATTAATTCAAGCACATATGTTTAGAAATGGCACCGAAAGTGTGTCGATTAAAGAGATTCAAGAAAATCAAAACTGGTCCTACGGAAAAGTTAAGCGAATAACGGAAACATTAGAAAAACAAGCGTATATTCAAGTTCAAGGAAAGAAACCGAAAACGTATCGAATCACTCAACAATTTGAAGAAACAATTGGATAAAAAAATCCTGAAACTCTCGATTTTGAGAGCTTCAGGATTTTTTATTGGTCAACTTTTAATGATTTGTAACGTCCTCTCCAAACCATTTTTGAGAAATTTTACTAAGGGTGCCATCTTTTCGTAACGTTTCAAAGGCAGTATTGATTTTTTGGACTAATTGATTGTCTGATTTGCGGACGCCCACAGCAAAATCTTCATTGTCATAGCCGACATGAGAAATAGTATAGTTTTTTAAATTATCTTCGTGGGAAAGATAGTAGTTGGCGTAGACGCGATCAATTAGGAGCCCATCAATTCGGCCAGATTTTAAATCTAAGAAAGCTTCATTAAACCCGTCATATAAAATAGGTGTTTGGTCTTTAACAAATTTTTTCAAAACGTCCGGCTGACTTTCGAAGCCATCATAGCCAGAAGAGCCATTTTGAACCCCTAAAATTTTGCCTTGCATGTCGCTCGCTGTTGCAATGTTTTTTTCTTTTAAAGAAACAAGTACTTGGTCGTTCGTCATGTAGGGTTGTGTGAATTGAACTTTTTCGGCCCGTTCGCTCGTTTTAGTGTAGCCGTTCCAAATAAGATCAATAGTTTGATTTTGTAATTCTGTTTCTTTCATAGACCAATCAATCGGTTGGAAGTCAACGGAAATGCCATAAAGTTTAAAAACCGCTTTGGCTAAGTCGACATCAAAGCCGACAATTTTGCCTGATTTATCTTGAAAACCCATGGGCACAAAGGAGTCATCTAAGCCAATAATAATCCGTTTTTCTTCGTTAATCCGTGTCCATTGATCTTCGCTGCTTTTTCTTTTACCACAACCTGCAAATAGGAGTAAACTACAACAGATAACCAGCAAGGCTAAAGAATATTTCTTTTTCATCATAAACTCCTTTCTATTGGACGGGGGCAACCGTCAAAAGATTGTCTGCAATTTTTTCAGCGAAAGCCATATCGTGGGTCACGACAATCTGTGTCATGCCTTGTTTCCGTAAATCTAAAATAACTTCTTCCACTTGTTGGCGTAAAGCTGGATCTAGCGCGCTCGTTGGTTCATCGTACCCAAGAACTTTTGGCTTCATTGCTAAGGCACGAGCAAGTGCAACTCGTTGTTTTTGTCCACCGGAAAGTTGGTACGGATAGAGTTTTTCTTTACCAGCCAAGCCTAATTTTTCCAGTAATTCTAAAGCTTCTTGCTGACTTTTTGCTTTTTCTTCTTTTAGTACTAATGTAGGTGCTAAGGTAATGTTTTCTAAAACTGATAAGTGAGGGAAAAGTTGGAAATCCTGGAAAACGACCCCAACCACTTGATCGGCATTGTCCATTTCAGCAGGATTGAAAGGAACACCATCCAACAAAAGCTCACCAGAATCAATGGTTTCTAAACCAGCTAAACAACGAAGTAAAGTGGTTTTTCCGCCGCCTGAAGGACCAACAATCGTTAAAATTTTACCCTCTGGAATTTCTAAATTTAAGTGATCAATAATGGTCCGGTTATCAAAATGTTTGGTTAAATTTTTAATAGTTAACATGGTAGAGTCCTCCTATTTATAATATTGATAGAATTTTTCAATTTTCTTAGAAGCAACAGTCAAAATTGCCGTAAAGAGTAAATAAATCACTCCCACTAAAGCTAATGGCACTAATGTAACATCGCGGCTCATCGCAATTTTACCAGCACGTAAAAGATCGCCTAAGCCAAGTACATAAATAAGAGAAGTATCCTTGACCAAATTGATAATTTCATTTCCTACGGAAGGCAGCACGATTTTAACAACTTGTGGCAAAATAATTCGCGTGACTGTTTGAAAACGTGTTAAACGTAAAACCTTAGCAGCTTCATATTGACCTTGGGGAATTGCTTGAATCCCCCCGCGAAAAATTTCAGCAAAGTACGCAGCATAATTTAAAATAAATGCGAATAAGGCTGCATCGTAACGTTCAAAGACAATACCAATTAATGGTAAGCCGTAAAAAACAAAAATTAATTGTAACAATAGCGGAGTGCCGCGCATTAACCAAATGTAGAGGTTAATTAAGTAACGTAAAGGTTTAAACGAACTTTGTAAAATAAAGGCAATGATGATCCCCAGTGGAATCGAGCCAAGGAGTGTAAAGAAAAAGACTTTCAGTGTCATGCCAGCTCCGCTAACTAAAGCAGGTAAAATTTCTAAAATATAATCCATCATTTTTTCCTCCAACAATTTTTATTAAAAAACAAAAAAGCCTCTTGGCTGTGAGCCAAGAGGACGAATCGCATTCGTGGTGCCACCTCAATTTACTTATCTTTCACAAAATAAGCCTTATGTAGTTGCGTTGACAACTACTCTCTGTTAACGATAGAGTCACCGGTTTTTCTTACTAAAGGATTCAGAAAAACATCTTTTAGGTGTGAGTAAAGAAGAATCCATCTTTTTCTTTCAGCCAATGAAAAAGTCTCTGTAAAGGAAGAGCTAAATTACTATGTCCTAAGCCTTGATTTGTAAGTATGAAATTGTTCGAACGGAACAGAAAACCTGTTGCTTTTCTAGATTATCCCATTAAGCATATGGAAAAGAGGACAACAGACTTGAGCAGTTGAGGCACTCTCTCAGATTGAAAAGTGCATCTAAAAAAACAAAAAAGTCCTTTGGCTGACTAGCCAAAGGACGAATAATCAATTATCGTGGTTCCACCTTAGTTTATTCGTGTTTCGCAACACGAACCTTATGAAGTTCATAACTTCGCCTGTTAACGAGTGGTCCCGGACTTTCCTACTAAGGATTCAAAAAGTCAACTCCCAGATGTGGTTCGCTGTTTCTTTACGTCTTTTTCCACCAACCAAAGACTCTCTTCACTAAAGGAAACAGTTACTCTTCTGTTCTCTGTTTTTCAATACTGTACCACCAGAAAAAATATCTGTCAACTCTTATTCTTAAAAAAATATTTTTCTTTCAAAAAGTAAGTGCTGAAAAAGGACAAATGTATGGAAAATCATGTAAAATGTAGGTAAGTTGTTTGAACAGAAGGAGGAGTTTTGGTATGAAACAGAAAAAGTGGTTAATCGGACTTGTTGCACTGGGCTTGGTTTTAGCAGCATGTGGAAGTGGCGGTTCGAAAACGACCTCGAATGAAACAGCTACACAGAAAATTAACGTCGCATCTGGTGGTGAACTCTCGACATTAGACAGCGCTCATTATACTGATGTCTATAGTTCCGATATGATTGGTCAAGTAGTTGAAGGCTTGTATCGACAAGATAAAAACGGAGATCCTGAGCTAGCTATGGCGAAAGCAGAGCCACAAGTTAGTGAAGACGGGTTAGTCTATACATTCAAGTTACGAGAGGCAAAATGGACAAACGGGGATCCAGTTAAAGCAGGGGATTTTGTAGTTGCGTTTAGAAACGTGGTCGATCCAGCATACGGTTCAAGTAGCAGTAATCAAATGGATATTTTTAAAAATGGGCGTGCGGTGCGGGAAGGACAAGCCACGATGGAAGAATTTGGTGTCAAAGCAATCGATGACCAGACACTAGAACTAACGTTGGAAAATCCAATTCCTTATTTAGCCCAAGTCTTGGTGGGGACACCTTTTATGCCTAAAAATGAAGCCTTTGCCAAAGAAAAAGGCACTGCCTATGGGACTTCTGCAGATAATTTTGTTGGCAATGGGCCGTTTGTAATTTCAGGTTGGGATGGCAATTCAGAAACCTGGAAATTGAAGAAGAATGATCATTATTGGGATAAAGAACACGTCAAATTGAATGAAATTGATGTTCAAGTAGTGAAAGAAATTGGCACAGGAGCCAATCTTTTTGATAATGGCGATTTAGATTACACTGTTTTAGCAGATACTTATGCACTGCAATATAAAGACTCAAAACAAGCGCATTTTGTGCCTAAAGCCATGGTGGGTTATTTAAGTCCCAATCATCGCCGTGAAATTACCGGCAACGAACATGTTCGAAAAGCTTTTTTACAAGCGATTGACAAAGAAACTTTTGCAAAAGAAATTTTAGGAGATGGCTCGACAGCTTTAAATGGTTTTGTACCAGCTAATTTTGCAAAAAATCCAGATACAGGTGAAGATTTCCGTAAAGAAAATGGTGATTTATTGCCATATAATATTAAAGAAGCCCAAGCTAACTGGACCAAAGCGAAAGAAGAGTTGGGCAAAGATAAAATTGAATTGGAACTAATCTCAGCGGACTCAGCGATTGCCAAGAAAACCATTGAATTTGTTCAAGGGCAATTGCAACAAAATTTACCAGGTTTAACAATCAAATTAAAATCACTGCCTTTGCAAAATCGTTTGGATTTACAAACAGCAGGTAATTACGATTTAGCCTTTGGAACATGGACACCTGACTATGCTGATCCCATTAATTTTTTAGAATTTTATGACTCAAAAAGTGGCTTAAATACTTCTGGTTATAACGATTCAGCGTATGATGCGGGTCTCCAAAAAGTTAGAAAAGATTACGCCAATGAACCTGAAAAACGCTGGAATGAATTACTAAGTTTAGAAAAAACATTAATTGAAAAAGATGCCGGTGTTTTACCACTATTCCAAGGAGCCATTGGTTACTTGAAATCAGATCGCTTACAAGGTTTGCAAGTATTTTCTTTTGGTCGCACAGTATCCTATCGTTTAGCTTATGTAGAAGAATAAATTGACTTCTGAAAAGTCCTATCTTTTGAAAAAGTCTGCTTTCTGTTTTATCCTTAAAGTAGGAAAATTAACTAAAAAAATCAACTATGAAAGGTAGGTTTTTCAAATGTTTAGCTTTCTATGGGCATTAATTGTCGGAGGAATTATTGGCGCAATTGCTGGCGCAATTTTAGGAAAAGACGTGCCAGGTGGCATTATTGGAAATATTATCGTGGGCTTTTTAGGAAGTTGGGTAGCATCACTCTTGTTGCCTTCTTTAGGACCAGTCATCGGCGGGTTTCCAATTATCTCAGCGTTGCTAGGAGCGATTATCTGTATCGCAATTTACTCTTTTATTGTAAACCGCAAGGCGTAAAATTGTATCAAAATGATATCTTGAAAAGCATCATAAAACTTGTGAATGTTGATCAAACCATTACTTTTGATGTCTTTTCTCTCATATTTTAAGTCTATGACAAAAATTTCTTTGGATTTTTGTCATAGACTCTTTTTTTTAAAATATTTATTATGAGAATTTCCTGCGTTAGACTGCTTATTTTTCATTTATTATTCATTTTTGATAAAGGAAGTTTTGTTGGATAAAGTGAATAGCTCAAGGTTCAACAAAAATAAAGAAAAAATTAATATGTTAAGTTTGGGGAAGGTGAAATGCTGCTCTCATAATACGCCGTTTTATTCATTAAACGATAGTTGAAAAAAATAAGTGCCCTTGTTATTCTTTGAATTAAACTAATGGGGGCGAAAAGCATGGAATCGTTAAAAAGTAATCTTTTTTTGACCAGAGAAGCATATTTGGAAGCTTTTGAAACAATCATGACACCTTTAAAAACGGCTATTTTAACATCAGAAAAACCTGGCGTGAATTTTGGGTCCAGTGGTGCTGTCTATGATCAGCAACATGCTGAAATGGAAGCGCTCATTCGACCATTATGGGGAATTGGACCGTATTGGGTTGCTTGTAAAGATGATGTTTTAAGAGATGCTTATGTGGAAAAATTAATCGCAGGTACCGATCCGTCATCCCCAGACTATTGGGGCGATATTGTTGATTATGATCAATATATTGTGGAAGCAGCAGCATTATCTTTAACTTTATTGCTTCATAAGACATATTTTTGGTCCTGTTTTTCTGAGAAACAGCAAGAAAATATCATGGTTTGGTTAAATAAAGCACTTGGTTGTAAAATTCCTAAAAATAATTGGACTTTTTTCAAAGTGCTCATTCGTTTGGCACTCGAGGAATGTGGACAAGTGATTAACCAAGCGGAACTAGAGGAAGAATTGGCGTTGATTGAACGCATGTATTTAGGTGATGGTTGGTATATGGATGGTAAAACTACGCAAAGAGATTATTATATTTCGTTTGCTTTTCATTATTATAGTTTGATTTATGTCAAATTTATGCGAGAAAGAGATCCTGTTCGTGCGAAACGTTTTACAGAACGAGCCGTTATGTTCGCGCAAGACTATCTGTACTATTTTGATGAGGAGGGCGAAGCGTTACCTTACGGACGTAGTCAAACGTATCGGTTTGCTCAAGGAGCATTTTTCGCAGCTTTGATATTTGCAGAAGTAGAGGCTTTACCTTGGGGACAAATAAAAACACTGTTAGCAAAACATTTACACTGTTGGATGCAACAGGCTATTTTCACTTATGATGGTCGGTTGTCCATTGGCTATCATTACGAAAATTTAATAATGGCAGAAGGTTATAATGCACCAGGCTCTCCGTATTGGGCCTTTAAAACATTTCTGTTGCTCGCTGTGGATCAAGACCATCCGTTTTGGCGTGCTGAACCGCTGGCGATAAAACGAGAAGAAAAGCGTTTGATAGAAAAGGGAAACATGTTATTAATCCATCCTAAAATGAAAACGCATGTCCTCGGCTATCCTGCAGGACTATGGCTTGAAAATCAAGCGCATGCCGCGGCTAAATATAGTAAATTTGTCTATTCTAGCCGCTTTGGTTTTAGCGTTCCCAAAGCTGGCGCGTGTTATGAGGAGGGAGCTTTTGATAACGTATTGGCTGTTTCTCGTGATGGTGAATATTTTCGTGTTAAAGGGAAAGTTCATGATTTTTATTTAACAGAGGAGCAAGTTTATTATAAATGGCTACCTTTTCAAGAAGTAGAAATTGAAACAACCATTTATCCTTTTGGAGAATGGCATGTTAGAGTACATGAAATAGTGACATCGGTTCCATTAAAAGTGCGCGAAGGAGGATTTAGTCTACCGTTACTTGGAAAATTTTCAGAAAAAGAACTTGGTAAAGAGTGGGCTAGAGTCGATTCAGGAGAATTGGGTTCGCAAATAGTTGCAATTGAAGGGTATGACCACGCAGGTATTCTTCAACCTGAACCCAATACATCGTTGTTTTTCCCAAGAACAAGTTTACCTTATTTGCAAAAAGAGCTACCAATAGGAACGCATCGCCTGATTTGTTTGGTAGGTGGTGTGACAAGGGAGGAATAAAAAATGATAAAAATCGAATTGAAAAATAAAGACAATCAGATTATTACTGGCCGAATCGATCACGAGAAGCCAGAAGCGCCATTCATGGCGGAGGGAGACACGTTAGCGGTATTAGTAATTAAACAGTACCTTTATCAAGTTGGCGATAAAATTGTAGTGACTTATACAGGGGCTACCCCTTATTTGATGGTTCAATTAGATGAAACTTTGGCTCCTTCATTGATTTATCTAAAAGAAAAAGTTTGGGAATATCAAATTCCATTAGAAGAATCTGCTCGAAAAGCTTTTGTTGATACGGCCTTTCGTTCAGCAAGGCACCAAATAATGGTTCGACAAGCGCACACGTTTGAAAAAGACAATTATCAAAATCTTTCTATGAATACACATGACCAAAAAGAATATTCAGGAGCCTATCCTCATGCATATGCAAACGTTGAAACGAGAGACGATGCTGTTTTCTTTGCGAAAAATGCGATTGATTCTAAGTTTGGTAACCTTTCTCATGGCTCGTATCCATTTGCTTCTTGGGGAATTAACCAGCAAAAGGAGGCACAGTTAACGATTGACTTTGGCAGGCCTGTAGAAACGGACTGGATCCGCTTGCTATTTCGGGCGGACTACCCACATGATAGCTATTGGGAGGAAGTCACTTTAGCTTTTTCAGATGGTGAGGAACGAGTAGTTGCCACAACGAATACCGCCTGTTTTCAAGAAATAAAGTTCCCAATGAAAACAACACAAACTTTGACATTAAAATGCTTACGAAAAGCGCTGGACTCTTCTCCGTTTCCAGCGTTGACCCAAATTGAAGTATTCGGTCGGAATAAATAACAAGAGGTCGGGACAGAACCGTTTAGCTCTGAGAAATAAGAAGAAATTTCCGAAAATTTCTCTTTGATTTTTGGAGACCAAGTAGGTATTGTTCATCATCGAATCACTACGTTCTTCGTGATTCTCAACAATTTCGGCTTATTTCCGAAGGACCTTCAACTCTTAGAGCTTTAGCTCTTAGAAGTTGTTGAGATCGGAGCAACGCGTAGTGTTGGTTCTGTTCCCGCCGTTTATCAGTTTTTGAGCGTGGAGCAAAAATCCAAAGTGATTTTTGTCCCACGCTCTTGTTTTTAAGAGAAATAATCAAGAAAGGTCGCTTTTTATTTTCTTTTACGTTATAATACAATAAGTTAATATGTTAACAAGTTAAGGAGTGGTGGAGATGTGTAGTCAAGAAAATAAACAAAGACTGATCTCTCTAGGAGAAAATGTCACAGATGAATGGATTCAAACGCAATTAAATGAATGCGTTTCAAAAATTGCTAAAAATATGCAGCGTTTCGGAACACAGTTTCCTTCAGCTTGTGCTACGAATGGTCGATATCGTCTCAAAGCTAACGATGATTGGACCAATGGCTTTTGGACAGGCATGCTTTGGTTGGCATATGAGTGGTCTCACCAAGAAAAATTTCGTTTACTGGCAATGGAAAATATTGACAGCTTTCAACAACGATTAGAGGAGCATTTTGTTTTGGACCACCATGACATTGGTTTTTTATATAGTCTATCGGCGGGTGCTGGGTATAAAATTACCGGTGATGAGCGCTGTAAACAAGAAGTGCTAGCTGCCGCTGAAGTATTGTCAGCACGATTCCAAGAAAATGGCTCCTTCATTCAAGCGTGGGGCCATTATGGTGATCCCAAAGAATATCGATTAATTATCGACTCATTAATGAATTTACCGCTTTTATTTGAAGCAACTAAATTATCTGGAAATAGGGTTTATGAGGAAATTGCCTCACGTCACTATCATACGTTAATGAAAACGGTGATTAAATCCGATGCGACAACTTATCATACCTATTATTTTGATCCAGAAACAGGCAAACCAAAACATGGAGCTACGCATCAAGGACATAGTGATACTTCCATTTGGGCACGAGGCCAAAGTTGGGCAATTTTAGGGATTCCCCTAAACGAAACATTTCTCCATTCCCAACGATTTCCGGAAATTTATCCACAAATAGTGGAGGTTTTTCTAGCTCATTTGCCATCAGATTTAATTCCCTATTGGGATTTTGATTTTAATGACCAAATGCCATCTGACAAAGATAGCTCGGCACTGGCAATTGCGGCATGTGGTTTATTGGAAGCAGACAAACTACAGGCTTTTCCTCAAGCGAAAGAGCTTGCCAAAGGAATGATTTATCAATTAGGAGAATATTATCGTACGCAAAATGATTCCGAAAATGAAGGACTGCTACTCCATGGTGTTTACGCACATGCAGAAGGAAAAGGGATTGATGAACCCAACTTATGGGGCGATTATTTTTACATGGAAGCCTTAATGCGTTTAGCAAAACCATCATGGCAAAGATACTGGTAAAGGGGAAAAATGATGCAAACGTTTGAGATTAAAGAAGACTTTTTATTAAATGGACAACCAATAAAAATTATTAGCGGGGCGATTCATTACTTTCGAATGACACCTAGACAATGGGAAGATAGCCTCTATAATCTGAAAGCTTTAGGGGCTAATACAGTAGAAACCTACATTCCTTGGAATATTCATGAACCAGAAGAAGGCGTATACGATTTTGAAGGAATGAAAAACATTGAAGCATTTGTCCGCTTGGCAGAAAAACTGAATTTACTAGTTATTCTGCGTCCTTCGGCTTATATTTGTGCAGAATGGGAGTTTGGTGGCTTACCAGCATGGCTTTTGAAAGAAAAAGGTGTGCGATTACGTTCGACAGATCCTATTTTTATGACTAAAGTTCGTAACTATTTTCAAGTATTATTGCCTAAACTAGCACCGCTGCAGATAACACAAGGTGGACCAGTGATCATGATGCAGGTTGAAAATGAATATGGGTCCTATGGCATGGAGAAAGCGTACTTGCGACAAACCAAGCAGATAATGGAAGAACTGGGGATTGAGGTTCCTCTTTTTACATCTGATGGCGCTTGGGAAGAGGTTCTGGATGCGGGGACGTTAATTGAAGAGGATATTTTTGTGACAGGAAATTTTGGCAGTCATTCGAAAGAAAATGCTGCCGTTTTGAGAAAATTTATGACTCGTCATGGTAAAAAATGGCCGTTGATGTGCATGGAATACTGGGATGGGTGGTTCAATCGTTGGGGCGAACCAGTGATTCAGCGAGAAGGTACCGACTTGGCGAAGGAAGTAAAAGATATGCTGGCAGTGGGTTCTTTAAATCTCTATATGTTTCATGGAGGAACAAATTTCGGCTTTTATAACGGGTGTTCGGCGCGAGGTGCAAAAGATTTACCTCAAGTCACTAGCTATGATTATGATGCTTTATTAACAGAAGCAGGAGAACCAACAGAAAAATATTATGCCGTTCAAAAAGCAATTAAAGAAGTATGTCCAGAAGTTTGGCAAGCACAACCACGCACGAAAAAACTGGGTAATTTAGGAAGCTTTCCAGTAACTGCTAGCGTATCCTTATTCGCAGTAAAAGATCAAATGATGACACCGAAGACCACCGCGTATCCATTAAGTATGGAAGAAGCTGGCTCAGGCTATGGCTACTTGCTTTATTCGTTTGATTTAAAAAATTATCATCATGAAAATAAACTAAAAGTGGTTGAGGCCAGTGATCGTTTACACATTTATGTAGATGGAGATTTAGCTGCTACCCAATATCAAGAGACAGTGGGAGAAGAGCTACTCGTTTCAGGACAAACTGAAAAAGACACACTTGCGTTAGATATCTTAGTGGAAAATTTAGGTCGCGTTAATTATGGCTTTAAATTAAATAATCCGACACAAAGTAAAGGAATTCGAGGTGGAGTGATGCAAGACATTCATTTTCACCAAGGCTATCAACACTATCCCTTAACTTTTTCACAAGAGCAATTAGCCAAGATTGATTACACAGCTGGAAAAAATCCATTGCAGCCTTCATTTTATCAAGTAACATTTGAATTAGAACAGCTAGCAGACACGTATATTGACTGTCGAGGCTACGGCAAAGGATTCGTTGTGGTCAATGGTCATCATCTAGGTCGTTATTGGGAAATAGGCCCCATTCATTCGCTGTATTGTCCCAAAGAATTTTTACAGCAAGGACAAAATGAAGTAGTAATTTTTGAAACAGAGGGAATTGAAATTGAGTACTTGAAATTTACGAATCAAGTAATCATAGATTAAAAAAATAGAAGTAGAAGCTGAAATTTATTCGGCTTCTACTTCTATTTTGGTTTTGAAATATTTCCAATGTTTATAACTAATAATATATTCAGCAACACTACCATCTGCGAGATAGGAATGTTTAACTTGTTTAACAGCGGGTTCACGAAAACTTAATTGAAGTAAATTCAATAACTCAGCATCTTCGGGAAAGACAATTTCATTTGTTTCTACAGAAGCCAACGAGAAGAGGTCTACTGAAAAATCTTTACGGACTCGTTCATACACACTTGCATAAGCTGTGAGGTCCTTTGAGAGCGGCTCTTTAACAAGCTTTTTGGGAAGATGTGTGATATGTACGAGAAAGGGTGTATCTTCGGAATAGCGTACACGCTTGATTCTATAATAAGAAGCGTTAGCTGGTAAGCCTAATTCCTTTAAAATTTCGGCTTGATTTTCTTCTTCAATTGAAAGGACTTTAACTTTTTCAGAGTCTAAAGAATGCAACTCGATATCAGAAAATTTTACATTTTGAGAAACTTTTGATTTCGAAACAAAGGTCCCTTTTCCTTGGATACGATACAAGTAACCTGCACTGGTCAACTCATTCAGTGCTTTGACAGCTGTGATAGAGCTAACAGCATATTTTCGTTTAATATCGGCTTCAGAATAAAATTTATCACCAGGAATAAAGGTATGATTTTTTATTTCACGTAAAAGGTCTTGTTTAATTTGTTCATATTTAGGTAACATGCGATTGCCTCCATTCTAGTAATCGAATGAATTAAGCATAACATGTTAACTAGCCTTTAGCAAACACTTTGAAAAAGAGGAAAGACAATTTTTATTTAAAGAATTCAAAAAAATAAATTCAATATATTAAGATATTAGGTTTACGGATAACTTAGTATGTGTTATAGTAAGTTTGTACAGAACATAACATGTTAAGTAGGGTCACCTACATCTAGGGAGGGAAATTCGTGGAAAACATTGTACTAATTAGTCATGGTAGCATGGCTGAAGGCGTCAAAGTTAGCTTAGAAATGATCGTTGGTCGGCAAGAACACGTGCATACAGTCTCATTACGACCAGATAGCGACAATCTTCAATTTGAGAAAGAGCTAAATGAAAAAATGAAAGCCCTTAACGGTACGACACTGATTATTGCTGATTTACTAGGAGGAACGCCATGTAACGTGGCAACTAAGAATTATTTGAACGTTGACGGAGTGGAAATTATTGCAGGGATGACACTCTCTGTTGTGATTGAAGCAGTGGTTAATCAACAGGCTTCGATTAAAGAATTAGTTTGTTTAGCACAAGAAAATATTGTTGATGTAAAGGCTGGAATGAATCAAGCAGAACAAGAGATTTCAGAAGCCAGTAAAGAAAAAGAATTAAGTAACTATAGTCAATATGCTGGAAAAGAAAATATTGTAAACACACGGATTGATGAACGGTTAATTCATGGACAAGTAGCGGGAATTTGGTCGACAAGTCTTAGTACACAGCGAATAATTGTAGCCAATGATGAGGCGGCTACAGATCCTTTACAAAAATCATCTTTGAGAATGGCAGCGCCTTCTTCGATGCGTTTATCTGTTCTTGGAGTAGAAGCTGCCGCTAAAAATATTCAATCAGGAAAATATGGTAAACAGCGTTTATTTTTATTATTTAAAAATCCGAAAGATGTGCTCCGCTTTATCGAAGCGCAAGGACCTATCAAAACTGTAAATGTTGGGAATATGAGTTACAAAGAAGGAGCACGCGAAGTGACAAAAAGTATTCAAGTTTTACCAGAAGAAGAACAAATTTTTGAAACAATCGCTTCAAAAGGCGTCACGGTGACAGCCCAATTAGTTCCAAACGATCCAGTCGTTGATTTTATGAAAAAATTACGCGGCTAAAACTGTCAGACTAAGAAAGAATATTTTTAAATTTAGGAGGAAATTTCAATGCATTTAGCAGCGTATCAAATTATTTTAATTACTATTTATGCGTTTATTGCTATTAATGACTCACTTATTTCAAATACGTTGACGCAACCAGCTATTGCTGGAATGATTTCTGGAATGATTATGGGAGATTTAAAAACTGGTTTAATGGTTGGCGGCACTCTTCAATTAATGCGTTTAGGAATTGCTGCTTTTGGTGGAGCATCGGTACCTGATTATTTCACAGGGGCTGTTTTAGGAACCGCTTTCGCTGTAATCTCTGGAAAAGGAGCGGAGTATGGTATTGGTTTAGCTGTTCCTGTTTCTCTGTTGATGTTGCAACTAGATGTAGTCGCCCGTTTTTGTAATGTCTTTTTACTTCATAGTGTCGATAAAGCGATTGATAAGATGCAAGTAAAACGGATTCCACGCTTAGTTTTATCTGGTTCTGTTCTATGGGGACTGTCTCGTGCCATTCCGATTTTATTAATGTTATTAGCGGGGGATGCTGTAGTAACAACGATTACCGATAACATGCCAGAATGGCTAATGACGGGCTTAAAAACAGCTGGAGGAGTATTACCTGTTGTCGGTGTAGGAATTTTATTACGTTACTTGCCAACGAAGCAATATATCCCCTATTTACTATTAGGCTTTTTCTTAGCGGCTTATTTAAAAGTTCCAATGTTAGGTGTTTCGATAGTTGGGATGGTAGCAGCGATGCTTGTATTTAAACGTGATGGGGCAAAAAGCACGACACAAGCAACAACAGGAAATGGTGATTTTGAAGGAGGATATGACGGCGATGAGTAAGCATAAACTGACAAAAAAAGAATTAAATGCAATTAGCTGGCGTTATATTTTAGGAAGCCAATTAAACTGGAACTATGAACGTATGATGAGTTCAGGATATTTATACGGCATCTTACCTGTTTTAAAAAAATTCTATGGTCATGATGAAGCACAATTTCAAGATATGATGCGCACACACAATCAATTTTTTAACACCAATGCTATTTTTGGGAATTTAATTATGGGGATTGATGTTGCGATTGAAGAGCAAGATGGCTATAAAGCGAAAGAAACAATTATTGCGCTAAAAACAGCTCTGATGGGTTCTTTGGCAGGCGTTGGGGACTCTTTATTCCACGTTATTTGGGGGACGATTTTCGGCTCTGTTGCAGGGACACTGGCTCAAAATGGTTCGGTGGTTGGCTGTGTTATTTGGATTATTGCAAATATTGCACTATTGTTTGGTCGGGCCGCGCTCTTACCACTTGGTTATAAGCAAGGGGTCAAACTAGTGACGACCTTAAAAGACAAGTTATCTGCCTTTACGAATGCAGCAACTGTTCTTGGTGTGACTGTGATTGGTGCCTTAATTCCTTCAGTTATCAAGGCGACAGTTCCTTTTGTTTATAAAAAGAACGGGGTCGAATTAGTTATTCAAGATACGTTAGATGCGATTTTGCCTTCCTTAGTTCCAATCTTACTTGTTCTTTTGACTTATTGGATGTTAGGTCAAAAGAAACTAAATTCCACACGAGTGATTTGGATTATTTTAATTTTATCGATTGTTTTGAGTGCCTTTGGTATTTTGGCGTAAAAAGTATATTAAGTGATTTTCAGAGAGTCGGAGAGTGTAGAAAGTATTTTTCTTCACTCTTTTTCTCTGATTTGCATGTAAGCGTTTTACAATAATTTTTTAGGAGGAGAAAGAATGAAAAACAGGAAAATATGGGTAATGCTGGTCGGACTGTTTACTGCTTTGACGAGCGGATTTATGGGAACCACTCTTACTTTTGCAGAAGAAAACGAAGCGAGCCAAACGATTGAGCAACTCTCTTACATTTCAGATTTCCCCAATCAAGTTGGGCATTGGCAAGATTTGGTGGGAACAGCAGAAAAAAAGAATGATTCTGCTGGTTTATGGATCGCAAACACGAAGCAAGGGACAAACCTCGAATCTGTCTCTATCAATCTTGATGCACGCGAACAATCTTCAGGAGATCTTGAACTAACCTTTTTATATGAAGGGCAAAGTAACTTCGGATTGGTTTTTCGCGGAGATAAACAAAAGACGAGTCAATGGCAATCTTTTGCTTATAATCGTGACGGCCGCTGGCAATTAGGACAACCAGGCGGTAAATGGCTAACTAATATTCCGGGGCCAACATTACTAAGTGGTCAACAATATAAACTGCTGGTTCGCTATGATGGGAAAAAAATTCAAACATTCCTGAATGATCAATTATTTTATGAAAATGAAGAGGTTCATTATCCTGATGGTACGTCCATTAATGATGACTGGACGGGCGCTGTAGGAATTAGACTATTTGGTAATCTATCAAAGCTGAATATCATTTCTATGAAAAGTGGCTCCGTTGGTAGCATTCCTGTTGTCGATTCATCTGCAGAATACCGAGAATTAAAAGAAAAATGGCGAAATCAGCTTGTTTCAAAAGAATATGATTCAACTAACCAAGCGCTTGTAGACTACGTCCAAAAAATCTCCAATGAAGCAACAGAACTCGATCAAACGATGAATAAAGAGCCGAACCGCAGCTATTTATGGCCACTAGAGCCTGGCAATACGCCATCGGCTGATTTAACGACTCAATTTACCAAATTGCAAAAATTAGCGTTAGCCTATGGAACGAAGGGGAGTACGCTTTACCAAGATGACAAATTGGCAGCAACCATTATTGATGGCTTAGATTTTATGGTGACGCAAAAAGGATATGATGGGAAAAAGTACCACGGAAATTGGTGGGACTGGCAAATTGGTGTGCCACAGAAGTTTCTTAATATTCTAATGATTTTAGAGGATAAAGTTTCTCCGGAAAAGCAACAAATCTATACAAATGCGCTGAGCAGTTATGTCCCAGATCCGTTTAAACAGTTGTATACAAAACCACAAGGAACATTTGTGGATTTAGCTTTTATCCCAAATTTTGTGACATCAGGAGCGAACCGAACGGACTTAGCTTTAACTGTTTTGGGGTTAGGAATTTTACAAAAGGATAGCGGGAAAATTAACCAAGCATCCAGTAGTATCGTCGATGTATTTAAATTAGTCACAAAAGGTGATGGTTTTTACCAAGATGGTTCTTTTATCCAGCACAATAACATTCCTTATACAGGTTCGTATGGCAATGTTTTGGTGAAAGGGGTTGGACAAATTTTGGCCATTACAGCAGATTCATCTTTTCAAATGGATGCAACTCTTGTGACAGAATTTGTTGAAAATGTTGATCGTGCCTTTCTTCCTTTGATTTATAAAGGTGAAATGCTACCAACTGTGAATGGCCGTTCCATCTCAAGAGCCCCAGGAGTTGGAAAAACAGGCTATGGCTCAACTACCATGTATAATTTATTAATTGTGGCTAAATTTGCCCCTAATAATTATCAAAAGAAATTTCAAGAAGCCGTTAAATATTGGATGAAGGAGAACCCAGATTATTATTTGACGAATGCTCGTGATTTTAATGATTTACAGATGACTATGCAACTTTTAACTAATCCAGAAATTACGGGAGGGCAACTTCCTTTTACAGGCACGAAACTTTATGCTTCGATGGATCGATTTGTCCAACGCACACCTAGTTATATGTTTGGGCTAGGCTTGTATTCAAAGCGCACTGCATCTTTTGAAGCAGGGAATAAAGAAAATAAACGTGGCTGGCACACTGGTGACGGAATGATGTACGTATATAATGATGACGAGGTTCAATTTAATTCCAGCTATTGGCCAACTGTAGATCCCTATCGACTACCAGGAACAACGGTAGATACCATTTCTTTGGCAGATGAAGTTTCAGCATTTACAACAATCACATCGAAAGAGCAATGGGTTGGTGGAGTAACGTCAGAAAATCAGGCAGTAGTAGGGATGGCTCTTAATAAAGACGGGACCAAAAATAATGGGAAACTTTTACCTATGAACCTACAAGCTAAAAAATCTTGGTTTGTATTAAATGGGCAAATTATCGCATTAGGCGCAGGAATTAAAGGGGATACAGAAGCTTCGATTGAGACAGTTGTTGATAATCGTTTGTTAAATGATGCGTATCAGTATCAAGTGCTATCAAATATTGGGGAGATTCATGAGAAAAATGAAACGAGTAAAAAACAATGGTTATTACTAAAGTCGGATCATTCCAATGCTAATATGGGTTATTATTTTCCAGAAGAAACAACGGTAAATGTTAAAAGTGAAACTAGAAAAGGAACCTATAAAGCAATTAATGAAGCATTTGCAAGTGATAAAGAATATGTAGGTGATTATCGAACATTTACGATTCAACATGGTCAACACCCAACGAACGAGCATTATGCTTATGTAGTTTTACCAGGAATCGATGAAACTGATTTAAAAACATATGCTGCCAAAAAAACAGTAGAAGTTCTCTCAAATACAGAAGAAATTCAAGCAGTTAAGCAAGAAGAAGAAGGCTATCTTGGGGTTAACATTTGGTCAGAAACTGGCGGTACAATAGCAGGGATTACCTCAAATAAAGCTATTTCTTTAATGAGAAAGACACAACAACACCAAAAAACGTATACTTTCTCTGATCCCACACAAACAACTAAGACACTGACTTTAAAAATACCAAAAGATTACAGCACAGTAATTAGTCAAAGTGACGGAATCACTTATGATGATGCAACAGCAACCTTTACTATTAATTTTGAAAATGCTGCAGGAAGTAGTAAACAAATTATTGTAGAATAACTAAAAGAAATTAAAGTAGCCTCAAATTCCAGTTTTAATCGGAATTTGAGGCTACTTTGTTGAAATTATTTAAGATTCTAACATTTCTGCAGGTAATAAAATCGTTTCACGATGGCCATCATCAAAAGCAAAAATTCGCGACGGATATGCCGTAGAATAACTAAATGGTAAGTCGATGGCCATTTCTACTGAACTATTTTCTTGAGAAAAATGGACAGTCACTTTGCCATTATTGTTCAACAAATCAAAGTGAAGTAAGTCGTTTAAAGGGATAACCCCTTTTAGATTTAAGTCAATAATCAACCAAATACTATCAATTAAGCCACTAGGTAAGCTAGAAACAACACCTAATGAAGCATAGCGGCTACGGTCACTATCAAAACGTTCAAACATATGGATGACCTCCTTTTTGTTTACTTACTTTTAGTATACTGCAAATTTTAAAAAAAGAAATTGTTTCGTTTGAAAATATTGCGTAGATTAGCAAAAATTTAATATTCCTCTGTAGCTTCCTAGCTTTGCAGGTGTCATCATTTATGTGAAGAAATCAAGACATGCAGTAAAAAGAAAATGGGACGTACGTTGTTTCAACGCACATCCCATTTCTAAAACGTAAGAGAATCAGCTGAACAAAAGTGTACTCTTTATTCGGCTAATTCTGGTTCAGTCGTTTCAGCAGCTGTTCCTTCTTCTTCTTCAGGAGCAGTTTGTGCTTCAACAATAGCAACTAGTTGTTCTTCTGGATCAGTTAAAATTTCATAGTCTTTGTGTTCAGGTAAATCAGCGATTGTAAGAGCATCACCAATTTCTAAGTTTGTAATATCTACTTCAATTGATTCTGGCAATTTATCTGGTGTGGCTGCCACTAAAACAGTGTACAAGTTTTGAGCTAAGGTACCCCCAGCTTTCACACCTGCAGATTCACCAATTAATTGAACTTCTGCTTCGACTTCTGTTGTTTCTTTCATATTTACAGATAAGAATTCAACATGAAGCATTTGACCAGTAAAGGTATCTAATTGTGCTTTAGACATTAATGTGTTGATGTTTTTGCCATCAACTGTCATTTTAATAACGGTGTTAGCACCATGTTCGCGTAAAATTTTTGATAAGTCTTTTTCTTCAAAATAGATTGGTGTACTTTCAATTTGGTAACCGTAAACAATGGCAGGTACTTTCCCTTCGTGACGTAGCTGATTTCTTAGTGAACGTGGACGGATAGCTCTTTCTTTAACTTCTAATTGTACTGACATAACCTAATTCCTCCTTGAAATAATGAGTGATTTGGTTAAACTCAGAAACAAAACATAATGGAAAAAAGAAACTCTTTTTTCAGTTGTTCTTGTCTAGAAAAATGCTAACAATAATCAAAAAATCCCCACAAATATTGCCAGGCAACACTCATGGGAATGGTTCATTGTTATCGTTGTTCTCTCCCAGGTCATTACGCTGTTTTTGAGAAACCTTTATTTACTTTACTTATTAACCGTAACACTTATATTTTTATACGTCAAGGAATTACCTTTTTCCACTTTTCATCTTTAACGGATTCCACTATACTAATACCAGAATGGAGCGGAACAATGCGATTAGATAAATTACTAGAAGAACTTCAGTTTGGATCACGCAAAACGGTGAAACGATTAATCAAAGGCAAGCAGGTCACTGTGGATGGCATCGTGACTTTAAATGAAAGTCAAAATGTCGATGCGCAATTACAAATGATTAAAGTAAAAGGACAATTAATTTCGCATAAGACACATGTGTACTACATGTTGAATAAGCCAAAAGGTGTGGTTAGCGCTGTCTCAGATGCATCTAAAAAAACAGTCATTGATTTGATTGCGCCGCAAGACAGACGCCCTGGTCTTTATCCAGTGGGAAGACTCGATGGCGATACGGAAGGGTTACTTCTATTAACAGATAATGGACAATTAGGGTATCAATTAATTCGGCCAAATAAAGAAGTAGCGAAATGTTATGAAGTGAAAGTCAATGGTTTGGTCTCTGCAGAAGATTGTGCTAAATTTAAAGATGGGATTGTTTTGCAAGGAGGCATTCAATGTAAGCCGGCAAAAATAACTGTTCTTGCAGCGACTGAAACGGAGAGTCATGTTTTCCTGACTATTCAAGAAGGAAAATTTCACCAAGTGAAAAAAATGTTTTTATCTGTGGGAAAAAAAGTGACTGCTTTAAAACGCCAAACTATGGGGCCGTTGCGGCTAGATCCGCAATTACCTTTAGGTGCTTATCGTTCATTAACAAGAGAAGAGTTACAATTGCTATTGCCTTATTTTTTTATTGAAAAACAACAAACAAGCAAAGCGTTACCGAGTAATTTGAAAAGAGAAGAGGAACGGAAATGAAAACATTGCTTTTTGATGTTGATGATACATTGTTAGATTTTAAATTGGCTGAAAAGAAGGCGCTCCATGCCTTATTTGAAGAAGAAAATGTACCATTTACATCTGAAGTCGAGTCAACATACCACCGAATTAATCAAGGATTATGGCGTTCATTTGAAGAAGGAAAAATAACAAAAGATGTTCTCCTTGATACACGGTTTGGTTTATTGTTTGACGCGTTTAATCGAGAAGTTGATAGCGTTAAAATGGGAGAAAACTACCGAGAATATTTAAGTCAAGGACATGACTTGCTTGGCAATAGTCAACGTATCTTGGAAAAATTAGCACCCCATTATGATTTATATATTGTGACAAACGGAGTGGCAAAAACACAGTATCGTCGGTTGGAAGAGTCGAAATTAATGCCTTATTTTAAAGATATTTTTGTTTCAGAAGAAGTGGGTTATCAAAAACCGATGAAAGAGTATTTTGATTTTGTTTTTGAGCGGATTCCTAATTTTAGTCGAGAAAAAACAATGATTATTGGTGATTCTTTGCATTCAGATATTCAAGGAGGCCAACAAGCGAAAATTCAAACTGTTTGGCTCAATCCGACCTCCGCTCCAGCAACACCAACCATTCAACCCAATTATACGATTCAACAGCTAGATGAGTTGTTATCAATTCTTGGGCATTAAAAAACAACATTTCCTGTACAGGAAATGTTGTTTTTTTAACTTAAATGTAACCGTAAGCGAACCATATCCTTTAAAGGCAAGCCGTTTTCTATAATGGGCTCATCATAATGATGGATAAAAAAATCTGATTCAATATGTGTCATTCGAAAACCGACTTTTTGGTAGAGATATAGCTGTTGAAAGCCTGTGCTCCCAGTCCCAATCTCCAAGTAATCATACTTTTCTTTTTTGGCAAAATCAATGGCAAAATGTAATAATTCTTGCCCGATGCCCCGCCCGCGGCTTTCTTCTGAGACAGCGATGTTTACGATTTCCAATGTCCGTGGGTGAGTCGGCAACAGGACTAAAATTCCTTGAAGTTCTTCAGTCTGATAGTCAAAGCAAATACCGCGGGTAATGTAATCTGCCACCATTTTTTTTGATGGATCTGCCTCATAAAGAAGAGCGTAATGCGCAGTTGTAAGTGCTTCTTTTTTGACTTTTTTAATCATAGGTAGGATTCTCCTTTTATTGATAAGTATACTGTAATTGAAAGAAGTGTGGGCAGATTTTTCATAAGAAGATAAAAATCACATGAAAAGTCTTGGAAAAGGTCTGGCATTCTTCAGAGTTTTCATTATAATAGTAAAAGACAATGAAGTTTTTGAAAAGAAAGAGGTTTATACATGAAAGATAGTCAGCCAATTATCATTGGTGTTACTGGCGGATCAGGAAGCGGAAAAACCAGTGTTAGCCGTGCGATTTTTAATAATTTTCCCGATCATTCAATTATGATGTTAGAACAGGATTCTTATTATAAAGATCAGAGCCATTTGAGTTTTGAAGAACGTTTAAATACCAATTATGATCATCCTTTTGCGTTTGATACAGATTTATTGATTCAACATGTTGAACAACTGTTAAACTATCAAGCCATTGAAAAGCCAGTTTATGACTACGTTGCGCATACAAGAAGTACAGAAACGGTGATACAAGAACCGAAAGAAGTAATTATTCTTGAAGGGATTTTAATTTTAGAAGATCGCCGCTTAAGGGATTTAATGGATATTAAAGTGTATGTGGATACAGATGATGACATCCGTATTATTCGTCGAATCAAGCGTGATATGGAAGAACGTGGCCGTACGTTGGATTCTGTGATTGAACAATATTTGACAGTCGTGAAGCCCATGTATCACCAATTTATTGAACCTACGAAACGTTATGCAGATATCATTGTGCCAGAAGGTGGCGAAAACCACGTAGCTATTGATTTAATTAATACAAAAGTGGATAGTATTTTAACAAAAATGTAATAGTCAGCTTAAATAGCCGTCTCTATATCAGAGTCGACTGTTTAAGCTTTTTTTGACTTTTAAAGGGTGGTTTTATCAAATATTTTAAGGGATAGCTAAAAAGTTGAAAATATTGCAAGAAACAATATGCTATAATTTTTTAAAGGAAAAGGAGGGAAGGGAATCTGAATGATAAAAAGAGGTGAGGTTTTTTATGCGAATCTCTCACCAGTTGTTGGTTCCGAACAAGGTGGGATTCGACCTGTCCTGATTATTCAAAATAACAAAGGTAACTTATTTAGTCCAACGTTGATTGTTGCACCGATTACCCGTAACGTAAGCAAGCGGCTGCAACCAACGCAAGTCCTCATCGAAATTCCCCATAACGAGTGCAGGACGCCATCACTTATTTTGTTAGAACAAATTCGAACATTGGATAAAGAACGAATGCTACACAAGGTTTGTCAACTTTCTCGTGAAGAGATGGAACAGGTCAATCAAGCTTTAAAAGTTAGCGTTGGTATCCGTTAATTTACATATAAAGAAATCGTTTTGGGGAAACGGTTTCTTTTTTTTGAAATAGTTTCTAACTATTCGCTTTTCTTGTATAGCAAAAGAATTTCGAACATATCTGAATGATATTCAGATGATGTAAAATACTTTAATTTAGCAATCAAAGTATTTGAGGAGGGTAACCATTGACTAAAAAAAAGAAATTCATGATTCTAATTAGTTGTTTATTGCTCATTTTTATTTTAGGAATAGGAGGAAAAAAATACATGGATAGTAAAAGATTTCATGAAGAAATGTTGACGATTGTTAAAAGTGATGAAGCGAAAAAAGTTATTGAAGAAGGACTGCGAAATTTAGATCCAGATGCTTTAACTAGTGAAGGAATTATTAAGTCCTATGAAATTGATGAGGAGAGTGTGAAGCATAACCCAATGGGAGGGATCGATGGTGTAATATTTATCAATTCGGATAAAAATTTAGATATATTATTTAATTTAGATAAAAATAAGGATAATGGATTTTCCAGCAAATATGTAATTTCAGGATATTCAAATGATTTGAAAGAGGAATTAAAAAAGGAGAGAGAGAATGACTTTTACAGGTAATGAAAGAGTTGAAATCGCAAAAAAAGAATATCAAAATTGGGGTTTAAAAAAAGTAGTAGTACTTGATAATGGAAAAACAATTGGTTATGTCTCCCAAGTAAACGATAAATCCACTGGTGAACAATCTTTTGTCATAACCGATCAATACGTTCCACCGACAGCATCTTTAAGCGAACGACAAGCGGTTACAGAAGTTACTGTTTTGTACCGGGGTTCAACAGCTCCTGATAAAGGGAATTTATTTGATTCGTCTAATCCGACGTATCAAGATGTTCGTTCAGATTGGTTGGAAAATGATATCCCTGCCGCGATGCAAATTATGAATGGCGGTGAAAGCGCAATTCCTCAATTAAAATCAGCCTCAACTACGTTACAAGAAACAATGAAAGCGTATCCGAATGCTTTAGTAGATATTTATGGACATTCGTTAGGTTCGATGAATGGTCAATATGCAGTTTCGGATTTGCCTGAAGTTTTTCATACACGTATTTCTGGTGTCTATATTTATCAAGGCCCTAACATTTATAGTATTTTAAATGAACAACAACAAATCACTGCTGATAAGTTAACGGATGCTGGTAAAATTTTTAATTTTATCGACACAAAAGATTTGATACCAATTGGTTATTCTTCTTCAAAAAAACAAGTGGGAACCTTGATTGAGGTGGAATCAAAAAAAGTTGATATGGTCACGCAACATATGTGGGGAGGCTATCAGTTCGATAAAGCGGGGAATATTATTTCTCGTTCTAAAGGAAATGCTCAGTTAGCACAACATGAGGCCAACAAAGAGATTGAGCGACTTACTACACTTCGTAAAAAAATGATACAAGGAAATGGTGGATTATCTTCGGCACAAGAAATTTTTATTGATGCGATGCAAGCAAAAGCAATTACTACAGGTTATAAGCATACAATTCAGACAGAAATTGATGGCCTTATAAAATGGTTAAAAAAAGAGATAGAGAATGCCCATGAACTTTGGCAACATACAAAAGCAGATGCTCAGCGTTGGGGGCAACATCTAAGCGAAACAGAAAAAATAACTGCACTCGCGGAAGGAAATGTGACCGAATTTTCAACTGTTCATCAGCCAGTGAATGAATATGAAACTATATTAACAATGTTACGAAATATCCAAGAAGAATTAGATCAATTATTGGCTCAAATTAAGGCAACGATTGATCAACAAGTTGCAACAGATAGCGAGTTAGCAAATTATTTTTCTTAACTATGGGAGGACTTAGGATGGAAAGAGAATTGGATAATCAATTTATGCTAAAAGAGGACCATTATTTTTCAGAAAAGAGACTATTAGAGAATCAGTTAGCACAAGTAATGGAGGAGAAAAGATTTTTTTTACGATATTTAGAGCAGCTCTCTCTCCAAGTGCAACGACCGACACCTTATTATGATGTTGAGCCAAATCGACAAATCGTATATCGGCTATTAATGAATAGCCGAGAAGAAGCAGAGCAACGTGTCAAAAAAGAGCAAGTAGCGATTGATCATCAATTAGAAGAGATAAGACGAGTATTTTATCAAGAGCGACAGCATTATGAAGAAATGAAAAGACGAGCGAGGAGATAGGGATGTTAGAAGAATTACAAAAATCATTAGAAAAACAACTTATTAGAAATTTTGTTGCTAGTCAAAGTCAGGCAACGACTCAAAATAGAAAAAAGATGACTCAACAAACGCTTCAACAAATAAAGAAAACAATAAACGGAGCAACGACTACGTATTCAACTGATTTAAGCAAAGCAGCACAAGGGAAATGGGTAACTGCCGCAAAACAAGCTACTGAGAAAGTGACAAAAAAATTAGATTGGCTTGTTTAAGTAAAGAAGTGAAAATAATCTCTAAAAATAGTGAAGTAGGAAGGATTGTCTCCTAAAAGAAATTTATTTGATTACATAGCTCTTTAATTTTTCAATGAGATGCTTTATCTTTATAGAAGCATCAGAAAAAGAAAGAGGAGGCGATCACATGGATAAAATTCGTTATGGAATTATGAGTACTGCCCAAATTGTCCCAAGATTTGTAGCAGGGCTTCGAGAAAGCGCGCAAGCTGAAGTGCGCGGGATTGCATCAAGGCGTTTAGAGAATGCTCAAAAAATGGCTAAAGAATTAGCGATTCCGGTGGCTTATGGCAGTTATGAAGAGTTATGTAAGGATGAAACAATTGATATTATTTATATTCCCACCTACAATCAAGGACATTACTCAGCAGCTAAGCTTGCGTTATCACAAGGAAAACCCGTCCTACTGGAAAAACCATTTACATTAAATGCTGCTGAAGCAGAAGAACTTTTTGCAATCGCACAGGAGCAAGGGGTTTTTCTAATGGAAGCTCAGAAGTCTGTCTTTTTACCAATTACTCAAAAAGTAAAGGCGACGATTCAAGAAGGGGGATTGGGAGAAATTTTATGGGTTCAGTCAGTTACTGCCTATCCCAATGTGGATCATATTCCCTGGTTTTACTCGAGAGAAGCGGGTGGTGGAGCGCTTCATGGCTCAGGAAGTTATCCATTACAATACTTACAATACGTATTAGGGAAAGAGATTCAAGCGGTTACGGGAACCGCAACGTATCAGCAAGGAGCGACGGATAGTCAATGTAATTTAGCTTTGAAATTTGCTGAAGGGACGCTGGGCAATATTTTTATTAATGTTGGTTTAAAGATACCTAGTGAAATGACCATTTGTGGGACGAAAGGGCAAATCGTTATTCCTAATTTCTGGAAAACAGATTGTGCTTATTATACAGATGCTCAAGGCAACACTGTTAAATGGTCTGAACAATTTACTAGTGAATTTACGTATGAAATCAATCATGTGAATCAATGTTTACAAGACAAAAAGTTAACTAGTCCCGTAATGACGAAAGAATTAACGATAGCAACCGTTAAAATTGTTGAAGGTTTTTATCAAGAATGGTTTGATAACGAATAATTACCACCACTTGCTATCCAAACTATTCTGTGTTAAAGTGTGTTTTATGCGACGAGTTGACTCAATCAGATAGCTTCGGCTATTCCGTTTTGACGGCTAGTGATTGTCAAACACAACGACACCAGATAGTACGGCTATCAGTTACCGGATTTGTAACGTGTCGGACAGAATACTTTTGTGGAGAAGGTTTCTGTCTATTTATGCAAATAAATAGTGTGGTATCCCTTAACAGTAGTAACTGTTAAGGGATTTTTTTGTATGAAAAGAGAAGTGTTGCACTTTTATAAGTGCAACTTTTTTGTGTTGTGGAACAGATAAAATAACGCTATAGTTTTAAGTGTAAAGGGAAAAGAAAAGAGGTGACAAGGCATGACCGTGTTGTTGTCCAAAAGAGCGATAAATATTTTATTGATGCTTTTGGATTTGGAAGGGAGTATTACCACGCAAGAATTAGCTGAGAACTTTACTGTCAGCGTTCGAACAATTAAGTATGATTTAGAAGATATTCGTGCTTGGTTTGAACAGCACGATGAGACACTTTATTCAAAACGAAATAAGGGAATCTGGCTAGACTTACCTGACTCTAAACGCTTACTGTTAAAAAATGAAATTATCGATGTCGATCGATTTGAAACCTATCCTGATCAAAAAAGACGAGTCAATGTATTGATTTTTCAGTTATTGTCAGTCAAAGGGTACTTAACGGCACAGCAGCTAGCAGATGAATTATTAGTGAGTCGAAACACAATTGTCAGTGATTTGGAACAGGTCGAACGGTTGCTGCAAGCATATGATTTAACCTTAATTCGCCAAGCACGGCAAGGCTTTACAATCAGTGGTGAAGAAAGCAATGTACGCTTACTGATGGAATTTATCACTCAAAAAGAACTTACAGAATACGATATTTACCAAATTATGAACTATGTGACAAAGACAAAAGGGGCTGAAAAAATCCCTAAAATTAAATTTGGGTCAGGGACATTGTTTCAAGGTTGTTATCGTAGTGCATTGAAAAAAATGCGAAATTTAATTAATCCACTCGATCAAAATCAATTTGATTATGCCGAAATATTATCTATTACGTTGAGAGTGGCAATTGCCGCAGCACGTATGCAGATGGCACATACAATTGGGACTTACCGAGTGTTATCGCAAAAAACACGCTTTGAACAACGGAACGAAGTACCACTTTTACTTTTACAAGAGGTGTTTGAACGGTATGACTTGCCTTTATTAGCGGATGAATATTTTTATATTTATAGTGATTTATTCGGAACCCATCAACGGCAAGATATGGTTCAATTAACAAAGCAAGTGATTGAAAGCGTTTCAAAAGAGCTGAATTATCCTTTTGTAAATGATCGTCAATTATTTACGAACTTGTTTGCACACCTGTCCTTACGTTTTACAAAGAAACATTTATTTATTAATGAATACAATCCGTTTTCTGAAGAAATCAAAGGAAAACACCCAGCGTTATTTTTAGCTATTCAAAGTGCCTGTAAACAATTAATTCAACGTTCTGTTTTGTTAGTCAACGATTCTTTCTGCGCATATATTGCGTTGCATTTTTTGGCAGCTCAGGAACGACAACAGCAGGAAGCTAAAGTTGTTAGGATTGTGTATGTTTGCTCGACGGGCTTAGGTGTGACCAGTTTAATTGAACAAAAAATTTTAGAGGAAGTACCAAACGTTGAACTCGCAGGATTTGCTTCTGTTTTAAATGCAACTGAAGTGATTCAAGCAGAAAAGCCCGATTTGGTATTGAGTATTTTCCCAATTGAAGAAATGACATACCCATTTATTAAAGTTAGTCCATTGTTGACGGACACAGACTTAAGTTTGATTCGGGAAGAGGTCGATAAAATTTTATTAGGGAAACGTCAAGGAAAAGGTACCGCTCGCTCCACGAAATCTGATGTAATTGAAAAAAATGAACGGATACAAAGCCAAGATTTGTTAGTAAAAGCGTATATTATTTATGAAGAGTTAAAACGAATGTTTCAAACAAAGTTACTGAGCGAATATCAAGAAGCCTTTTTACTGCACGTTTTATTAATGACACATCGGATTACGTTTAATAAACAATACGAAGAGATTCCTTGTAATAGAGAAGTATCTCACGAAAGGCAAGAAGAAATTCGGCAAATTGAATGTTTATTTGCTAAAAATGAGTTACCTGTCAATCATGCTGAAATTTCAGCATTACTTAATTATTTAGAACAACCAAAGGAGGAAGAGGATGGAACTAGCAATGGAAGCACAGGAGATCATTCGACAAAGTGCTGAACCAGAAAAGCTACAATCGATTATCAAACAAACCAGCGCGCGATTAGCAGAAGCACAAATTGAACCAACGGAATTACAGTGGACGATTTTGATCAACCATCTCAATGAGATGCTGAATCGTTCAAGAGAAGGAACGACATTAGCTGGTGTTGATCGGACGTTATTTAAGGAACTAACACCAGAAACGTTGAAAATTGCACAAGAAACAACAGAAGCAATTGGTCAGTTATCAGAAGATGAATGGTATGTTTTAGCTGTTCATTTTGAAGTTGCTAAACAAAACAATTAATAGGAGGAAAAGTTATGATTACAGTAGTTATCGCAGATCGTTTAGGAAAAGGACAAAATGTTGCAAAAGGAGTGGAGCAAGCCGGTGGTCGCGCGGTTGTTGTTCCAGGAATGGGCGCTGATATGCGTTTAGGAGATGTGATGCAACAAGAAAAGGCTGATTTAGGCATTTCTTTCTGTGGCAGTGGTGGTGCAGGGGCGTTAACGGCTGCTACTAAATACGGGTATCCCGAAAGACATGGCATGCGATCAATCGAAGAAGGGGTAACAGCAATTAACGATGGGAAAACTGTTCTTGGATTTGGTTTTATGGATCAGGAAGAACTTGGTAAACGAGTAACTGAAGCATTTATTAAGAAACACGGAGCATAGAAAGTAGTAACTTAGAAAGGAGCGGTAATTATGGATGCCACAAAACGGTCAACACAAACCGTGATTGTTTCTGGAAAAGGTAATAAGAAGAATGAAGCTTTTGCAAGTGCGTTGAATGATGTTTCAAAAAAAGTATTAAAAGAAACAACAGAGGTCCTCATCCGGATTGAACCGAAAGAAGTAACTATTCGTCAGGCAAAAGAACAAGTTTATACAGAAAAATTTCTGTTCTTCTTCTTTCCTAGAAAGAGAGTGATTTATCATGTCGAACTAGCTGTAGAAGTGGAAATCCAAGCCATTGCAGTCGAAGAAGTTGATTTTTTAACGGAAACAATTAAAGAACCGAACGCAGTAGTAGTTCCGTTTCTTTCAAAAAGAGGCGTATAAAGGGAGGAAGAAGGAATGGAATTTGTAATCATTTTGCTGAAGTCATTGCTTATTGGTGGTTTACTAGGTTTTGCAGCTGGCGCAGGCGCTGCTCGGATGTTTCATGCACCACAAACGCAAGGGTTAGGGGCATTTAGAACATTAGGAGAAATGAACGCGGCACAAGGAGATCCAGCATCACACTTTTCTTTTGGTTTAGGTTTTTTCTTTAATGCTTGGGCTTCGGCCGTCGGAGCAGGGGCTTTTACACAAGATGTGACCCACCGGATTGTGCCTAACTGGGCTGCAGCAATTTTATTGGTAAAGGATAAAGATGTCACTAAAACGATGCATAATCCCAAAAAAATGGGGATTGTCGGGGCCTTTGTAGGAATGGCGACTGTGGCTTTCTTAAATAGTACAGCTGCAGCAATTCCAGAATCGCTACAAGTAACAGCAGTTGCGGTGTTGGTACCTGCAGCAACGATTTTAATCAATACTGTGATGCCTGTTTTATTCTGGCTAGCGGCTTTAGATGCAGGAAAACGGACGGGTTTCTGGGGAACGTTATTTGGCGGATTATCTCAATTAGTCATGGGCAATGCTGTCCCAGGAGTTGTATTAGGGATCTTAATCGGTAAAGGTGTCGATGATTTAGGGTGGACCCGAATGACACGCGGCATGCTTGGTGCCATTATCTTATTATTTATTTTAAGTGGCTTCTTCCGAGGGTTCGACTTAGAAATGATCGAAAGTTTCCGCTTGTCTATTCCTCAATGGTTAAATAATTTACACAATGTCTTCACCGTTAAATAGAAAAAAGGAGGTCTCATAGATGGAACAGCAAGAAAAAAATGAATGGGCACAACAAGAACAAGAAATTCAAGAAGGTTTAAAAGGCAAAAGTTTTTGGTATGCTGATTGGGGCTTTCCCATTTTAGTCGGGATTATGTCAGCGGCAATTTTTGCAGGAACACATATGTATGTAGTTTATGGTGTGGGCGCCTTTAATGAAGTTTCAATTGTTGCGATGCTAAAAGCTGGTTTAGATGGTGGTTCTTATGGCGCTGCCGCAGCATTCGGTGCAAGTTTCCTGTTTGCACGAATTTTAGAAGGTTCTTTAGTCGGGATTTTAGATTTAGGTGGCTCAATTTTAACGGGGATCGGGATTGGCGTACCTGCAATTTTCCTCAGCATGGGTATTAAAGCACCTGTAGAAAACTTTGGCTTAGCACTTTTAACAGGTGCGCTACTAGGGTTAGCGGTTGGTGGCGTAATTGTGTTGATTCGGAAATTTACTATCAATCAAGGAAATTCCACTTTTGGTGCGGATGTGATGATGGGTGCTGGTAATGCCTCAGGACGTTTCTTAGGCCCGTTAATTATTTTGAGTGCGGCGGGTGCTTCGATTCCTATTGGGATTGGTGCTACATTAGGAGCGTTAGGTTTTTACATTTGGAAAAAACCAATCGCTGGGGGCGCAATTTTAGGCGCAATGATTTTTGGTGCAATATTCCCGGTTTCTTTATAATCAGAAAAAGCCTTTTGTTTTGCACTTTCTCTGTCACAAATAAGAATAAGCGTTTACATTATAATGTTACTATGTTATTATAAATGCGAAATAATTATTATTTTTATTAGTTGAACGGAGGAATTAACAAATGAATGGTTTTGTACAGTGGATGGAAGTTAAGTTAATGCCGATTGCGAATAAATTTGGTTCGCAACGCCATATGACAGCGATTAGAAAAGGATTAATTGCAACGATGCCTTTAACAATTGTGGGCTCATTCTTTACAATTTTTCAAAATATTCCAATTGAGGCATACACAAAATTGATTGAACCTTATCAAGCAATTTTAGATATTCCTTCCCGCTATACGATGGGGTTACTTGCACTTTATGCAACATTTGGGATTGCTTCATCATTGGCCAAAAGTTATAAGCTTGACTCTTTGACGTGCGGAATTTTAGCATTAATGGCCTTTTTAGTAACAGCGGCACCACCAACACGTGTCTTTGAAGATGTTGACAACGTCATTACAGCAGGGCGCTATATTAATTTAGCAAATTTAGGTTCAGCTTCTTTATTTGGTGCGATTGTAACAGCGCTGTTATCTGTTGAAATTTATCGCTTCTTTATCGAAAAAGATATTATGATTAAGATGCCAGATGGCGTACCGCCTGAAGTGTCAAATTCATTTATTGCGTTAATTCCAGGAGCAGTTATTCTTTTATTATTCTGGGTTATTCGCCACGTAATTGGTTTTGATTTGAATGGTTTCTTGAGTACGTTATTAATGCCACTTAAAGGTATCCTTGCTGGTAACAGTTTATTTGGCGGCTTACTAACAGTCTTCTTAATCTGTTTCTTTTGGGTTTTAGGGATTCATGGTCCAGCGATTATGGGCCCAGTTATTCGTCCTTTCTGGGATATGTCGATTGCAGAAAACCTTGAAGCTTTTACCAATGGTGCAAACGTTCATCAGTTACCTAATATTTTTACAGAACAGTTTTTACAATGGTTTATCTGGATTGGTGGCGCTGGAACTACGCTTTCTTTAGTTGTTTTAATGATGTTTTCTAAATCAACGTATCTGAAAAGTCTTGGCCGTTTATCGTTCTTACCAGGCTTGTTTAATATTAATGAACCAGTTATTTTCGGAACGCCTATCGTAATGAATCCTATTTTAGGTATTCCGTTTATCGTGGCACCGTTAATTACAACAACGCTATCTTATTTCTTAACAGTCGCTAATATAATTCCGATGATGGCTGCTCGTTTAGCGTTTGCTATTCCAGCACCAATTGCTGCTTGGATGAGTACCAATTGGAGTTTTTCGGCCGCAGTATTAGTGATTGTTAACTTCTTAATTACAATAGCTATCTACTATCCATTTTTCAAAGTTTATGAAAAACAACAATTGGATAAAGAAGCAGAAGAATTAGCAGCTGAACAAGCAGCGAAAAATTAAAAAATGTTAGGGCGGGTGTTCTGATATGAATATCCTGCCCCTTCTAAGTCAGAGAAGAAAGTCAGGAGCGTATAAGATGATTATTTGGTTCATTTTCTTTTTTATCGTTAGTCAAATTATTATAGAAAAAGGGCAGTTGCCTACTGTTGTTTATCAACTTGGTTTAGTAAAGACGTTGGTTTTTACGGCAGTTTGTATTACTCTTTCCATGATAATTGGCGGATTTCTAAATCAACCAGTATTGCTCGTTGGCTCTACAACAATCCTGTGTAGCTCGGTGATTGCTTGGAAATTTCGAAATAAATTTGAAAATAGCGGAGTGTGAGAACGAAGATGAAAAGAGCATTAGGTGTATCAGTTTATCCAGATCATAGTGATATCAATCAAGATAAAGCGTATTTAAAAAAAGCCAGCGAATGTGGGTTTACTCGAATTTTTATGAGTATGTTAGAAGTGACCGATGGCAAAGAAGCGGTTCAGAAAAAATTTAAAGAATTAATTAGTTATGCGAAAAATTTAGGATTTGAAACAATTTTAGATGTCGTTCCAAGTATCTTTGATGAATTGGAAATTTCATATGATGATTTGACTTTTTTCAGCGAATTAGGAGCTGACGGGATTCGGTTGGATACAGGTTTTGATGGAAATAAAGAAGCCATGTTGACGTTTAATCCATTCGGCGTGGCTATTGAGCTGAATATGAGTAATGATGTTGCTTATCTTGATAACATTTTGACGTATGAAGCGAATCGACCTTTCTTATATGGTTGTCATAACTTTTATCCACAAGCGGGAACTGCATTGCCGTATGATTTCTTTGAAAAATGTAGCATCCGCTTTAAAAAGGAAGGAATTCGGACAGCTGCTTTTATTTCATCACAGGTAGGTGAAATTGGTCCTTGGGATGTGAATGATGGGCTACCTACTTTAGAAATGCATAGACAGTTGCCAGTCGCTGTTCAAGCTAAACATTTATTTGCAACAAATTTAATTGATGATGTTGTTATCGGAAATGCTTATGCTTCCAACGAAGAATTAGAAGCATTGGGTCAGTTGAATCGTTATCAAACAGAATTGACCATTGCTTTTGAAGAAGCGACTTCTGAAATTGAAAAAGAAATCGTAACAAAAAATCAACATTTTCGCCGTGGAGATATCACTCAGCAGATGATTCGCTCCACAGAAGTGCGTAAAAAATATAAGAATGAAGCTAATCCCCCACATGATAATCAAGCAATGCTACAACCTGGAGATGTTGTTGTGGGAAATGATGCATTTGGAAAATACAAAAATGAATTACAAGTCGTTTTAGAACCACATCAAGACTCACGCAAAAACCGAGTAGGGCGTATTATAGAAGAAGAACTTGTATTATTAGAATTCATTAAGCCTTGGACAAAATTTAGATTTATAGAAAAGTAGGGAAGAATATGGACTACGATTTACTTATAAAAAATGGACAGACAGTAGATGGTATGCCTGTTGAAATTGCAATTAAAGAGAAAAAAATAGCTGCTGTTGCAGCAACTATTTCAGGTTCTGCAAAAGAAACTATCCACTTAGAACCAGGTACTTATGTATCCGCAGGCTGGATAGATGATCACGTTCATTGTTTTGAAAAAATGGCTCTTTATTATGATTATCCAGATGAAATTGGGGTCAAAAAGGGTGTTACGACAGTGATTGATGCTGGGACAACAGGTGCTGAAAACATTCATGAATTTTATGACTTAGCGCAGCAAGCAAAAACAAATGTTTTTGGATTAGTCAATATTTCTAAATGGGGCATCGTTGCTCAGGACGAACTCGCAGATTTAAGTAAAGTACAAGCGAGTTTAGTCAAAAAAGCGATTCAAGAATTACCAGATTTTGTTGTAGGGATTAAAGCCCGTATGAGTAGGACCGTTATTGGCGATAACGGCATTACGCCTTTAGAATTGGCCAAACAGATTCAGCAAGAAAACCAAGAAATTCCCTTAATGGTTCACATTGGATCAGCACCACCTCATTTAGATGAAATTTTAGCCTTGATGGAAAAAGGGGATGTCCTAACCCATTGTTTTAATGGGAAAGAAAATGGCATCTTAGACCAAGCAACGGATAAAATAAAAGATTTCGCTTGGCAAGCGTACAACAAAGGGGTCGTATTTGATATCGGGCATGGTACGGATAGTTTCAATTTTCACGTAGCTGAAACAGCGTTGCGCGAGGGAATGAAAGCTGCATCAATTAGCACAGATATCTACATCCGTAACCGAGAAAATGGTCCTGTTTATGATTTAGCCACAACGATGGAAAAACTCCGTGTGGTCGGCTATGATTGGCCAGAAATTATTGAAAAGGTAACCAAGGCTCCTGCTGAGAATTTCCATTTAGCTCAAAAAGGCACGTTGGAAATAGGTAAAGATGCTGATTTAACGATTTTCACGATTCAAGCAGAAGAAAAAACATTGACTGATTCTAATGGATTTACACGAGTAGCCAAAGAGCAAATTCGCCCAATCAAAACAATTATTGGAGGAGAAATCTATGACAATTAGTTACGAAAAATTCCACTTGAAAGAAGTCATCAATGCTTCTGGCAAAATGACCATTCTAGGTGTCTCCAAAGTTTCGGAGGCAGTCCTCGCGGCTCAACGATTCGGTGGTGAACATTTCTTTGAAATGAGTGAACTTAGTGTGCAAACAGGGGCCTTTTTAGCCAACTTATTGAAGGTAGAAGATGCCCAAATCGTTTCCTCGGCTTCGGCGGGGATTGCCCAATCGGTGGCTGCTCTGATTGGAAAAGGCAGCTTGTACCACGCGTATCATCCCTATACAGAAAAAATTGAACAGCGGGAGATTGTTTTACCTAAAGGGCACAACGTGGACTACGGCACGCCTGTAGAAGTCATGGTAGCGCAAGGCGGCGGCCAAGTAGTGGAAGCTGGCTACGCCAACATGTGCAGTCCAGAACACGTGGAAATGATGATTTCCGAAAAAACAGCGGCCATTCTATACATCAAAAGCCATCATACCGTGCAAAAAAGTATGCTGACGGTGGCCGAAGCGGCCAAAGTGGCGCAACGCCACAAGGTGCCGCTAATTGTTGACGCGGCAGCAGAAGAAGATCTTTTCAAATACACTGAAGCAGGCGCAGATTTGGTGATTTACAGCGGCGCCAAAGCCATTGAAGGGCCAAGTGCCGGTTTAGTGGTCGGGAAAAAAGAATACATTGACTGGGTGCGCCTGCAAGGCAAAGGCATTGGTCGAGCAATGAAAATTGGCAAAGACAATATCCTAGGCTTTACGCAAGCAGTGGAAGAATACTTGGCGCATGGCAGTGAGTCAGGGGCTTCGATGCAAGAACGCTTAAAACCGTTTGTTGAAGCCATCAACAACTTGTCAGATTTAACCGCCAAAATCGTCCAAGATGGCGCTGGCCGAGACATTTATCGCGCCAGTGTTAAAGTGGACGGCAGAAAAACCGCTAAGGAAGTCATCCAAGCATTAAAAGCAGAAAGTCCGGCCATTTATACGCGTGAATATCAAGCCAACAATGGCATCATTGAATTTGACATTCGTTCTGTCAATCAAGAAGAAATGAACAAAATCGTGCAACGATTACAAGAAATTATGGACACAAAGGAGAAATAAGCCATGTCATTAAAACCTAATTATTTAGAAGAACGCATTTGTTTAAACGTCTTAGCCAATTCAGTAGAAAATGCCCAAGCCTGTTATGAAGCAGCAGAAGGGCATGTTGTGTTAGGCGTCCTTTCAAAAAACTATGAAACCGATGAAGCAGCCATTGACGATATGAAAAAATACCAAGCAGCAACCAACAACGCTTTATCTGTCGGCTTAGGGGCTGGCGATCCTAATCAAAGTCAAATGGTGGCTCGCTTATCAGAAGTTCTACAACCGCAACACGTGAACCAAGTCTTCACAGGTGTCGGCGCTTCGCGGGCCTTACTTCGTCAAGACGAAACAGTGATTAATGGCTTGGTTTCACCCACAGGCAAAGTTGGCTATGTCAACATTGCGACAGGTCCGTTAAGCTCTGGTGCGCCAGCGGCGGAAGTACCTATCGAAACCGCCATCAAATTGTTGAAAGACATGGGAGGCAGTTCCATTAAATATTTCCCGATGAAAGGCTTGGCTCACAAAGAAGAATACCAAGCAGTAGCAGCAGCTTGTGCCAAGTATGACTTTTATTTAGAACCAACAGGGGGCATTGATTTAGAAAACTTTGAAGAAATTGTTCAAATTGCAGTGGATGCCGGCGTTAAAAAAATCATTCCTCATGTTTACAGCTCAATTATCGATCAAGAAACAGGGGACACTAGAACAGAAGACGTGAAAACGTTACTAACCATGATGAAAAACACATTGAATAAGTAGGTGGCAAAGATGAAAATTGCTGCGTTTGGTGAAGTCATGCTTCGTTTCACTCCGCCAGAGTATCTAATGTTAGAACAAACAGAGCAGTTAAGAATGAACTTTGTAGGGACTGGCGTAAATCTCTTAGCAAATTTGGCTCATTTTCAATTAGAAACAGCATTGATTACGAAATTACCTGCCAATCGTCTTGGTGAAGCTGGCAAAGCAGCGTTAAGGAAGTTAGGAATTTCAGATCAATGGGTAGGAGAAAAGGGCGATCATATTGGTAGTTTTTTTGCAGAAATGGGTTATGGAATCCGCCCCACACAAGTAACTTATCAAAATCGCCATCAGAGTGCTTTTGGCATCAGCGAGGCGAAGGACTACGATTTTGAGGCCTTTTTAGCGGAAATAGATATGGTGCATATTTGTGGTATTTCGTTAAGTTTAACTGAAAAAACTCGTGATGCTGCTTTGATACTTGCGCAAAAGGCGCATGCCTGTCAAAAGAAAGTTTGTTTTGACTTTAATTATCGACCTAGTTTGAATACAGCAAATAGCGCACTCTTTATGCGTCAACAGTACGAACGCATTTTACCTTATTGTGATATTGTTTTTGGCAGTCGTCGTGATTTGGTCGAGCTATTAGGGTTCATTCCGCGAGAAGATTTAGAAGGTGAGGCACAAGAAACTGAACTGATTCAGCGCTTCATGTCTCAATACAATTTGGAATGGTTTGCTGGGACAACGAGAAGTCATTCCCAAAATCAAAACTACTTAAGTGGGTATTTATATACCCAAAATGAGTACCAACAGAGTGAAAAAAGACCGCTTCTTAATCTTGATCGAATTGGTGCTGGTGATGCTTATGCGGCGGGGATTTTATATGGCTATAGCCAAAATTGGTCGTTAGAAAAGGCGGTTACCTTTGCCACAGTCAATGGGGTCCTTGCACATACGATTCAAGGAGATATTCCTTTGACAACGGTCAAACAAGTGAATCATGTTCTCGAGCATCCGAATATTGATTTAATTCGTTAAAGAAGAAAACCAGAAGAAAAGTCGTGTGTGGCTTTTCTTCTGGTCTTTTTTTCATTATAATTAAAAGAAACAGATTGCAAAGGAGGCAGCAGGATGAGTGTTGCACATCTTTTAACAGTTTTAGAAAATGATGAATTTATTGAACGGATTCAAAAACGACCAGAAGCGTTCATTGGAACGACTGGCTTAGTCGGCTTAGAGAATTTACTTGTTCAGACAATTAACGGTTTATTAGAGTTTTTCATTGAAAAGAATCAAGGGAAAATTGCTATACAGTTATCACGTCAACAAATCTCTTTTCAGGTATCTTCCACACGACCGCTTGTTTTTGAACAAAAGCAAGTCGATTTAGAACCACCTTTTCTGTATTTATCTGTTTTACAAGCCTTCTCAAAACAAGTAGGAATCAGTATCGATCAAGAAAAACAGCGGACTATTTTTATTTACCATCAAGGGCAATTGAAAAAACGATTATTATTACCTATTGAAGAAACCCAGGAACGAATTGAAGTCTTATTTTGGCCAGATACGCAAATTTTTGGTACAGAATCACTTTCTTATATGCGTGTTTTACAACAATGTCAACAGATTGCCATGTTGAATCCAGGCTTAAAGATTCTCTTAACACAAGAAGAGGAACAAAAAAATCTTTGTTATTACCCTAAAGGTTTAAGTAATTATTTATTTGAAAAAGATAACCCATTAACTAGAAAAGCTGCACCGATTATTCAAGCCAAGCAAACAGAATTGGCCCTTGTTCAATTTATTTTGAGTAAAAATCATGCGCCGCAAGTGCAAAAAACATTTGTTAATGGGCATTATCCCAGTCTTGGCGGAACCCACTATGAGGGCTTTCTTGATGGCGTAGTGGCCGCCTTCAATCAATTTTTAGAGGAGCAACATTACTCATTATCTGTGACAGCAGATAGTTTTTTAGCAGAATTTGATTTTGTTTTAGCCATTACGATACCAAAGCCCCGCTACACGGATGCAACGAAAACCATTTTAAGAAATACAGAGTTATATGAAGTGGTTAAAGAAGTCGTTTTTGACGAATTACAACACTACTTTCAACGTCATCCCAAATGGTTAGAGCAAGGAAGAATCGAGGGAAATGAATGAAAATTTTTGTCGATGGCGATGGTTCACCTGTGAAAGAGACGGTTATTGAAGTCGCTGTAGAGAAAGCTTTGGATGTGGTGATTGTTACTAGTGTAGATCATTATTCCTTAAAAGATTATCCAGAAAATGTCTCTTTTGTGTATGTTGATAAAGGAGCGGATGCTGCTGATTTTAAAATTGTGCAGTTAATAAAAAAGGGGGATCTTTTAATTACACAAGATTATGGCTTAGCTTCCTTGGTTTTGCCAAAAGGAGTGTTGGTTTTACATCAACTGGGTTATCAATATACGAAAGAAAATATTGATGGATTGTTAGAACAACGCTATTTTAGTGGCCAAATTCGGCGAAAAGGTGGCCGAACGAAAGGACCTAAACCTTTTACAGACAAAGATAGAACAACGTTTAAACAAGCCCTTATTGAGCTGGTGGAACGGAGTCTTTAGTAAGAAAAAGGCAAGCAAAGAATTTTTCCTTCACTAAATTTGCTTCTATTATGAAACTGGGTTTTATGCTAAAATAAGTAAGGATAATTTGAAAAATAATTTTTTCTAAAAGACAGGAAAGAAACTAGGAGGACAAGCATTTGAAGATTATTTTGTTGTATGGCGGCAGAAGTGAAGAGCACGATGTGTCTGTTTTGTCTGCATATTCCGTTTTAAATGCAATCTATTATAAATATTATCAAGTACAGTTAGTCTTTATTAGTAAAGATGGTCAATGGGTAAAAGGCCCTCTCTTATCTGAACGACCACAAAATAAAGAAGTTTTACATTTAACTTGGGCACAAACACCTGAAGAAACAGGCGAATTTTCAGGAAAACGAATCAGTCCTTCGGAAATTTATGAAGAAGAAGCGATTGTTTTCCCTGTTTTACACGGGCCAAATGGCGAAGATGGAACAATTCAAGGATTCATGGAAACCATTAATATGCCTTATGTGGGCGCAGGTGTCTTAGCTAGTGCTAACGCAATGGACAAAATCATGACGAAATATCTTTTACAAACTGTTGGCATTCCACAAGTACCATTCGTGCCAGTTTTAAGAAGTGACTGGAAAGGAAATCCAAAAGAAGTCTTTGAAAAATGTGAAGGTTCTTTAATCTATCCGGTCTTTGTTAAACCTGCCAATATGGGTTCTAGTGTCGGAATTAGCAAAGCGGAAAATCGTGAAGAATTGCAAGAAGCATTGGAAGAAGCTTTCCGTTATGATGCCCGAGCAATTGTTGAACAAGGGATTGAAGCACGTGAAATTGAAGTAGCCATTTTAGGAAATGAAGATGTCCGTACGACTTTACCTGGTGAAGTGGTGAAAGATGTCGCTTTCTATGATTATGATGCAAAATACATCAATAACACGATTGAAATGCAAATCCCAGCACATGTTCCAGAAGAAGTAGCTCATCAAGCGCAAGAATACGCTAAAAAAGCGTATATTATGTTAGATGGAAGTGGCTTAAGTCGCTGTGATTTCTTCTTAACAAGCAAAAACGAATTATTCCTGAATGAATTGAACACCATGCCTGGTTTTACTGACTTTAGTATGTACCCTTTACTATGGGAAAATATGGGCTTGAAATACAGTGATTTAATTGAGGAACTGATTCAGTTAGCTTTGAATCGTTTTAAACAACGCCAAGAATTTTATAATAACTAAGAAGAAAAAATCACACAAGACTGGGACATGACAAGACTTTGGCATGTCCCAGTCCCTGTGTCAGAGGAGCAAAACATAATGAAATTAACCTTCTGGGAAGTAGCGCAAGCGGTTGAAGCCAGTAATGATTGGCAACAATGGCCTGATTTTCCTTTAACAGGCATTGAATTTGATAGTCGTAAAATTGTGAAAGGAAACCTCTTTGTTCCTTTACAAGGTGAAAATGATGGTCATCGTTTTATTGAGAGTGCCATGGCTAATGGCTGTCAGGCCGCTTTTTGGGGACAGGATTTAGTCGATGCGCCGCAACAATTGCCTGTTTTGCATGTTACTGATCCACTGGTTGCTATGCAAAAATTAGCTACCTATTATTTAAATAAAATGCAACCGAATGTCATCGCTGTGACTGGTAGTAATGGAAAAACCACCACTAAAGATTTGATTGCTGCTGTGTTATCTGAAAAGTTTGTGACTTACAAAACGCAAGGCAATTACAATAATCAAATTGGCTTGCCCTATACTATTTTACACATGCCTGATGAAACAGAAAAACTGATTTTAGAAATGGGCATGGATCACGCTCAGGAAATTTCTTTCCTTTCCAATCTGGCTCAGCCAGAAGTTGCCGCCATCACAATGATTGGCGAAGCCCATGTGGAAAATTTAGGCTCACGAGCAGGCATTGCACAAGCAAAAATGGAAATCGTAGATGGTTTAGCCAAAGACGGTAGTTTATTTGTGCCAAGCGATGAACCTTTGCTAGAACCATTGGTGGAAAAAGTCACGCAACAAGTGATTACTTTTGGTTTTAGCCAGGAAAGTCAACTTCAAGGAATCGTCACAAATGAAGCCAAAGAGCAAACCTCATTCAAAATCAGTGATACACAAATGACGTTTACGATTCCAGTGCCAGGAACCTATAATGTCACCAATGCATTAATCGCAATTGGCATTGGTCGGTATTTCCAATTAACGGATAGTGAGATTCAAAAAGGGTTGGCTACAGCGGAACTAACAAAGAATCGGACAGAATGGCTGAAAGCAGCGAATGGTGCCGAGATTTTAAGTGATGTGTACAATGCCAATCCGACAGCTATGGGTCTTGTTCTGGACAGTTTTAGCAAAATGTCCAAAGTAGGAAAACGAATTGCTGTTTTAGGAGACATGCTGGAATTAGGTCCTGATTCTGCTAGCATGCATCAAGCAATGGCGCAGCATTTAGCCCCAGATGCGATTGAAGAAGTCTTTTTATATGGTTCTGAAATGGCTTATTTAGCTGATAAATTGCAAGAAACCTATGCACCAGCTAACATTCATTCTTTTAAAAAAGAAGAAAAAAATGAGTTGATTGAAGCTGTCAAAAAAGTCTTACAGCCAGAAGACATGGTGGTTTTAAAGGGAAGTAACGGGATGGGACTTCGTGAAGTCATCGATGCACTTTTGGAAAAGTAAATAAGTTTCATAAAACTTGCTGAAAATGGGATTCTATGATAGAATGACCTATTGCCGGAAGATGACGAGAAAAATTGAATCGTAGTAAATAAAATAGATCTATTTCTATGTTTAATAATAAATGTGAAGCTGAACGACCACGTTTGGCTTTTCTAATGCCATAAGGTGAATTTTTCGGTGAAATCAGGAAAGAAGAAATAGTTGGCACACTATAATGGATTTCTTTTTAACAACTGAAAGTGAAGACACCTGAAACTAGGAAGAAATCGTTCTTTCCGAAACAAAATCTAGGAGGATATCATTTGAAATTTAAAGAACTTGGTTTAGCGCCAGAATTATTATCAGCGGTAGAACGCGCAGGCTTCGAGGAAGCAACCCCTATTCAATCAGAAACAATTCCGTTAGCGTTAGCAGGAAAAGACGTAATCGGACAAGCACAAACAGGAACAGGGAAAACCGCTGCTTTTGGCTTACCAATGCTTAACAAAATTGACGCAGACAACCGCGTTATTCAAGGATTAGTCATTGCACCAACCCGTGAGTTGGCTATCCAAACACAAGAAGAGTTATTCCGTTTAGGCCGCGATAAAAAGATTCGCGTTCAAGCCGTTTACGGTGGGGCTGATATCGGTCGCCAAATCCGTGGACTAAAAGATCGTCCACATATCGTTGTAGGTACACCAGGACGTTTACTAGACCATATTAACCGTCGTACCTTGAAATTAGAAACTGTTGAAACATTAGTTTTAGACGAAGCAGATGAAATGTTAAACATGGGCTTCTTGGAAGACATTGAAAAAATCATCTCACAAGTGCCAGAACAACGTCAAACACTTCTATTTTCAGCAACTATGCCGCCAGCAATCAAGAATATTGGCGTGAAATTCATGAAACAACCAGAACATGTGAAGATTAAAGCCAAAGAAATGACGGCTGATTTAATTGATCAATATTATGTACGTTCAAAAGACTTTGAAAAATTTGACATTATGACACGTTTACTAGACGTGCAAACCCCAGAATTGACCATTGTCTTTGGTCGGACAAAACGCCGTGTTGATGAACTTGCCCGCGGGTTAGAAGCGCGTGGTTACAAAGCAGAAGGCATCCATGGCGACCTATCACAACAAAAACGGATGAGCGTTTTACGTTCATTCAAAAATGGTAACTTAGATATCTTAGTGGCAACAGATGTAGCAGCACGTGGGTTAGATATTTCAGGTGTCACCCATGTCTATAACTACGATATTCCACAAGATCCAGAAAGTTATGTTCACCGTATTGGTCGGACAGGTCGTGCTGGTAAAGGCGGTATGTCTGTGACGTTTGTAACACCAAACGAAATGGGTTACTTACATGTCATCGAAAACCTAACGAAAAAACGGATGACACCATTACGTCCACCAACCGAAAAAGAAGCATTTAAAGGACAATTAAGTGCAGCTGTTGAAACCATCGAAAGTGATCTAGAAGAAAATGGTTTAGACAAATATCTAGAATCTGCTGAAGCGTTATTAGAAAAATATTCAGCGACAGACTTAGCTGCGTTATTATTAAAAACAGTAGCGAAAGATCCAGCAGATGCGGTTCCTGTAAAAATTACCCCAGAACGACCATTGCCTTCAAATAAAAAAGGCTTTAACAAAAATGGCCGTGGTGGTGGCGGTGGGAACAACCGTAATCGCAACCGTGGTGGCAATGGTAAAGGTGGCAGCTATCGTGGCAACAAAAACCATAAAGATGGCGACCGTAATTACAAAAATAGCGACCGCAAAAATAAAGATCAACGTGGCGGTAAACGTCATAACGATAAAAAACGTGGTTTCGTCATTCGCGAAAACGCTAAATAATCAAAAGAGCGAGTGTTCCGTCTATGAACGGAATACTCGCTCTTTTTTGGTAGATAATCGTTAAATAGAAAAACTCAAAAAAAGTAAAAAAGGCATCAAAATGATATAAAAAAAGAAAAACGCCAAAATTATCCAAGTTTTCAACGGGGAAGTTAGATTGAAGAGTTTCAGTTTTTGTTGTAGCAAATGAATGGTTACGATCCAAACCAGTTGCAAGAGAAAAAATAGGCTGGTATTTTTAAAGAAGATTGGAAATATGTAGAGCAACAAAGTAAAAATAAATAGGGCGCAACGAAGTAACTTTTTTTGCCGAGAAGTTAAAGTCATACATTTTTCTCCTTTTTCTTTTTATTCTCCCAATAAGTAGCCAAAATTTTCTATAAAATATTAGAACATCCGCTTAGTTTCCTGATTTTTTTCCGATGCTTCTTAGTTGTTGTCTTACTTTTATAAAAATTCAGAAAAATTTTATAAAAATGTAAATAGGAAGAAAACGTATGGTACTTCAATTTGTGTGAGATCTTGTAAAACATTCTTTATTTTTTTAGCGAATCAGTGGAAAAATTTTGAAATTTTGTTAAAATGAAAGGTAATTCGGAGTAACTATATTAAATAGGAAGTAAGGCGGAAAATGATAAAGGGAATTGGTATTGACGCAGTAGAATTAAGTCGGATAAAACCGATTGTTGAAAAACAAGGATCGTTTATTCAACGGGTTTTAACACCTAACGAATTGACCCTTTTTGAAAAGTTATCTACAAAACGTCAAATAGAATTTTTAGCTGGTCGTTTTGCTTGTAAAGAAGCGTTCTCTAAAGCATGGGGCACAGGGATTGGTAAAGTTGGTTTACAAGATATTGAGGTGCTGACTGAAAAAACAGGTGCACCATACGTAGCAAACTCGCCCCATAATGGTAAAGTGTTTGTCTCGATTACGCACACAGATACTATGGCGATTGCACAAATTGTTTTAGAAAGCGAATAATAGAAGCAACGAAGAAAGAAGGATGTACAATGGTCGTTGGATGGCATCGTCCTACACGGTTACATATCGATACGCAAGCAATTACTGAAAATGTCCAAAAGGAATGTCAACGTTTGCCAGAAGGAACTGCTTTATTTGCGGTTGTAAAAGCGAACGGCTATGGGCATGGCGCCGTAGAAACCGCCAAAGCGGCGAAAAAAGGTGGCGCGACAGGTTTTTGTGTCGCCTTATTGGATGAAGCAATTGAATTGAGAGAAGCAGGTGTTCAGGACCCCATTTTAATTTTGAGTGTGGTAGACTTAGCTTATGTGCCTTTGTTGATTCAATATGATTTGTCTGTAACGGTAGCTACACAAGAATGGTTAGAAGCTGCTCTTCAACAACTAACGCCTGAGAGTAACACGCCATTACGTGTTCACTTAAAAGTCGATACTGGCATGGGACGGATTGGCTTTTTAACCCCGGAAGAGACTAAGCAAGCAGTGCGGTTTGTTCAATCCCACAAAGAATTTTTATGGGAAGGTATTTTTACTCATTTTTCAACAGCTGATGAAATCGATACAAGCTATTTTGAAAAACAAGCAGGGCGTTTTAAGGCTGTTCTAGCAGTTTTAGAAGAGTTACCACGGTATGTCCATGTTAGCAATAGTGCGACAGCGTTATGGCATCCTGATGTGCCAGGAAACATGATTCGCTATGGGGTAGCCATGTATGGATTGAACCCTTCAGGTAATAAGCTGGCTCCAAGCTATGCGTTAAAGCCGGCCTTGCGGTTGACCAGTGAACTCATCCATGTAAAACGCTTAGCGGCTGGTGAAGGGATTGGCTATGGCGAAACCTACGTAACTGAAGCTGAAGAATGGATTGGGACAGTGCCAATCGGCTATGCAGATGGCTGGTTGCGTCATCTCCAAGGATTTACAGTGCTCGTGAATGGTAAGCGTTGCGAAATCGTCGGACGAGTGTGTATGGATCAATGTATGATTCGTTTAGCAGAAGAAGTTCCTGTCGGCTCAGTCGTTACATTAGTTGGAAAAGATGGCAATGAAGAAAATACGTTACAAATGGTAGCCGAAAAATTAGAAACCATTCATTATGAAGTTGCATGTACTTTCTCACAAAGAATCCCCAGAGAATATAACTAGATAGGAGGTTCCACTATGGTCAAACGCGGAGATATTTATTTTGCAGACCTTTCCCCAGTAGTGGGCTCGGAACAAGGTGGCGTCAGACCCGTCCTTGTTGTCCAAAATAACTTAGGTAATCATTTTAGCCCAACGATTATCGTTGCGGCGATCACAGCCAAAATGGCAAAGCCAAAATTGCCAACACATATCGGGATTAATTCTGATGAAACAGGCATTGAAAAAGATTCAGTGATTCTTTTAGAGCAGATTCGAACAATTGATAAGGGCCGCTTGAAAGAAAAAGTTTGTCATTTGAGACTTGATATTATGGAAGAAGTTGATCGTGCCTTAGGCATCAGTGTTGGACTTAGTAGCGATTCAGCCCCAGCAAAAGCAAATTCAGCTACATAAAGAACGATAGCTACTATGAAATCAACAAAGACGAATTGGATTTTTAAAAAAGCGACTGATTGAATTTGGTTTGCTAAACATAGTTTGAGTAAAAGCGAGAGGGATAGCCAAGTGGCATCTCTCTTGTTTTTTTGTTTTGTATTTAAAAAATTAAAATATAAATATAAAATTCAAATTTTTATCATCTTATTTTAAATAAAGTTGTTGGCAAGGCTCAAACGGAATGTTACAATCAATACTATATAGAGTTTTTAAAGAGCGTAACAGGTGATTTTACAAGTTTTGATTGTCGAGTGATGACATAAAGGAGATTATATTTGTATGATGATTGTTGTACTTTTAATGAGTAGTTGCTTATTTTTATTTGTAAGCTATCAATTGTATTTGCGATTACTTGTCGAAAAACTGGATTCAGAGGACAGGACATTAAAGAGGAAAATAAATTTCTATAAGTATCAGAAAAATAGTCGTTTAATGATTTATTTATTGTTTAGTGTTTGTCTACTTAGCGTATTATTGTTAGGAATTGTTTATACATATTATCAATTAAATCAACGAAATATCCGCATGGAACAGCGGATCGAGCGTTTGGCACAGGGCCAAGCTACTCAAGGTGACAAAATAAAAAAACAAGCAATTAAAAAAACAGCCTTAAACCAGTTTCCCTGGAAACAAGCTGTTTCGGCAGAATCGGCCGCAGTCTTGACTAATTATGAATTACAATTAGCGCGTGAATGGCGTCCTTACCTCGGAGAGACGAGCATCACAATAATTAGAAGTGAAAAAACACAAACCTTGACACTCTCTGTTTTTTCAGTCGGCTTAAGTTACCATGAATTTCAAACAGGCCAAGACAATATTGTAGCACTTATTGCAGCGTTGAATTCAGTCAAAGAAATCACCATGATTGATTTTAATTTTACTTATCGAGATCAAGAGCAAACCCTTGTCAAATCCATTGATACGTATGCTCGTGAGACGTTGGAAACAAATTTGGAGCCTGTCGTGATTAGTTAAAAGGATGAGAGAAAGGACATAGATATGACAAAAAGACGTTTAATTAAAAAAATTAAAGATATTTCGGATGATACGCTTGAAAAAGAAGTCTTTTTTCAGCCAGGATTCGAACCAGAAAAAATAATTAGCGGAATCAAACCGGAACAACAGGAAAAAGAAATGGCGACGTTAAGAGAAAGGCTCGCCTACTATCAGAAAAAAGAAACAGCCTTTAAAAAACTTCAAGAAGAAAATGAGCAATTAAAGAACCAACAAGAAACGGAAAAACAAGCATTAGAAGAAAAAAATCAGGCATTACTTGAAACACTAAATCAAAAGGAACATGAAATTTTTGAATTGGAAGAGCAACTGGAAACGAACAGTGAAACCACGACAGAGGCTACCACTCTTCAAACAAATCTGCAAAACGCAGAAAAACAATTAACCACTGTACATAATCAAATGGAACGTTTAGAAAGTGAATTAACGCAGCAAGTGGCAGAATTAGAAAAAGAATCGGCTGAACAACAACAACATATCCAAACATTACGCAACCAGTTAGCAGAAGAAAAAGGAAAGTTGGAAAAAAAAGGAGATATTACAGGAATGGAAAAGCAAGTAGAAACATTAACGACAGAATTAGAAGAAAGCACAATGACTCAACAAGCATTGCAGGAACAAATTGAAAAACTAACTGTACAATTACAAAAAGTAGAAGCCGAAAAACAAACCTTACAAGAGGCTGCCCAACAAGAAGTGATTGTGCAACAACGCATGGAGGAGTTAAAGAATGAGCTTCAAAATAGTTTACAACAAAAAAATGAAGCAGAAGTAAAACTAGGTCGACTACAAGGTGTCAATGACAAACATCTTGCTGAAAAGCAAGTTTACGAAGGGGAATTAGCTGCTCTAAGAAAAGAAGTAGAGGCCAAAGAAGACAATTTAGAACAAGTTCAAAAAGAATTGAAGACACTACAAGCCGTTTCAAAAAATATTGAACCGAGTAGTGAGCAGTTAACAGAACTGCTACGCGCAAAACAGCAAATTAACGATTTATTAATGAAAAATCAGCAATTACAAGAAGAGGCTTTAAAATCGCAACAAGAAATTGGCGAAGTGATGGTTTCTGCCAAAAAAGAAGCTAATCGGATTGTTAATGAAGCGAAAGTAGAAGCAAAACACCTAATCAATTCCGCAGAATTAGAAATGTTAAATATTGGTAACCGAGCGAAAAGTATTTCGAATGAAGTCGAAGCATCAAAAGTAGAAGTACTTGAGATTTATCGCGAATTAGAGGAACGCTTAACTAAACTGACACGTCTTGAACAAGATAACTATTAATAAAATGGTCAGTAAAAAGTTAATGGGAGCAAGGAAACTACATTGTCTTGGGGTCCTTTTTTTAGCTGTTACACTAAGTGGCTCTGCAGAACGATTACAGGCTGCTGCTGTCTCAAAGGAAGAGCAGTCGCTAAGTCAACCGCTTGTCAGAAAAAACATAGTAACAGAGAAGAGCGAATATCTTGTACAAGCAAATCAAAGTATCTGGGAGCTGGCACAAGATGCTCAGAAACCACTGAATCAGTTTATGAAGGAAAACCAGTTACGTAGTAGCTATATTAAAAAAGGAACGCAATTAGTCAAATAGAAAAAAGGAGTAAAGAAAGGAAAAGTTTATTTAAGGAGCTTTTCCTTTTAAGAAAACGATGGAAGAATGGATAAAGTCAGTTATGCGAACAATTCGCCACATTAAGCGCGCCTTCTTGAAGCAAGAGTTGCCTGCGACATATCAGCTAAAAAAGCAAAAGGCTAACACAGCAATGGAATATTTGCTTGAGCAAACAGATAACCATCAATCAATAAGAGGACCGAAAAGAAAAATGACCGCTGAAGAGATTAAAAAAAAGCGGCAAGCCTACCAAAAGAAACAACGCATCCAAGTCGTTAAATTTTTTATGCCAGCTATTCTTTTCGCCATTTTTGTGTTCTTTTTTGTGTTAAAGACATCTAGCTACCCAATTGCTGGGCAATCCATGAAACCGACACTTAACGCAGGGGAACGAGTCTTAGTACAACGGACGAAGCAAGTAACAAGGTACGATGTGATTGCATTTAAAGCACCGCTAGCTAGCAAAGGTACGTACGTCAAGCGAATTATCGGGGTTCCTGGTGATCGAATTTGGGTAAACGAGGGGAAAGTTTATCTTTCAGAAGAACCTATAGCAAGCGATAATGAGGCACTGCCTGAGAATGCCAGTCGTTTTGACTTATCAGAAGAAGCGGCAGCCCAACTTCGCCTGTTTCAGAAGATTCCAGCCGGTCATTACTTTGTCTTAGGGGACAATCGTACGCATTCAAGTGATAGTCGTACGTTCGGCTTTGTCGAGATACAAGCGATTGAAGGAATCGTGGTATTTAAAATGGCGCCGTTTAAGGAAATAGGGAAAGTAAAATAAAAAGCTTAAGTCAACCATCTAAGAGTAGGGTACTTAAGCTTTTTTTTGGAAATTATTTGCCCAATAACAATTGAATGATTTTTTCAATTGATTGCAGGTCATAACGATTACTAATATCCGAAAAAATATAGTAATGGTCATACTGGGCAACGAGCGGTTCATTATTGGTATTCATTAAAAGCAAATCATAATGGTTTTCTGCGTTGTAAGGCTCAATTTTCAGCGGATATTTTCCAGCGATACTCTGTTGTATTTTTTGTGCTACCAACTCGCTATAAGCACTGCTCAGTGAGTGATAAACGCCAATGGTTATTTTTTTTTCATTTAATTCAGCAATGTGATTCAAAATAAGCGTATAATTAATTTCAGTAAATTGATTTTGGTACTTAGAAGTAGTGGCTTTTGTGGCAAAGTTCGTTGTAGCGATTTCCACTAATTCGTAAACTTCACTTTCACTAAAAGGATGACGTAAGACTTTCAAAAGTGACTGAATCGTCCAATAATCAAAGGGTAAAATAAATCCAGAAAAATAGTAGAGTTGCGCATGTAATTGGAAAAGTAAATTTTCAATATAAAGTAGCCGAATAGGTAGCGCGTAATGGGCTAAATAACCACGTGCTTTAAGGTATGTTAAAATAACCCGGTTCATTTCGTTAAGATACGTTTTTTCAATTCGTTGTTGTTTTGCTAAACGAAAGGCGAAAGCAGCATTCGCAGAATAATTATGCATGGAACAGAAAAAGTCATAAAACATATAGGCTTCATTGATTGTATATGGACGGTCGATTCTTTTCATATATGTATGTATAGATAAATTAATTTCTTCAAATAAAGGTCGATCGAGTTGGACATCATGCGGACTAATCGTTGGCAGAGGTTCTAAAACCATACGACGAAAAGAAATTTTCATCCAAAGCTTAATTTGAAGAATTTCTGTATGGTCAAAGGTAATTCTGGGGATTTCTTGTAATATCTCGATTAATCCTAGGTATTGATTGGCCAGTTCTTTTTCTAAATCTGTTTTTTCTTCAAAGATAAACCAGAAAAAATTAAAAAAGAAAAAGCGAATTTGTTTTTCTTCGCCGATAAGTTTTCCTCGTTTGATACATAAATTAAACTCATTGAGTAAGTCATTTAATTCAACGATTTTTCGATAATAGGTAGCAGAGCTGATGGCATAATTCTGTTGAAAATACCCGCCATTTATTTTATTTTTATGAAAGAGTTGCTGAACCATGTGAAACTTAATAGATTTATTCAAGAACAACATGATCATTGCTTTCATGGAAAAGGTTGGCGCTTTATTTAGATAAAGGGTATCACCTAGTACAGTCACGGTGAGGCTTTCTTGAAGTTGCTCTTCTTTCAAAAATTGTTCTAAAAAAGAAAGATACTCATTCAATGTTGGTAAACTAATATTGAAAAAATCTACTAATTCATTTCGTGTCGCTTGGCCTTTATTATTATATAGGAACAATAGAATATCATTCATATAATCATACGGTTTTTCTAAAAAATCTCGTTTTAACATCGTTGCTCACCTCTCTTTTAAGAATACTGTATCTATGATAAAATGGCAATAAACAACTGATAAAAAGATTGTTTTTTGAAGTGTTTTTTATTATCATTTAGAAAAAGAAATAAAAAGAAAAAACAAAGTATTTAAATGACAACAAAATAATTAAAATGAAGGAGTGACAGAACATGAACAGCGTAGTAAATTTTAGAGATATTGGAGGATTTCCAACGCAACAAGGTACATCCGTCAAGACAGGGCATTTTTTTCGGAGTGGTGAACTCGTCAATATTGCACAAGTGGATCAACAGATGCTAGTAGAGAATTATCATATTAAACGGATTTATGATTTTAGAAGTGCAGCAGAAACGCAAGAACGACCAGATGATTCAATTCAAGGAACCAACTATTTACATATAGACATTTTGGCCGATATTCAGGCGCAGACCGCTTCATTAGAAGGAATGCTTAAAACGGTTGGTTCACCCGATGCAGCAATGGACATGGCTTATAAAGAAATGGTTCTTTCCAATTCGGGGCGCAAAGGTTACCAAAAATTTTTTGAAAACTTTTTAAGTTATCCACAGGAAGCTATTTTATTTCATTGTTTCGCAGGAAAAGATCGAACAGGAATCGGCGCAGCCTTGATATTAAGTGCTTTAGGTGTGGAACATTCTTATATTTTAGAAGATTATTTAAAGACGAACGAGCAAAGAAAAGCTGCTAACGAGCAAATTATTGCACAGTACCAAGCAAATGGAACACCTCCAGCAGAAATTCAACAATTAGAAACGCTGCTTTATGTGAAAAAAGAGTACTTAGCGACCGCTTTACAGGCGATTGAAAAAGAATTTGGTTCGGTAGAGGGCTATTTAAAAGAGGGACTCGGCTTACCTTTATCCGCCAAAAAAGATATGCTAAGTCTGTATACAAAATCATAGATCCTAAAAAAAGGACTATCCTTTCTAAAAAAGAAGTTTTATAATAGAAAAGAATCTGTTTGTAAGGAGGGATAGGGAATGAAAGAAGGACAAGAACAATTCTTAACGTTCATACTAGATCGAACAAAAGAAGATAAAAAAGAAAAAATGCAAGCGCTACTTGCAGAAATGTTTGAACGCCAACAAACAGGCAAATTAGATAAAATGTACTTGATGACAAAAGCACCAAAACTTTTGGCTTATTTAAAACCAGAAGCCATTGATGAAGTTAAACAAGTCGTTTCGGAATTTTCTAAAAATATGAAATAAACAAACTTAGCTTGAACTTACGACATTTTAAAAATGTGTCGTAACATTCAAGCTTTTGTTTGTTATTCTCTTGTATTTTATGCTAAAGTTATTCAGGCACAAAAAAAAGCAGGTGATTTTATGAAACATATAAAAAATACATGGGAACTATTTATTTTAGATTGGAAAAGAATTTTTAAAAACCCAGTAGCAACATTTTTGATTGTTGCCTTAATGATTATTCCTTCATTATATGCATGGTTTAACATTAAAGCACTATGGGATCCGTATTCAAATACAGGAGAGTTACCAATAGCGGTCTATAGTGATGACCAAACAGCAACTTTTCAAGATAAATCGGTCAATATTGGTGATGAAGTCTTGAAAAACTTGAAGAAAAACAAGCAATTAGGTTGGCGTTTTGTTGATTCGAAAAAGGAATTAGACAAAGGGGTCCAATCAGGAAAATATTTTGCCGGGATTTATTTACCTAAAGATTTTTCCAAAGATTTGCTAAGTTTTACTTCTGGTGATATCAATAAACCTAAAATTGAATACTCAATTAACGAAAAAATTAATGCAATTGCACCGAAAATTACGTCAAAAGGCGCTTCTTCCATTCAGTCACAAATTTCGGAAGAATTCATTAAAACGGCAAGTAGTACGTTAATCAAAACATTCAATGATATTGGCTATGATATTGATAAAAACATGGTCAGCATTCAAAAAGTTAAGAGCATGATTTTAGATACAGATGCCAACATTGGAACCATTGACACGTACGCGAAACAAGTCACAGACTTACATGGTAAGATGCCTGAGCTAAAAGAAAAATTAGCGAAAGCCAACGATGCGATGAAATATTTACCTGAAGTTGATGCTTTAGGAGAGAAGATTGTTGAGCTAAATGGCAAAATGCCAAGCATCAAAGAACAAGCTAGTGTTATTTTGACGTTACAAGAAAAAATTCCAGAAATTCAAAACGCTGGCCGACAAATTGCTATGATTGATGAAGACTTTGCCTCTGTGGAACAAACAATGAGCGAAGGAATCCAAGAAGCAAAACAAGGATTAGAAATCATTCAACAAGTCCAAACGGCGTTACCAGATATTCGTAAACTAGGTGATCAAGCCAATGATTTAGGGAATGTTACATTAGATGGCGCCACTCAATTGGAAAAGGCGTTACCTGGAATTACTCAAAGTGTGGGGACGATTTTAAAAGCAATTGGAACAATTAGCGCTGGTGTAAATACAGCACTAGAAGATTTAAAAAATCATCGTTTACCAGTTGAAGAAAGAGAAGCGATTAAGCAACAACTGTCTGAAAGCTTAGGAAAACAACATGAAAATATCCAACAGCTGATTCAACTGTTTACACAAATGCAAGAAGCAACAGGTAGTGAGGCGTTACAGCAAACGATTGATAATTTAAGTAAAGCAGATATTGCTATATTAAATGTAAAGAGCGCTGTTGATGGAATTGATGTGAACGCGGTAACTGATAAACGATTGGAAGAAATTCAAAATGAAGCACAACAAATTGCGAACTTCGTAAGTGAAAAAAATATTAACCCTGATGCAGTTGAAAACACAGTAAAAACGATTTTAGACAAATTAATTGCTACCATCCAAAATGCTCAAGGTCAACTAAACAAAGCACAACAAATTGACTTTGAAGGATTATTGAGCTCAACAAGTCAAACGGTCACTAATGCGATTTCTTTATTAGAAAAATATCAAGCCGAAATGCCGGCAATTAAACAAGAAATTCATGATGCGAATACGATGTTGAATGGCAATATGGAAACCATTGTCAATGGCATTAATCGTGGTGCTGATTTGTATAAAAACGATTTACCAGTCATTCAAGACAAAGTCAGCAAAGCGGCAGCCTTTATGCAAAATGACTATCCAGGTATCCGAAAAGATTTAACGAATACCTTGAAAACAGTCAATGAGAAAATGCCAGATGTTGAAGCGGCCTTGGACAAAGCCAACGAGCTAATTATTAATGATTGGCCAAATATCAAAACAGGATTACACAAAGCAGCGAATGCAATCCGTAAAGGTGAAAAAGAAGTTGACTTAGGCGAAATTCTTAAATTACTAAAATTAGATGCCAATAAAGAAAGTGACTTCTTTACACAACCAGTTGAAGTCAAAGAACATGCTGTTTATCCGATTGCTAATAATGGTTCGGCAAGTACGCCATTCTATACAGCTTTGTGTTTATGGGTTGGCGCTGTGTTATTCTCAAGTGTTGCGACAACAGATGTTTATCTTGAAGGGAAAGATAAAAAACGCTTCTCTAAACGGGAACAATTTTCAGCACGGATGTTTACCTTCATTGTCATGGGGATTGGTCAAGCACTGATTGTAACCTTAGGTAATTACTTTGCGTTAGGCGTAGATGTTCGTAATCCAGCGTATAGTGTCTGGTTTGCGGTATTGATTGCCATTACGTTTATGATAATGGTTTATGTGCTCGTTGCTCTCTTTGGCAATGTAGGGAAAGGAATTGCGATAATAATCTTGGTACTATCCATCTCTGGTGGGGGTGGGAACTACCCAATTCAAGTCTCAGGTAAATTCTTCCAAATGATTAATCCGTTCTTGCCGTTTACGCATGCCGTGAACTTGCTAAGGGAATCAGCAGGAGGCATTTACTGGCCAAATGCTTGGTTTGCAATTTGGATTATGGTGGGGATTTCAGTCGTCTTTAGTATTGGCGGCGCAATTCTTTATCCACATCTGGAACACAGATCGAAAAAATTTGCGGCTTTAGCACAAAAGAGCCATTTATTCCATTAAAAAACAAAAAGCTGAAAACGTCTCTAGCGTTTTCGGCTTTTTGTTTTTCTTTATTTTCAAGGTAACCCTAACAAAGAAGTTTTGGGGGCTCTTGCTTTTGACTTTTTGGCAATGCTAAATAATAAAATCTCCCTCAGAAAGTGAGGTTTTTTGTGTACAAATGTATAAAAAGGTTTTATAGTATTTTTTTAAGAAATAAAAAGTGGGTAGGGGTTGTAAAATGATTCAAGCATTGCTTCAACGATATGAGAAAAAAATTGAACGTCGTAAATTGGAAAAACGAACAGCATTCGGTGCTTTTGCCGGGCGGATTGGGCTTGTTTCTAATTTATTTTTATTCGTTAGTAAATTTATGATTGGCTTGCTTTCAGGTAGTGTTTCAATCATGGCAGATGCCATTAATAGCTTGTCCGATACTATTTCTTCAGTTTTAACATTAGTCGGTTTTTATATTGCCGGTAAGCCAGCGGACAAAGAACATCCCTATGGCCATGAACGTTTTGAATATATTAGTGGAATGCTTGTATCATTAGTGATTACGTTTATTGGGTTTGAGTTTCTAACGACCTCCGTGGATCGCATCCTGCATCCAGAATCAATCAAGGTGACACCCATTTTATTTGCTGTTTTAGCTTTATCAATTGGGATTAAAATTTGGCAAGGGCTGTTTTACAAAAAAGTATCAGCAAAAATTGATTCTCAAGCATTAGTTGCTTCTGCTAAGGACAGCTTCAATGATGTTTATACTACATTAGCTGTTTTGGTTTCTGCATTTATTGAAGGCGTCACTGGTTTGCGAATTGATGGATATATTGGTTTTTTAATTGCTGCATATATTATTTATAGTGGCTTGCAGTTAATTCGCGAATTTATTAATGAGTTGATGGGCATGCGTCCGAGCCAAACAGAAATTGATGAAATGAAAAATGTCTTATCAAAAATGGAAACAATCGTAGGATATCACGATTTACTGATTCATAATTATGGTCCCAGCCAAACGTTTGCGTCTGTTCACATTGAAATTGATGATCGCTGGGATTTAAATAAGGCCCATCAGACAATCGATGCGATTGAAGCGAAGTTTAAAGAAGAGTTGGATGTTAATCTTGTTTGTCATATTGATCCAGTGAATTTATATGACCCAACACAACAATTTGTTCATCAAACAATCAAAAAGATTATTCGTTCTTTTGATGCGTCTTTAAAAGTCCATGATATCCGCTTAGTTACCCATGGCGAAGAGCCGAAGATTTTGTTCGACTTGGTTTTGCCTACAGAATCAAAATTATCTGAATTTGAACTGGGTGTGGAAATTCAACGGCAAGTTTATGAAAAAATTGGTCGTTATAAAGTGGAAATTACCTTCGATCATACGTACTTGTTACAATAAAAGGGAATAATTAACTAAGTTTTTAAGCGAGAGCCAAAAGGTCAAATAGACTTTTAGCTCTCGCTTTTTTGTTTAGAGAATGCAAATCCTTTTGTTATCTGGATTCTCTTGATAAGATAAGAGAAGCGGGGGACTGTAAATGAGTGTCTGATTAAAAAAAGATGGTGATTTTTTTATCTTTTTCAGTAACAAAAATCAATTGACTTTTCATTGTGAGAAGCGTAGCATATGGATTTGTTTGATAAAAAATAATGAAAAAAGTGAGCGGGTCACTCTAGAGAAAAGGAGTCGAAAAAAATGGCGGATTTAAAACGACTGTTCATTGGGAAACCATTGAAATCAGCCGAAAATGATGAACATAAATTAAGCAGATTTGCAGCGCTTGCGTTGTTATCTTCTGATGCACTTTCATCCATTGCGTATGGTACAGAACAAATAGTGGTGGTTCTGGTTACTTTGTCGGCGGCTGCGATTTGGTATTCATTGCCAATTGCTGCATTTGTTATTATTTTACTTATTTCTTTAACATTGTCGTACCGACAAATTATTCATGCGTATCCGCATGGCGGCGGCGCATACGTTGTTAGTAGTGAAAACCTCGGCAGAAATGCAGGTTTATTGGCTGGTGGTTCGTTGTTAGTCGATTATATGCTAACAGTAGCCGTTTCAGTTTCAGCGGGCGCAGAGGCGATTATATCGGCGATTCCAGCGTTATATGGTCATCAAGTAGCAATTTCTATTGGGATTGTGATATTGATTACCTTAATGAACTTGAGGGGCCTGAGAGAATCTGCTTCGTTCTTAATGTTGCCAGTGTATAGTTTTATCGCAATTATTACCTTACTGATTGTTGTTGGACTATTTAAAATTGTGACTGGCGTACAGCCATTAAATGCGACAGCTTTACCAGGAGCCGTGGTTCCAGGAATTTCTATTGCCTTAGTTTTACGGGCTTTTTCATCTGGTTCTTCTTCCTTAACAGGGGTCGAAGCAATCAGTAATGCAGTGCCATTCTTTAAGAAACCACGAGCAAAAAATGCTGCTGGGACGTTAGCGTTAATGGCAACGATTTTAGGGTTCTTCTTCGTGGGGATTACATTTATTAACTATTGGTATGGGATTGTGCCAAAAGAAGAAGTGACAGTTCTTTCACAAATTGGGAAAGCGGTCTTTGGTCAAAATATTTTATATTATTTATTACAGTTTGCGACAGCCTTAATTTTAGCGGTTGCCGCTAACACAGGATTCTCAGCCTTTCCAGTTTTGGCTTATAACTTAGCTAAAGATAAGTTTATGCCGCATATGTATATGGATCGTGGCGACCGTTTAGGCTATTCAAATGGTATTTTAACTTTAGCTGCTGGTTCCATTGTTTTATTATTGATTTTCCAAGGTTCCACAGAACGTTTAATCCCATTGTATTCAATTGGTGTGTTTATTCCGTTTGCTTTGTCTCAATCGGGGATGGTTGTAAAATGGCGAAAAGAAACTAAAAATTGGTTGCCAAAATCAATTGCTAATATTGTCGGCGCCTTTATCTCTTTCGCGATTATCGCCATTTTGTTTATTTATCGATTAGGGGACATCTGGCCGTTCTTTATTATTATGCCAGTGTTGATTTATGCATTTTATCGGGTCAATACTCACTATAAGAATGTGGCGGAACAGCTACGTTTAGAAGATGGGGCACAGTTGCATGAGTTTGATGGGAATACAGTTATTGTTCTAGTAGGGAACGTAACCAAGGCAAATGTCGGCGCCTTGAATTATGCGCGTTCCATTGGCGATTATGTCGTTGCCATGCATGTCTCAATGGATGAAAACGTTGAGAAGGAAAAAGAAATTCAGGAAGAGTTTAAAAAACACTTCCCGGACGTTCGTCTATCAATTGTCCACTCTTCGTATCGTTCACTGCAAAACCCTATCTTACGTTATGTTGATTTGGTTAGTAAAAATGCCACGAAGCATAACTACAGTACAACAGTTTTAGTACCACAATTTGTACCGAATAAACGTTGGCAAAATATTTTGCATAACCAAACAAGTTTACGCTTGCGGATTCGTTTAGCGTGGCGGGAAAATATTATTGTGGCTACCTATAGTTATCACTTGAAAAAATAAATAAAAAAGTCTGCCATCTTTTGATGGCAGATTTTTTTATTGACGTAATTGTTTTTGATAAATTCTAGCGCAAGACTGCTCTTCGGTGGTTACCATTGTCAAAAATTCCCAGTCATATCTTTCATAAAAAGTAGTATGGTCTGTGAGCAAATAAAGCTTTTTAAATCCAGAATTAGCAAGAGAATCACCAACTGTTGTTAAAAGAATTCCTGCTAAGCCTTGGTGACGAAATGTTGGTTCGACATACAATGCACAAAGGTTTGGTGTAAGGTCTGCACGATTGTGGAAGTCATTATCAATTACGCCCACGCCTGCAACGATGTCCTGCTGTTTATTCAAGCAGACCCACCAATGTGGTACGTGGTTTTCGCTAGTTAGCATTTCCTGCATACTTGCTTGATACGCTTCAGCGGGGATTTGCCACTTTTGGCTAAACCATTGAGCAGCTGACGGAATTAAGTGTGGTTGTTGGTTTAAATCGATAATAGTATAGTTAGACATTATTAATCTCCTAGATAAAAGAACAGATCCCATTGAAAAGAAACAATGTTGGATCTGCTCTGCATTTTTTATTAATTGGAATGTTTGCTAGCTGGGTCTAAACGCCGTTCAATAATCCCTAGAACCCAATCTGTGATAATCGCCATAAAGGCCGTTGGTAAGGCACCGACTAAAATAATAGAAGCACCATCTGTGGCATTGGTTCCACGAATAATAATATCCCCTAAACCACCAGCACCAACGAAAGCACCAATCGCAGTAATCCCGATTGCGACGACTAACGCATTTCGAATACCTGCCATGATTACTGAAACAGATAAAGGTAACTCGACCATATAAAGAAGTTGTACTTTTGTCATACCCATTCCTTTACCAACATCTAAAATATTGCGATCCACTTGAATCATGCCAGTGTACGTATTCTTGATAATTGGTAGGAGAGAATAAAGGAAGACTGTTACAACTACCGTGTTGACGCCTAAGCCCATCCCCAACATTAAAATCGAAAGCATTGCCAAAGCTGGTACTGTTTGGATAATGTTCGCTAAACGGATAATCCAGTTGGCTAAGCTACGTTTACGTGAAATCATAATCCCGATAGGAATCCCGACAATTGCAGCAAAGATTACGCCATAAATCGAAATTAAAAAGTGACGTAAAAATTGTTGAAAGACGTAGCCGCCATTTTGTTGGAAATAGTAGATAAATTGTTGGAATAAATTCATATTATTCATCTGTTACTCCCCCTCAAAATAGTTATTTTCTTTTAAGAAACGTTCGGCTACGACCGCAGGTTCAATTAAATCATTATCTGCTTGATAGTTCAATTCTTGCATTTTTTTAGTAGAAATTTTACCATCTAAGCGATTTAATACATCTTTGATTTCCGGCGTTTCTTTTAATAATTTGTCACTAACCACAGGAGCGGCATCATAAGGCGGGAAGAAGCGCTTGTCATCTTTTAACATGACTAAATCGTAACTACCAATCCGGCCATCTGTTGAGTAACCTAAGATGACGTCCATTTTTCCAGCGTTGACTGCATCGTACACCAAGCCAATTTGCATTGGTAAAATAGATTTAAATTGGAAGTTGTATTCCTTTTTAAAGCCTTCATAACCGTCGCCTTCACGTGTGATCCACGCAGTATCGACACCAGCAACTAATTTGTCTGCGACTTTCCCTAAATCACTGACTGTTTTTAAATTGTATTTCTCAGCCGTTTCTTTTGTAACTAAGAATACATAAGTATTTTCAAACCCATATGAAGGGAACCAAGTTTGTTGATAACGTTTTTCAAATTCTGATTGAACTAGATTGAACGCTTTTTTAGGGTCTTTTTCCGCTGGTAAGCCAAGCGTAGTGGTCACGTCAGTACCAGTATAACGAGCTGCAGAAATTGAGGCATCTCCGTTTAACATTGCTTGGTGATTGATGGTCGTAGTGGCTAAGTTGTTAATCACATTTGTTTTTTTATCTGTGTAATGCTCAACCATATCCGCTACAATGCTCCCTAAAATTTGCGCTTCTGAAGTAATCCCACCTGTAATGGCAACAGTGTTATCATCAGAAGTTGAAGCGAGACCAGGTAAAGAACAACCTGCCAATAAAAGTAAACTGCTTAAGAAGAGTAAGCTTAACTTGAGTTTCTTTTTCATCATTATTCGCCCTCCCTTAAAGCTTTTGGCGTTAAACGATTTTCTAATAATCCAAGAAGAACATCTGCTAAAAGCGCTAAAATAGTTACTGGAATAGTCCCGCCAAAGATTAATTCTGGCTGATAGTTATTTAATCCACTGAAAATCATATCACCAAGACCACCTGCACCAATATAAGAAGCCAGTGTAGCCCAAGCAATGACATAGACAGCAGCTAAACGAATGCCGGCCATAATTGTTGGCATGGCAATGGGTAATTCAACACTAAAAATAGACTGTAAATTGGTCATGCCCATGCCTTTAGCAACATCTCGGTAATTTTCATCGACATTTTTCATTCCGATATACGTGTTTCTTAAAATAGGTAGAAGGGAATAGATGAATAGCGCGATAATAGCGGGTGTTTTGCCGACACCAAAAATTGGAATCATCAAAGCTAATAAAGCCAACGAAGGAACCGTTTGTAAGGCACTTGTTAAACCAATGACAATATTGGCTACTTTGGGCAAACGTGTTAACCAAACGCCAACGGGTACAGCGATAGCGACCCCTAATAAAAGTGCAAAGAATGAAATATAAATATGTTCAATACTTTTTGAAATCATTTCTGATCCATATTCTTGAAAGAAGCTACTCATTGCTTACGCCTCCTCTTTATCAGTTTCGGACTCGCTTTGTTTTGCTTCTACAGCTTCACTAATCGTTGTTTCATCGCCCCAGATAACATCATAAACAATGTCAACAAGGGAAGCACGTGTTAAGATGCCCACCACTCGTTTTTGTTCATCAACGACTGGCACATATTTTAAGCCACGTTTTAAGATTCTTTGTAAAGCATCACGTAAAAGAGCGGTTTTTTGAACAAAGAAGACATCTTTATTCAAGATATCACCAACACTAGAAGCTTTGCCACGTTGCTGATCTAATGTTTCAACATCGATAAAGCCTTTAAGCACATGGGAATTATCAACAACTAATAAGGTATCAACCCGTTTTTCACGCATCAATTTAATCGCTTCTTGTAAAGATTTTTCCGGCGTGATAGTAATTGCTGAATTTAACATGACTTCATCCACTGTGGTGAAATCAGGTTTGGCTTGTAATAAGCGATCTTCTCCGATGAGTTCTTCTACAAATTCATTGGCTGGATGACGTAAAATATTATCTGGTGTGTCAAATTGAATCACTTTGCCTTCGCTCATAATGGCAATTTTATTTGCTAATTTCAACGCTTCATCCATATCATGGGTAACAAAGACAATAGTTTTTCCTAAACGTTCTTGCAAATCTTTCACTAAATCTTGTAATGAATCACGGGTGATAGGATCTAAAGCACCAAAAGGTTCATCCATTAGAATAATATCTTGATTGGCAGCTAAAGCCCGCACAACGCCGATTCTTTGTTGTTGTCCGCCAGAAAGTTCATTGGGATAGCGGTCCAACATTTCTCGTGGTAACTCAACCAAATCAATCATTTTTTCGGCTATCTTATTGCGTTCTTCCACAGGTACTTTTAATAATTTAGGCACTAAAACGATATTTTCACGAATGGTCATGTGAGGCATCAAGCCGATATTTTGAATGACATAGCCAATTTGGCGACGTAGCTCTACAGGATTGATTTTTTGAATATCTTGGCCATCAATTAAAATTTTTCCTTTTGAAGGGTCGGTCATGCGGTTAAGCATCCGCATTGATGTTGTTTTTCCACTACCACTTGTTCCGATGAAGCAGATAAATTCACCTTTATCGAAAGACAAATTAATGTCATCAACGGCGACTTTTCCGCCTTTATAAAATTTTGATACATGCTGAAATTCTATCAACTTACTCACCTCAACTAAATATTTTGAAAATGTATCTTATTACTAGTATGCTATAAAAATGCGATTTCGACAAATGTAATCTATTTTTAATGGGAAAAAGAAGGCGGTAAAATTTTTTTAATTCGTTCTAAAAAAAAGAAAAGATAACTATTGTTTAGTAAAAGTTGTCTGAACGAAACAAGATGTTAAAAAGAGTGTTCTGAGAAGGGGGAAAAGCCGCTATAACAAAGAAAAGTGTCCTTTGTAGCAAGTTGACGGGAGCTGAGTTTTTCATTAGAATGGAAAGAGAACAAGGGAATAAAATAAAAAAAGGCGCTTCATGATTTAGCGGCAACTAAATCACGAAGCCTTGAATAGTCACCTGTGCAAGTGGACCATCAAGTTGCCCGTTCAATCAATGGAAACCATTGATCACTTTTATTTTACTGAATTTTTGAAAAAATTACCAGTTTTTTTAAGAAGTAAGAAGTGGAAGAACGAAGGATGCTTTTTATGGAATGTGCAATGACGTTCAGAAAAATCTGAAGGTCATTTTTTATTCTCTTGTTCAAACATTCAAACATAGGGGAAGAGAGACGGACGTAATTTTGTCACCGATTATTACGTCCGTCTTCCGTTGTTTTCTAAAGCGTTGGTTACATGTCTTTGTAGAGGTTGGCTTCAATTGCAGTCCGTTTTGGTTCTAAAAAAGGCGGTAAAGCCAACGTTTCCCCTAAATGTTCCAGAGGCTCATCCAATGTAAAGCCAGGAGCCAAAGTAGCAAATTCAACCCGATTCCCGCCTGGTTCACGAATGTATAAACTTTTAAAATATCCACGACTTACATACATTTCAATCTCCCAGCCTTGCGCTAAAGCGCGCGTGTGTAGTTCTTGTAATGCTTCATCATCAGCCACAGAAAAAGCAATATGATCCATACTGCCACGCCCCATTCGGCTTGTTTTATCCGACGTTGTTTGATGAACAGAAAGGCTTTCCGTCTCACTTAAAATAATCGTATTGCCAACTGCTTGCCAACCAAGAAATGTTTCAAAAAAGGCCAAGGTTTTTTCAGAATCTGGTACATGAAATTCAGTAGAGGCTAAACCGATAATTTGAACCGCTGCTGGAATGTCGTTAGAAACAACGAGTGTTTCTTTTAATGGATTTTCAGGAACTTCTGTCAGGATAATATGCGTATCATCTGGATCACTGAAATGTAGGCTCTTTTCTTTTTTATTAAATGGAATTTTGTTTTCTGTTAAACGTTGTTCCCAAAAGGAAAGGCTGTTTTGGGGAATTTTTAAGCCAATCGTGGCTAAATAATTTTTTTCTTCATAGCGGTTGCCTAATAAGGGCACGATAAAAAAAGTTACTAAGCTTCCCGGTGTGCCTTGATAATCGCCATAAAAATAATGAGGCATGCGATTGTTGTCTTGATTTACGGTATTTTTGACAAAGCGTAAGCCTAACAATTTTGTATAGAATGATTGGTTTTCTTGACCATGACGCGCTAATAGTGAAACATGATGAAATTGAGCATGCATTTTGAGTTCCTCCTCTAAATAACTATGTATACTTACTTAAAGTAAGTATAGTGCTTCTGACATTTTTTGACAACTATTTAGTTTGATTCAGAAGGCTGACATAGCCAGAAACAAGAAAAAGTGTTAGAATAACCAAGATAAAAACTAGTAGAAAGAGTGACGGAAATGCTAAGTACAGAAGATTTTGATTTTGATTTACCAGAAGAATTAATTGCTCAAACCCCACTAAAAGATCGCGCTAGTTCACGATTATTAGTTGTAAATAAAGAAACAGGGGACATGGAGGATAAACATTTCCATGATATTCTTGATGAATTACAGCCTGGGGATGCATTAGTCATGAATAATACACGGGTACTGCCGGCCCGTTTATATGGAGAAAAACCTGAAACAGGCGGTCATTTGGAAGTTTTACTTTTAACAAATACAGAAGGCGATACATGGGAAACCTTGATTAAACCCGCGAAACGTGCAAAAGTCGGCACGGAAATTCAATTTGGCGATGGTCGCCTAAAAGCGGTAGTTAAAGAAGAGTTGGAACATGGTGGTCGAATCATTGAATTTAAATATGATGGTATTTTCTTAGAAATTTTAGAATCGTTAGGAGAAATGCCATTGCCGCCATATATCAAAGAACGCTTAGATGACCCAGATCGTTATCAAACGGTTTATGCTGAAGAAAATGGTTCAGCTGCAGCACCAACAGCGGGTTTGCATTTTACAAAAGAACTATTAGAAGAGATCAAAGCAAAAGGTGTTCATCTCGTTTATTTAACTTTACATGTCGGTTTAGGAACATTCCGTCCCGTGAGCGTTGATAATATAGAAGAACATCATATGCATAGCGAATTCTATCGTTTAACTGAAGAAGCGGCTAAGCAATTAAATGAAGTGCGCCAAGCAGGCGGTCGGATTGTTGCGGTTGGAACAACTTCTATTCGTACGTTGGAAACAATTGGCACAAAATTTAATGGTGAAATCCAGGCTGACAGTGGCTGGACCGATATTTTTATCACACCAGGGTATCAATTTAAAGTCGTAGAGGCTTTTTCAACGAACTTCCATTTACCAAAATCTACGTTAGTGATGCTTGTGAGTGCCTTTGCAGGAAAAGACTTAACATTGGCTGCTTACCAACATGCTATTGAGGAAAAATATCGTTTCTTTAGTTTTGGCGATGCAATGTTTATTAAATAAGCGACACTTTGTGAGCAGAATACTTGGGATTGAAACAAAAATATATTATGATAAACACGTGATTTTTGGAATCACAGTAAAGGTGTGCTTTATTTTTTCTTCCCCTGTAAATAATAAAGTTAGAAACCAAAACGCTACTAGAGCAAAAATGCTTAGTAGACAATCTTAGAATAAAAAGAACGACGCAACCACGGTTGCGCCGTTCTTTTTTTATGTAAGCAAAGATTAATTATTGAAACAACAATACGAAGAAGTGCTTTCTTCGTATTGCCGGTACTAAGTTGTACCTCGGCAACTCCAAGTACAATCAGAAAAATTGTCTTGTTAAGTACAGCTTATACTGTTTAGGCTTCTTGTTCTACATCGTCATTCAGTGTTTCTTTGAAGGTGAACACATCATCAATGGTTACGCCAAAGACGTTCGCGATGTCATGCGCAAGAAGTAATGAAGGATTGTACTTGTTTCGTTCCAGTTGAATAATTGTTTGTCGAGAGACACCGACTCGATTGGCCAAATCTTGCTGAGTCATACGAGCCATAGCACGATAAACATGAATTGAACTTTCAAACGAAGATTTTTTCTTTTTTCGCATAGCATTCCCTCCTTTAAAAGAAGATAAAATAGAATGTGCACCTTGAATATAACACATATGATTATTTGATACAAATATATTTTATTGCCTAAAAGAAAAAACCGAGCTTAAATTTAAGCTCGGCCTTGTTAATGGGAAGACATCAATTGGTTGAATAAGTGTTTACATTTCGCGATACATGTAAAGCAAAAGGTGAACGTGATGTGGTGAAACTAAAACCTTGTTTTCATACAGTTTCGACGCTTGGATGGTGGATAACTTGCGTTAGGTGATAACAGATAGGGTAAATGCTTTATAGAAACTCCATCCTTCTATAACCTTTCCCTATTTTCCGATACGAGTTATCACTAACAATTACTCTACACGTATTGTTTACAGGTGAATCTTGCAATTCTAACAACTTTGAGTTTACCGATTTTTATCTACTGAGAAAATCTTCAACCAATTGATTTGCATGTCCTCCTTACACTTAAAGAATAGCACCTTTTGGAAGCGTTTGCAAGTTATAACACTTATTAATAAGATTAAATATAATATTTTTCTGGTTATTTTATAACATGTAAAATAAATAATTGTGCGAACTAAATAACATTGTATTTTTTGTTGTTTTTGTGTTGAATATATAGAAATAAACTATTTTTTTATCAGACAAAATGAAAAAAATGTCCATTGCTTTTTGGCTGAATTCGTTTCCTTTTTCATAAAATTCCCATAATCAAATAGAAACATTGCTGTAGCAACAACGAAAATACCAGTTTTTTTCATACATATGAGAGAACGCTAAGCCAAAGATGAAAAAAGTTGCGTGTTCAAAAAAAATCATGTTATATTTAATAGAGACACTATTATATAGGAAGAAAAAATTAGAGGGGGAATAGGATGGAAGCTTACAAGCAATCTGTCGATACTGTCACAAAAGAAGTTTCAGTCAATACTGAAACTGGTTTAACACAACAAGAGGCCCAACAACGGCTGAAAGAAAATGGCCGCAATCAATTTGAAGAGGCTAAGAAGGATTCTGTGTTAAAGAAATTCATTCACAGTTTATCTGATTTTACGACGATTATTTTATTAGTTGCTGCGGCAATTTCGTTTTATACAGCAATCGTAACAGAACATGGCGAATATTTTGAAGGAATCTTAATTATTGCAATTGTGATTATCAATGCTGTTTTAGCCATTGTTCAAGAAGGAAATGCTGAAAAATCTCTGGCGGCTTTACAAGACATGAACAAGCAAAGTAGTGCAGTCTTACGAGATGGCAAGGTAATCGAAGTCGATGCTGAAGAACTAGTAGTAGGAGATGTTCTAGTTCTTGAAGCTGGTTCAATGATTACAGCCGATGCACGACTTATTCAAGCTTCTCAAATGCGCGTAGAAGAGTCAGCACTAACAGGTGAAAGTGAACCTGTTGAAAAAGATCCTACATACGTGGGGCATGACGATGATGGCTTAGGAGATCAAATAAATATGATTTTCAAAGGCTGTACCGTTGTGAATGGCCGCGGACGAGCAGTAGTAACTGCAACAGGAATGAATACAGAAATGGGTAAAATTGCTGGGTTACTGAATAACAGCGATCAGCAAAAAACACCATTACAAAAACGCTTGAATCAATTAGGCAAACGTATTAGTTTGTTAGCCTTAGGGGCTGCAGCAATTGTTTTCATTATTGGTGAACTGCAAGGAGAACCGCTTCTTGAAATGTTTATGACAGCCGTTTCCTTAGCGGTGGCAGCTGTGCCAGAAACACTAACCGTGATTGTAACGTTAACCTTAGCATATGGTGTTCAAAAAATGGCTAAGAAACATGCGATTATTCGTCGATTGCCAGCAGTAGAAACGCTAGGAACTGCGAATGTTATCTGTTCTGATAAGACAGGAACACTGACACAAAATAAAATGCGCGTCCGCCGAGTATGGCATCGTGGTGATGAAGTAACGGATACGGAAGATGCCATGACCGATGAAGCTATGGAAGTACTGAAAATGGCTGCTTTATGTACAGATGTCATTGTGGAAAAAGAAGGCGATGAACTAACTGTTACAGGGAATCCGACAGAAGCGGCAATTGTTCGTGCTGTCGAAGAAAATTATCATACGAAAGAAGAACTTGAAGAAAAATATCCTCGTATTGGTGAAATTCCCTTTGATTCAGAACGAAAAATGATGACTACGGTCCATCAATGGGGGAAAAAGTACATCTCAATTACTAAAGGAGCCTTTGATGTGTTACTACCTCGTTTTGGTTTCGGAGATGTCGATCAAGCGGCTATTGTTAATGATCGTTTCGGAAAACGAGCGTTACGAGTTATTGCTGTCGGTTATGCCGTATATGATGAACCACCCAAGGAAATTACATCGGAGGCTTTGGAAAAAAATCTTCGCTTGTTAGGCTTAATTGGCATGATTGATCCACCACGTCCAGAAAGTAAGGGCGCCATTGCTCGTGCGAAAAAAGCTGGAATTAAAACAGTGATGATTACTGGCGATCACGTGGTAACAGCCAGTGCAATTGCTAAAGAATTAGGAATTTTAAAAGATAAAAGTGAAGCCTTATCTGGTTCAGAACTGAAAAAAATGAGTGATGAAGAATTAGATAAACGGGTTAAAGATTTATCCGTTTATGCACGTGTAACCCCTGAAGATAAAATTCGAATTGTTCAATCATGGCAACGTTCTGGCGCTGTTGTAGCAATGACTGGAGATGGCGTGAATGATGCGCCAGCCTTGAAAGCTAGTGATGTCGGTTGCGCAATGGGGATTACTGGAACAGATGTGGCCCAAGGCGCTTCAGATATGATTTTGACGGACGATAACTTTGCAACTATTGTTGATGCGGTTGCGCAAGGACGTGCCGTGTACCGAAATATTCGTAAAGCCATTAACTTCTTGTTAAGCTGTAATATTTCTGAGATTTTTATTGTTTTAATTGCCATGTTACTTGGTTGGGGTGCGCCATTTACTGCAGTTCAACTGTTGTTTGTTAACGTGGTCGCAGATGGGTTACCTGGTTTTGCATTAGGAAAAGAACCAGCGGAAAAAGGAATTATGGATGAGGCACCAATCCCTAAAAACGAAGGGATTTTTGCACGAGGCTTATGGCAAAAGATTGGGATTAATGCAGCAGTGTTCACAGTCATTACTTTGTTTGGTTTTTACCTAGGTGCCTTTGTACCAGGTGTTTCAGCCTATGTTTCAAACAGCTATGAAGTTGGACAAACAGTGGCATTTTTAATCTTAGCTTATTCCTCTATCTTACATGTCTTTAATGTTCGTAGTGCGAACTCTGTTTTCCGTGTAAAATTATCAAGCAACAAGTCGCTCTTTGAAATGGTCGTTTTAGCATTATTAATTACCACAACCATTGCTTTATTACCATTCACACAAGAACTATTTGGATTAGTGCATATTAGTTTAAATCATTGGATGTTAGCAATTTTCCTATCCTTTGTGCCAATTTTCGTCAATGAAATGATTAAGTTCCATTTCTCTGAAGTTGAAGAGGAAGAAGAAGTGATTTAAATTTAACAGGAATAAAAGAAGCTACTTTTGTTCAGGGAATTATCTTAATAGTTAGCAAGAGGTCGGGACAGAAGCGTTTAACTCCGAGAAATAAGAAGGAGTTGCTTCTGTTCCCGCCGTTTATCAGTTTTTGAGCGTGGAGCAAAAATCCAAAGTGATTTTTGTCCCACGCTCTTATTTTTGATTTTCCTTTTTTCAAAATAGGTGGGTTTCTTATCTAAGATGAACATTCTCTAATAAAAAGACTTGCTAAACGATTTAAAACGTATTATAGTGAGTAGCATCGTTAGTCAAAAAGCGCTTTTTGACTAATGAAAAAGATATATAAAACGTTATATAATAAAGAGTTTTAAAAGTTTTTATGGAGCTGTTGGTTAAACTAAACGAAGTCATTTCTTTTGTAGGAGGAAAGTATTGTGTTACACAAAGCAGAGGGGTTTGATCGTCGGAAATTTACGATGGCAGGGATCTTAGTTGCCATGGGCGTTGTCTATGGAGATATTGGAACGAGCCCTTTATATGTAATGAAAGCCATTGTAGGAGATAATGGTGGCTTGGCACGGGTCTCTGAATCGTTTATTTTAGGTTCGGTCTCATTAATTTTTTGGACATTGACTATCTTAACCACGATTAAATATGTTGTTATTGCTTTAAATGCTGATAACCATGGAGAAGGTGGGATTTTCTCTCTTTATACATTGGTTCGTAAAAAAAGTAAGTATTTGATTATTCCCGCAATGATTGGCGGCGCCGCTTTACTGGCTGATGGCGTTTTGACCCCAGCTGTGACAGTGACGACAGCGATTGAAGGCTTACGGGGGATTCCGGCATTTTTTGAACGTTTTGGCAATGACCAAACGATTATAGTGGTTATTACGTTGACGATTATTTTAATTCTTTTTTCTGTTCAACGATTTGGAACAGAATTGGTCGGGAAAGCTTTTGGGCCGATTATGTTCTTGTGGTTTACTTTTTTAGGCATCATTGGTTTAATGAATTTTAGCCAAGATTGGACGGTTATTCGTGCATTAAATCCATATTATGCTTTGCAATTACTAGTCAGTCCAGAAAATAAATTAGGTCTATTTATTTTAGGGAATATTTTCTTGGCTACAACTGGTGCTGAAGCTTTATATTCTGATTTAGGGCATGTAGGAAAAATGAATATCCGCATTAGCTGGCCGTATATTAAGATTTGTTTGATTCTTAATTATTTAGGGCAAGCTGCGTGGTTGTTAACGGTCAAAGAAAACCCTGAAATGCAGGCATTAGCTGAAATTAACCCATTTTTCCAAATGATTCCACAAGGTATTCTCGTATTTGGCGTTGTTTTTGCAACAATCGCCGCAGTGATTGCTTCGCAAGCGTTAATATCAGGTTCGTATACTTTAGTTTCTGAAGCGATTAAATTGAAGTTATTACCAAGACTTAAAATTATTTATCCTGGGAGCAATATCGGTCAAATGTATATTCCAGCGGTAAATTTAATTTTGTGGTTAGCTTGTTCAGCAATCGTGCTGGCTTTTAGAACATCGACACACATGGAAGCTGCGTATGGTCTATCGATTACGATTACGATGTTAATGACAACCATTTTATTGTTGTTTTATCTTTTGGATAAAATTCCAGCTTGGTCTGCGTATCTAATTTCCTTGTTCTTTGCTGCCATTGAAGTTGTCTTTTTCTTTTCAAGTGCTGCGAAGTTTTTCCATGGTGGATATGTTGCTGTGGGAATGGCAGTCTTCTTGTTATGCATCATGATTATTTGGGAACGCGGCAACGAGATTAAGGAAGCGACGGCGGAACAAGTGTCGTTGGAAAAATATGTACCACAACTTAAAGCTTTGAAAGAAGATACATCTGTACCAATGTATCAAACCAACGTGGTCTTTTTAACCTCCGATCGAGTGGACGGCGAAATTAATCGTAATATTATTTATTCGATTTTGGACAAACAACCAAAACGAGCGAATGTTTATTGGTTTGTTAATGTTCAGGTAACAGATGAACCCTTTACTCAAGAGTATTCTGTTGATATGTTAGGAACTGATTTTATTGTGCAAGTTCAGCTATATTTAGGCTTCCATATTTCTCAAGAAGTGAATGTATATTTAAGACAAATTGTTCATGACTTGATGAAAACAGGCCGCTTGCCAAAACAGCCACAACGTTATTCATTAACGCCAGGGAGAGAAGTTGGCGATTTCCAATTTGTATTAATTCAAGAAGAATTATCTAACGTTTCTGAACTGAAAAAATGGGATCGACAAATTATGCAGGCAAAATTAGCTATCAAAAACTTAACTACCTCTCCTGAAAGTTGGTTTGGCTTGGAATACAGTGAAGTCAAATATGAATCCGTTCCTTTAATCATTGGCCCACAACGGAAAACGCACTTAGTCGAACGAAAGAATCGTTCATAAATAGAAGAAATTTAACTAAAAGATTGAGCCTAAGTCCTTGAGATACATGGCTCAATCTTTTTTGTAGAATCAGAGTAAATACTGTAATTCCACAAAGAATTCATTTAAAAGCGTTTGGTCTTTAAAGGAATTCATCCGCTTAAAGATAGCCAGTAAGACTTCTTTTTGTGGTTCAGTTAATTGATTTACTTTTAACAAAGGAAGAAAAGCGATAATCAGAGAATAATCCAATTCTGGATTTTGAGAATGTGTAAATAATTCATGGAGTTCTGACAAAATAAACGGATGATAATAAGATTGGTCAGACTGTTCTTCTGCAGTTGTTGGATCATAAATAGAAATACTCTCTTGGGAATGAGAGGGGGCTTCTACTGTTAAAGGAAAAGCATAAAAGGACTGCTGTAACTTTTGCGCTTGAATCATAATTTTTAAGGAATCGTGATAGGATAGCTGTTCTTCAGATAAACGTCCCATCAACTGAGTAAAAAAAGGTGGTTTTAGCAGTTGTTTATTTTGAAAATTTTCTTTTAATAGCTGGCGCACAAATCGATCGAAATCACCATAAAGTAGCCAATCTACTGTTGTATCGCAGGCTTTAGCGATTTTTTTTAAGTATCGTTTATTGGGTAAATTCAAACCTAGTTCCCAGTTACTAATTGTACTTCCACTAGATAAACCAATTTTATTGGCTAAATAACGTAAAGTGTACTTCTTCTTTTTTCGAGCTTCACGCATGCGTGCCCCGACTTGCTTTGTAGTAATTTTCATTGAAACACTCCTTTTGTAATAAATATGAGGATAAGGTGTTCTTAAAATATACATACGCAAAATTCGGCTCTTTTTTTTTCTAAACTAAAAAAAGTAATTATTTCTAACAATTTTCATCTTGTGCTATGCTTAAGATGAAAATACTTAAGAAGAGAAGGGATCATATGTCAGCAAAACATAATCATGAACAACACCAGGAAAAACAGCCAACAATGTCCCACGATAAAATGAATCACATGAATCATGATATGGCGCATGAACAAATGGCTATGTCACACCAACATGAAGGAATGAAGGGAATGGATCATTCAATGCATATGGGGAATTTTAAACAAAAATTCTGGCTGTCATTGATTTTAGCTATTCCGATTATTGTTCTTTCACCAATGATGGGTTTTCAATTACCTTTTCAATTTACTTTTCCAGGTTCTGATTGGTTGGTCTTAATTTTAGCAACTGTGCTATTTTTTTATGGTGGACAACCATTTTTAAGTGGCGCTAAAATGGAACTACAGCAAAAGAGTCCAGCAATGATGACGTTAATTGCGATGGGGATTTCGGTATCATATTTTTACAGCTTATATGCGTTTTACATGAATCATTTTACGAATCAGGCCCACGTGATGGACTTTTTCTGGGAATTAGCCACTCTGATTGTTATTATGCTTTTAGGCCATTGGATTGAAATGAATGCTATTTCTAATGCTGGTGATGCCTTGAAAAAAATGGCTGAACTGTTACCTGACACAGTCAAACGAATGACTGAACATGGGGAAGAAGAAATTCCTTTGCAAGATGTTCAAGAAGGCGATCGCTTGATTGTTCGTTCGGGAGATAAAATTCCGACAGACGGTAAAATTTTGAAAGGAAGCACAACAGTCGACGAATCGATGGTTACAGGGGAATCAAAAACAGTAGAAAAAAACATTGGCGACTCCGTGATTGGTGGAGCTGTCAATGGCAACGGAATGATTGAAATTTCGGTAACTGGCACGGGTGAAAATAGTTACCTGTCAAAAGTTATGGAGATGGTTAAACAAGCGCAATCGGAAAAATCAAAACTAGAATCCATTTCAGACCGTGTAGCCAAGTGGTTATTCTATATTGCCTTATTCGTAGGTGTGTTAGCATTTATCGGTTGGTTACTCGTAACGAAAGATTTGTCGCTAGCATTTGAACGAATGGTTACAGTTTTTATTATTGCCTGTCCCCATGCGTTAGGCTTAGCAATTCCTTTAGTGATTGCTAGAAGTACCTCCATTGCTGCTAAAAATGGCTTACTTTTAAAAAATCGGAACGCATTAGAACAAGCCAATAAGGTTGAATATGTGTTGCTGGATAAAACTGGTACTTTAACAGAAGGACAATTTACAGTTACTGGCTTAGAATTAATGAGTAAGCAATTCACTAGAGAAGAAGCACTTAAATATATTGGAGCATTAGAAAAAAATGCAAACCATCCGTTGGCAATTGGGATCATGAACTATTTAAATAAACAAGCCGTTCAACCTTATGAAGCCCATAATCTGCAAGCTTTATCAGGCGTAGGACTGGTTGCTACTGTTCAAAACCAAGAAGTCAAAATAGTCAATGAAAAAGAAGTTGCACGGTTACAGTTAACCTTCGATGAAACAATTAAAACAAACTATCAAGAGCAAGGAAACACCTTGAGCTATTTAATCATCGCTGGTCAATTAGTCGCACTGCTTGCTTTAGGAGATAAAGTCAAACCAGAAGCTAAAACATTTATTGCAGAGTTACAAGCGCAAGGAATTACGCCAGTCATGTTAACAGGGGATAATCAAACAGCTGCCAGTGCAGTTGCTAATTATTTAGGAATGAAGGAATACTACGCAGAGCTCTTACCAGAAGATAAAGAAAAAATTGTACAACAATATCTTACTGAAGGGCATCAGGTCATGATGGTAGGAGACGGTATTAATGATGCACCAAGTTTAGCCCGTGCTTCAATCGGCATTGCGATAGGCGCTGGTACAGATGTAGCAATTGATTCGGCAGATGTTGTACTGACGGATAGTGATCCTAAAGATATTTTAAGGTTCTTAGATTTAGCCAAACAAACACGACGTAAAATGATCCAAAATCTTTGGTGGGGAGCTGGGTACAATATTGTCGCCATTCCTTTAGCGGCTGGGGTTCTTGCACCAATTGGGATTGTTTTAAATCCAGCTGTAGGTGCTGTCTTGATGTCATTAAGTACAATTATTGTAGCAGCAAATGCTATGACACTGCATATTTCAAAAAAATAATTCGATATAATTGTAGAGAGCGGAAAGTAATCAATACTTTTTGTTCTCTATTTTTTTCTTCTTAAAAAAATTTTTGCCTTATTTGACGTATTCTTATAACAAGGGAGTGAAAGGGGACGATATATGGATTTCAAGGAATTATTGTCTTTTGAACATAAAAATATGTTGGAATTGTTGGATTTACTGCAACAAGAGCAGACATTTTCTGTTTTGATGGCTGCAGAAAAACTAAAGGTGAGCGACAAAACCATCCATTGTTACATTCAACGTTTTGAAAAAAAGCAGAAAACGTTTAAGATAGAAGGGCTTTGTAAGATTTATACAACGACCAAAGGAATTGTAAAATATCGTGAATTATGCGTTTGTGGCTTGGCTCGATTTAGACAAAAATTTTGTTATTTTATTCCCGAATTTTATATTTTACGTTGTCTAATTGAAGAGCGAATCAATTATGCGCAATTGACCCAGGTATTGGGATTACAGGAATCAACTCTTCGGAAGAAACTTTCTAATATTCGACGTTGGCTAGTTAATTTTGATATTATTGTACGTCAAAAACATTACGATTTAACTGGCAATGAATGGCAAATTCGACAGTTAATCCTTTGTTTTTATTTGTTTTTTCAAGAAAGCTGTCTGGAAGAAAACAGAGAAATGACTCGGAAAATCATTACCTTTTTTGAGTTGGATTTAAATGTAGCACAACAGAATCATCTTAGTTGGCTAATTTATATTTGGGAGAGACGATACCGAGGCGGGCATGAAATTTCAGTACCAAATGCTAATTTATTTCAACAAACAAGTGCTTTTTTTTATTTATTTCGTGTGGAAGTGTTGAGCACTTCTTTTATGTCTCTTAAAGAACAAAAAGCGTTATTTGTGATTCTTGAAGCACATTTTGGTGGTTGTTTTGGCAAGAGAGCGCGAAAGTATTTTATTCATGAGCAAATGAAAATAGAAAGTTTATGCTTAAAAACAGCTATTTTTATTATGAAAGAAATTAGGAGAAATTTTACACAACATCATTTTAACTATCAAGAAATTCATTTATGTCGATTTTTAAGTACGCATATGAATAGTTTATTAGACGGACAAGCATGGTTGCCAGCTCATAAACAGGAACAAACACTCGCTGTACGTTATCAGCAAACTTGGCACAGATTACAGAAACTAATTAGGCTTTTAAAACGCCTGTATCCAGTCTTTACTTCAGTAAAAGAAAGGGAATTGACGAGTTGCTATTTTTATCACATCCTAGATTTATTTGACCCGATTTTATATGAAAAAAAATATATTATTTGCCTATTGACGGACTTTCCTCCAGAAAAGGAACAAGCGTTGGGGCAATCTATAAAAAGCTATTTCAGTGAAAAAAAGAATATTACAATTATTCATGGAAAACCAACGTATCAACTTCACCAAGCACACCTCTTAATTGTCAATCATTTGTTTCAGATGAACGTAGCGCTTTCTTCTAAGACAGTGGTTTATTTGCCAGAGGAATTATCTCCTGCTTTTTTTGAAAAAGTCGAAGCGAATCTACCGTAAGAAGTCCAATTTTGTCTAAATAGTGTTAAAATGAAGAAGTAAGAGGAATGGATGAGGAGGATATTAAAATGAAACAACTGCAATTTGGTACAAGTGATGAAACAGTTTCTTCGGTTATCTTAGGATGTATGCGCTTAAATGGTGCTGAAAATCCTCAACAGGTAATTGAAACTGCTTATGATCATGGCATTACATTTTTTGATCACGCCGACATTTATGGTGGCGGCGACTGCGAAACCATTTTTGGTAAGGCCTTAAAAGAAAGTACCATTCGTCGTGAAGATATTTTTATACAAACAAAATGTGGAATTCGTCAAGGCTTTTTTGACTTTTCGAAAGCACATATTTTAGAAGCGGTCGAAGGGAGTTTACAGCGTTTAGGTGTAGATTCAGTCGATGCATTATTGTTGCATCGTCCAGATACTTTAGTGGAACCAGAAGAAGTAGCTGAAGCTTTTCATTTATTAGAAAAACAAGGGAAAGTTCGCTATTTTGGTGTAAGTAACCAAACGCCAGGACAAATTGAACTTTTAAAAACAGCTGTTAAACAACCATTATTAGCTAATCAATTACAATTTGGCATCAAGCATACTGGCATGGTGGATCAAGGCTTACAAACAAATATGGAAATATCAGGAAGCATTGATTATGATCATGGTATTTTAGATTATTCACGGTTGAAACAAATGACTATTCAAGCATGGTCACCGTACCAATATGGTTATTTTGAAGGTGTCTTTATTGGAAATGAAAAATTCCCTGAGTTAAATCAAAAATTAAGCGAATTGGCTGAAAAATATCAAACAACGCCAACTGGTTTAGCCAGCAGCTGGATTCTGCGCCACCCTGCTAATATGCAAGTCATCGCAGGAAGTATGAATCTTGGTAGAATTGAAGAAATTGCTAAAGCAGCAGACATTGTGATTAGTCGCGAAGATTGGTACGATATTTATCGTGCAGCGGGAAATGTTTTGCCGTAAAAAGATTTTCATACTTGTGAAGATCCAGCGTGTATTGCTGATTGATTTTGGTATTTGATATAGTTGTCACTAAGGAACTATGTCAAATACCTTTTTCTTTCATTCTGCAATCGCCGTCTACTGCAAATTCTGTAGTTTTTTGTTAAAATAGAAAGGAAACTAGTTTGCTAAAGATGAGGGGAAAAAAATGACCAAAAAAAAATTATTACTCGTTGATGGAAACAGTGTAGCCTTTCGTGCATTTTTTGCGCTACATAACTCATTAGAACGATTCAAAAATAAGAACGGCTTGCATACAAATGCTATTTATGCATTTAACAATATGTTTGAAAATGTAATGCAAAAAGAAATGCCTACTCATGTTTTAGTCGCTTTTGATGCAGGGAAAACCACATTCAGAACAGAATTTTATTCAGAATATAAAGCCGGACGTTCAAAAACACCGGGGGAATTTAAAGAACAAATGCCGTATATTCGTGAACTTTTAGAAGGTTTAGGCGTAAAATATTATGAACTACCTAACTATGAAGCAGATGATATTATTGGTACATTAGCCAACAAAGTTGATAAAGATGAATTTGATGTTGTCGTGTTATCAGGGGACCGAGATTTGACACAATTAGCGACGGACACTGTCAAAGTAGATATCACTGTTAAAGGAGTTAGCGATATTGAATCATATACGCCTGAGCATATTGCTGAAAAATATGATGGGTTAACGCCTAAGCAAATTATTGATATGAAAGGGTTGGCTGGCGACACGTCGGATAATATTCCAGGTGTAACGAAAATCGGTGAGAAAACCGCGATTAAGCTGTTAAAACAATATGGCTCAGTTGAAGGGGTTTATGAGAATATTGATGAAATGAAAAAAAGCAAAATGAAAGAAAACTTGATTAATGATAAAGAGCAAGCCTTTCTTTCTAAACGTTTAGCGACAATTGAAGTCAATGCACCAGTCGAAGTCAATGTGGAAGACTTGGCATATGAAGGAAAAAACTTAGAAAAATTGGTTCCTTTTTATAAAGAAATGGACTTTAAACAATTTTTAGCTAAGTTGGACATTACAGAAGAACCTGTTGAAATGGAAGATATTTTATTTGAAGTAGTCGAAGATCAGTTAACCAATGAAATGTTTACAGACGATATGGCTCTTTATGTTGAGATGATGGAAGATAACTATCATACGTCACCGATTGTCGGCCTTGCTTGGGGCAATAACAAGAAGATTTATACCACGAATAATTTAGCTGTTTTTGAAAGTCAGCCATTTATCGACTGGTTGATGGATGAGACATGTAAAAAAAATGTCTACGATGCAAAACGGACATATGTTGCGTTAAATCGCTATGTAGGAAAAATGACAGGGATTGCCTTTGATGTTTTATTGGCTGCTTATTTACTTGATACCAATGACAATAACGCGGATATTGAAGGCGTAGCACAACATTACGGATATGATGCGATTCAATCTGATGAAGCCATTTATGGAAAAGGGGCCAAAAAAGGCTTGCCAGAGGACGAAGAAGTTTTCTTTGGTCACTTAGCACGTAAGATTAAAGCAATTCAATTTTTAACAAGCAAATTAGATAGCGAATTAACAGAAAAGAATCAAGCTGATTTATTCTATAAAATGGAATTACCACTTTCTCGTATTTTAGGCGATATGGAAATAACTGGAATTCGTGTTGATGCCACGCGCTTAAAAGAAATGCAGGTAGAATTTTCAGAACGTCTGAAAGAAATCGAAGAAAAAATCTATGCAGAAGCTGGCGAAGAATTTAATTTGAACTCACCTAAACAATTAGGCGTTATTTTATTTGAAAAAATGGGCTTACCTGTGATCAAAAAGACGAAAACTGGTTATTCAACAGCGGTGGATGTTTTAGAACAACTAAAAGAACAAGCACCAATTGTGGCAGATATTTTAACTTATCGTCAAATTGCCAAAATTCAATCGACCTATGTTGAAGGACTCTTAAAAGTAATTCAGCCAGATAATAAAATTCATACTCGGTATGTACAAACACTGACCCAAACAGGACGATTAAGCTCAGTAGATCCCAATTTACAAAACATTCCTATCCGTTTAGAAGAAGGCCGAAAAATTAGAGAAGCGTTCGTACCAAGAGAGGATAATTGGTTGATTTTCTCTTCTGATTACTCTCAAATTGAGTTACGTGTGCTCGCACATATTTCTAATGATGAGCATTTAAAAGAAGCGTTTGTGGAAGGACAAGATATCCATGCCAGCACTGCAATGCGAGTTTTCGGTGTTGAAAAAGCAGAAGATGTCACACCTAACATGCGTCGTCAAGCTAAAGCGGTGAATTTTGGAATTGTCTATGGTATCAGTGATTATGGCTTGTCCCAAAACTTAGGCATTACTAGAAAGCAAGCGCAACAATATATTGACACCTATTTTGAAAAATATCCAGGCGTGAAACAGTACATGGAAGAGATTGTCCGCGATGCCAAAGACAAAGGCTATGTGGAAACATTGTATCATCGCCGTCGTTATTTAAGTGATATTAATTCAAGAAACTTTAATCTACGTTCGTTCGCTGAACGTACAGCGATTAATACACCGATTCAGGGAAGTGCCGCAGATATTTTAAAAATTGCGATGATTGAAATGGCGCGTCGTTTAAAAGAAGAAAAATTACAAGCAACAATGTTATTACAAGTGCACGATGAATTAGTTTTTGAAGTACCAGAATCAGAATTAGAACAATTAAATCAACTCGTCAAAGAAGTGATGGAGCACGCAGTTTCCTTACATGTGCCACTTATCACCGATAGCAGTTGGGGAAAAACGTGGTATGAAGCAAAATAATAGCTTACCCATTAAGAACGATGAATAAAATAAGGATAAGTAGGATCTGGACGTTGATATCTAAGCGTTCAGACCTCTTTATATAAAGGAGCAAAAATAATGCCAGAATTACCAGAAGTAGAAACAGTGCGAAAAGGACTTGAAAAACTTGTTGTAGGAAAAACCATTCAAGAAGTCATTGTTTTTTGGCCAAGAATTATTGAATCACCAGAAGTTGATGTATTTCAAGGTCAATTAGCTGGTCAAACGATTGAAGGGATTGAGCGAAGAGGAAAATTTCTGATTTTTAAATTGTCTGATAATGATATGATTTCTCACTTACGGATGGAAGGAAAATATGAGTTTCATCAGGCTGATGATGAAATTGCCAAACATACCCATGTAATGTTTACTTTTACAGATGGCACGCAATTACGTTATTTAGATGTACGGAAATTTGGGCGTATGACATTGGTTCCTAAGAATCAAGGTCATCAATATAAAGGGATTTTAGCTTTGGGGCCAGAGCCAACACCAGACGTTTTCCAATTAGCTACTTTTCAACAAGGCTTGAAAAAGCATCATAAAGCAATTAAGCCATTGCTGTTAGATCAAAAGCTAGTGACGGGCTTGGGGAATATTTATGTAGATGAAGCACTTTGGCAAGCGCAAATCCATCCAGAGCAACCAGCAGATTCCTTAAAACCTGCGGAAGTTGCTACGTTGTATCAAGCAATCATTGACGTCTTGGCACGCGCTGTTGAAGCAGGTGGAACCACCATCCGCACCTATCTAAACGCGTTAGGAGAAGCAGGGACTTTTCAAGTAGCGTTGAATGTCTATGGGCAAACAGGCTTACCTTGCAATCGTTGTGGTACGCCAATTGTTAAAACAAAAGTGGCACAACGTGGTACGCATTATTGTCCACAATGCCAACAATTGAAAGGTCGTCGATTGAAATGACAAAAGTTTTAGGCATTACAGGAGGGATTGCGACAGGTAAAAGTACGGTTGTTGCTCTTTTTAAAAAAGCAGGTTATCCAATTGTTGACGGCGACATTATCGCCCGCGAAATTGTTGCAAAAGGGCAACCAGCCTTAGCCGCAATCGTTGAAACTTTCGGACCAGAAATAGTATTAACAACTGGTGAATTGGATCGGAAAAAATTAGGACAATTAATTTTCGCTAGTCCTCAAAAAAGAGAGCTGTTAAATGAAACGCTGAAACCTTTTTTAAGAAAAGAAATTTTACGTCAAATTGAAGAAGCTAAAAAGAAAGCCTCCCTGGTTATTGTTGATATTCCTCTGCTTTATGAAGCTCATTATGAGGCGATTATGGATCAAGTTGCTGTGGTATATGTACCAGAAAAGATTCAAAAAGAGCGTCTGATGGCCCGAAACCAATTAACAGAAGAAGAAGCGCAACAACGAATTGCTAGCCAATGGCCGATTGAAATGAAAAAAGAACGAGCAGATATCGTGTTTGATAACCAAGGAACTAGAGAAGAAACGGAACAACAAGTGAAGAAGTGGCTAGAGGAACAAACTGGAAAGAAGTGAATATTTTTTAAATGGCGTAAAATGTTTTGAAAATTTCAGAAAAAACAGTGAAAGTCTTTGTTTTTATTAAAGAATGGCAAAGATTCAACTAAGAACCAGTTCTAAAGACCTAGTAATAGCGCAATTTCATGTTATAATATAGGCAACAAAAATTATACAGAATAGAAGAGGTGAACGTTATGCGTTGTCCAAGATGTCATCATAATAATTCCCGTGTTATTGATAGCCGTCAAGCAGATGATGGACGTGCAATTCGCCGTCGTCGTGAATGTGAAAATTGCAGTTATCGGTTCACTACATTTGAAAGAATTGAAGCGGCGCCATTACTTGTAATCAAGAAAAATGGGGATCGTGAAGAATTTAATCGTGATAAAATTTTGCGTGGGCTCATTCGCTCTGCGGAAAAAAGACCCGTTGCTATGGAACAAATGGTTCAAATTGTCGATAATGTTGAAAATCGAGTGCGTAGTTTAGGGGAAAATGAAGTCTCTACAACGCTTATCGGTGAATATGTGATGGAAGATTTAGTCAATCTAGATGAAATTGCCTACATCCGCTTTGCGAGTGTTTATCGACAATTCAAAGATATGAGCGTGTTTTTGAAAGAGTTACAGGACATTGTCGACAAAGCAAAATCTTCTTCTCCTGACTCAGAAAATTAAAAAGGAGGTCTTTCTTTGAAAGGAAATCGGCAAAGAATCCAACCAAAAAATATTTTTCAAGCGGTTATTGATTCACCGCTTTCTGATCAAGAGAAAGAGGTTTTAACCTTTTTATATCAACCAATTGTCGGCGCCAATGCGTTTAGTTTATATTGGCTTTTGTTATCTGAAACAACAGACTCAGAGGAGAATGGCTCGCTGTTTCATGCAGATTTAATTAGTTTGCTGGACTTGAGTTGTCAACAATTAGAAGAAGCTTGCTACAAATTAGAAGGCATTGGGTTGCTAGAAACGTATAAAAAAACAGATCGGGAATTAGGAGATTGTTATTTATATTATTTAAAAGCACCTGAAACAGCCGCTCGTTTTTTTAAAGATGAAGTGTTAGCTTTAGTGTTATTTAACCGGGTTGGACAACGGAAATTTGATCAATTAGTGCAAAAGTTCCAACCGCATCCTACTAAAACAGAGGGCTATCAAAATGTTTCCGCTAGCTTTCAAGAGGTTTATGCCTTTAAAGAAGAACAAATTGTTTCCGAAGCGAACCGATTGACAACGATTCAAGAAACTTTTTCTCAAAAAGAAAAATCGAAGAAAATTTCTGTATCAACGGATTCTTTTGATTGGCACTATTTTGTGGAAGGTTTGCACCGTTTAGGTTTACAACTGCCTGAAGATGAGGCTAGTTTTCAAGAAGAAGTCTATGTTTTTCATCAATTATATGGCATCAATGAGTTAGATATGGTAGACTTTGCTTCGAAATCATTTGACTATTATACAAGTCGAATTTTGCCTAAGGAATTAGTGCGAACGATTCATCAAGCGTTTGATCCTGATAAAAAACCACAACCAACAAACGTAGTGACAAACAAGCAAGCACAATTGACGGTGGAAGAGCAACAAACGTATCGATATAACACATTAAAAATGAATGGTTTTTCTGAACTGGATATTCAAATGATTATGGATAGTGAAAAGAATCCGCCTATTCAATATTTAGAAGCTTTAAAAAATAGTCGAGGCGGCTATACGACACCACAAGAACGTTCATTAGTGAAATATTTGGTTGCCAAATCAGGCTTACCGACTAGTGTGATTAATATTTTGATTAACTATGTTTACAACATTCAACAACAACCGACTTTAAAAGCGGAGTATGTGAATCGAATTGCGAATGAATGGGGACAAAGTGGCATTCATTCACCAGAAAAAGCAATTGAACATGTCAGAGAATTGGCAAAACAAAGCCAAACCAAACAAAAACAGCGACAACAAAATTATTCAGGGAAACGCCAAACTGTTCGACAAGAGCGATTGCCAGAATGGGCAGATCAGCCAAACGATGAAACAAAACTTTCCCCAGAAGAACAAGCCGAGTTAGATCGACAAATTCAAGAATTTTTAAACCAAGGAGGTGACCAATGATGGAAGACGTAGGAAAAGAAATGTCAAAAATTATCCAGAAGCGTGACATCAATGAACGATATGAAGAGCTGGTTAACGAAGTATTGAAAGATCAAGATGTTCAAGCCTTTATACAAGCAAACCGAGAGCGTTTAACCGATGAAGATATTCGTAAAAGTTATGCTAAGCTGTATGAATTTGTTCAAGAAAAAAAGAAATTTCAATTAAACGATCCGGCAATGATTGCTCCAGGCTATGAGCCAAGATTGATGTTGAATTTTCATTACATTGATGTAACGTATGTCCCAACGGCTGATTTAATCGCCCGTCAGAAGGAAGAAGAAATTCGTAATCGAGTAAGGGCAATGGACATGCCAAAAGATGTCCGAGAAGCAAATTTACGAGATTTCGATCCATCTTCTCAAGGTCGAGCCAAAGCGTTAGCAGAAGCAATGCAATTTTTAAGAGAATATCCTGCGACACCAAAAGAATTTCATAAAGGGCTCTATTTACAAGGCCCCTTCGGTGTAGGAAAATCTTTCTTATTAGGTGCGATGGCTAATGCTTTAGCAGAACGTGGATTTACTACGACAATTGTTCATTTTCCAACATTTACAGTAGAAATGAAGCAAGCCATTGGTCGCGATCAAGTTGGTGAAAAGCTCGATGCAGTAAAAAAATCCCCTATATTAATGATTGATGACATTGGTGCGGAATCCATGACTAGTTGGATTCGTGACGACGTTTTAAGCGTAATCTTGCAATACCGAATGCAAGAACAATTAGTTACTTTTTTCTCTTCCAATCTAGATTTAAAAGCTTTAGAAGAGCATTTAACCGTGACGCAACGAGGAGAACAAGAGCCGCTAAAAGCCAGACGAATTATGGAACGTGTGCGTTATCTGTCAAAAGAGATTACGATGACAGGAAATGATCGACGAAACGGTTAAAGCAATCCTTTTATTTTTATGGATTGCTTTTTTTCTTGCGCTTGAAGAGGTAGCGTAAGTTTCGCAAAAACAAGTACTTTTGTGTACACTGACAATAAAGAAGTGAGGAAAAGAGGCGTAACAATGAAGAGAAAACTTTGGATTTTTATTGGGGTATTCGTGGTGCTTCTGGGAGGATATTTTCTTTTGTTTAGAGAAAAATCCTATAAAGTAGAGGTGGAAAAAGTGAATCCAAAAATTCAACGCTTAATGTCGACAGACAAACAACATTTTTTAACAAAACATGAATTTCACACAAAAGAAACCGCTGAACGCAAAGATTTGTTGAAGTTTTTTATTGAAACCCGGCTCAAAACAGACGGCGGTTTTTTAACCAACTATTTACCAGATGCTGAACGCAAAGATGTCGCCACAGGACATGAGCTGCTAAGTGAGTCTTCAGGTCTATATTTGCGTAATTTAGCTTTTGATACGCAGGGACGTTTTGATAATTTTTACAAGCAGACGAAAGACACCTTTTACGACGGCGTCCAATTTAGTTACCGAATTGACGAACAAGGCAATAAATACAATGTCAATGCCTCGATTGATGATTTACGGATCATTCGTTCATTAATTGAAGCAGGGGGTCATTTTAAAACAGATCAGTACGATCAAGAAATTAAAAAATTAGGCAAGAGTTTTATGAAAACCTCTATGAAAGATAATATTCTAATTGATTTTTACGATAGTAAATCAAAACAACAGTCTTCAGAAACTTCTTTGTTTTATATTGACTTAATTACGCTGGGTTATTTATACAAAGAATTTGGGATTTCAGCAGACTATTTGCAATATCATTACCAATTAATAGACGATGGCTATATTTCTGATGATTTACCTCTTTATCAAACGAAGTTTAATCATCAAACAAATAAATACGAAAACAACGGAACACTTAATATTATTGAATCTTTATTAACGATTGTTCATTTAAGTGAAGTGGGTATGGCGAAACAGACTAGTATTGATTTTGTACGAAAACAAGTTCAGCAAGGAACGCTATTTAACTCGTATGATTTAAATGGATCGCCCGTGGATAAAAATCAATCTGCAGCCAGTTATGCGATAGCGGCTTTAATTGGTGTTGCCGAAAATGACAAAGAGTTGTATCGTGCGGCAATTACAGTACTTAATAATTTTCAAATTATGGATTCAAGCAGTCCGATTTATGGAGGATTTGGTGATAAAGTTACGAAACAAGTCTATTCCTATAATAACTTAATGGCTCTTTTGGCCTATGATTTCTAGATGAGGTGAAAGCATGGAAAAGATCAAAAAATACATGAACTCGGCTTTTGAATGGTTGAGTCGTTATATTTCTCCAAGTCTTTTGGCCGTTTTAGGGATTGGGTTAGTGACAAGCATTTTGTTATTCGTTTATCCGATTAATGGCTTGGGAGATAATGGCGAGTATTTTCGTGTGTTAAATTCAAATAGTCTTTATCGTGTCAATGGTGATAGCTACGACAATGTGGCCTATTTTGTTAAGGACTTTTCGATTATGCGTTATTTTAATGAAACAACGACGCACTTTGTTTCCACTCAACAATTTTTCATCACCATTGCCATTTGGCTTAATAAACTTTTTTATAGTCAAACACTTTTCGATATTCGTTTCTTAGGTTTCGTTTATCTTAGTTGTTTTTTAGTGTCAATTTATATTCTGGTACGAGGCTTAACCGAAGGCGTATCTTTGAAAAAAAGTTATCTTATCTCCTTGTTGGTTATTTTCATCTTGGGGGATACCTCCTATACGATTTATTTTAATTCCTTTTATACAGAAGCGACGAGTTTTTTACTTTCTGTGAGTGTCTTAGCATTTTCAGTCTATTTTTATCGGGTGACGAAACCACGAACTTGGCTCAGAAGAATAGTTTTAGTTATCTTGGCACAAGCAGTAGTACTTTTAATAGGAACAACACGCCAAGAATATTTGCTGATTATTGGCGTAATTATTGCTGGATTAGGATTTTTTGTCTACTTGTCACAACGTTACCAACGATTGTCAATGACGGCCTTTTTAATTGCGTTGATTGGTTTTACAACGTTAGCAGCTTTTATCGTTCCTAACGATATCTATGAACGTGATGTCTACCACAGTATGACGCGCGGTGTAATGAAGGATAGTAAGGTTCCAGATAAACGGATGTCAGAGGGCGGAATCAACCCGCAATATGGGTTGCAAAAGGGACGTTCCTACTTTGAAGAATACAGTCCTGTATCACCAACTTCTGAACAAATGAAAAAAGATTTTTTTGATAAAACGAGTTTTGGATGGGTGTTATTGAATTATTTAAATTATCCATCTGAATTATGGCAAGGACTGAATTCAGCGGTCCCAAATGTTTACTTAGTAAAGCCTAATAATGTGGGGAATTTTGAGAAAACGACGGGGCGTGCACCGCTGGAACAATCTAAATTTTTTATGGTGTATAACCGTATTAAAGCCAGTTTTTTCCCTAAAAACTTTGCTTTCTATCTATTATTAGGCGTGATTCTGTTTGGTTTATATGGCGTTGGTTTATACAGAGGACTCAAGAGAAACGAACCCAGATTAGTTTTTCGCTTCTTTTTAATGACAGGGATATATCTTAATTTATTAGTTGTTTTCATTTCAACAATTATTATTGATGGGGATAGTGACTTAGTACGTCATTTGTTTTTAGTCTCAGTATTTTTAGATTTTCTCTTGTTACAAATTGTTTCTGATGTTATTGGTAAACGAATGTGGCAAGATACAACACCACAAGTCATTGGGGAGGTAGAGGGAATTGAAAAATAAACAATATCTTATTGGCTGGGTGTGTTTCTTACTCTTTTTCGTTTTTTTTGGCTTTGCCAAACCGGCGCTGGCTGCACCAAGTAAACATGTCTTACTTGTCTATGACAGCTTGAATATTGCTGGGAAAAAAGAAAATGATGTGGATGCTTTACAACGAGTGTTGACGAGTTTTGGAGTAGAAGTTCAGAGCGTGGCGGTGTCAGACTATGTGCCTGGAGAATTGCTAAATGATGGCTATGACAGTTTGATTTCTATGGTGAATTGGCCTGAACAAGCCGGCGTTATTGCCTCTGATTTTCTAGCAGATCGAGTTCATTTTAAAGGCAAACAATTACACATTGGTCGAAACATGCGTGACGATGAAAAACAATATTTTAGCGGTACATGGAAAGAATTAAGTCATCGTCAATATCGGTTAGAAGATGAAAAAAACCGCTTTTCTCAAGTATTGCCTTTTCAAGATCAATCAGTTGTGCTGGAAAATACGCAAGGTCAGACAGTTGGCCGATTAAAAACACAAGAATTAGCACCAGAAGAATATCCATTTGGTGTAATTGAGAATGGGCATGCTTTTCTACCAATGTTTGAACGCAAAGGCGCTGTTTTTTTAGAAAGCTTGGACGTGATTAGTCAATGGCTGGAAAGTGAAAAAATGTCACGGCCGTTTTTGACGATTTCTGATTTTAACCCGTTAAGAGATATGTCTGTGGCAACCTATTTGCAAGAAGAATTAGTTAAAACCACGTATCCTTATATTTTATCCAGTACGAGCGTTTCACAAAACAATACGATTTTACCTTATAAACTATTTACGAATGCGTTACGTGCGTTTGCTTCGACGGGGGTTATTTTCTTAGAAACACCGGTCGTTAACAATGTTGATTTAAATGACCAACGTGCCTTGAAACAATTGATGGAGCAGCAGATTAGTTTATTGGTCGACAGACATGTCTATCCAGTAGGCATTTCTGCTCCAGGATACTGGAATCAAGACCTTCAATACCAAGAGGATGGTCTAGCAATTAGTGATACAGTGATTCTAAGAGAAAATCCGCCGATTGAACGCGTTTTTTATCGGAACCAAACGGGAGAATCAATCACTTATAAGAATGCTTTGTTTGATTTACCGTATGATTATTTATCGGGGATTGAATGGACGGATAAAGATAATCCGAATGACTATCGATTTCCAATGCCGACCACCATTAGTTTTTCATTTCCAAATTCTAAAAAAGAAGTGGATCATCTAATTCAAGAAGTCAAGGAAGCACCAATAGTGTTTAGTGTTTCAGAAGCGGATCAACATTTCACTGTTCAAACACAAACGCAGAAAATCGAATTTCGGAATAATCGGTTCTTCTTAAACAATCAAATTGTCAATGGTTTGGCTGATACAGGGGCCTCAACAGTTGAAAAACAACGATTTACAGGCTTATTTTCATTCTTTTTCAGTATTACAAACAATATTTTGATTGGCGTTGTCACGCTGACTTTAATCATCCTGATTATTTTGTTTATGATTGGACGAAAGAATTATCGGTCGAAATATATTAATAAGGAGGAAGACAAATGACCATTGCTGACATTGTAATGTTAACAGCAACTATCATTATTTGGAGTCTACTAATTGTAAATATTCTCTTAGTTATTTTTGGCTATGTTTATTATTTAAAAACAGATCCTGTCGCACCACCACCTGTAGAGGACGAAGACGCGCCGTTTGTTTCAATTATGGTGCCGGCCCATAATGAAGGAATTGTCATTGTGCGGACAGTTGAAGCGTTATTGAATTTTAATTATCCGCAAGATCGCTATGAAATTATTGTGATTAATGACAACTCAAGTGATAATAGTGCTGAGCTTTTAGCGAATGTCCAAAAAAAGGCGGTTAATCGAAATTTGCAGATTATTAATACAGACAATATAACAGGTGGGAAAGGTAAGTCTAATGCCTTAAACATTGGTTTCAAGCAAGCCAAGGGGGACGTGATTGCCATTTATGATGCGGACAATACACCTGAACCGAATGCACTCCGTTATTTAGTTGGAGAGTTAATCGCTAGTGAGGAATACGGCGCGGTTATTGGTAAATTTAGAACGAGAAATCGCAATGCAAGCTTGTTGACACGCTTTATTAATATCGAAACACTGGCCTTTCAATGGATGGCACAAGCCGGTCGTTTTCAATTATTTAAGTTATGCACGATTCCTGGCACAAATTTCATTGTTCGTCGTAGTATTATTGAAGCCATTGGCGGCTGGGATGACAAAGCGTTAGCCGAAGATACAGAAATCAGTTTCCGCATCTATATGATGGGCTATAAAATTAAGTTTCAACCAAAAGCAGTGACGTGGGAGCAAGAGCCACAAACTTTGTCAGTTTGGTTCCGACAACGGACGCGATGGGTCAAAGGCAATATTTATGTCATTGTTAAAAATGCTAAATTATTGTTTAATCCTAAAGCGAGTCGGATCCGTTTTGATATTTTATATTTCTTGTCCATTTATTTTCTCTTAATGACATCGCTCGTTTTGTCAGACATCATGTTAGTTTTATCAATGTCTGGTTACTTAACAACGACCCTGCAAGGATTTAGCAATTCCTTGTGGTTGTTAGCGATTTTGTTATTTATTTTCAGTACTTTTGTCAGTATTACGACCGAAAAAGGCGAAATGACTTTAGAGAATATCTTAATTATTGCCTTGATGTATATTACATACAGTCAGATGTGGCTAGTAGTCGCCGCTTATGGCATGGTGATGTATATTAAAGAAAATGTTTTTCATAAACAAACACAAACAAAATGGTACAAAACTGAACGATTTAAATAAGGAGGAAACGTGCAATGAAACAAAAAACAGTCACTTTAATAGGGTTGTTCTTTCTGGCAATTCTGATTGGTGTCGCAAGTCCGACCGTATACGCCGAAAACAAAGAACAAGACAACCATACCTTTACACAACCTTTTCAAAATAAAACAATCTCTTTAACAGGTACTTCTGTCCGTAGCACCATGTATTTTACAAAAATTGATTATTGGAACGTTAAAAAAGCATCATTCAATATGACCTACCAAATCACACAATTAAAAAATAATCAGACCTCAGATTTAACTGTGGCGGTTAATGGTGTGAAGTTTTATTCTTGGCGTCCTGAAAATACGACTGGTATTCAACAAAAGACGATTGAAATCCCTTTGGAACTGATTAAAGAGACAAATACATTGACTGTTGAAGGCCAAATTATTAATCAGGCAGGAAACGACATGTATAATTTAATTGAAACTCCAGCAAATTGGTTAACGATGTATGAAGGATCTAACGTAAACTTCCAATACGATTTACAATTACCAAAGAATACGATTCATTCTTTTTATAATCATTTTGTGGGAGCAGACACGATTGCGAATAAACACAGTGTTATTTTGACACCAGAAAATGCATCGGAAAAAGAATTAGCTGCAGCGACCCATGCGTTAGCTGGCGCTGCTCGTTTGATTACTACCTCAGAAGAATTGTTGCCAATGGCTTCTTTGAACAAAGAACAGTCTGCACCCTATCAGTTGATTATTGCCAGCTATGATAAATTACCAGATCAGTATAAAAGTCAAATTGATAGCAAACGCGTGGAGGACCAGGCTGTCTTAAAATTTTTCAATCAACCAGATAAGCATGTTTTAGTAGCTACTTCTAAAGATGAGGACTTACTTGTTCGTGCGGGACGTTATTTAGCAAACTATGAATTAATGACCCAAACAGATAAAGAAGAGACAACAGTTGATGAGAATACCGATACGTTTAGTTCAACTTTAGAATTTGATGGAAATTATCCATTAACATCAACGGGGGACAAACTAGAAGGGGCCTATCACCAAGAACAAACGTACTTTGTCAATTTACCAGTGGATCGAAACAATGCCAATGGAAGTCGCGTGCATTTACATTTTAAATACGCTGAAAACTTAGATTTTGATTCTTCTTTAGTGACGGTCTATGCCAATGATAAACCAATTGGCAGCAAGAAATTAACCGCTGCTCGTGCGAACGGTGATGAATTAAATCTCGAATTTCCAAAGAACTTAGAAATTGCTGATAGTTTTGTTTTAAAAGTTGCTTTTGATTTGAATGTTAAATCACCAGAAGTTTTACGAAATGGTCAGACTCCATGGGCCTTTATTGAAAATAATTCGAATGCGTTTATTCAAACAGAAGAACTGAATGACATATTATTTAATAACTATCCGAACATTTTTATCAGAAGCCGTTCTTTTGCTGATTTAGCGATTTTATTACCAGAAAAAATGGACGACAACTATTTTAAAGTGTTGACCAATCTATTTAACTTAATTGGTAATTATGCCGAAAGTAATGTCGGTGAGATTACGTATTATAAAAAAGCGCCTAAAAATGCGGCATTAGAAAATCATAACTTGATTATTTTTGGTACGCCTAAGGATAATCCGATGATTCGTAAGTTAAACGATCAGTTATATTTCCATTATGATAAGGACTTCACACGTTTTGTTTCAAACGAGAAACTGAGCATTGAAAAAGATTATGGTAAACAAATCGGTACGGCGCAGTTAATGTTTTCTCCATATAATGCGAAAGCCGCGGCGTTAATCTTAACAGGAGCTAAATCACAAGGTGTCTTTTTAGCCTCTACACAAGTGAATACAGAGAAGAATACTTCTATGTACAAAGGAGATGCCATTGTGGTCGATCCGAACTATCGTCGCTATGATTATCGTTTCAAAAAACGTGTAAGCAACGTTAGCAACGAATCATTAGGTAAACGAATTGTCAATAATCATAAATTAATGATTTATCTATTTGTCTTCTTAATTGGTATGACTATTATTGGATTAAGTGCGTTCTTCATCGTGAAGAAGAATTTGAAAGGTGGGGAATAGAGTGAATCAAAAACGAGTGACCTTACTTTTGGATTTAACTTTGTTGGTAGGAATTGTTTTGGTTGTCGGCACAACCATCTTTATGGCCTTAGGAACGAATGATTTCTTTGTGGACTTAAGTTGTCTATTAATTTCAGTTATCTTAATTATCGTTACCTATTTTGTAGGAATTACAGCGGGGTTAACATTTTCGCTTATATTTATTTTTCTACAATTGACTTATGTTGTATATCAGTATGTCTATCATGATTTGTTTAGCTATGGCTCATTATTTTGGCTAATCATGCCGCCGCTCTACTGTTTAACAATCTATGCAGTGACTTACCAAATTCGTACGATTGAAGAAGAAAATATTCGCTTACGTAAAGAAACTTCACGGTTAAATGCGTTAGATGCAGTAACTAATTTAAGAACAGCAAAAATGTACGAAGAAGGATTCGATTTATTTTCTGACATTTCTACACGTTATGAAGCGCCGTTATATTTAGTCGTGATCCGAGTGGCCTATTGGGAAAGTATTCGTAACTTATTAAGTCCTGAACAAAAGAATGAATTGCTACAAATCGTGACAGCGGCGATTAAAGAGACAACGGATGATCGCTTCTTACCATACTTTATCGACGGCACACCGCCGACTTGGGCGTTATTAATTTTCCGCGATGGGGATGACGGATACACTACTAGAAAAGAATTCAAACAACAAGCTCAAGAGAAATTTGCCCATTCTGAAACCTTAAGGAATATTACTTTGACATTACAAGTTTCCTATACCAAATATGATCCTGCCGAATTTAACAACGCTTCAGAATTTTTAGGGGATGGAATTAATTCTCTTCAATATGATGTTTAAAAAGGAGGCAAACAAATGACTGAAAAAATTGCTGTTTTTACAGGGAAATTAGTAGAGGCTGGTGTGTTAAATGAGACGCAGCCATTGTCAATGCGATTACATTTAGAAAATATCCAAGCAGAAAGTGATCCAGAATCCATTGTTCCCTTATTTTCTCATGGGGTAATTTTAAACATACTTGTTGAACAGTTAGAGGAAAGTATCCCACTGTCTCACTTGAAAAAAGGGACCAAAGTCCGTTTCACAGTCGTGGGCTTGCCACCGATGACTATGTCGATTCCACCGCATGTTGGTGGGCAAGCGATTGAATTGATAGAAGAAATCTAAAAAGCTTCTGCATTAGCTATGATTATTAGCTAATGCAGAAGCTTTTTTATTCAAAGGTCATTCTTTCAATTCGATCGAACGCTTCCTTTAATAAATCTAAATTTTGTGTTGCGGCTAAACGAATGTACTCATCGCCCGTTGTTTCACCAAATGCTTTTCCAGGAATCACTAATACCTGTGTCTCTTTTAAAAGCTTTTCCACAAAAGGAACGGAAGTTAGTCCAGTTTTTTGAATATTAATGAAGGCGTAAATACTTCCTTTGACTGGATGAAGCGAAAGGAAAGGAATCTTTGCTACTCGTTGGGCCACATACTCTAAACGTGTTTGGAACACTTCAACGATTGGGTCTACAAATTCGTCAAAATGTTGTAACGCATAGATTCCTGCTTGCTGTGACAACGTAGGCGCAGAATACGTAACGCCTTCATTAATTAATTTGGCTACTTCGTTAATATAGTCTGGGGCAATCATATAACCAATACGCCAACCAGTCATTGCAAAGGCTTTTGAAAAGCTACCAAAAGTGATAGTATTTTCTGGAGCAAACGTAGCCATGGGAGTAAACGTTTCTTGGAAACAAAAGGCTTCATAAACTTCATCTGAAAGAATGTATAAGTTGTGTTCAATCGCTACCTGTGCAATTTCTCTGAAAGTTTCTTCAGAGAAAACAGCGCCTGTCGGGTTATTCGGTGAATTAAGAATAATCGCTTTGGTTTTAGGCGTGATTTTTTCTTTCAAAAGAGCTACATCAATTTGGAAACCATCTTCTTCATAGGTTGGTAAAAAGACCGGAACGCCATCTGCTAAAAGGACTTGGTCTTTATAAGGAGAGAAATAAGGTTCATGAATAATCACTTCATCTCCAGGATTTAGAATCACTTGTAAGGCAAGGTACATTCCGTGCAGAGCGCCAACTGTGGCCCGGACTTGATTCGGTTGAAAAGATAATTGATAATGTGACTGATAAAACTGAATGACCGCCTCAATGAATGCCTCGCTACCATCAGAAGCGGTATATTTTGTATGCCCATTTTTGGCATCGTTAGCTGCTTGTTCGATAATCCGCTCATCGGTAATTAAGTCAGGGTCACCAATCGATAAATCGATTAAATTTGGGGTCTTTTTCGCCAATGTTGCAATATCCATGAGTAAATTTTCAGTAGGTTGTTGGTAACGTGTTGCGATATTCTTGCGATCCATACCAGGTGCTCCTTTTTATAAAACTTTTCTTAGAAAATCTTGTGTTCTTGGGTTTTGTGGCGCATCAAAAATTTCTTCAGGTGTGCCTTCTTCTTGAATGATTCCTGCATCCATAAAAATGACACGGTCCGCAACTTCTTTTGCGAAGCCCATTTCGTGGGTAACCACTACCATTGTCATCCCTTCAATAGCTAAATTTTTCATAACAGATAGCACTTCGCCCACCATTTCAGGGTCTAAGGCAGAAGTTGGTTCATCGAACAGCATCACGTCAGGGCGCATGGCTAAAGCACGAGCAATCGCTACCCGTTGTTGTTGCCCACCAGAAAGTTGAGCGGGATAATTTTCTTTTTTATCTGATAAACCAACTTGTTCCAGTAAAGAAAGAGCATGTTCTGTGGCTTCAGCAGCGGCTTCTTTTTTTACTTTAACAGGACTAATTGTTAAGTTTTCCAAGACATTTTTATGCGGGAAAAGATTGAAATTTTGGAATACCATTCCCATTTTTTGACGAAGTTGATCAATGTTGGTATTTTTATCTAATAAATTTTTTCCTTCAAATTCAACGCTGCCACCAGTTGGTGTTTCTAATAAGTTCAAGCAACGTAAAAAAGTACTTTTACCACTACCAGAAGGGCCAATAATTACGACAACTTCACCAGCTTCAATTTCTAAGTCAATTCCTTTAAGTACTTCATTTTTTCCGAATGTTTTCTGTAAGTTTTTAATGTTAATCACTAGTACTCATTCTCCTTTCAGCAACACCTAATAGACGTGAGATAGTAAAGGTTAGGACGAAATAAATCAACGATACAATTAAGTAAGGTAAGAAGGGTTTAAAACTTGCTCCTTGAACGTTGCCAGCTTGGAAAATTAGTTCTGAAACACCAATGACTGAAACAACGGAAGATTCTTTAATTACTGTAACAAATTCATTGCCTAACGCTGGTAAAATATTTTTAATAGCTTGTGGGAAAATGATGTATCGCATTGCTTGGTTTTGATTCATTCCCAAAGAACGAGCAGCTTCCAATTGTCCTTTATTAACTGCCTGAATACCAGCACGAATAATTTCTGCTACATATGCACCACTGTTTAAAGAAAGAGCAATACAACCAGCTGCTACTTTGGATAAGTCTAAACCAAGAACGCCTGTCCCGAAATAGACAATAAAAATTTGAACAAGCAAAGGAGTGCCACGAACATATTCAATATAAGCAATGGCAATGCCACGTAAAATTTTGGAATTGGCTAACTTCATTAAGGCAAGTAATGCCCCTAAAATGGCACCAAACAAAACACCAATGAAAGCTAGGAAAATGGTATAGCCTGCACCGTTAAGGTAGAACTTTCCATACTTTTGTAAAAAGCTTTGATCTTTTTGGAACATTAATTGATTGGCTTCTTTTTTATAACCGTCCATTAATTTTTGATCATTAATTTGTTTAATAGAGGCATTTACTTTCTCCGTCAAAACGGGCGCATCTTTAGGAAAAGCAACGGCAGTATCTTTTGAGCCTTTTTCAAAGGTAACATCAGCAAAAGCTAAATCCTCATTTTGAGAAACATAGGCTTCGCCAACCGGTTCTTCCATAACGACTGCATCTAATTTATTATTTTTTAGATTCATAATTAAATCTGGAATTTTTTGAAGAGAAGTAGGGACAGCACCGGTTAATTCGGTTTTAATTAATTCTTCTTGTGTCGTTTGCTTTTGGGCACCTGCACGAACGCCTTCGAAATCTTTAGTGGAATGAAATTTATCTTTATCTTCTTTCCGAACAATGACTCTTTGTTGAACGTTCATATATGGTTGAGAAAAAGCTACTTCTTTTAATCGTTCAGGCGTTGGCGACATGCCTGAGATGACCATGTCAATCTTGCCAGTTTTTAAGGCCCCTAACAGAGCATCGAAGCCTAGTTCTTCGATTTTTAATTTAACGCCTAAATCGTCGGCAATTTTTTGAGCAATAGAAATATCAAAACCGACAATTTTATCTTCACCATCTACTTTTGCATGAAATTCATAAGGGGCATAGTCTGCGGATAAGCCGACAACTAGTTCTCCCTTTTGGATGATTTTGTCATAGACTGGATCGTTTTCGGCTGCAAAAGTTTCTTTAATAGGTAATAATGAGAGCAACAAGAATAAAATTGGTAAAATCGTCTGTAGCCATTTTTTACATTTGGTCATTTGCGTAAACTCCTTTTTGTATTATTTTTATAAATATTCAAAAAAAACGAATAAATGTATAAAAATTTATTGTGTTATGATGTGGTTTATCATATCATAGAATATGTAAAAGGAAAAGTAGTAGAGTTGAAAAAATACAACTTTTTCAAAAAAATTTTCAAAAGTCAAAAATGAAGGGGATTTTCAAGATGGAACAATCATTAATTGTGAGAGGGACACCACAAGAGTATCTTTGCGAAATTGGTTCGTGGGAATTATTAGAAGGACAACTATTATGCAGAAATATTCATCGTGTATTCATTTTACACGGGACTGAGTCATGGCAAGCGGCAAAACCGTATTTTCCGACGTTTCAAAAAGTAACAGCTGTTTTTGAAAACTATGGAGGTGTTTGTACAGATCAACGTGTGCAAGAGTTAGAAGCGCAAGTGCTGGACAATCATTTAGAGGCCATCGTCGCTGTTGGTGGAGGAAAAGTGGCCGACTTGGGCAAAGCCTTAGCACACAAAATGGCGTTACCGGTAATTATTTTGCCCACTTTAGCAGCTACTTGTGCGCCGTGCACGCCATTGAGTGTAATGTATCGAGAAGATGGAGCAATGGAACGGTATGACGTTTTTCCGCAAGCAAACGCTTTGGTGTTGGTAGAACCAAGAGTGTTATTGCATTCGCCTCGGTCCTTAATGGTGGCAGGTATTGGGGATACATTAGCTAAATGGTACGAAGCAGATGCGATTATTTCGCAGTTAGACGTCCAAGTGTTACCTATTCAAGTTTCTCATTTTGCCGCAGAAAAATGCCGCGATATTTTGTTAAATGAAAGTATCAATGCTTTAAAAGCGATGGAAGAGCAACAATTAAATCAATCGTTTATTGATGTCATCGAAACAAATTTAATTATTGGTGGAATGGTGGGTGGCTTTGGCGATGATTATGGTCGGACAGCGGGTGCCCATTCCATTCATGATGCACTAACTTTGCTGCCAGCTAGCCATCGACAATTGCATGGAAACAAAGTGGCGTATGGTGTGTTTGTTCAATTAGCCATTGAAGAGAAATGGCAAGAAATCGCTGAATTGATTCCTTTCTATCACCAACTAGGTTTGCCTATTTCTTTAAAAGAAATGGAGATGGACTTAACTGAAGCCGAGTATCAAGAAGTAGCAGAACGTGCTTGTATAGAAGGCGAAACGATTCATTATATGAAACAAAAAATTACCCCTGAAATTGTGAAAACAGCGATGCAAGATTTAGAAAAATATACAGCGACAAAATAAGTGCCAAACAGCAACTAGCTCATTTGAATTATTTGAACTAGTTGCTGTTTTTTAAGGATCCTTTTTTGAAAAAAGAAACCTTGAGAAATCCTTGCAAATTCAATAAAAAAAAAGTATGATGATGGGAGGACAAATTATAGTAGAAAGTAGGGAAATGAATGACGGAACCAGCCATTCGTTATCGTTTAATCAAAAAAGATAAACACACAGGTGCGCGTTTAGGTGAATTAATTACTCCTCACGGCACATTTCCAACACCAATGTTTATGCCGGTAGGTACACTTGCGACAGTTAAAACAATGTCACCAGAAGAATTAAAAGAAATGGGTGCCGGTGTTATTTTAAGTAATACTTACCATTTATGGTTACGCCCAGGTGAAGATTTAGTCGAAGAAGCAGGCGGTTTACACAAATTTATGAACTGGGATCAACCTATTTTAACTGATTCAGGTGGCTTCCAAGTCTTCTCATTAAGTGATATGCGGAAAATCGAAGAAGAAGGTGTGCATTTTAGAAATCATTTAAATGGTTCAAAAATGTTCCTTTCTCCAGAAAAAGCGATCAATATTCAAAATAAATTAGGATCAGATATTATGATGAGCTTTGATGAATGTCCACCATTTGATGAAAGCTATGAGTATGTCAAACGCTCGATTGAACGGACTTCTCGTTGGGCTGAGCGTGGCTTAAAAGCCCATGCGAATCCTGATAGACAGGGATTATTCGGTATTGTTCAAGGTGCGGGATTTGAAGATTTACGTCGTCAAAGTGCCAAAGATTTAGTGAGTATGGATTTTCCTGGCTATTCGATTGGTGGCTTATCTGTTGGTGAGTCTAAGGAAGAAATGAACCGAGTCTTAGACTTTACGACACCGTTAATTCCTGAAAATAAACCACGTTACTTAATGGGTGTGGGTGCCCCTGATTCATTAATTGATGGAGTGATTCGTGGGATTGACATGTTTGATTGTGTGTTACCAACACGTATTGCGCGCAATGGTACTTGTATGACTTCACAAGGTCGCTTGGTTGTTAAAAATGCCCAATATGCAAGAGATTTTCGTCCGCTTGATGAGAAATGTGATTGTTATGTTTGTCGTAATTATACGCGGGCCTATATTCGTCATTTGATTAAATGTGATGAAACATTCGGAATCCGTTTAACATCGTATCATAATTTATACTTCTTGTTAGACTTAATGAAAAATGTCCGTCAAGCAATTATGGACGACAATTTATTAGAATTCCGACAAGCGTTTTTTGAAGAATATGGCTTTAATAAAGCGAATGCAAAAAGTTTCTAAAAATTAGAGGAAAAAACTAGTTCTTCAAGCATTTTTTTGATACAGTTAGTAGTGTGAATAATGCAGAGTGAGGTGAAACAAATGGGTGGCGGATTTACAATGATTTTTACATTAGTCCTTTTAGGAGGAATGATGTTTTTCATGACACGTTCTCAAAAGAAACAACAGCAAGAACGTCAAAAACAACTAAACGCAATGAAAACTGGCGATAGTGTTGTCACAATTGGTGGTTTACATGGTGTTTTAAGTGAAATCAACGAAAAAACAGTTTTAATCGATTGCGAAGGTATTGTCTTAGAATTTGACCGTGCAGCAATTCGAACTGTAACACCTGGAACTGCTGTTACAAATGATTCAGCAGTAACTAGTGTACCAGTCACAGAAGTTGAAGAGACAGTCACAGAAGAAGTAACTGAAGTTCCTGAAACATCAGATCCTTCAAAAGAAAAGAAAGACTAAACGATTCAACTGATTCATTTAATGGTTAAAGAGAGCGGAACAGGCTTTTCAAAGGCGAAACTGTGACCAGTAGTCACACGAGAAAGCCAATAAGAAGAGATAATTCCTATTCCGCTCGTGTCGTTTATCTTAAAATGTAGGACTAGGAAGGTAGGTCATTTGGACTTACGTCCTAAGTCCTTTTTAACTATTAAGTTTACAAAAAAGGTTCCTTTTTATAGTGTTGGAAGATAGTTAAAAAGTGAGCAATCTTTCGCTTGGTTGGAAGGAGAAGAGCCCATGACAAAGGAAAAATTAAGTTGGTTACAACAAAAAATGCTCAATAAAAGTATTAAAAAGAAGTGCCAAAATTTTCGTGAACTAGGTTATTCTTCCATCAACGAAGAAGATTTATTGACTTATTTACTCACCTATCGTTGGAAAAAACAAACCCATTTATCTGTCAAAGACTGTCGCAAAGACATTCAGAAGGTTAAGCCGAATGAATTTTTTGACTATCAACAATTATTGGCACAGACATCAAAAAATCCTTTAAGGGACTGGCATGATATTGAAGACTTATTCTAGAAAAAAGAATAGGTCTTTTTTTTTGAGATAAAAAAATTATAAATAGTTGTGAAAAATATCACAAAAACTATTTACAAGATTCGTTTTATGTTGTATGATGTGAATGTGAAATAGTTAACAAAGTTTTTTTAAAATGAAACTCTTAGGAGGATGAACATGGTTAAAACAGTAAAAAAAGAAAAGACAGAAACAGTTGATGTTTCATCAATGATTGATGAATTAGCAACAAAAGCGAATGTCGCTTTAAAAGCAATGGAAGATTTTACACAAGAACAAGTAGATCACATTGTCCATCAAATGGCGATGGCGGCGTTAGACCAACATATGCCTTTAGCAAAAATGGCTGTCGAAGAAACTGGCCGTGGAATCTATGAAGATAAAGCAATCAAAAATATGTATGCATCTGAATACATTTGGAATAATATTAAACATGATAAAACTGTGGGTGTAATTAACAAAGACGAACAAACCGGCTTAATGGAAATTGCTGAGCCAGTTGGCGTGGTATGTGGGGTCACACCAACAACGAACCCAACGTCAACAACTATTTTTAAATCACTAATTGCCTTAAAAACAAGAAATCCAATTGTTTTTGCTTTCCATCCTAGCGCACAAAAATGTTCGGCAGAAGCGGCACGTATTGTACGGGATGCGGCGATTGCAGCAGGTGCACCAGAAAATTGTATTCAATGGATTGAACAACCATCGATTGATGCAACATCTGCTTTGATGAATCATCCAGGGATTGCCATTGTTTTAGCAACTGGTGGCGCAGGCATGGTAAAATCTGCGTACTCAACAGGTAAACCAGCACTAGGCGTTGGTCCTGGGAACGTACCAGCTTATATTGAAAAAACGGCTAAAGTAAAACGTGCGGTTAATGATTTAATTGTTTCAAAATCATTTGATAATGGAATGATTTGTGCTTCTGAGCAAGCGGTCATTGTGGATAAAGAAATTTATGCTTCTGTCAAAGCTGAGTTTGAAGCACACAATGTTTACTTCGTGAAACCGAATGAATTACAAAAACTAGAAGATGCAGTGATGAATGAAGGCAAATACGCAGTAAATCCAGCGATTGTCGGTAACTCTGCAGAAAAAATTGCTGAATTAGCAGGAATTAGCGTACCAAAAGGCACAAAAATTTTAGTCGCTGAATTAGAAGGTGCAGGTCCAGAATATCCATTATCAAGAGAAAAATTATCGCCAGTTTTAGCAATGATGAAATCAAACAATGCAGAGCATGCTTTTGAACTATGTGAAGCGATGTTAAACTTAGGTGGTTTAGGACATACAGCAGTAATTCATACAGAAGATGAAGAGTTACAAGTTGCTTTTGGTTTACGTATGAAAGCTTGTCGTATTTTAGTGAATACTCCATCAGCAGAAGGCGGTATCGGTAACATTTATAACGAAATGATTCCATCTTTAACACTTGGTTGTGGTTCATACGGGAAAAACTCTGTTTCTAAAAACGTATCAGCCATTAACTTAATTAATATTAAAACGGTAGCGAAACGGAGAAATAATATGCAATGGTTTAAATTACCTCCAAAAATTTTCTTTGAAAAAAATTCTTTACAATATCTACAAAAAATGGAAAATGTTGAACGTGTCATGTTAGTTTGTGACCCAGGTATGGTTCAATTTGGCTATGCAGATATCGTACGTAAAGAGCTACAAAAACGTAAAAATGATGTGAAAATCGAAGTATTTTCTGATGTTGAACCAAACCCATCAACAAATACTGTTTATGCAGGTACCAAAATGATGGTTGATTTCCAACCAGATACAGTGATTGCCTTGGGTGGCGGTTCTGCAATGGACGCGGCGAAAGGCATGTGGATGTTCTATGAACACCCAGATACAGAGTTCTTTGGTGCAAAACAAAAATTCTTAGATATCCGCAAACGGACATATAAAATTGCCAAACCAGAAAAAACACAATTTGTTTGTATCCCAACTACTTCAGGAACTGGTTCAGAAGTTACACCATTTGCCGTTATTACTGATAGTGAAACACACGTGAAATATCCGTTAGCAGACTATGCGTTAACACCAGATGTAGCGATTGTTGATCCACAGTTCGTAATGTCTGTGCCAGCTTCAGTCACTGCAGATACAGGTATGGATGTTTTAACACATGCTATTGAATCTTATGTTTCCGTGATGGCTTCAGATTACACACGTGGTTTAAGTTTACAAGCAATCAAGTTAGTTTTCGATCATTTAGAAAATTCAGTGAAACGTCCAGATATGGAATCTCGCGAAAAAATGCATAATGCATCAACCATGGCAGGGATGGCATTTGCCAATGCATTCTTAGGTATTTGTCACTCTATTGCTCATAAAATTGGTGGGGAATATGGCATTCCACATGGTCGTACAAATGCGATTTTATTACCACATATTATTCGTTACAATGCGAAAGATCCATCAAAACACGCAATGTTCCCTAAATATGATTACTTCCGCGCCGATACTGATTATGCAGACATTGCAAAATTCTTAGGCTTAAAAGGAAATACTACCGCAGAATTAGTAGAAGCTTTAGCAACAGCAGTAGCAGACTTAGGTAAATCAGTCGGAATTGACATGAACTTGAAAGCCCAAGGTGTCTCACAAGAAACATTAGACACAACAGTTGATCGTATGGCAGAACTTGCATATGAAGACCAATGTACAACTGCAAATCCGAAAGAACCATTAATTAGTGAACTAAAACAAATTATCTTAGATGCTTATGTAGGATAAAAGAACTCAAATAAAGAGACCAGAACATTAATGTTCTGGTCTCTTTAACGTTTTGCGAAAACAGTGCTGTCGATACCACGGTTATGACACCAATTAACTAAAACTGGATCGAGGATAAGTGCGGTACTCGTCAATTCTTCTGTCGTCTTTTTTCCTAAAAGAGTATAAAGCATTTTCACTTCTTCTTGCCATTGCTGTACAAGGGCTAAGGTATTTTCTAAACCATTTTTACTCATAAGGGAAGCTAAGATAGTCCCAGCAACTCCCATGCTTTTGGCACCTAAAGCGAGTCCTTTGACAATATCAAGAGAGTTACGCACACCGCCAGAGCCAAGAATAGTTAGCTTCTTTTGCCAATTTTGTGATTCCAGAAGAGAGATGACCGTTGATTGACCCCAATCATCTAAGAAAGAAAGTTCTCGTTTCTTACGCCGGGCATTTTCAATTTGTGTAAAACTCGTTCCGCCTTGGCCGCTCACATCCGCTGCTTGAACGCCGATAGAGGTGAGTTTTTCTAAGGTTTCTTGGCTCATGCCAAAGCCAACCTCTTTGACAATGACAGGCACTTCTACGGCCTGTACGATAGCTTCAATCTTGGTTAGCCAATTAGTGAAATCACGATCTCCTTCAGGCATGACCAATTCTTGGGGCACATTTACATGGATTTGTAAGGCATTCGCTTGAAATAAATCAAGCGCTCGCTTTGCTTCTTCCACACCCAAGCCTGCACCAATATTGGCAAAAATGAGTCCATCTGGGTTTTCTTTTCGCATAATTTGATACGTATCCGCTAAACTAGCATCTTTTAACGCTGCCGAGACAGATCCTGTCGCAACTAAAAGCCCAGTTTCTTTGGCAATAATGCCTAATTGCTGATTAATTTCTTTTGCACGCTGACTACCACCTGTCATTGCATTGACATAAAAAGGTTGGGGAAGCTGAAAAGAAAGAAACGAAGTGGAAATATCCACTTCGTTAACAGCGGATTCAGCAAACGATTGGTGAACAAAACGCACACGGTCAAAGTCATTACTTTTTTCTTTGTGGAACGCTTTAGCTAATGATAGATGTTCATCTTTTCGATTCATGCTTCTCCTTACACTCCTTTTGACCATAGGTATAGACGTGAAGTGGCAGTGGGGTAATTCCGTCTTTTTCCCAAGCAGTCATTAATGGTAAAATCCCAGATTTTTGGCGGAAAATTACAATCCCACAATCGCCCCCGCCAGCGCCAGAAGATTTCGCAGCTCCTGTATAAGATTCAGCCAAATCACAAAGATTTTTCAAGGCTTCTGTTTCGATTACCACACCAGTCAGTGAAGATAATTCGGCGAGCAATTGGCGATTTTTAGTAATTTGTTTTTGAATAACAGAAATTTTTCCTGTGTTAAAGCCATTAATCATTGTTTCGACACAAAGCCGACTTTTCATTAAGAACTGCTCATAAGCCGCTTGTTTTTCTTCTTTTGATTGATGAACTCGATCAACTAAGTCTGAAGTGGACGCAGGACTACCTGTCCAACCAATTAGTAAACGTAGTTGTTTCGGTACTTTTAACGGAAAAATCATTAATTCAGGCCAGTCCATTGCTAACAAATCAGTTAATGTTTCAGTGGCTACTTTTTGATTGACCCAATCATGATCGAAGGTTGAAAAGGCAATCCAGCCCCCGTAACAGCTGGCGGCGATATCTCCGCAAGAACCATTTCCTTGAACGGCTAAGTGAGCTAATGCTGATAATTTGAAAATTTCCTCATTTTCCAAACCTAAGTCATAAAAAATATTCAAGGCTTTGACAGTTCCAACGGTTACTGCACCGCTTGAACCAAGACCATATTTTCGTCCATTTGAACTATCTAATTCACTCGTCACTTTTAAATGATAAAATGACAATTCTTTGTTTTGCTCTTGCGCATATTTTTCAGTTAGATGAATCGCCGCTAGAACATAATGAAAGGGATTTTCGCGAATATCTAATACGAGCTCACCATTTCGGCGTGTCCAACGAATAGGTAACGAGCTGTATTGTGCAGATTGAATACTGCCTTCATCTGTTGTTTCTTCGACAGTTACAGTTACGAATTGATCCACAGCAACGATAATGGCAGGGTGGCCAGGTTCAACAACGGCATATTCTCCTGCAATAAATAACTTTCCTGGCGTAGTAACTTCAATCATGCTTATTTATCCATTCCTTTCGTTTCAAACAATTCAATTCCGGGACCAGCAAAAGCTGGGACTAACTGCTCTTTTGAAAAATGTTCACTTAAAAATGTTTTTAATGCTTCTAAGTTTTTCTTTTCGACTAAGACCTTGACATTCGGACCTGCATCCATTGTAAAGTAACAAGGAATTCCTTTGGCCCGTGCTTGGCGAACTAAAGCCATCGCTTGTAAACTGCCTGGGGACCAGTAAGTAAATGGAGGGACAGCACCTAAGGTTGTTCCATGCATCCTTAACCCATTGGCTTCAATGATTTCTCCTAAACGAGGGAAGTCTTTTGTTTTAATTGCTTCATGAACTTGGGATAAATCTTTTTCCACATTGTCCAACCAACCTTGATAAAAGCTAGAAGTTTCTACTGTTCGTTTCATTCCATCACGGCTGGAAACATCTTTTTCGCCATCGTTAATTAAGATAAAGAGCATGGCCAATTCGTTTTCCCAATTATTGGCTGGAATATTTTCAGCAAACGAAGTTTCATCAGAGTGGCCTTTGTTCCATTGAGCAAAACCACCAAAAATGCTGCGACAAGCAGAACCTGAACCACGTCGCGCTAAACGTGATAAGTCTTTTGCTGAAAGATTTAATCCTAAGGCTACGTTACAGGCCCCTGCTAAAGCAGCTAGACCACTCGCTGAAGAAGCCAAACCAGCTGCAGTAGGCACAAAATTTTGACTTTCTACTTTTGCAAACCAAGTACAATCGGCTTGTTGACGAACAAGGTTCAAAAATTCTTTGACTTTTTTTGTTTGTTTTTCGTTTTGCAAGATACCATCTAAAATAAATACATCTTCTGAATAATGGGCATCAAATGTCACAGTTGTTTCTGTGTAAAAGGCATCTAATGTTAATGATAAACTACTATTCATTGGTAAAATGTATTCTTCATTGGCTTTTCCCCAATATTTAATCAGAGCAATATTTGTATGCGCTCGTGCTTTTCCTGAAAGCATTACTTTTTCACCTCTAATGATTGAATCCATGTAGCAACAGCTCCATTTTCTTCTAAAGTCTGTGCAATGGTTTGTGCGGTCTTTTTATTATCTGTTAAGGCAATCATACAACCACCGCGACCGCCGCCGGTTAATTTTGCTCCTAGAGCGCCATGTTCTAGAGAGAGAGCCACTAGTCGATCCAGCATATCGTTGCTGACGGTTAATTGCTGGAGTTGCTCTTGCGCTAACGTCATTAGCTGACCTAATTTTTGTTTATCATCTTGTAAAATTGCCTGCTTCGCTTCTTTAGTAAAAGAACCTAATTGTTTCATTGTTTCAGCGATTGCTGTGGGATTATTTTGAGCTAGCTGCGCAATGTCTTTCACTGCTTCACGTGTTTGACCTTTAATTCCCGTATCAGCTACTACTAAGTAGGCATTAGATAAATTCATCGAGAAATGTGTGGGCGGAAATCCTCTAGTAAAAAATAAGGGATCAGCGCCGCTTGTTGCTGCGGCATCGATACCACTAGGATTGCCATGAGCAATTTTCTCACTTAAGGAAACAAGCTCAAACAATTCTTGATATGTATAAGCGTAATCAAAATAATCAAAAAGGCTTCGAACGATGGCCACAGCGGTTGCTGCGCTTGAGCCCATTCCTCGTTCAGCGGGAATCGTACTTGTTAAGGTCAAAGTGCCTTTAAATGTATCTTCCTTTAAAAAATGTAAGGTTTGCTGAACAACTTCCTTGATATTTGCTAGCTCTTGGGGCACGTCTTCAAGCAATCCTGTAAAATATGCACAATCAATCTGCATAGTTTTTGCTGGGGTAAAGACGGCTGTGATTTCTGTCGCTTGAAAAGGAAAGGCGATTGCTGGTTCGCCGTAAACAACGGCGTGTTCCCCCATTAAAATGATTTTTCCCGTCGCTTGACCGAGGCCTTGTTTTTTTATATTCATTCACTGACATTCCTTTTGAGTAGAATCGAGTATAGGACAAAAGACGTTCTTGGATTAGAAGAACGTTTGTCATAATCTCTTCATGATTTATAGGAAATGATTCCAAAAGTTTCTCTTGTTCCAAAAAAAGAGATTGCTTAACCTAAGATAGTTTACCTAAAAATAAGGCACAAGTAAAATGGTTCCGTTGGTTTTTCCAAAAAATTAATAACAATTTAATAAGAAAGAACCGACAGAACCAGTTATTCGGCTATTTTTTTAAAATTTTCTTAGGTAATCACCAAACCAAGGGCACTTGCCAAATAAATGGCTTGTTCAGGGGTGACTTTAAGACCTGATAAATAGTTTGGTGAGAAAGTCAAGCGTTCAAAGGTGTTTTGGGAAAAATCCAATCCTTTTAAAGAAGTATTTAGCCAATTACTTTCGGTTAAATCGCAAGCTTCTAGCAGGAGTTTCTTCCAGGTGACCTCGAAAAATTCACTTTCGACTAAACGTGTCTGATTAAAGTGAACAAGATTAAAATTTGCAAAACGAAAAGAAGCATAATCGGCTTTGCAATCTTCAAATAGACAATCTTTTAAATAGCTATCTGCAAAATTCGTTCCTGTCAAATTGCAACGAAGGAAAGTCACTCGATGAAAACTACCAGACAGCCATTCGACGTTAGAAAAATCGCAAGATTCAAAACGCACATTACTACAATCAAAAGAAGCAAACTGGCCATTTGCTAATGAAAGATGATCGAAAACAGCATCCCGAAAGACTAAGTTACGAACTTCTTGATTCGGTAAATCAATCTGCTGATACAAATGATTTTCTAAGATTGCCTCATCTTCTAATTGACAGTTCGTTAATAGAGGAAGTTGTTCTGGCAAATTTGGTGGTAAGGGATAAGTTATTTTCATAAAACGCCTCTTTCTTCTTGTTGATTTTCAAAGGTTTCATCAATTGAGTAGGCCCGATTATAGAAACGTAGCGCAGTTGTGAAAACATAAGCGCCGGCAAAACCAAGCAAACTACCTAACACAATCCCGACTAATCGATAGTTTAAAAGATTACTAATGACTTGCTGTCGTGCAAGATTTGATAATAATAAGGACATCGGGGTAATAAAAAAGCTGGCAATCGCATAGTTTCTGTTAATGAATCCTTCAAAAGCTGCATACAGAATACTAATGATACCGATTGTTTGTAAAGGTGTAAAGGGAATCATTAATAAAATTGCAGAAAGCAACAAACCAAGACTCGTACCTAGAATCCGTTGAACATTTCGCTGCATCACAGAATGTAAATTTTCCCCTTGTAAAATGGCTGCGCAAGTAAACGTCATCCAATAGGCGTTGACTAAATGAAGCGATTGGCTTAAATAAGCCGCTAAAAATAAAATGGCCGCATAATGCAAAGCATCTAATAAAGAAGCGGGATCGATATAAAGTCGTTCTTGAAGAGACATCCGTTTTTGAAAAACGTAGGGGCGCTTGTCGATGAAATGAAGCACAATGCCCATGATAATGCCGGTCACTACTCCTAAAAGAACAAAACTGGCCATGATGGGAATCTTATGTAAAGGAAAATTGTTGCTTGTTCCCATTGCGGTTGACATGATAACTAACAAAGCACCAGGCTTCTCAATGCCATACAATCTAAAAAGTAAGCGTGCAAGAAAAGCGACGATGGCAATTGTAATGGGAATCAACCAAGGTACATGGTGACTTAGCATTCCTAAGCTGTTGCCCAGAACAATAAAAAAGCCAACAATATTCAGTCTGCGCAATAATTGGGGCAAAGGAAGCGGCTGATAATAAATAAACGTATAAATGCCCATCGAGCCAAAGGTCCCAATGAGTAAATTATTGGAAAAATAACCAATTAATAATGGAATTGCCATACAAATTGCGACACCAACTAACCGAAATAATTCGTCATTTGCTTTATCGATAGCAAACAAATCCTTTAAAAACGTAGAATTTTTCATATTTTGTCACTCCTTTACTTCCTAATTTACCATAATGTTTAGAAAACTGACAAAAGAATTGCAATAAAAGACAGGAAGAAAAAGAGTGGTTTCTGATAGGAAGAGAAGAAAAATTAAAAAAAGTTAACATTTTGACTTGCAATTTTAATATGAAAAATGTAAGATATATTCCATAGCAATAAATAATTATTAAATTCTGATTTTTCAGAAAATACAGATTGCATTATTTTAGGAGGCAACACTATGAAATTGAAAAAGTCATTAACATTCGGTGTGATTACATTATTTAGCGTAACAACTTTAGCGGCTTGTGGAGGCGGCGGAACGTCAGATAGCTCAAGCGCGTCTGGTGGCGGTAAGGCAAGTGGCGAACAAGTTTTACGTGTCACAGAACAACAAGAAATGCCAACAGCTGATTTATCACTAGCAACAGACAGAATTAGTTTTATTGCATTAAATAATGTATATGAAGGAATTTATCGTTTAGACAAAGATAACAAAGTCCAACCTGCAGGTGCAGCGGAAAAAGCAGAAGTTTCTGAAGATGGACTAACATACAAAATTAAATTAAATAAAGATGCAAAATGGTCAGACGGTAAACCAGTGACTGCTAATGACTATGTTTACGGATGGCAACGAACAGTTGATCCAGCGACAGCTTCTGAATATGCTTATCTGTATGCCTCTGTAAAAAATGGTGATGCCATTGCTAAAGGGGAAAAAGATAAATCAGAATTAGGAATTAAAGCAGTCAGTGATACAGAATTAGAAATCACTTTAGAAAAAGCAACACCATACTTTGATTACTTATTAGCTTTCCCATCATTCTTCCCACAACGTCAAGATATTGTGGAAAAATATGGTAAAAATTATGCATCAAACAGCGAAAGTGCTGTCTACAATGGTCCATTCGTCTTAGACGGCTTTGATGGTCCTGGTACAGATACAAAATGGTCATTCAAGAAAAACGATCAATATTGGGATAAAGACACAGTGAAACTGGACTCAGTAGATGTGAATGTCGTGAAAGAATCACCAACCGCGTTGAACTTGTTCCAAGACGGACAAACAGACGATGTCGTTCTTTCTGGTGAATTAGCCCAACAAATGGCCAATGACCCAGCTTTTGTTAGTCAAAAAGAAGCATCAACACAATATATGGAACTAAATCAACGTGATGAAAAATCACCATTTAGAAATGCGAACTTACGTAAAGCAATTTCTTACTCAATCGACCGTAAAGCGTTAGTTGAATCAATCTTAGGGGATGGTTCTATCGAGCCAAACGGTTTAGTACCAGCAGATATGGCAAAAGACCCAAGTGGCGGCAAAGACTTTGCTAAAGAAGCAGGTAGTCAAATTGAATATGATACGAAAAAAGCTAAAGAATACTGGGAAAAAGCGAAAAAAGAATTGGGGATTTCAACCTTAACAATGGATATTCTTTCTTCAGATGCAGATTCTTCTAAGAAAACAGTTGAATTTGTTCAAGGGTCAATTCAAGATGCTTTAGATGGTGTGAAGGTAACGGTTAGTCCGGTTCCATTCTCCGTTCGTTTAGATCGTTCAAACAAAGGCGACTTTGATGCAGTAATCGGTGGTTGGAGTGCTGACTATGCTGATCCAAGTAGTTTCTTAGACTTATTTGCTTCAGATAACTCATATAACCGTGGACGTTATAACAATCCAGAGTTTGACAAGTTAGTGAAAGCTGCAAGTAGTGCAGATGCGACAGATCCTGAAAAACGTTGGGATGATATGTTAAATGCAGAGAAAACGATTATGGGAGACATGGGTGTGGTACCATTATTCCAAAAATCAGAAGCGCATTTACGTGCTGAAAAAGTCAAAGATGTCGCAGTTCATCCTGCTGGCGCAACGTATGACTACAAATGGGCATACATTTCAGAATAACCTGACAAAAGATCGATAGCAAACAAAAAAGGACCTTTGCCATGGAATAAAAGGCAACGGTCCTCTTGCTATCTTGTCTTAGACCAAGTAAAATAGTAGAAAGCCTAAAGACAGAATCAGTAAGATGCCCCCAGTTTTTAGCCAGAAAGAGCGATGTGCATCGCCAATGACTGAAAGCGGGATAAACTCTTTCGGTTCATTTTTCTTTTTAAAACGAAACGCGTTTTTCATTGAGCGCTGAAAGTTATCGAAAAAGCCAGAGGACATAATCCATAAAGCAATGCCGATAATTAAAAAGAAAAGCGAAACGATAAAGAAGGTATCTGATAATGAGGAGGTAGTGATAGGTTCTTTACTTATTAATAAGTAAAGAAAAATGCCGATACTGGAAATAACGGCTGTAATAATTGGCCATTTAAAAGTTTTCATGTGTTCACCCTATCTATTATTGTGGTCTATCTAGTCATTACTTTAACGAAAATAACTGAGGAAGTCAAAAAAATCTCGGAGGTGTCATTATTGAATAGTTTTGGAAAATATTTTCTTAAACGGATCTTTTTCATGATTATCACTTTGTGGTTAATCGCAACGATTACGTTTTTCTTAATGCAATTATTACCAGGTACGCCTTATACCAACCAAGAAAAACTTAGTCCAGAAACAATCGCTATGTTGAATAAACAATCTGGCTTAGATAAACCAGTGATTGTTCAATACGGAATTTACTTAAAGAACCTGGTAACGGGAGACTTTGGTATTTCATTCCAATTTAAAAACCAACCTGTTGCTAAGTTATTAGCTGGTCGAATTGGACCATCCCTTCAACTGGGAGGACAAGCGATTATCTTTGGTACGTTAGTCGGTATTTTATTGGGGATTATCGCAGCGATGCGTCAAAATACTTGGGTAGATACGTTGGCAACATTGTTAGCCATTTTAGGTCGTTCTATTCCAAACTTTGTTTTCGCGGTATTATTACAATACATTTTTGCAATGAAATTAAGAATCTTACCAATTGCTATGTGGAATGGTTTTGCATACACAATCTTGCCAACTATTGCCTTGGCAATGAGTCCAATGGCCGATTCGGCTAGGTTTATTCGAACCGAGATGGTAGAGGTCTTGCATAGTGATTATGTCGAATTAGCCAAAGCAAAAGGCTTGAGTCGCTGGCAAGTTGCATTCCGCCACGGGTTAAGAAACAGTTTAATTCCATTGATTACCTTATTAGGACCTTTAGCCGTTGGTTTAATGACAGGTTCTTTAGTAGTAGAAAATATTTTTGCCATCCCTGGAATTGGGGAACAGTTTGTAAAATCAATTATGACAAACGACTATCCAACAATTATGGCAGTAACTATTTTGTATTCAACAATGTTAGTTGTTGTAATTCTGATTGTTGACTTACTTTATGGTTTAATTGATCCAAGAATTCGCGTATCAGGAGGTGCAAAAGGCTAATGGAAACAGTCAATAAAAATAATCTACCACAAGCGATTAAAGATATTCCGGCAGATGAGTTTCAGCCTCTAAACACTTCAACTCTAAAAGAAAGAGAGCGTATTGCCACACCGTCTTTAAGTTTCTTACAAGACTCATGGCGTCGTTTGAAAAAGAATAAAGCTGCAGTTATCTCAATGAGTTTCTTAGCAGTTATTATCTTTATCTCTATTATTACCATTTGGGTTTCACCACATAACCCAACGAAACAAAATGTTTCTTACATTAACTTACCACCACGAATTCCTGGCTTGGAAAGCGTGAATGGTTTAAATGGTAAAACAACAGTTGCTGGTCAATTAGTTGATAAATATGCACAAGCAAACGTTCCAGATAACGTAAACTTTTATCTAGGAACAGATGGTTTAGGTCGTGATGTCCTAAGTCGTTTATTTATGGGAACACGTATTTCCTTATTAATTGCGTTTATCGCGGCGATTCTAGATATTACGATTGGGGTAACGTATGGACTGATTTCCGGGTTAGTCGGTGGTCGTGTCGATACAGTGATGCAACGTATTTTAGAAGTTCTTTCTGGTATTCCTAACTTAGTTGTTATGATCTTGATGCTAACAGTCTTTGATCCAGGGATTGTTTCGATTGTTTTAGCCATGGTTATTACAAACTGGATATCAATGGCCAGGATTGTGCGAGCCCAGACCATGAAACTAAAAGACCAAGAGTTTGTCATGGCAGCAGAAACATTGGGCGAATCTCGTTGGAAAATTGCTATTAAACATATTTTACCGAATATCTCAAGTGTCATTATTGTCCAAATGATGTTCAGTATCCCATCGGCAATTTTCTTTGAAGCGTTCCTAAGTTTTATTGGGTTAGGCTTACGTCCACCAACCGCATCTTTAGGAACCTTGTTAAACGAAGGATACAAAACTTTCCGTTTCCTTCCATATTTAATGTGGATTCCAGCGGCAACACTTTCAGTTATCATGATTTGTTTCAACTTGTTAGCTGATGGTTTACGTGACGCATTTGATCCTAAGATGAAAGAGTAAGAGTGGTGAATGACTATGGAAAAAGTATTAGAAGTTAAAGACTTAAGAATCTCCTTTGATACGTTTGCAGGTAAAGTCAACGCCATTCGTGGTGTGAGTTTTGATCTTTATAAAGGTGAAACGTTAGCCATCGTAGGTGAATCAGGGAGTGGTAAATCTGTTACAACCCGCAGTATTATGCGTTTGTTGAGCAGTAATGCCAATATTGATAACGGGGAAATTTTGTTTAAAGGACAAGATATTGTTCATAAAACAGAAAAACAAATGCAAGCCATTCGTGGTAAAGAAATCGCAATGATTTTCCAAGATCCGATGACTTCATTAGACCCAACGATGCCAATTGGCAAACAAGTGGCGGAATCATTAATCAAACATAATAAAGTCTCAAAAAAAGAAGGCTTAGCGCAAGCATTAGAATTACTAAAATTAGTCGGCATTCCTAATGCTGAAAAACGTTTGAAAAACTATCCGCACCAATTTTCTGGTGGACAACGTCAACGGATTGTCATTGCAATTGCTTTAATTTGTTATCCAGAAGTTCTAATTGCAGATGAACCAACTACAGCGTTGGATGTAACCATCCAAGCACAAATTTTAGAGTTATTAAAAGATTTACAAGAAAAAATTAGCACTTCGATTATTTTCATTACCCATGATTTAGGGGTAGTAGCAAACGTGGCTGACCGTGTCGCTGTCATGTACGGTGGACGTCTGGTTGAAGTGGGAACAGCAGAAGAAATTTTCTATAATCCACAACATCCATATACTTGGGGACTTTTAGGGTCAATGCCAACGATGGAAGGAACAGAAGACAAACTTTATGCGATTCCAGGTTCACCTCCAGATTTATTAGATCCACCAACTGGAGATGCCTTCTATCCACGGAATGAGTTTGCTTTAAAAATTGATACAGAAAAAGAACCACCTTATTTTGAAGTATCACCAACCCACAAAGCAGCAACGTGGTTATTAGCACCACAAGCACCAAAAGTTACGCCTCCAGCAGAGATTGTTCGTCGTTGGGCAATTTATGCAGAGCGTCAAAAAAATCCAGGAGGTAGTAATTAATGGCAGAAGAGAAAAAAGTCCTATTAGAAGTCACTGGTTTGAAACAGTATTTCAATGTTGGTCGTAAAGACGAAGTAAAAGCCATTGATGACATTAGTTTTCATATTTTTGAAGGCGAAACCTTTGGATTAGTTGGCGAATCAGGAAGTGGAAAATCAACAACTGGTCGCAGTGTCATTCGTTTATATGATCCAACTGCTGGTGAAATTCTTTTCGATGGAAAAGACATTAGCAAAATTAAATCAAAAGCGGACATGCAAGCATTCCGCCGCGATGTTCAAATGATCTTCCAAGATCCATATGCTTCATTGAATCCAAGAATGAAAGTCAATGATATTATTGCTGAAGGAATCGATGTCAATGGATTAGCTAAAACACCAAAAGAGCGGGAAGAAAAAGTCAATGAACTTTTAAAAACGGTGGGCTTAAATCCAAGTCACAGTACGCGTTATCCTCATGAGTTTTCTGGTGGGCAACGTCAACGGATTGGGATTGCTCGTGCTTTAGCGGTTAATCCACGTTTTATTATCTGTGATGAGCCAATTTCGGCTTTGGATGTGTCGATTCAAGCCCAAGTAGTAAACTTATTACAAGATTTACAAAAAGAACAAGGCTTAACTTACTTGTTTATCGCACATGACTTATCGATGGTAAAACATATCAGTGACCGAATTGGCGTAATGCACAGTGGGAAATTATTGGAAATGGGCACAAGTGATGATGTCTATAATTTCGGCGTTCATCCTTATACAGAAAGTTTACTTTCTGCGATTCCATTACCAGATCCAGACTATGAACGCACACGTAAACGGATCGTTTACCAGCCTGCAGCGGCAGATGGGAAAGATCGTGAGCTCCGTGAAATTCTCAATGGACACTATGTTTATTGTGCTGAAGACGAAGTTGCAATGTACCGTGAAAAAATTGAAGAGAAGAAAAGAAAAGCTGGTTTATAACCAGCTTCTTTTCTAACTATCTTGGTAGGGTGGTTATGAGATGAAGGCTCTGAAAGCTTATAAATACAGACTTTATCCAACCTCAAAACAAGAAGAGTTTATTCAAAAAACATTTTCTTGTGTTCGCTTGGTGTATAATTTAATGTTACAAGACCGGATTGATATCTACAAAGAGATGCGAAAAAATCCTCAACAAACGTTTAAAATGCCAACGCCAGCTAAATATAAGAAACAATACCCTGTCCTCAGAGAAGTTGATAGTTTAGCCTTGGCAAATGCACAAGTTTATTTGGATCGAGCCTTTAAAAATTTTTATCGGGAAAAAGGGATGGGCTTTCCAAAAAAGAAAAAGAAAGAAACGGTGCATTCCTACACTACGAACAATCAACATGGCACGGTCAAAATTTTGGATAATCGTTATTTGAAAGTACCTAAATTGAAATCTTTAATTAAAATGAAGGTACATCGCCAACCGCTGGGGGAGATAAAATCTGTAACTATTTCTATGAGTGCGAGTCACAATTATTATGTTTCCATTTTGTGTGAAGCGCCGATTGAAACGAAAACAAAGCAACAAAAAATGGTGGGAATTTGTAGCAGTAGGGAAAAATTTGCGCTGCTTTCGAATGGTGAAAGCTTCGAAAAAAGCTATTGTTCAAAGCATTTAAAGCAAAAACTACGTCAAGAAGAACGAAAATTAAACAAGCGTAAAATGATTGCTTTAGAAAAAGGTGTCGATCTTTCGCAAGCAAAAAATTATCAAAAACAAAAAATAAAAGTCGCAAAAATTCGCGAAAAAATAGCCAACCAACGAACGGATATTTTAAACAAAATTACAACGGAATTGGTTTCAAGTTACGATGTTATTTGTATTGAAAAAGCCCATCACAGTAATGAGCGGCCGCCAAAACATGATCGTTCTGAACTGGCTTGGTCTTTATTTTTAGCTAAACTGTTGTATAAAGCACAATGGTATGGCAAAGAACTCATTTGTATTGAGTCAGAGGAGATAGAAACAGAGTTGTCTTTTTCTGAAAGTACAGAAAATTCAGAGTATCTTAAAAGCCAAAAAATCTTAGAACGTGGCTTGTCTAAACGAGAAACCTTATAAATAGAAGAACTGTAGGGACTACAGGGATCGCCTAGGGGATAGAAAATGTACACCATGTGTTGAACCATTTGTTTCTAGGAAGTCACATTGGGACAGTCCACTAATTATTAATGATCAAAATACGAGTTCAAACGAATCTAGTGCTAGATTCGTTTTTTTTTGAGGAAATATATTGACAACTAGGATAAACTAAGGTAAACTAGTGAAGTTGAGAAATGAAAGCAGAAGCACCCGCTTCTCGCCTTAGTTGAGTATATCGCTGGGCTAGATAAAGTATTCCTTATTTTTTTAAGTAAGGCAGACTGTTGGCGGGTTCTGGATAGGAACCTGTTTTTTTATTGCATTTAGCAAACAAAGCAGACTTCCGTTAGGATTTTCTCTTAAAAATTTTGGAGGTGAATGACCATAGCAAAGGATATGATGGTTAACGACGGCATTCGTGCACGCGAGTTACGTTTGATCGGACAAGATGGTGAACAATTAGGTGTAAAAACCAAAGCAGAAGCATTACAAATCGCTGAATCTGCAAACTTGGATTTAGTACTTGTAGCGCCAGGAGCGAAACCACCAGTTGCGCGAATTATGGATTATGGAAAATTCCGTTTCGAACAACAAAAGAAAGAGCGTGAAGCTCGCAAGAAACAAAAAGTGATCAACGTCAAAGAAGTTCGTTTAAGTCCAACAATTGACGTAAATGACTTCAATACAAAACTTCGTAATGCGCGTAAGTTCTTAGAAAAAGGAGACAAAGTGAAAGCTTCTATCCGTTTCAAAGGCCGTGCCATTACCCATAAAGAGATTGGTCAGAAAGTTCTTGATCGCTTAGCTGAAGAAACTGCGGACATCGCCACAGTGGAACAAAAAGCGAAAATGGACGGACGCAGCATGTTTCTAACGCTGGCACCGAAAAACGACAAGTAAACGAAGAGACCGAGCATTCGGACTTTTGGTAATTTCTACAAGAAGGATATTCGACAGTTGTGACTGTTAGAGTCTTTCACTTGAAGCAAAGATTTTGAGGAGGAAAATTAGTCATGCCAAAACAAAAAACACACCGCGGATTAGCAAAACGTGTAAAACGTACTGGTGGAGGCGGCTTAAAACGTGGCCGTGCCTTTACATCTCACCGTTTCCACGGTAAAACTAAAAAACAACGCCGTCAATTGCGTAAAGCAAGCATGGTTGCAAAAGGCGATTACAAACGTATCCGCCAACAATTAGCAAGAATGAAATAAAACAACTCGGTGACTTTTAGATTACCGTCAAGAGAAACAAGATATTAGGAGGAATTCAACATGGCACGTGTTAAAGGTGGAACAGTAACCCGTAAACGTCGTAAAAAAGTCCTTAAGTTAGCGAAAGGCTACTACGGATCAAAACATACTTTATTTAAATCAGCAAAAGAACAAGTAATGAACTCTTATTACTATGCATTCAGAGACCGTCGTCAAAAGAAACGTGACTTCCGTAAATTATGGATTGCACGTATCAACGCGGCAGCTCGCATGAATGGCTTAAGCTATTCTAAATTAATGCACGGTTTGAAATTGGCAGAGATTGATATCAACCGCAAAATGTTAGCTGACTTAGCCGTTAACGATGCAGCAGCATTTACAGCGTTAGCTGAACAAGCAAAAGACGCTTTAAGCAAATAAGCTTAAATAATCTTTCACACCCTACTCCTTGAGTAGGGTGTTTTTTTAATAACTCCGTTGGTAACTTTCATCTATAAATGAAAAAACTTGTGAGAGCGGAATTTCTTCAGAAAGACTTAACCAATGCTCTTTATTCATATGATAGGCAGGAAAATAGCCAGGTTGGTTCTTTAATAAGGCAATCAATTCAGGCGCAAGTTTAACGGTTAAAATAGTGAGCTGCTTATTCTCGGTAGCGCCGAGCAGTTGTGCATCCAGTGGCATAATTAAAGCAAACCATTTCGCATTTCTAGGATGACGAAAGACGAGATAGTCTGGGTGTTTTTTAAAAGGAAAATCGGGCGTTATCTGATAACGTTCTTGGATATAGGCGCTAATAGTTTCTTGAAAAGTCATAGGTTTCTTCCTTTCGTTAAGGCTAGGCATATCTATTTACATCATAGCAAAAATTACATAAAATTACTTCGTTCAAAGGAATGGGAGGAGGGAGCAGATGACATTAATTTCAACAATTTTAGTAACCTTGGTGGCTGTAGAATTTTTCTACATTATGTATTTAGAAACGATTGTACCAACATCTGAGACAACAAGCCGTGTTTTTAAAATGGATAAGCAAGAGTTACAAAGAAAATCAGTCACTACATTGTTTAAAAATCAAGGAATCTATAATGGACTAATCGGTGCAGGACTTATTTATAGTGTCTATTTTGCGCAAGCAACGATGGAGATGACAAAATTTTTATTGATTTATATTATTTTAGTGGCGGCGTACGGTAGCTTAACTAGTGATAAAAAAATCATTTTAACACAAGGCGGTTTAGCTATCGTGGCTTTGATTAGTTTACTTGTTTAGCCATCAGAGTTAATAGAGAGAGACAGTCAAATCGACAGAAAAAACACGGTTGATTTGACTATTTTTTATGGAATTGAGAGAGACAAAATGTGGTATACTTTGTTTATTAGATAGGGAGGAATTAAAAATGCTGAACCAAAAAGAAGTAAAAAAAAACGATTATCCTCAATTAATTTCTCTATGGCGTTCTTCAGTAGAAGCTACCCATTTGTTTTTGAGTCAGGCAGATATTGATAAAATCGAAGTAGTTTTACCTGATTATTTTCAACAAGTTCAATTAAGTATGTGGTTAAATGAAGAACAGAAATGTGTGGGCTTTAGTGGAACAAATCAACAAACGTTGGAAATGTTATTTATTGACCCAGTCTATTTTCGTAAAGGCTATGGTGGAGAAATTATCAAAAAGTTAATAGAGCAAGAATCAATTGTCTTTGTTGATGCCAATAAACAAAATGAAGGGGCTGTGAAGTTCTATCAATCTCAAGGGTTTCAAGTAATTGGTGAATCAAAGGAAGATCCTCAAGGAAATCCGTTTCCTATTTTACATATGAAACGGATATAGAAAAGAGGGAAGAAATCATGCGGGTAATCGTTACTGAATACCAACCAGCCTGGGTGGAACAGTTTGAAGAAGAAGCCCAAGCGTTGAAACAGATTCTAAAGGAAAATTGTCTTAAAGTTGAACATATCGGTAGCACATCTGTGCCTAATTTAGCAGCCAAACCAATTATTGATTTTTTGGTCATTGTTGAAGAAATTGAAAAAGTAGACCTGCTACAAGGGGAATTTGAAAGAATCGGTTATGAATATATGGGGGAATTTGGACTATCAGGACGTCGTTATTTACGAAAAGGCCCGATAAAAAGAACACATCATGTGCATATTTATCAGTTTGACAATACGCAAGAAATTTTGCGCCATCTTGCTTTTCGAAATTATTTACGAGAAAATCCGGCAATTGCTACAACCTATGGTACATTAAAAAAGCAATTGGCCCAAGCACACCCCGATAGCATTGATAAATATATGGATGGCAAAGATGCGTTCATTAAGAAAATAGAAAAAGAAGCGTTGAAGAAATATTGGGAAAAATAAAAAAAGTTGCTAAAGCTAGCAACTTTTTTTTGGTTCTTTTTTGAAAAAATGATAAAGAAGACCACTTAAAAGAACACCTAGAATAATTCCAATCGCTAAATTATGCGTATAGACGATCACACCAACTGTCACGAGTAAAATAACAATTTCAGTAATTTCAAAAGTTCGGAAAAGCTGTAAACTTTCCCAATCAAAGGTGTCGACTGCCACTGTCATCATGATCCCAATCAATGCAGCTGTAGGAATGGCTACCATCACGGATTTAAAAACAAAAATGAATAGAAGGAGGGTAATACCTGAAATCAAAGTAGAAAGCCGTTTTCGTCCTCCAGATTTAACATTAATGACCGCTTGCCCGATCATCGCACAGCCAGCTTGGCCACCAAAAAAGCCGGTAATTATATTAGCGAATCCTTGCGCCTTAACTTCTCGCTGGCTATCACTTTGGCTCGCTGTCATTTTGTCCACAATGGGGATCGTCAATAAAGATTCAATTAACCCGACCATTGCTAAGGCAACAGAACTAGGTAAAATAATCCACAACGTTTCTAAGTTGACGGGTACATTAGGCCAACGGATCGCTGGATGAAACTGACTCATTTCACCAAGATCACCTACCGTTTGTAAATGACCTTTTAAAAAATAGGACAGGATAGTCATGAATAAAATAACAATTAACGCAGGAGGCACAATTGTAATAAACTTAGGTAATAGATAAATAAGTAAGATACTACAGATAATCATGCCGTAGGACCACAGTGTTTGATGAGGCAATTGTTGTACTTGCGCCATGAAAATTAAAATAGCTAACGCATTGACGAATCCGTACATCACTGTCTTGGGAATAAAGCGCATCAATTTATGGATACCTAAATAACCTAAAATAAATTGCAGAAAGCCTGTTAAAATAGTCGCAGCAAGCATGTATGACAAACCATGTGCTTGAATTAAGCCTGCAAGGACTAAGGCCATTGAACCAGCAGACGCCGAAACCATTGCCGGACGGCCGCCCGTAAAAGTAATTACAAGTAAAGTAACTGCTGAAGCAAACACTGCAGAAAGCGGGTGAACACCAGCAATAATCGCAAACCCGATTACTTCTGGTAAAATGGCGACAGAAGAAACGAGACCGGCAAATAGATCATTTCGTTCATTGCCTAACCATTCGCTTTTTTTAATACTAAATAACATCGAAAAACTCCTTTAAGTTAATAAAACCTTATTCATAATAGCATGAATAAGCTGAAATAAAAAAGTTTGACGTATTAACGTCAAACTTTTTTATTAGAACTGTAACAGTGCCAACAACAAAATGGCTAGGACGACTTGAACAGTTCCTACTGATAAACCATAGATTAAGAAACGTTTGCCTTCTTGGAAAAACTTTTTAAAATCGAGTCGTAACCCGATTGCTGCCAAGGCAGTAATTTCAAACCAAGAACTAAAGAAATGAGCAGTCTCACTGATCACGACGGGGAAATGAATCAAACTATTAAAGACACAGGCAATGAAAAAGCCAACTACATACCAAGGTAGGGCGCTACTTTTTTTGGTGACTTCTACCAACTCAGCCTCTGATTCTGCCGTCTTACTTTGCTTGAAACGTCCAAATAAATAGACAACTGCTACGAGTAGGACAATCCGCATAATTTTAAAGAGCATCGCAAGTTGAACTGCGTTCTCATTGACCATATTGGCACTGGCGACAACCTGACCAACTGATTGTAAAGTCCCTCCGATTAGTGCACTACGAGCCAACAAATTGGTACCATAGAGAATCCCACTAAAAATGGGTAAGGTCAACATTAAAACGGTTCCTAATAAGTTTACTAAAGTAATGATTTGGCCTTTTTCTTCCTCGTCTGCTTGAATTGCTGGAGCAATCGAGGCAATGGCAGAGGATCCACAAACGGCATTACCACCAGCCATCAATAAAGACATATTATCAGAAAAAGCCAGTTTTTTACCGATCAAATAGGCAAAAATAATGGTCAGCGACATTTGAATGAGAATAAATGCGACACCTTGTAAGCCAATTTGGGCAATCGTTTGAAAGGTCACGGTGGTTCCCAATAAAACAACAGAAAATTCTAGTAATTTACTTTCGGCTACTTTGGTTCCGCGATTTAAATTGGCACCGCGAACAAAGGTATTTCCCAAAAAGATTCCTAGTAAAATAGCGATCGTTGCGGCGCCTAAGCTAGGTAACCAGATGGCAAGAAACTTGCTAAGGCAGGCGACAAGGAAAGCTGTTAGCAAGCCAGGAAGAATTTGTAATAAAGATTGGATATAATCATTTTCTGAATTTTTCATTGAAAAAATCTCTCTTTCTTGTTCATTACTTCCAGTATAACGAAATTTTTTACATTTGAGAAATAAATAGTTAAAATAATATTTATAATAGAAAGTTATCGAAAGGATGCCTATGTTTAAATTATTAAAGACTTTTCAAATTGTGTATGAGCAAATGAACTTTTCCAAAGCAGCTACCTGCCTATATATCTCACAACCAGCCGTTTCTAATCAAATCAAACAATTAGAAGAAGAATTAGGCTGTTCATTGTTTTTAAGAAATGGTCGACAAGATGTAGTCCCTACTAGGCAAGCGGAAGTCTTATATAATCGTTTGCTAAATTTAGCTGATGATTGGCAAGAAACATTAACAGCTCTTCATCAGGCGAGATTACCTAAAGAAACTTGCCGAATTGCTGCGTCTAATACTTTTGCAGTTTATTATTTGCCGCAACTGATGCAGCATTTGCAGACACAGTATGCAACAATCAATTTTGTTTTAGAAATGAACAATTCAGAAGAAGTAGTGGAAAAAGTTGAAAAACATCAAGTTGATTTTGGCTTTATCGAAAAACCATTAATTACGAAAGGAGCAACTCGTGAAGAAATTATTCAGGATCAATTGGTTTTAGCTGGGGACCCTGCCAATCAGAATTGGTTGGTACGTGAAAAGGATTCTGGGGTCTTTCATTATACCCAACAGTATTTAGAAGAAAGTAATCAAAGCCCAACACTCATGACGGTTAAAAATAATGAAATGATTGTTAAAATGTTGGAATTGGGTATGGGGCAATCGTTGCTTTCAAGAAAAGCGATTACTGAAAAAATTCCTTTCCAAACGTTAGGTGAAAAGTATTGGCGTTCCTTTTATTTTTTGACACGGGGACATTTAAAATCCTCCTTGCTTCAAGAAGTAAAACAAGCAATTTATCGATTCTATCAGAAGGAAATGAATAAATACTAAAACGTTCTCTTTGTTTATTTATCAATCTTTGACTACACTAAAGAAAACGAAGGAGGGAACCACAATGCCTAAATTTTCACCTTGTTTATGGTTTGACACACAAGCGGAAGAAGCTGCTAACTTCTATACAACAATCTTTGAAAAAGGTGCGATTCTAAGTAAAACGAACTACGTTAATGAGGAGCATCAACCTCAAGGAACATCATTAATGACCATTGAATTTACCTTGGCGAACCAAACAATCATTGGTTTAAATGGCGGACCAGAATTTTCCTTTACGCCAGCTAGTTCATTTTTTGTTGAATGTAAAACATTATCACAAACAGAAACGTTGTGGAAAAATTTAACAGCAGATGGACAGATATTGATGCCTTTTGGGGAATATCCTTTTAGTCCTTTATATGGCTGGGTAGTGGACAAATTTGGTGTCTCTTGGCAAGTGTCTTTTTCAGGAAAAGAACAAACAATTGTACCAACCTTTATGTTTGCTAATGAAAAATATGGCGAAGCAGCCAAAGCTCTATCAGAATGGTTGGCGATTTTCGGTCCAGGCGAAATAATTGAAAAAGTTGAATATGAAGATGGGAACGTTGCGCAAGCACTTTTCACATTACAGGAGCAACCGTTTCGAGTAATGGATGCACGAGATAAACATGATTTTGATTTTACCATGGCTTTCTCCATTTATATTGATTGTGAAAATCAGGAGGAAATAGATCGGCTATGGCAACAAGTGACTGCTAAAGGGAAAGAATGGCCGTGTGGCTGGATGGAAGATCAATTTGGAGTCAGTTGGCAAACAGGCAATCCTGAACTGAAACGTTATCTATCTGACTCAAATCCAGCTAGAGCAAATGAAGTGACCAAAAAATTGTACCAAATGAAAAAAATAGATTTAAACCAGTTAAAAGAAGTGTATGACAAATATAATCATTAGAAAAACTGAGGTTGTTTGATCCACTACACTTTGGTACGTTGGTATCAATTCCTATGCATGGAACATACTAGAGTTGAAGGACTTGTCTTTTAATGATTGAGACCTTCAACTCTTAAAAAAGGCTCGATTCTTGCGAGTTCCAAAGAGGCTACTTCTATTTTGTTGTTTACTTAATGGTTAGGACTCTGCCGATTTTTTTATAAGATTATGCTATAATTAAGAGTAGTAAATTATTGAAGGAAAAATGAAAAGTCCAAAATAGGAAGTGGTAAAATGATTGAGTTAATTGTGTTGTTAACAGTTTTTACTTATGGAACGAACTTTGTTTTATATCTTATTTTGAAAAATAAAAAGTCCATGCCAATTGTCGAAAAAGCTTCTATTGTATTAGGAATTAATATGTCTGTGTTATTATTAGATGGTATTTTTGCTTTTGTTGGTAAATTCATCATGTTATCAGAATGGGAATTATTAGCGCCTATTTTTGAAATAGTGTAAAAATCATCATAAAGTCCTATATCCAAAAAGAATGAAGTTTGTTAGGATAAGAAAGATGAAAATTTAGAAATAAAAGAGGTGGGATTGCATGGCTAAAATCATGATTGTCGAAGATGAAACAACCATTCGAGAATTAATTAGCGAGGAATTACAAAAATGGCAATTTGAAACGATTGGAACAACCGATTTTAATGATGTATTGGATGATTTTCAAGAGGAGAATCCCCAATTAGTCTTGATGGATATTAATTTACCTGTGTACGATGGGTACTATTGGTGTCAAAAAATTCGTGAAGTTTCTAAAGTACCAATTATTTTTATTTCGAGTCGTAGTACCAATATGGATATGATTATGGCGATGAACATGGGCGCGGATGATTTTGTTACAAAACCGTTCCAGATAGATGTTTTAATTGCTAAAATCAATGCTTTGTTGCGCCGCTCTTATAACTATTCCGATACGGATAGTGAAGTGCTTTCACATAATGGCATTACTTTAAATGTGGACAATGGACGGATGGAAATCAAAGGCGAAATGATCGATTTAAGTAAAAATGAATACCGATTACTGTATCTTTTAATGAAAAAGCACGGAAAAATTTTAACACGTGAAAAACTATTGCGCGCTTTATGGGACGATGAACGTTTTGTGGATGACAATACGTTGACGGTAAATATCAATCGTTTACGAAAAAAAATTGAGCAAGCAGGCATTGCTGGCTATATTGAAACCAAAGTGGGCGTCGGTTATATGGTGCCCTAGATAGGAGTAGACAATGACCATTCTAAAGTATTTAAAAGATCGCTGGTTATTACTAATTGGTTGGTTATTTTTTCTGTTCTTAACTTGTTTTATTTTATGGTTGGCTCCTAATGTCCGCTTAGATTGGACAGTGGTTGGCTATATCTTTTTACTGCAAAGTGTTTTTTTATCGCTATTTTTAACAATTGATTATTATTTAAAACGTAAGTGGTGGCTTTCGTTGGCAACGGAAAAAGAGCCGCCTTCTTTACAAGAATATTTGAATACAGCAGAAAAAGAAGAAGAACTACTTGTCCAAACGTATATTAACGGTTTATTGCAAGAGCACCAACAAACCATGCAACAAGCAATTAACAACCAACAGGACCAAAAAGATTACATTGACTCTTGGGTTCATGAAATCAAAGTCCCCCTAGCGGCTATCACTTTACTGGTACAATCTGTCGAAGATGATATTCCAGAGAAAAAATATTATCTATTGGAAAATGAGTTAGGGAAAATTGATGAATATGTCGAGCAAGTCCTATATTATGCTAGACTGGATAGCTTTTCTCGAGATTATTTACTCCAAGAATATTCTTTAAAAGAAATTGTGCAATCTGTTGTTCGTACGCAAGCAAATTATTTTATCCAAAAAAGATTGCAGTTCTCAATTGAAGGAGAAGATGAAGCGGTTTTAACCGACCGAAAATGGGTCATTTTTATTTTCCGCCAATTATTAAGTAATGCAGTCAAGTATACGCCAGAAGGTGGCACGATTACGGTCCTAATTTCCAAAAATAAACAAGGTGTTTATTTATCTTTAAAAGATTCTGGAATTGGCATTCCGACGCAAGATCAACGACGCATTTTTGATAAAGGATTTACTGGTGAAAACGGGCGAAAAAGTGAACAGCATTCGACTGGTCTAGGCCTGTATTTGGCCCATAGCTTAGCGAAAAAGTTAGGTCATGATTTAACAGTTGAGTCGACAGAGGGGCAAGGTACGACGATGACATTGTTTTTTCCTTCCCTCAGTTATTATAATGAAGTGAAATAAAAAGTAGGTCTATCAGCAAATTAAAGAGGTGATAGGCCTTTTTTTATTTATTAAAACTTTCTTGCTAACTTCTCTTACTCTTCTTAGTTGTTTAGAAAACGTTTTTATTGTTAGAATGAAATGAAATAAATTTGTTAGGAGAATATTATGAGTTTACTTATCGCTTTAGTGCCCATGATTGCGTGGGGCAGTATTGGTTTAGTCAGCGGTAAAATTGGTGGAAGCGCCAATCAACAAACGTTAGGTATGACAATCGGCGCGTTACTATTTTCAATTGTTGTCTTTTTTGTTATCCAGCCTACGTTGACGACAGCCACATTAATTGTTGGATTTATATCTGGTTTATTCTGGAGTTTGGGACAGAATCAACAATTTCATAGCATGAAATATATGGGCGTTTCAGTTGGCTTACCAATTTCAACTGGGATGCAGTTAGTTGTTAATACCGTTGCAGGGGCTGTTTTTTTCCATGAATGGACAAAAACAAAAGACTTTGTTGTGGGCTTTATCGCTTTAGCCTTTTTAGTTTTTGGGGTGTATTTAACAGCTCGACAAGATGATGATAGTCAACCGAAAACCTCAAACAGTATGTTAGATTTTAATAAAGGGATTCGGGCCTTGATTTTCTCAACAGTTGGGTATGGTGTCTATACCATCATTATTAATGCCACTGGTTTAGATCCGTGGGGAATTATTTTGCCACAAAGTATTGGTATGTTAGTGGGGGCTAGTTTCTTTGCCTTCAAAAAAGTCAAAGTTGATCGTTTTGTTTGGATGAATATGACGACGGGTCTGCTTTGGGGCTTAGGAAATATTTGTATGTTATTAACCATGCGTGAAATTGGCTTAGCTATTAGCTTCTCTTTATCACAAATGGGGATTATTATTTCGACTCTTGGGGGCATCTTCCTTTTAGGCGAAAGAAAATCAAAAAAAGAAATGTTTTATGTTATTTTTGGTTGCATTTTTGTTATTCTAGGTGGTATTCTTTTAGGGTATATGAAAGCGTAAATAGTTTATTTACGCTTATTTTTTTTACGGGGGTAAACACATGTCTATTTTCAGAAAAAAAGAAATCACTGTGCCTGTCAATGACAGTGGTGGGATGAAAAAAAATCTTAAGACGATGGACTTAATTTTTCTAGGAATTGGGGCTGTAGTAGGAACAGGGATTTTTGTTGTGACAGGTGTCGCAGCGGAACGCTATGCAGGTCCAGGGCTCGTCTTATCATTTCTGGTAGCAGCAGCCGCGATTATTTTATCTGGTTTATGCTATGCAGAATTTGCATCACGTATTCCGGTCATTGGTGGGCCGTATGCCTACATGTATGTGGTCTTTGGAGAAATTGTGGCTTGGATGACTGGTTGGATGATTATTTGTGAGTTTTTCTTGGCGGTTTCATCCGTTGCTTCAGGTTGGTCAGGCTATGTCCATGGCTTTTTGGATAGCTTAGGTTTTTCTTTGCCGCAAGCGTTAAGTGGTGCTTATAATCCAACAAATGGTACATATATTGATTTGATTGCCATGTTGGTCGTTGTAGCTGTAACTTTTTGGGTATCCTTAGAAGCGAAAACAGCGTTACGTTTAAATAACTTAATGGTTTTCGTGAAGTTTGGGATTATTTTATTATTTGTTCTCGTGGGAATCTTTTATGTGAAACCAACGAACTGGCAACCATTTATTCCTTATGGTTTTTCAGGCGTTTTCAGTGGTGCTGCTTTAGTTTTCTTTGCCTTTCTAGGGTTTGATGCGGTCAGCATGGCTGCGGAGGAAGTGAAGAATCCGAAAAAAGATATTCCAAAAGGGATTATTGGTTCCATTATTATTTCAACATTGTTATATATTGTTGTTACATTAGTTTTAACTGGGATTGTTCCATTTACGGATTTAGGGGTCAAGGATCCGGTGGCTTTTGCGATGCGTTTCATTAATCATGGCGCAATCGCGACAATCATTTCAGTTGGCGCTATTTTAACCTTATTAACAGTGACGATTGCGATGATGTACAGTTTAGCCCGTGTGATTTATGCGATTAGTAAAGATGGATTATTGCCGCAGTTTATGAGCAAAATTGATGAGAAGCGGCACACACCTAAGAATGCAACCTATGTAGCTGGATTTTTAGCAATGGTTTTTGCTGGTGTTGTTCCAATGGAGATGTTGGCTGAACTTACAAATATCGTGACACTCTTTTATCTGATGTTTCTCGCTTTAGGAATTATCAAATTACGGACAATGAAAGGAGAACCGCAAGCAGGTGAATTTAAAGTGCCGCTTGTGCCGGTTCTACCATTAATTTCAATCGTGGTTTGCGCGGCTTTGATGTTCCAATTGTCTTTAGCTACTTGGCAAGTATTTGGCGTAGCCGTAGTGATTGGTTTGGCTATTTATTTCTTTTATGGCCGACACCATAGTATCGTTCGTTTCGAGACAAAAGAATAAAAATGAACAAAAAAAGAGAGGAATACTTGTCAATTAGACAGGTCTTTCTCTCTTTTCTTTCTGGCATTTTCTTCATTTTCAAGAGAAAACCGACAAGAAATATAGTTTAATAATGTCTAATTATGGTATACTGTTTAGGAGTAAATCCTGAGGGTTTAGGAAAATGACTAAAGGAGGTTTTTTCTGTATGTCACAGAAAGAAACATTTTATATTACCACCCCAATTTATTACCCAAGTGGGAAATTACATATTGGGAATTCATATACAACAATCGCCTGCGATGCAATGGCCCGTTACAAGCGTTTAATGGGTTTTGATGTATTTTATTTAACAGGTGTGGATGAACATGGCCAAAAAATTGAAAAAAAAGCTGCTGAGTTGAATGTGACACCAAAAGAGTACGTTGATAAAATGGCAGCAGATGTTCAAAAATTATGGAAAACATTAGATATCAGCTATGATAAATTTATTCGGACAACGGATGATTATCACATGGCAGCCGTGCAACAAATTTTTGATCGTTTAGTAGAACAAGGAGATATCTACCTTGGAGAATATGAAGGTTGGTATTCAGTTTCTGATGAAGAATTTTTCACTGAAACACAATTAGCTGAAGTATATCGTGACGACGAAGGCAATGTCATTGGTGGGAAAGCACCAAGTGGTCACGAAGTCGAATTAGTTAAAGAAGAATCCTATTTCTTCCGCATGAGTAAATATGCGGATCGCTTGGTACAATATTACGAAGAACATCCAGAATTTATTCAACCAGAATCTCGTAAAAATGAGATGCTAAATAACTTCATCAAACCAGGATTAGAAGATTTAGCCGTTTCAAGAACGACTTTCTCTTGGGGAATTCCATTAAAAAATGATCCAAAACATGTGGTTTACGTATGGATTGATGCGTTATCAAACTATATTACAGCACTAGGTTATGGCTCAGAAGATGATTCATTATTCCAAAAATATTGGCCTGCGAACGTGCAAATGGTTGGGAAAGAAATCGTGCGTTTCCATACGATTTATTGGCCAATTATGTTAATGGCCTTGGATTTACCATTACCGAAAAAAGTCTTTGGACATGGTTGGTTATTGATGAAAGACGGAAAAATGTCTAAATCTAAAGGAAATGTTGTTTACCCTGAAATGTTAGTAGAACGCTACGGTCTAGATGCGTTACGTTATTATTTATTACGAGCAATTCCATTTGGTAGTGATGGCGTGTTTACACCAGAAGATTTCGTTTCTCGCTTAAATTATGATTTAGCTAATGACTTAGGAAACTTGTTGAATCGAACAATTGCGATGATTAATAAATATTGTGATGGCAAAGTACCAGCCTATGCTTCAAAAGTTACCCCATTTGATAGTGAACTATCGACAACTGCGGCGAATGTTATTGGAAAATATCATGAAGCAATGGAAAAAATGGAATTTAATACGGCCATTGCAGAAATCTGGACGCTAGTTTCTCGTGCCAATAAATATATTGATGAAACAGCGCCTTGGGTATTGGCTAAAGAAGAAGAGAAACGCAACGAATTAGAAAGTGTCATGATCCATTTAGCGGAAAGCTTACGAATTGTGGCAATCTTATTGCAACCAGTCATGACAGAAACACCAGGGAAAATTTTCGAACAATTAGGCTTAGATCCAGAAACAATGAACATGGAAAATATTCATTTTGGTGAGTTCCCAACAGACGTAACAGTAACAAGTAAAGGAACACCTATTTTCCCACGTTTAGAAATTGAAACAGAAGTAACGTATATTCAAAAGAAAATGTCCCAAAGCGAAAGTGCTACAGAAGAGGATATTAAATGGAATCCAGAAGAAACAACGTTGGTTTCAACGAAAGAAAAACAAATTAAGTACGATGATTTCGATAAAGTGGAATTAAAAGTTGCCGAAGTTATTGACTGTAAAAAAGTCAAAGGAGCAGATAAATTATTGCAATTCCGTTTAGATGCTGGAGATGAAAACCATCGTCAAATTCTTTCAGGTATTGCTGAATTTTATCCAGATCCAGCTGCGCTAATTGGCAAAAAAGTAGTCATTGTGGCTAACTTAAAACCAAGAAAAATGCGTGGTCAAATTAGCCAAGGAATGATTCTTTCAGCTGAATCACCAGAAGGTAAACTTCAAATTGTTGAAGCACCAAAAGAAATGCCAAATGGTGCAGGAATCGCATAAAAGCATAAGTGGTAAAGATAAAAGGTGAATTGTAACCTTTTATCTTTACTACTTTTTTTGTATACTAGAAGAAAAGTGATTTGATGTGGGGGAAGTTTGATGGCTTATCATAAATTTAAATTTTATGAGCAACGAAAAAATGATCCTAAATGGCGTCCGTATTATTTAGAAGCTATGAGAGTAAGGGAACAAGCACGGCTAACAGTTCAACGTAGAAAAAGAAGGGCAAGAATTAGAACCTTTTTAGTGGTTGCGATACTGGTTATTTTAGTTTTTCTGTTATTGGCTCATTGGACATATTCACAAACAAATGAACTCTCTTTCTCCAGTTTTATCGACGTCCTAAAATCGAAAATCAACGAATTTTTAAATTAAAAGAATCGAAGAAAAGCCTAGAAAAAATTATTTGCGATTTTTCCTAGGCTTTTCTATTTTAGAGTTTCACTTTTTTAGGTATTCGTTTTTTACCAAAACGGCCTTTCGTTAGGCGACTTGGTAAAATGATCAGTAAGAGTGAAAAAGGGACACTAATAATTTGCCACGTGAGTAAGCGGCCTAAGCTATTATTTTTATAGAGCCACTCTAATATAAAATGCAGTCCTAAAATACTTAACAAAGCCAAGCCTGTCAGGAAATAAGGCGTTGATACCCAGTCGGTCGTTTTCAAGAGACTAAAACTTAAAGGAATTAGATAAAAGTAAGCACTTGTTAAAGTAATCCGCCAACTTTTCATAACGGTGCCTAAATTAATTATAAAAAAAAGTAAAGATAGGACTAAAGCAAAAGGTGGAAACAAAGCCACTAACGCCGAATAGATGGTTCCCCAGACGAGCATTAAGGGACCTTTAACAATAGCGGCAATAAGTGTAAACAAGCCAATTAGGAGTAACTGCTGTGTCAGTGAGCCAAAGGTTAGCAAGCCAAATAAAATAAGCAGTAGCCAGTGCCAAATGGTTTGGTTTTGTTGTTTTCGCTCAATAGTTACATTTTTTTGGATAGAGGTTTTTAAAAAATTTTCTAAATCAGGTGATTGTTTCACCTTATCACGCTCCTCTCAACTTAAGAGACAACAAACGAGTAGGTCTGCTAATTAAAAAGCAGTACCTACTCGTCTATTATAAGTGGTTTTTCTAAAAATAAAATCCGTCTTAAGTCTCAGTTACTGGGCTGCCAAGTAAGGTGTAAACCATTCAGAAAGTGTGCCGGTATAAGGTAAAACGACCCGTTTCATTCCACGAGAAATAGCAGTATACAGGATTTTTTTATCTCGTTTATTGTCGGAATAACGATTAACATTTGGGTTATGAAGAATTACATTATCAAATTCTAGACCTTTTGCCATATCAATTGATAAAACTTGCAGTGACGGATGCTCTTCCAATGAAAGAGAAGCACTGAGTTCTTTTGTTAATTGTTCTTTTTCTGCAAAAGTTTTAGTAATAATGGCGGTGCTTTCTTTCGGATCAAAAGTTGCAATGGAAGTGACGATTGCTTTAAGATAGTCAGACGCAGAGTCACAAGGAATAAATGTCGGCTTTTCTCCATCATGCCGGATGGGCACAATGGTTAATTGCTCTGGTTGAGTGCCTAATGTTTGGAAGAGTCGTGTAATTTCTTTACTTGAACGGTAACTGTTTAATAATTGATAGGTTCCAACAGAACGGCTGGTTTCGTTAACCAATAGATCATGGGCTTCAGAAAATTCAATGGCTGTATTAAAAATGGCTTGATTTTCATCACCAGCTAAAGTAAAACTAGCTTTAGGGAAAAGTGTCAGCAGTAATAATAATTGGGCTTCTGTATAATCTTGGACTTCATCGACTAGGATAAAAGCCATTTGCTGGTTGGCGAGGTTTTCAATAAATGCATGTTTCACCAAAATAAGGGCCACAATTTCATCGGCTGTGAAAACAGCTGTCTCTTTTTGATACGATTTTTCAGTGAATAAAGAATAAAACGTTTCAAAAAAGGCCCATTGATCTAGCCAAGCATCATTTTTGATAGCGGCAGTGATGGAGCGATATTTTTTCTTCAAACGTTTTAAAGCAAAATCAGCCAGATGTTTTTCATTATCTTCGGTAATCACTGTGCCAAAATAACGAACTTGTTCAGCTTCTGTTAAATCTTGGAATTGATCCAACATTTTTTTAGAATGGGCTTGTTTTAATAAGTACCGTGTCCAAAGACTGGTTAACTTTTCTTTTGTGGCTGAAATTCGTTGGCGAATACTCAAGTCAGCTGGTGTTTCTTGATAAAGTTTAAAAATTGTTTCTGAAGTAAATAAGGTCTGCTTTTTAAAAGTTAAAGGACGGAAAAAATGTGGCTGCACAACCGCTTTTTCAGGATTGCTTAAAAGAAACGTTGCAAATTCTTTTGAACGAATAACGTGCTCTTGCTCCGTTGCCTCAGAGCGAGTAATGCGTTCGAAATAGTCCGTTTCTTCTTCCATTGGCCATGATTCTTTGGTAGTGAAGCGCAAAAATTGTAAAAGAGTCAAATTCAAGGGATTTCGTTCGCCTAAATTCGGTAAAACTTGAGAAATATAATCAATAAATGTTGAATTTGGTGAAAGTAATAAAATATTATCCGCCGTAATTTCTGCTCGATGTTGATAAAGTAAATAAGCAATCCGTTGCATAATCGCAGACGTTTTCCCACTACCAGCAATCCCGTTGACTAGTAGGAGTGGCTGCGTTTCATCACGAATTATTTGATTTTGTTCTTGTTGAATGGTTGTCGTAATGTCCTTCATATAAGGAGAAGCATCTTCTTCTAAAGAATGCAATAACACATCATCTTGAATCGCAATGGTTGTGTCAAAATAGTTGATTAATTGATCTTTTTCAATAATTAACTGTCTTTTCAAATCAAGTTGTACAGGAATGGTTTGTTGATGTGCCATGTAGGCTGTTTTCCCTAAAACATTGTCATAAAATAACGAAGCAATCGGTGAGCGCCAATCGTGAATGCGCGTTTCTTCTTCTAAAGAAGTAAAATCGTTTACGCCAATATAAAAGTTTTCTGGCTCTTCAGGGCTGTCTTCAAAAGTCACGCCAATTTTGCCAAAATAAGGAACTTGTAATAGGCGTTTCACTTTGTCTAAATTTTTAGCCGTTGCTTCATTTTTTAAGTTCCACTGATCAATTTCACGGTTCTTCATTTCCAACATGGCAAACGTCTCTAGATTATCGGCATAACTATCAAAATTCAGCTTAGAATCGCGACCAAATTCTTCTAGCATATGTTTGCCATCTTTCATTGTGTTCGCCAATTGCTCTTCGTAAACTTTTTTAGCCGCTTGTAGCTCATGATAAACCGTTGTTAAATGCTGTTGTTCATAAATTTTTTCATCGGTCATGGAGATTCCTCCTTTTAATAACATGACTGAATAGTATACGTTACTTTTAGCATAAATGCAAGCGCTGTTTATGAGGAAATGGCGAATCTTGTTGCCTAGTCATTCAGATTTTTCAAGAAATATGATAAAGTAGAGAGGAGATAAAGGAGGCAATCATAATGATTTTTGATACACATACACATTTGAATGCAGAACAATTTAATGATGATATTCCAGAAACGATTGCACATGCCCAAGAATTGGGTGTTACAGAGATGGCCGTGGTCGGTTTTGATGAACCAACGATTGAAAAATCTCTTTTACTTAGTCAGGAATATGCCAATATTTATAGTATCATTGGTTGGCATCCAACAGAAGCGGGCAGCTATACGCCAGAGGTTGAACGTCGATTACAAGAACAATTAACGTTACCAAAAATTGTCGCATTAGGTGAAATCGGTCTTGATTATTACTGGATGGAGGATCCTAAAGAGGTGCAAGAAAAAGTCTTTCGCCGTCAAATTGCGATTGCTCGGGAAATGAATTTACCGTTTAGTGTGCATACGAGAGAGGCATTAGAAGATACCTATCGAATTTTAAAAGATGAAAAAGTTTCAGATATTGGTGGAATCATGCATAGTTTCAGTGGCGATGCTGAGTGGATGAAGAAATTTTTAGATTTAGGTCTGCATATTTCTTTTAGCGGAGTCGTAACGTTTAAAAAGGCGTTGGATGTTCAAGAAGCGGCGATGGCGGTACCACTAGAAAGAATGTTGGTGGAAACAGATGCACCCTATTTAGCCCCTGTTCCTTATCGTGGTAAACGGAATGAACCCGGCTATACACGATACGTAGTGGAAAAAATTGCTGAATTACGACAACTAACCTTTGAAGAAGTGGCAGAACAAACGAGAGTCAACGCTCATCGCTTGTTTCGGATAGATAAATGAAGGAAAAAATGAAAGTTGCAGAAATCATTGTCGTTGAAGGAAAAGACGACACACGCCGCATTCAAGAGGTAGTTGCAGCGGATACGATTGAAACGATTGGTTCTGCTATCAATGATGAAATTTTGACACAAATTGAACACGCACAAGAAACGAGAGGCGTGATTATTTTTACAGATCCAGACTATTCGGGCGAAAAAATTCGTAAAACAATAATGGAAGTTGTCCCTGATGCAAAGCATGCTTTTTTATCAAGAAAAGTTGCAGTTCCTAAAAAAAATGGCGGTAGCCTAGGGGTTGAACATGCTAGTGATGAAGCAATTATTGAAGCCTTAAAAAAAGTTGTAACACCTGTTCAAGCTGATGAAGACTATCAAGAAATTCCTAGACAAACACTAGTTGAATATGGTTTAATAGCGGGAGCAAATGCAAAAAAATACCGTGAATTATTAGGAGATGACCTAAGAATTGGCTATACAAATAGCAAACAGTTAGTCAAACGGTTAAGCATGTTTCGGATTACAGAAGCAGAATTGAAAGAAAGCATGACACGTATTTTAAAAGAACTTGAAAACGAAGAATAACTACATGGAGGAACAAGCGTGACGGACTATAAAGAAATTGCCACACCATCCAGAACCAAAGAAATACTAAAAAAGCATGGATTTTCATTTAAAAAGAGTTTAGGTCAAAATTTTTTGACAGAGCCTAATATTTTAAGAAAAATTGTAGAAACAGCGGGAATCAATCAGCGGACAAATGTTGTCGAAGTCGGGCCTGGAATTGGTGCATTAACAGAGCAATTAGCGATGAACGCAGCCCAAGTTGTGGCTTTTGAGATTGATGATCGCTTGATTCCTGTCTTAGCGGATACCTTAAGTCGCTATGATAATGTGACAGTGGTACATCAGGATGTTTTAAAAGCTGATTTGGTCGAGACAACCAACCAAGTTTTTCAAGAGAAGTATCCGATTAAAGTGGTGGCTAACCTACCTTACTATATTACTACGCCAATTATGATGCATTTTTTAGAATCTTCTTTAGATGTAGCTGAAATGGTTGTGATGATGCAAAAAGAGGTCGCTGATAGAATTGCTGCTAAACCAGGAACGAAAGCTTATGGCTCATTATCAATTGCTGTCCAATATTTTATGGAAGCAAGTGTCGCCTTTATTGTGCCAAAAACAGTTTTTGTGCCGCAGCCCAATGTTGACTCGGCGATTATTAAATTGACGCGCCGTGCTACACCAGCAGTGACAGTGACCAATGAAAAAGAATTTTTCAAATTAACCAAAGCCAGTTTCCAATTAAGACGTAAAACATTGTGGAATAACTTAACGCATTTTTATGGGAAAGATGAACAAACGGTGGCTTGGCTAAAAGAGAGCCTAGCTGAAGCAGAAATTGATCCTTCTAGACGTGGTGAAACATTGTCTTTAGAAGAATTCGCTCGTTTAAGTAATGCTTTAGAAAAAAATAAACCAGTATAAAAAAGAACTTTCTGTTATTTATGAGAAATAACAGAAAGTTCTTTTATGTGTCTTGACACATTGCGGCCGTTCAGCTACACTTGAGAAAAACAAAAAGGTGTCATGACACCTTTAGGAGGCAGTTTTAATGAAAACAAACTCAGTAAAACGTTTAACAATTTCAGCACTTTTAATTGCAATGGGGATTATCATTCCAATGGTTATGCCAAGAATTACCATTGGTCCAGCCAGTTTTACGTTAGCAAGTCACGTCCCAGTTTTTATTGCCATGTTTATTTCTCCAGTGGTGGCAATTGCGGTTAGTCTAGGAACAGGTTTTGGTTTTTTCTTATCCGCAACACCGATTATTGCTTTGCGGGCCTTATCTCATTTGATTTTTGCAGTCATTGGCGCAGTGATTTTACAAAAGCATCCAGAAATTTTAATCAATAAAGAGGGGAAATTCACTTTATTAAATGGGAAATTACAGTTGTTTAACGTGGGAATTGGAGTGATTCATTCCGCTGCCGAGCTAGTGGTTGTTTCTGTATTTTACACAATGGGCAACTTGCCAGGAACTTATTATACAGCCGGCTTCATGTATTCTATTTTTCTTTTGATGGGCGTTGGTGGATTAATTCATAGTTTGGTGGATTTCAGTATTGCCTACTTTTTAGCAAGTACCTTAAGTAAACATGTAGATATTCCAACTTTTACAGAAGCGAAACAACCCAAAGTGATAAAGAAGAAGGTTAAATTAGCATAAAGAGAAACAATCGAGACATCCGTCATTGTGACGGATGCCTCGAGATTTTTTTATTTAATGACTTCTTCTGTTTGAGGGTCGAAGAAATGTCCTTTGTTAATATCAAAAGCTAAGTCAATCATTTCACCAGGATGGTGGAAGTCACGAGCATCTACTTTTGAGATAAACTCTGTATCACCAATTTTTGTATAAAGCATGGATTCAGCCCCTAATAATTCAGAAACAACAACTTCAGATTTAATCACTGCATCTTTCATTGCTGTTAAAGCCACTTGTTCGCTATGAATATCTTCTGGACGAATACCGAAAATTAATTCTTTGCCTTCATAACCATGTTCAACAAGCTCTTTGTTTCTTCCTTCAGGAATTGCTAGCTTTAAGCCATGTTGGTTAGAAATAACCCCATTATTTAAGGTAACTTTGAAGAAATTCATGGCAGGTGAGCCGATGAACCCAGCTACGAACATATTTTTAGGTGTATTGTAAACTTCTTTTGGTGAACCAATTTGTTGAATAAAGCCATCTTTCATAATTACGATTCGATCAGCCATGGTCATCGCTTCGGTTTGGTCATGTGTCACATAAATTGTCGTAGTTTCTAAACGTTGGTGTAGTTTAGCGATTTCAGCACGCATGGCTACACGTAATTTTGCATCCAAGTTTGATAAAGGTTCATCCATTAAAAAGACTTTGGCATCACGAACAATTGCCCGGCCAAGTGCAACACGTTGGCGTTGTCCACCAGAAAGCGCCGCAGGTTTACGTTGTAAGTACTCTGTTAAGCCCAGAATATCCGCAGCATTTTCCACCCGTTTTTTAATTTCAGCTTTATCATATTTTCTTAGTTTTAAACCAAAAGCCATGTTATCAAAAACAGTCATATGCGGGTAAAGCGCATAGTTTTGGAAAACCATGGCAATATCACGATCTTTTGGCGCAACGTCATTCATGACTTTGTCCCCAATTGATAATTCACCTTCAGTAATATCTTCTAAGCCAGCAATCATTCGCAATGTTGTTGATTTACCGCAACCAGAAGGTCCGACAAAGACGATAAATTCACGGTCTGTAATTTCTAAGTTAAAATCTGTAACAGAATAATGTTCTGCATTGTCATATTTTTTATACACATTTCTAAGCGCCATTTCCACCATTTGATACGTCACTCTTTTCTTTTTGATTTGTTACTCATAGTTTAAATGAAAACGCTATCTTTCAGCAAGGGAGAGTTGCACAAGAAAAAGAAGACTTTTTCGTCAAGGTGACAAAGGACAAACACTCTCAGCGGATTTATCGATAAACTTTTGTTATAATATAACAAAGACAGGAGTTGGATAACATGAAAATCGCTTTAATCGCTCATGATCGTAAAAAAACATTAATGATCAAACTAGCAACCGCTTATAAACATATTTTAGAAAAACATGAATTGTATGCAACAGGAACGACAGGCATGAAAGTGATGGAAGCAACTGGCTTACCCGTGCATTGCTTTAAATCGGGGCCATTAGGTGGGGATCAACAGATTGGCGCAATGATATCAGAAGACAACATTGATTTAGTTATTTTTTTAAGAGATCCTCTTTCCGCGCAACCGCATGAACCAGATGTGACAGCTTTGATTCGTCTAAGTGATGTCTATGAAATTCCTTTAGCAACCAATATCGGCAGTGCTGAAATTCTTTTGAGAGGTGTCGAGGCGGGGTTTGCGGACTTCCGTGAAGTTATCCATGAAGGCGATCGTCGACCGTTAGCTTTTTAGAGAACCTTAATGGTTATTTTGACTATTTTGTGGTATATTTTATGAGGACTTTTGTCCAAATAAAATAACAGAGTAGGAGACAAAGCGTTAAGTGCTAAAAGGATGGGATGTTGCCTTTTGGACGAAGAACATAAACAGTGTGTTGCTAGAAAGCAAAGGTTCTTATTTTGCTTATCATCAGAACAACACGTTCAGCTTTTTGATGTTCGCGGTTTTGTTTTCGCATTCGCTGCATGGTTCGTCATGTAGCAGCTCTTAGAGGAGATGCTAAAAATGACAAAGAAAAAATTTGGCACAAAATCCATTGCGTTAATGGGCGTACTCATTGCGGTGGTCGTTGTTTTTTCACGCTTTTTTGCGTATGAAACAACGTTTTTAAAAATCAGTTTCACGTTTATCCCAGAATCATTGATTGGGATGATTTTCGGACCTTTTTGGGCTGGAATCGGCACGGCGGTGGCTGATGTAGTAGGAATGTTGCTTTTTCCAAAAGCAGGCTATTTTCCTGGGTTTACTTTAAATGCCTTTTTGGCTGGTGCTATTTATGGTTATTTCTATTATAAGAAAGAAATGACATGGCAACGAGTGATTTTGGCGACATTGTTGGTCACCGTTTTAATTAATATCATTTTAACGCCTTTGTGGTTAAGTTTAATGTATGGAGTCAATCTAGCAAATTTTGCTTGGTGGGTGCCACGCTTAATTAAAACAGTTATTTTCTTTCCTATACAAGTAATTGCCACTTATTATTTAGGCAATAAAATTCCCTTTAAACGTTTATTTGGGAAACCATTATCTGAATTAGATCAATAAATTTAAAATTAAAAGAGTCACTTTTCATCATCCCAGAAAAGTGACTCTTTTTTATTGTGCTTTTTGATTAAACTGCGCTTCGTAAAGGTCACGATAATAACCCTGTTCTTTTTGCAATAATTCGTCATGGGTGCCAATTTCAACTACTTGACCGTTGTCCATAACTAGAATTTTTTCAGCACTTTTGATTGTTGCTAAGCGGTGGGCAATAACAAAACTGGTCCGGCCAGTCATCATTTGTAAAAAAGCATCCTGAATTTTTTGCTCGGTCAATGTATCAACTGAACTGGTCGCTTCATCTAAAATAAGCATCGGCGGATTACTAATCATCGTGCGTGCAATAGTCATTAATTGTCGTTGTCCTTCAGAAATTTTAACGCCTTGGGAACCAATCTGAGTATCTAGTCCTTGAGGTAAACGCATGACGAAATCAAAAATATGGGCTTTTTTCATGGCTTCTATAATTTCTTCGTCAGAGGCTTCAGGATTCCCGTATGTTAAATTTTCCCGAATGGAACTATCGAATAGCCAAGTATCTTGGAGAACCATACCAAAACTTTTTCGTAAGCTGTCCCGAGTAATTTGAGTAATGTCGTGAGTATCAACCGTAATTTGACCATGGTCGACCTCGTAAAAGCGCATTAACAAATTCACTAATGTTGATTTACCCGCACCAGTTCGCCCAACAATGGCAATTGTTTCTCCTGGTTCAGCAATTAAATTAAAGTTTTCGATTAAAGGTCGCGTCGGCGTGTAAGAAAAATCAACGTCTTTAAATTCAACACGGCCTCGCGCTTCTTTCAAAACAATTGCGTTCGGGACATCAGGACGTTCAACTGGTTGATCCATCATATCAAAGGTACGTTCCAATCCAGCTAAGGCGGCTTGGATTTGGTTGGTGATTCCTGAGAGTTCAATAAAAGGTTTAGAAAATTGACTAGAGTAAATGGTGAAACTGGAAATAACACCAACTGTGACTAAAGGATTGCCACTTAAAACTAACAAGCCACCGACTAATCCAATCGATAAATAAGATAAATGGTCGATAAATCGAGAAAGTGGGTTGGTTAAGGAGGAAGAAAACTGAGCCTTCTGTCCTTTTTCATACAACGTTTGATTCAATGCTTCAAATGTTTCTTGCGTAGCTTGTTCTTGTTGAAAGGCTTTAACAATTTTTTGGTTGCCAACCATTTCTGAAACGAAGCCGGAAATTTCACCAACAATCGTTTGTTGTGCAGCAAAGTTTTTTTGTGAAGCTTTTGCAACAAGCCAGTTTACAATAAAAATAATCGGCGTACTGATAAGAACCACTAATGTGAGCAGGGGACTTAGCCGAATCATAAAGAGCAAAGCAACAACGACGGTGGCCATGCCGGAAAATAATTGGTTGAAGACAGCCGAGCAAGCCATTGAAATATTGTCAATATCGTTGGTAAAGCGACTGACGATATTTCCGTGTGACGTTTGGTCATAATAACTTAACGGTAATTGATTTAAATGGGCAAAGGCATCTTTTCTCAGCTGTGTGGTCGATAAATAAGACACGCGATTACCGAGACGTTGAATCAGCCATTGACTTAGAACGGTTACGAGTAAAATCCCTGCTAATAAACCTAAAATTTTGATGAGTTGTGCAGCATTGACTTGTCCTTTACCAACCATTGTATCAACGGATTTACCTATATAATAAGTCATGAGGACAGTCGAAAAACCACTGAGAATTCCTAGGATTAAGGCGCCGATAATTTCTTTTGGATAGCGTAGTAAATACGGCTTAAAACGTGAGAAGGCGCCAAAATGAATTTTTTTAGTTTGCATGGGTATCCTCCTCCTGTGACGCAACGATTTCTTGATACTCTTTAGAAGAAGTAAGTAATTCTTCGTGGGTGCCAAGGCCAGCGACTTTTCCACTATCTAGGACTAAAATTTGATTCGCCGTTGCAATCGAACTCACGCGTTGTGAAATTAAAATAACGGTTGTCTCTGCTCGTTCATTTTGTAAAGCACGGCGCAGGTTCAAATCTGTTTGATAGTCGAGGGCACTCAAGGAATCATCTAAAATAAGTAAATGCGGTTTCCTAATCAAGGCACGGGCAATGGTCAACCGTTGTCTTTGTCCACCAGAAAAGTTTTTTCCGCCTTCGTTAACAGGCGTGTCTAACCCTTGGTCTAATTGTTCAACAAATTCTTTACATTGGGCGATAGCTAATGCTTCCCAACAGTCTTCATCAGTTGCATTTGGTTTGCCCCATTGTAAGTTTTCTCGAATAGTCCCTGTAAATAAGACGGCAGTTTGTGGGACACTTGCCACTTGTTGGCGTAAAGTAAAGAGCGGCCAATCGCGCACATTTATACCATTAATAAAAAGGTTTCCTGCACTCACATCATAAAATCTGGGAATGAGTTGGGTTAAGGTACTTTTCCCGCTGCCGGTAGGTCCTGTGATGCCGAGAATTGAGCCTTTAGGAATCGTGAAATTGATATTTTCCAAAGCCAAACCGGCCTCTGGTTCATAGCGAAAATCTACATGGTCAAAGGTAATATCACCAAATTGTGGAGATGTTTTTGCTGATTCTGGTGTATCTGTTAACTGGCTTTCTACAGTTAAAACCGCATTGACACGGTTTGCGGAAGCGGCGGCTCGCGTAAAAATTACCACGAGATTAGAAGCAACAATTAAAGCGAGCATCATTTGATTCATATAATTGATCAATGCTAAAACTTCCCCTTGTTGCAAGGAACCAAAAGAAACTTTTAAGCCACTAAAATAAAGTAAAAATAAAATTCCAACATTCATAATCAAAGTGGTTAAAGGCGTTAATAAAGCAGAAACATTCGATACGCGAATGTAAATATCGCCTAAATCATCTGAAGCTTTATCAACATGTCGTTGCTCTGTTTCCTTTCTAGCAAACGCACGGATTACACGGACACCGCTTAAGTTTTGACTAATTTGACGGTTTAACCGATCCAAATATTCTTGGACTTTTTGATATAAAGGCACAGTCACTTTAATGATAATAAAGAGAATAAGGCTGAAAATTGGTAAAAGTAATAGGAAAAGAAAGCCCATCTGCACGTCAATGTAAAAAGCCATGACCACAGAACCGATACTTAAAAAAGGTGTCCGAATGACCAACCGAATAAACATCGCTAAAGCCAATTGAAGCTGGTTGATATCGTTTGTGATCCGGGTGATGAGGGTATCTGTACCAAAACTATTCAATTCTTTGTGTGAAAGCTGATTAATTTTCTTCATTAATTGATTTCTTAGCTCTGTCCCAAAGCCTTGCGAAGCGACTGAAGCATAATATTGACAAATCATGACAAAAAATAAACCAACTAACGACATAACAAGCATCCAGAGGGCCATTTCTATGACAGTCTGTCGGTCGTTTTGACGAATACCGACATCGACTAAGTGAGCCATGAATAAGGGCAAGACTAACTCGAAACAAGCTTCTAAAAATTTGAAGACTGGACCGAGGATAATTTGTTTTCGATAATTTTTTGCGTATTTCAATAAACCAAACATAAGATTCCTCCCTTTGCTGCTCTCATTGTAGCTTAATCTTTCAATGAAAGAAAGTTGTTCGCTACATTTTCTCAACTTCTGTTAAAATAGAAGAAAAGCGCAAAGAAGTGGAGTGTGACAGAAACGTGGAAAAAATGAGTCAGGTTATTTTGTTATTTTTTATTTATTCCTTTATCGGTTGGTTATGGGAAACGGTGTATTGTTCATTAAAAGCCAAAAAATTTGTTTATCGAGGATTTTTGGTAGGGCCCTATTGTCCTATTTATGGATTTGGGGTCTTAAGCGTTCTCTATTTTGTGGAACCCTTTGAGAACAATCTCTTGGTATTGTATGTCGGATCGGCTGTTTTAGTGACGATTTTAGAATATGTCACTAGTTATGGCTTGGAAAAATTGTTTCATGCCTCTTGGTGGGATTATCATGATGTACCTTTTAATTTAAACGGTCGCGTGGCTTTACCGGTTTCTCTTTTTTGGGGATTGGGTTGTGTCTTGATTGTCAAAGTTATTCAACCAGAAATCGCCAAAGTTGTCAGTTTTTTACAAGCAACCTTTGGCAACTACTTAGCACTTTGCATAGTGATTGTAATGGGGCTTGACTTAATTTATACGTTGCTGAACATGCAAGGTTTCAAAAAACTTATTACCGAGATGGGCCAAACGTTGGAAACGAACCAACAAGAATTTAAGCAACGGTTGAACACAAAAATGGAAATCGCTACAGCTGATTGGCAGAAGTTAAAAGAACGAACCAAAAAAGAGCATTTCCAAAATCGGTTAAATTTCCAACAACGTCGTTTTATTAACAATTACCCAAAACTAACTTTAAAAAACATTAAAAATTCCAAAGAAGTTCGGCATCTCTTAGAAGATTTGAAGAAAAAGGGCCAATAATTAACAAAAAATATTACAAAATATTTCAATCAATGGTCTAATGGGATGAAAAAAAGAAAAATCATCAAAAGCTAGTTTTTAAGGCGTCTTAAGAAATTCTTAAAGAATTGAGATAGAAATGGACTAATGAATAAACGCAGGATAAAAAAAGAGTTGCATTTAAATTGTAACAAATTGTAACATTATTGAAATAAAACAAGCCCTCCTGACTAGTATAATGAGTAGGTGTTTTAGATAAGTTAGGAAAGGTGTTGGATTTAGTGAAGGTTAAAAAGTTGATACCATTTTTAACAACAATGATGCTTATCAATTTTGGACTTCCAGTCGCTGCGGCAGCAGAATCACTTGATTCGTTGCAAGAAAAAGAAGCGCAAGCGAAACAATCTGGGGAGTTAATTAGTAAAGAAATCAATTCAGCCTTAGACGATGTAAATGCTAAATATGCGGAAATCGAACGTTTAAAAACGCAAATTTCGAAAGCGGAAGATACGTTGAAAACTTCGAAAGAGGAAATAGAAAAAACAGAAAAAAATATTTCTCGTCGTAAAGAAGCTGTTGGCGATCGTATGAAGGATATTCAATTAAATGGCGACCAACGTACTTGGCAAGCCTTATTAGATGCAGAAAATTTATCAGATTTCTTTAATCGGGCCTACGCCATGACCGTTTTACAAAACTTTGAACGGGAAAAGATTGAAAGCTTAACTAGCGAAAAAGAAAAGTTAGCTGCATTACAAGAAAAAGTTGAAAATACGCAAACAACTTTAAAACAAAATGAAGAGAAATTACAAGTTGAAGCTTCTTCAATGAATAATAAAGTCTCTGAGTTAAAAGAAAAAATGGCGAATAATGAAGAATTATTGGCTCAAATTTCGACAGACAAACAGAAAGAGCAACAACGCTTAGTCAGCGAAAAAGCAGCAGCTGAGGCACAGAAAAAACGTGCGGCAGAAACCGCCAAAGCAGAAGCAGCGAAGAAACAAGCAGCTGCCGACAAACAAGCGCAAGCAGATGCGGCGGCTAAACTAGAAGCCGAAGCTGCTGAAGAGTCAAGCAGTCAAGCATCAAGCTCTTCTACAAGTACGGAAAGCAGTAGCACTGAATCTTCAAGTTCTGCTAGTTCATCCGAATCGTCATCAACGCCAGAATCATCGACAGGCGAATCATCAACACCAGGAACTGGCTCTGGTCGTGTGCTTCAGATGGAATCAACCGCTTATTCTTGGCGTGAGCCAGGTGCAAGTAATCTAAGTGCTACTGGTATTGACTTAAGTAAACAAAGCAATGTAGTTGCAGTTGATCCAAGCGTAATTCCTCTAGGTTCATTAGTGAAAGTCTCTGGTTATGGCTTTGCTATTGCTGGAGATACAGGTGGCGCCATTCAAGGAAATATTGTTGATGTTCATTTTGATTCAGTAGAGCAATGTACTGCTTGGGGACGACGTCAGGTTACAGTAGAAATTCAATAATAAATTTGTTATACTAAAGACAAGATAAAAGGAATTGGCTAAGTCAGTAATGATAGTAGCCAGTTCTTTTTTAGTTAAATGTAAAGGAGAATTATAATGATTCGCTCGGCAACAAAAGAAGACGGTCAAGCGATTGCTCGGCTGGTCTTAGTTATTTTAAAAGATATGGAGTTACCAATTTTAGAAGAAGTCTCAGAAGAACAAATGATTGACCTGTTAGCAGAGGCAACGGCGTATCCAACCTATCGCTATGGCTATCAACGAATTTTAGTTTATGAACATGCAGGTGAAGTTGCAGGGATTGCTGTCGGCTATCCTGCAGAAGATGAAAAGATTATTGATGAACCTTTAAGAGAAGTCTTTAAAAAACATGGCTTAGCAGAAGATGTTCGGCTATTTATTGAAGAAGAAACCTTGCCTAATGAATGGTATTTAGACACGATTTCAGTGGATGAACGTTTCCGCGGAATGGGCATTGGTTCTAAGTTATTAGATGCTTTACCTGAAGTAGCCAAAGCTAGCGGGAAGCAAGCCTTGGGTCTAAATGTTGACTTTGACAATCCTGGGGCGAGAAAGTTATACGCAAGCAAAGGCTTTAAAGATGTCACAACAATGACTATTAGTGGTCACTTGTACAATCATATGCAAAAAGAAGTGTAAAAATAACGAAGCTAAAGTCAATCACTTTAGCTTCGTTATTTTTCATTAATCCGTTAAAGGATCAAAATCTAATCCAAAATCATCGGAAGTTTTTTGTTTTTTCTTATTATATAACCAGTAGTCAAGGACAGCTGCTATGCAGATGCACAATGGTGCGTCCTCATCATTGGCAACAGTTAAAACAAAATAGTCGCCTGTACAAAGCATGGTTTTATCCATTGACATGATTTTTTTATGGACTTGATAAATTGAATATTGGTGCGCTTTGATATCACCAACAACTGCCCAATGAAGGCCTTGAACATAATAGAAATCAGCATTCAAATTGAACAGTTTTCGTAGAGTACCCACTTTTTCAAAACGCTGATATAATTCAAATCGTGTGCCAAAAGTCCAAGAAACTTGTTTAATACTGGCTAAAATTTCTCCGTTCATTGCATATAAAGAAAGCGCATCTCCTCGTGTACCCCAGCGCCCCACCAATAGAAAAAGTGAACGGCCTGCTTGGTCTTTCACGATGGTTCGCGTAACTTTTCCTAACTGTTGTTCTTGAATAAAAAATTCAGACACGACACGATCTCCTTTCTATATATAAATGAGTGCTGTAACTGGTAGTGCTTATTACAAATCTTCTCTTATTGCACGCAGGATGGCTTCGCCAACACCATTTTCTAAATTAGTGGCTGTTTCATATTTAGCATATTCTTTTAATTCCAGTTCGGCATTGCCCATTGCAAAACTTACCCCAGCCCATTGAATCATGCTGACGTCATTTAAATTATCACCAATAGTCATGACTTGTTCAGCGGGAATCCCACGTTCTTTAGCGACGCGCGCAACCGCAATCCCTTTTTGTGCTAGGCGGTGGTTAATTTCAATATTATTAAGCGCAGAAGAGGTAACAACCAAATCATCTAGTTCTTCTACTTCCATCCCAGCAGGACCTAATACTTTCGGCCCATCCATACTGAAGCCAATAATTTTAAGGACTTCAATCGAATCATCTTTTAAAATGTCGTCTAAACGATCAACATAGGTAATATGCAATAAAGATAGGTGTGCTGAAGCCATGGCAATCGCCACTTTATAAGTTAAATGGGGCATGGATTCTGCAATATGAGCGGCAAAGTTTTCAATTCTTTTTTCTTGATGTTCAGAAAAAATACCTTTATTTGTAGAGATTTCATAGTAAACATTGTGTTGACTCAAAATAGTTAGTACTTCTGTTACTGTTTCTTTTTCGATCCCAGCCGTGAAAAGTGAGTGTCCATCTTTGTCGAACACTTGGGCGCCGTTTAAAGTAATCATAGCGCAGTCAATTCCAGCTTCTTCTAACGCGGGTTTCGCTTCGGTATATGCGCGGCCAGTAGCAACCATAAATTCGATTCCTAAACGTTCCGCTTCGCGAATTGCTGAAGCGTTATCATTTGTGATGCTCATTTTTGCATCTAAAAGTGTTCCATCCATATCTGAAGCAATTAATTTAATCATCGATTCTCTACACCTCATTATCTATTTAAAGCTTACCTATAGTTTACCACGTTTTTCCAAGAGAAAGTACCCAGAAATTTCTTGTCAGGTTTGGAGAAATTCGTTATGCTTAGAGAGCGAAGGAGTGAGCATTATGAAAGAAATTATTCACAATAGTTGGCAAACCGTTTTATCTGCTGAATTTGAAAAAACGTATTATCAAGAATTGCGGGAATTTTTGAAAAAAGAATATCAGACACAAACGATTTATCCAGATATGTATCATTTATTTTCAGCGTTAGAACTAACCCCTTTTGAAGAAGTAAAAGTAGTAATTTTGGGACAAGACCCATATCATGGACCCAATCAAGCACACGGACTAAGTTTCTCTGTCCAGCCAGGTGTGAAAGTGCCGCCATCTCTTGCGAATATTTACAAAGAATTACAAGCTGATTTAGGGTACCAACCCGTCAACCATGGCTTTTTAGAAAGCTGGGCCAAACAAGGCGTGTTATTATTAAATACTGTGTTGACCGTTCGGGCAGGTCAAGCCTATTCCCATCGAGGCAAAGGGTGGGAGCAACTGACAGATGTCATTATCGAAAAGTTGAATGAGCGTGAAAAACCCGTTGTTTTCATTTTATGGGGACGTCCAGCTCAAGAAAAAATTAAAATGATTGATACGACTCGTCATGTGATTATCAAATCGCCACACCCAAGTCCATTGTCAGCACATCGTGGTTTTTTTGGCTCACGTCCGTTTTCTCAAGCGAATGCTGCTCTAGAACGTTTAGGGGAAACGCCGATTGATTGGCAACTTCCTGAAACAGTGTAGTGTAACAGTGTATGCTGTTATAGTGTAGAAGAGTTAGTTTGTGAAAAGTTTATCGGATTATTGGTTTTTTTGACTAATACAGCTAGAAAAAACTGTTATTTTCTTTGAGAATAGTGTATGATGGATTTTGTAAATATAAAACTGGAGGGTTTATCGTGGAATTATTCGATAGCTTAAAATTTAAAGTCGTACGCCGTAATATCAAAATTGTTTTCCCTGAAGCAACAGATCCTAGAATCTTAGGTGCTGCTGCCCGCTTAAAATCTGATGAATTAGTAGAACCAATCTTAATTGGTGATCCAACAGATATTGCAAATGCTGCTATGGCTCGTGGAATCAACACATCAAACTTTATTATTATCAACCCAAATGATTATGAAAAATGGGATGAAATGGTCGAAGCATTTGTTGAACGCCGTAATGGAAAAGCTACTAAAGAAGATGCTGAAAAAATCTTAAAAGATGTCAACTATTTCGGTACTATGTTAACTTACATGGGTATTGCTGATGGTATGGTTAGTGGTGCTATCCACTCAACAGGTGATACAGTTCGTCCTGCGTTACAAATTATTAAAACAAAACCAGGCGTGAGCCGTACAAGTGGTGCTTTCTTAATGATTCGTGGTCGTGACCAAGAAAGATATTTATTCTCAGACTGCGCGATTAACGTGAACCCAACTGCACAAGAATTAGCTGAAATTGCTGTTGATAGTGCCAAAACAGCTGAATTATTTGACATTGAACCAAAAGTTTCATTGTTAAGTTTTTCAACAAAAGGTTCTGCAAAAGCACCAGAAGTAACAAAAGTTGCTGAAGCTACAAAAATTGCGCAAGAATTAGCACCTGAATATGCGATTGATGGTGAATTACAATTTGATGCTTCTTATGTATCTTCTGTCGCACAATTAAAAGCGCCTAACTCAAAAGTTGCTGGAGAAGCAACAGTCTTTGTATTCCCAGATTTACAATCAGGAAATATTGGCTACAAAATTGCTCAACGTTTAGGTAACTTTGAAGCAATTGGCCCAATCTTACAAGGATTGAACAAACCAGTTTCTGATTTATCACGTGGTGCAAACGAAGAAGATGTTTATAAATTATCAATCATTACAGCTGCTCAAACATTAATGAACGACTAATTAACTATGTCGAAGCATGATAAATAAGCAAAGTAGAAGTTGAGGTTCCCAGGACACTTGGGCCTCAACTTTATTTTTTTGAAGCTGCCACTAGTCAACTTATTGAATTTTCGGTATACTTTCATACATAGATTCTTGCAGATGGGAGGCAAAAAAAATGAATATTGTCCTGAACAATCCATTGGAAACAGAAGCAATTGCTAAAATCATTGGACAAAAGGCACAAGCTGGTGATGTAATTGTCCTGACTGGTGATTTAGGGGCCGGTAAGACGACAATGACGAAAGGGATTGCTTTAGGATTAGGCATTTCCCAAATGATTAAAAGTCCCACCTATACGATTATCCGAGAATATCCACAAGGACGACTTCCGTTATACCATATGGATGTTTACCGTGTTGAAGAGGGTGCGGATGAATTAGGGTTAGATGAGTATTTTGAAGGAGATGGGCTATCCGTTGTAGAATGGGGCAGCTTGATTGAAGAAGAATTGCCAGAAGATTATTTAGAAATTATTTTAAATAAAGATTCTCAAGAAGCTGACAAGAGAGTTCTTGAATTCCGCGGAACTGGTCCATTGGCAGAAGAAAGAATAGCAGAGATTTTACAAGCGTGGGAGGCTCGCGAATATGACTGAACAAACATTTTCTATTCGAGAAGCAGTGCCTACTGATGCGGATCAATTACTATCTGTGATGTCAAAAATTGGGAGTGAAACGCCCTATTTGGTAATGGATGAGCGAGGAATGGCCATGTCGACAGCAGAATTGGCTGAAAATCTAGCAACACTCTATGAATCACCAAATAATGTTTTATTGGTGGCATTAGCGGGGGAAGCGATCATTGGGACCGCTTCTGTGTCTGCTTCTTCTAAAAAGCGGATGGAGCATATTGGTGAAATTGGCATTAGTATTTTAAAAGAGTACTGGGGCTATGGACTGGGCAGTATCCTGATGGAAGAACTTATTCGCTGGGCGCGTGAAAGTCATGTTATTCGTCGCTTGGAATTAACGGTACAGGATCGCAATCAACGAGCGATTCATGTCTATAAAAAATTAGGGTTTGAAACAGAGGCAATTATGCCTCGGGGTGCCAAAACAGACCAAGGTGAATTTTTAGATGTTCATTTAATGCGTTTGCTGATTGATTAATTATTGGTTAATAATTTTAATTTCTTAAATAATCGAACGATAATTGCATGAAAAAACAAAATTTTCGCAATTATCGTTTGTTTCATATTTATTTTTCTGATATTTTTGTTATAATTATAGAAGAATTTAACGAAAAAATGAAAATTTATTTTGGGAAGGAATGTAAGAAATGGCGAAGGCAACGAAAATGAATGTTAACTATCGAGAGTCGATCTTGGATCGTGCGTATCGTTTAGAGCTAATAAAAAAAGATGAGTATGCAAAACATCAAGAAAAATTATCATTATTAAATGAAAAATTGTCTGACGGGGAACCAGCTCAATTTGATGCAAAAGAAGAAACGTTTTGGAAAAAAATTTCGCAAAAAGTTATTTTATAAAAGTAATACATACGAATAAGAGCGTACACATAGAAAGAAGCGTAAGCAGTTTAACACTGCTTACGCTTCTTTTTTAATGAATAGGAATAACTGTTTCACGCTTAATTAATTTGTGAGGAATAACGAGACGGACACCATTCGTCAATTCTTCATGGATTAATTCATATAATTTTTTCATCGCCATTCGCCCTAATTCTGACGTGTCGATGTCAATGCTTGTTAGATAAGGATGTGTCAATGTTGAAAAGATTGAGTTGTTAAAACTAATAATGGATAACGTTTCAGGAACTTGATAACCATAGATTTGCGCAAGTTGCATCGTCCGTAAAGCAAAGATATCATCAATCACCACCAACGCCGTGGCATTATTTTGATGAAGAATATCATCGAAAGCCATGTAATCTTCAGGTTTTTCTAACGCAACGCTTGGTAAAACAGTTAATCCTTGCATCATCATTGCTTTTTGATAACCAAAGTAACGTTCAAAGTACAAACTTTCATGCGTTGTATTGGTCACAAATAAAATATTTTTATGGCCGTTTTCAATTAAAAATTCCGTCGCTTGTTTCCCTAATAATTGATTATCATTATCCACGTAAACTATTTCCGTTTCATGTTGGTAAGGTTGACCGATTAAAGTAAAGGGAATGTTGTTTTCATATAAGTAATCAATGACGGGGTCCTTACTATCTGAATACACAAGAATAAAACCGTCCACTTGTTTTTGAAGATGCATTCTTTTAACGTTTTCCAATAGTACATCAAAACTTTTGGCAGTTGCAATAGCAGTAGTCATATCATAAAGACGGGCTTCCTCGTTGATGGCTTCCATAATTTCTAAATAAAATGGATTCCCTAACCGTTCTTTCGAATCTAAAGGAGGTAAAATTACGCCAATGGCACTTGAAATTCGTTTACCCAAATTCCGTGCCGTCATATTTGGCACATAGCCTAAGTCATCCATGACTTTTCGCACTTTCTTTTTTGTCGATTCAGAAATACTTGGATGATCGTTAATGACACGCGAAACGGTTGAGGTTGCAACCCCCGCTTTCTTAGCGACATCTTTTACTGTAATTGCCATTTTTGCCACGCCTTTCTTAGTGATTATAGAAGGTTAAATTGATAAACCGTTTGGTAGGTTTGCTTTTTATTAGCTGGTAATAAAATAGAGCCCCACTGAGGATGATGAACAATGTCTGGATACTCTTGTGGTTCAATTGCTAAGCCATAGTTTGAATGCATCGCTTGTCCATTAATAGAAAATGGAGCCTCAAAACCAGTCGTAGAAAATAATACCATACTTTGGTTCGTTGTTGCTATCGTCATTTTTCTTCCAGAAGTAGGTTCTTGTAAGCATAATTGTGGCTGTCTTAAGTCAGAGCCAACTAAGGGGAAAACATCATCTAACCCGGTTGGATAGCGTTGGAGGATTGTTTCGATAGGTGTCAGTTCATTAAAACGTATGGATAGTTCAGAAGCTGGTAAAATCCGTCCAGTAGGCAGCTTATTATCGTCTAATTCTAACATACCTTGACAGTTCAAAGATAGCAAATGTGACAGAATGTCTAACTTTCCATCGCCAGATAAATTAAAGTAGGCGTGGTTTGTAGGATTAAAAAGTGTTTCCTGTTTACTCCGTCCAGTACTGATCATTCGTAAATGATTATCCTCTAGCTGATAAGTGATGGTGGCCTCAATTGGTCCAGGATAGCCAGAAATGGTGTCGGTTAAATGAAAAGCAACGCCAATGATATCCTTTTTTTCAAAGGGCTCGACTGTCCAATATTGAAAAGACCACCCCTTTGAGCCACCATGGATATGATGACCGTCGCTATTTTGTTCTAATATTCCATTTTGCCAATGGCCATTACGAATGCGTCCAGCAACTGGTCCAACAGTGGCGCCAAAAAAGCTTTGATCCTTTAATACATCTTGATACGAATCATACGATAAAAGGATATTTTCCCAATGATTATTTTTGCTTGGCATCAAAAGTTGATGGAGGCGCGCGCCATAATTGAGAAGAACGACTTCTAAAAAGTCGTTCTTCAAAGTAATTTTTTTTAAGTTTGTGTTTGGAATATCGGTTACGGTGATACGATTATCCTTCATGATCAAGCCACACTTTTTTTAAGTAATCAAACGTTAAAGCACTCGTCTCTGGCACGATGGGCAACCCTTCGCCTAACTCTTCTTTGCGGCCAACGCCAACAGGTTGCGCTCCGCTAGCAAGAATCGCTTGAATCCCAGCTTTGGCATCTTCAATGCCAAGACACTCTGCTGGTGTCAAATCAATTTCTTTCGCAGCTAAAATGAAAATATCTGGAGCGGGTTTGCCTGCCTGAACGTCTGCTGGATTAGCAATGGCATCAAAAAGGGGCGTCAATTGCATTTTTTCTAAAAGGAAAGGCCCATTTTTACTTGCAGAAGCCAAGGCGATTTTAATATTGGCCGCACGTAATTCCGTTAATAAAGAAAGAATTCCTGGGTAGACATCTTCAGGCGTAATCGCTTGGATCATTTCCAAGTAATAATCGTTTTTCCGTTGCGCTAACTGGGCAAATTCTTCAGAAGAAAACGTGCCTTCTTTTTTTCCGTATTTTAACAGTAACTGCAGAGAATCTTCACGGCTTACACCTTTCAATTGTTCGTTGAAAACACGGTCAATGGAAATTCCAATTTCGTTTCCTAATTTTTTCCAAGCGTGGTAATGAAATTCTGCTGTATCAGTAATAACGCCATCTAAATCAAATAAAACGCCTTTAAACATGAACTTCTTCCTTTCTGATCGGTAAAACTAATCGATCTTTTAATGTGTATTTTTGATCGTAAACAGTTAATGAAATTGTAGGGCCGTCGAGTAAAGTGAAGGCTACTTGGTCTGCTGCAACTTCAACAAATAGTAAACGATTCCGATAATTAATGTGGAATGAGTAGGCTGTCCATGTCGCTGGTAAAAAGGGTGCAAATTTTAGTTGCTGATGGTCCGTTTTCATTTGGGCAAAACCTTGAACAATCGCTAGCCAACTACCAGTCATTGAGGTAATGTGTAAGCCATCTTCTGTATCATTATTGTAATTATCTAAGTCAAGGCGCGCTGTTCGTTGATACATTTCCACTGCTTTTTCTTCCATACCTAATTCAGCAGCTAACACAGCATGAATGCTTGGTGAAAGAGAAGATTCATGGACAGTCATTGGTTCGTAAAAGTTAAAGTTCCGGCGTTTTTCTTCTAAAGAAAAGGCGTCATTGAAGAAATAAATTCCTTGAAGAACATCGGCTTGTTTAATGAAACAAGACCGCAAAATTTTATCCCATGACCAATGTTGATTTAAAGGCAGCTCACTAAGTGGTAAATCAGAAACAGGCATTAAATCTTTATCTAAGAAAGTGTCATGTTGTACAAAAATGCCTAATTCATTATCCACTGGGAAGTACATATTTTCTACAATGTCTGCCCATTTAGCTAATTCGTCGTCTGCAATTTTGAGCGTTGTTTCTTCTTGGAATTTTAAATAAGACTCACGGGTGTAACGTAGAACCCACGCAGCGATGGTATTGGTATACCAGTTATTATTGATATTATTTTCATATTCATTTGGCCCCGTTACGCCATGAATCATATATTGTTTATGACGTTGGGAGAAGTGGACCCGATCTGCCCAAAAACGAGCGATTGCTACAAGTACTTCTAGACCAGCATCTTTTAGATAATCTTCATCTCCTGTATAGTTGACATAATTATAAATCGCATAAGCAATCGCACCATTTCTGTGAATCTCTTCAAAAGTGATTTCCCACTCATTATGACATTCGACACCAGTAAAAGTAACCATTGGGTAAAGGGCACCCTTTAACCCTTGTTGTTGGGCATTATGAATGGCTTGAGGCAATTGATTGTGGCGATATTTCAGTAGATTTTTAGTAACTTCGGGCTTAGCCAACGCCAAGTAAAGTGGGACAGCATATGCTTCAGTATCCCAATATGTGGCACCGCCATATTTTTCACCAGTAAAGCCTTTTGGTCCGATATTTAAACGATCGTCTTCGCCATAGTAGGTTGAGAAAAGTTGGAAAAGATTAAAACGAATGCCTTGTTGGGCTTCATCATCTCCTTTAATAACAACATCAGCTAATTGCCAACGTTTTGCCCAAGCGGCAGCTTGCCCAGCTTTTGCTTCAGGGTACAAGGTAGTCATTTCTGCAAATAATTCGTTTACTCGTTTGATTTGTTGCGTTTCTGGCACATCACGACTGGTAACGACAAGCACTTCTTTTGTGATGGCGGTTGTTTCGCCTTCGTTTAAAGACACTGTCAATTCTGCGGTTAAGGCCAAGGGCTGTTGTGTATATGTAGGCACAACAGCGGCTCCATCGATGAAATGGCGCATGCCTGCAGTCACTGTAAAACGCTCTATTTCAAAGTTGTTAGGAATGGTCTTAGTCGTAACAAAGCCAAGTGTTTCTTGCGTTTCAATAGCTATTTCTTCCCAAAAATGTTCTTCATAATTGCTGTCTTCATTTTGAACATCGCCATCCAATTTTGAGTGAAGAGTGATTGTGCCTGTACCTTCCAGCATTTCAATTGTTAAGTGGATGTAAGCTGCCTCTTTTTTTTCTAAGCTTAAAAAACGTTCAAAAGAGAAGCGCACTTTGTTCTTCGGTGTTTGGATGGTGAATTGCCGAGAAAGGACCCCATTTTGCATGTCTAATTCTAAAGAAAAATCTTCGTAAGGTGTAGTGGCTAAATCAATTGTTTGTCCATCAATTTGTAAGTCCATTGCGATGAAATTAATTGCGTTAATCACTTTGCCGAAATATTCAGGATAACCATTTTTCCACCAACCAACACGTGTTTTGTCTGGATACCAAACACCTGCTAAATAGGTTCCTTGATGGTGGTCGCCAGAATAGTGTTCTTCAAAATTTCCCCGCATCCCCATATAGCCATTGCCAATGCTCGTTAATGATTCTTGTAAACGTAAATTTTCTTTATCTAAGTGTGTAGTACGGATTTTCCAAGGATCAATTTGGAATAAACGTTTGATTTGTTTCATGAGAATCCCCCTCAGTGATTTTATTGATAGGTCTATCATAAACGCAACCGATTGCATTAGTCAATAGTCAATGCTTAAAAAGTGTAATCTTATGAATAAAAGCTGAAACAAAGGTAGGTTAGAAGGAGCTTTATTTGCTTTATTAAAAGACAAAATAAAAAAGGATTAAGTAGTAGGGAGTTGTTTTCCACAATATTTTTGAAATTAAAGCATTTACAAAAAGGAAACAGGAGTATATAATGGCAACATAACGAAACCGATTGCGTAAGGAGTGGCAGGAATGAAAAAAATGTTTAGTTTTGAGTTTTGGCAAAAATTCGGGAAAGCTTTAATGGTCGTTGTGGCAGTAATGCCCGCAGCGGGTTTAATGATTAGTATTGGGAAATCGCTTCCTTTAATCGATCCTAATTTAGGCTTGTTAGTAACAACAGGCGGAGTTCTGGAGAGTATCGGTTGGGCAATTATTGGCAACTTACATTTACTATTTGCGTTAGCAATAGGTGGCAGTTGGGCCAAAGATCGTGCAGGTGGCGCATTTGCAGCGGGGATTTCTTTTGTTTTAATCAACCGTATTACTGGAGCCATTTTTGGTGTAACAAATGAAATGTTGGCTGATGAACAAGCTTTCACGCATACCTTATTTGGCACCAAGATTATGGTGAAGGGATTCTTTACAAGTGTCTTAGAAGCTCCGGCATTAAATATGGGTGTTTTTGTAGGGATTATTGCTGGTTTTGTCGGTGCGATGGCTTACAACAAGTATTACAATTATCGGAAATTACCAGATGCGCTATCATTTTTTAATGGTAAACGGTTTGTCCCATTTGTCGTTATTTTGTGGTCAACAATTGTCTCAATTGCATTAGCACTTATTTGGCCAAATATTCAAGCGGGAATTAATAATTTTGGGTTATGGATTGCGCAATCTCAAGATAGTGCACCTATTTTAGCGCCATTCTTATATGGAACGTTGGAACGTTTGTTATTACCTTTTGGGTTACATCATATGTTGACGATTCCAATCAACTATACACAATTAGGTGGAACGTATGAAATTTTATCTGGCGCACAAGCTGGAACCCAAGTCTTTGGTCAAGATCCTTTATGGTTGGCTTGGGCAACAGACTTAGTGAATCTTAAAGGCGCTGGTGATATGAGCAAGTATCAGTTTGTCTTAGAAAATTGGACACCAGCTCGATTCAAAGTAGGCCAAATGATTGGTTCTTCAGGGATTTTAATGGGGATGGCTTTGGCGATGTATCGTAATGTCGATGCAGATAAAAAAGCTAAATATAAATCAATGTATTTTTCTGCTGCTTTAGCTGTTTTCTTAACTGGTGTGACAGAGCCGCTAGAATTCATGTTTATGTTTGCTGCAGTGCCGCTTTATGTGATTTATGCCGTGATCCAAGGTGCTGCTTTTGCAATGGCTGATATTTTACCATTGCGTGTGCATTCGTTTGGAAATATTGAATTGTTAACAAGAACACCGCTAGCAATAAAAGCTGGTTTAGGTGGCGATTTAATCAATTTTGTTTTAATGGTCATCATTTTTGGTGCTGTCACTTATTTCTTAGCGAATTTCTTAATTAAAAAATTCAATTACGCAACACCTGGAAGAAATGGAAACTATGACAATGATAACGGCGAAGAAATCGCATCTGGCGCGGCTGGTTCAGGTGTCGTCGATCAGCAAATCGCGCAAATTGTCTACTTACTTGGTGGTAAACAAAATATCAAAGAAGTTGATGCGTGTATGACACGCTTACGTGTCAGTGTAAAGGATCGAGAAAAAGTCGGTTCGGAAGAGGCGTGGAAACGGGCAGGTGCAATGGGCTTGATTGTGAAAGATAATGGCGTTCAAGCCGTTTATGGGCCAAAAGCCGATGTTTTAAAATCCGATATTGAAGATTTATTAGCTTCCGGCGTTGACATTCCAGAACCGGTTATAGCAGAAAGTACAGTAGGAACGCCAACAACGAATTTCTTAGGCAAGAAAAAAGATTTCGTGGCTGTGGCGACAGGGGAAGTTATTCCAATGGCGCAAGTCAATGATCCTGTCTTTTCACAAAAAATGATGGGGGATGGATTTGCAGTTAAGCCTCTAGAAGGAGAGGTGGTGGCACCAATTTCGGGGAAAGTTCTAAGTGTTTTCCCAAGCAAACATGCGATTGGGCTACAAACAGAAGAAGGTATTGAAGTACTTGTCCATATGGGAATTGATACAGTCGAAATGGCAACTCCTGCTTTTGAATCTTTTGTTAAAGAAGGACAATCATTGAAAGCTGGGACGAAACTAGCTAAAATGAATTTGGATGTGATTGAACAAGCTGGCAAAGAAACAACGATTATTGTCGCCTTTACAAACAGCGACAAAGTGGAACAAGTAGTTATTAATCAACTAGGAACCACCACTGTGGGAACTGTGATCGGACAGATTGAAATTTAAATGATTAGGTATGAGGTCGGGACAGAACCGTTTAACTCCGAGAAATAAGAAGAAATTTCCGGAAATTGCTTTTTAATTTTTGGATAATTTCGGCTTATTTCCGAAGGAGTTGGTTCTGTTCCCGCCGTTTATCAGGTTTTGCGCGTGAAGCAAAAATCCAAAGTGATTTTTGTCCCACTCACAGACCTAATAACATGTAAGAGAAGGGGAAAAGATGAATCTTTTAACAATCAATACTCATAGCTGGTTAGAAGAAGAACCATTAAAAAAATTAGAGGAGATTGCCAAGGTGATTTTATCTTCTGAAAGTGAAATAATTGCTTTACAAGAAGTGAATCAGAAAGTCGCTTCCAAGAAAGTGCCGTTAGAACAGTTAACTACTTTTTGTCCCGTGGCGACCCAAACACCGGTCCATGAAGATAATTTTGCATATCTAATCGTTCAATATCTAGCTGAAAAAGGCCAACACTATTATTGGAGTTGGGAAATGAGCCACATTGGTTACGCTATTTATGAAGAAGGGAACGCACTACTTTCGAAATGTCCGTTGACTAGTGAAGCTCTCCTTATTTCAGAAAGCCAAGAACCAACGAATTATCGAACAAGAAAAATCTTAGTAGCGGAGACAGAGAGTTCAAAAGGTACGCTTACTGTTGTCTCTGGTCACTTTTCTTGGTGGGAAACACCCTGTACAGGTTTTGCCTATGAATGGCTACAATTAGAGAAATACTTAGCGACGGGGCAACAACCGTTAGTCATTTTAGGCGATTTAAACAACCCAGCTGGTACAACTGGCTATCAATTAGTGGAAAATAGTTACTTGCCGATTCAAGATGCATTTGTTGTAGCGGAAGAGACAAGCGGTGAAGCGACAGTAGAGAAAAAAATAGATGGCTGGGAAGAAAATGAAGCAGCCTTGCGGATTGACTACGCATTTGTTCCAAAACAGTGGCACGTACGAAAATATGAAGTAATTTTTGATGGTAGGAAAACACCGATAGTCAGTGATCATTTTGGCTTACTCATTCAATTAAAATAAGAAAAAGCGCTGAATTTTCAGCGCTTTTTCTTATTTATTCGCTCATGTAACTATTCTTCTCAGTCTTGTTTGGCTAATTCTTGATCCCGAAGGATGGTGGCCTCAATCCCTTTGATGACTGTTGAAATAAACGCATTGTTTTCTAATTCGACAATCCCAGCAACCGTGGTTCCACCAGGAGAACTGACCTGGTCGATTAAAGTCCAAGGATTCTCTGTGCTATTTGCCAAAGTTTGAGCGCTGCCTAGTACAGCTTGTGTGGCAATTTCTAAGGCTAACTCTTTGTTCATACCATTTTTAACGGCTGCTCGGGCAATCGAATCAATAAATAAGAAAGCATACGCAGGAGTGCTACCTGCAATAGCAGTAAAAATCGAAAAATACTGTTCCTCTAATTCCCAGGCTTGGCCAACTGCTCGAAACAACGATAATACAGTCTGGATGTCTTCGGGGGATGCAAAAGCGTTGCCACAAACAGCTGCTGCACCTGCGCCAATCAATGCATTCATATTTGGCATCACACGAACAAGACGAAGCGGTTGGGTAGTCTCAAACAGTTGATGCAATTCTGCAATAGTCGTACCTGCTGCAATGGAAACAATTAACGGTTGCTTGTCTAAAATTGCTTCTTTTGCTTCAAGTAAAGCTGCTTGAACGAATTGCGGTTTCACCGCTAAAATAACTAAGTCAGCTACTGTAATAGCTTCTTGAGGCGAAGCAACCGCGTGTGCACCAATTTCTTGTGCAAAAGCGGCGGTTTTTTCGACTTGAATATCATAAAAATAAAGGTTTTCTGCGGCAATAAATTGCTTTTTTAGCGCACCTTTGGCAATAGCGGATGCCATATTTCCAGCACCGATAAAACTAATTTTCATAAAAAATTCCTCCTAAAAACTGTTGAATCTCTTTTTTCGTGTTACCATGTATCTAGTATAGAAGGAAACGCCAAAGAAAAAAATAGAGGGAGTAAAGTAAAAAGTGTTGGATTATGAGGTGATTAATTGGCAAGCAAAGAAGAGCAATATGCAGCATTTTATCAGTTTTTAGAGACCTTAGATTGTTATTTAACCACTACCAATGCTCTTGAGAATGAAGTAGCGCAATTTAAGGGAAATCCGCATCGAGAAATTGCGGGCTTTATGTTGGCATCTTCGGAAACAATTGACGTTCCGAAAGGATTTATTCGGATGCTCTATTGTTTAGAGCAAGATGGCAATGCTTATTTGGATCAACAAAGGTGTTCGTTTTCGGCTGGCCAAGTCATGATTGTCAATGAGGCAACCTCGGTTAGCTATCAGGGGCAAGGAATGTCTATGATTATATTTTATTTTAAAAAGCACTATTTTCTTGATACGCTCTTAAATCAGCTGGCGGAAGAGCCAGTCATGTATCGTTTTTTTACAGAAATTGCTAGCAGTGAATTTGAAAACATTCCTCGATATTTCGTTTTTGCCAGCCAGCCAAATTCGGATGTTCACGTCTATTCGCTATTATTACTGAAACAAATTGTGAAAATGGCCTATTTTAATAATAAAGTGACCAAAGCGGCCTTTGTTTTGCTGATGGTGGAACTAGGTCAACTGCCTAGAGAAGCTTTAAAGATGCAAGATAATTATTTGTCGAATCATCAACGTGTTGAGGTGATTTTAGCGTATATTGAGCAACAGATTGCACATGTCACTTTAGCAGAAGTCGCCGCTAAATTTCATTTTCATCCGAATTACTTATCGAATTTTTTAAAAGAAAAAACAAACAAAACGTTTACGGAAATTGTCTTAGCCTACCGAATCCAATTGGCGAAAAACTACTTGAAGCAAACAGATTTATCGATTCAAACGATTGTTGAACGAATCGGCTATCAAGACAAAGCCTTTTTTTATAAACGTTTTAAAGAAGAAATGGGCATGACCCCAAAACAATATCGACAGAAAGAAGGAATGGCAGATGTACGAAGAAATCTTTGAAGAATTTCAGTTAACTGTAGTAGAATTACCAATCGAATTCGTTGATGATTTGCCTGTCTATCGCGGACACTTAAAAGAATTAACGTTTCTTTCAGCGGAAGCCTCTTCACGAAAAAAACTTTACCAACAGCTTTTACAGGCTTATTTGTTGTATAGAGAAGAGAATCAAGCAGTTGTTGAAGAGGAAGAAATAACTTCCTCGTTATTGTCTACAGAACAGTTATTAAAATACTATGATGGTGAAACGTTCGATGGGTTTCAGTTGCCATCAAATGAATAAGAAAGCAGGGAAACAGATGGATACAATGGCAAAAATTAATCAATTTCGAGATGAAAGAAATTGGCGCCCCCACCATAATGAAAAAGATTTGGCGCTCTCAATTTGTTTAGAAGCAGCAGAATTGTTAGAACTTTTTCAATGGAAAACAGCAGAAGAAGGCATCAAACAAGAAGAACGAATCAAAGAAGAATTGGCTGATGTTCTCATTTATTCCTACATGATGGCCGATAATTTAGGGTTTGATTTGGACGAAATTATCGAAGAAAAGTTGAAGAAAAATGCGGTGAAATATCCAGTGCCAGAAAAATAAGTGTTGAAACAAATGAATCGAAGAACTTCTAAAAAAGAATAACGAAGTGGAAAATAGCCAGTATTAAGAAATTCTGAAGGGTTTGCGGAAAACAGAAATAAAAAGTAGCTTTCTGCTGCAAAAAATTTTAAGGAGGAACAATCAATGATTACAGGCACAGAAATTGATTTTATTGTTAGTGATAGTTTAAAGGCATTAGCTTTATATAAAGAAATCTTTGAGGTTCATGTAGTTGAAGCGACAAAGTATCCTGTTGGAAGGAATGAAGTAGTGTTTAACTTATATGATACTCGGTTCCATATGTTAGATGCTAATGAAGAATTTGGTTTAAAAGCACCAGATTCAGAACATCCCAATACAATTTGGTTCAATATCACGGTAGCAGATATTGTGCAAACTCATAAAAAAGCCTTAGCAAATAAGTGCATTGAGATGCAACCAGTTACAGAAATGATGGAAGGAGCTATTCAAAATTCGTTATTTGTTGATCCATTTGGTTACATGTGGATGGTGCATCAAATTAACCAAGAACTAAATTTTGAAGAGCGAACAGAAATTTTAGAAAAAGAAATGTAGTAAGGAGTGGTGCTCAGAGATGAGTACCACTTTTTTTATTTTACAATAGAAGTAAAATACCAATGATCCTGTAGTGATCAACAAGACAGTAAAAAATTGGAGATAGAAAGTAAGTGTGTCATAGAAATACAGCATTATTCTCTAATAATTAATCTAACGTTAAAAAAATTGAGAAAATGCCAGATTGATTTTTGATAAACTGTAAACAAAGAAAAACTGGCTATAAAAATCTTGATAAAACAATGGAATAAAAGGAGAAAGCGAAAGATTAATTCTTGTATGTAGATACAAAGGGAGACTAAATGAATGAAAAATAAAAAGCGGATAAAATTTGGTATATTAATCGCAACAATAATAGCAATAGCCATAATCGGCACGATTGGAGTGAAAAAAATGAACGAACCAACAGAAAAAGAAAAACAAATTGCTTTTTTGAAGGAGCACGAGGAGGAAATGACGGAGTATATTAAATCTCAGGAATTGTATATTACTTCAGAAAATAAAAAAGTACAACCTGAAGTAAAAAAAGTGAGTTTTGACTATGAAAACTACAGTACGTATCAACGAGATGCAGGTGGAATTCCTTATGAAGTTTATACGATTGATATTACTGGTTTGTATAATGATACAGAAATCTTTGAACTGTTAATTGATGTTGACTCATTAAAGAAGCCGACAAAAATATTAAATTTTGAAAGATACTAAATATTTAAGTAAGGAGTGACAACAATGGCTAATTTAAAGGAATATTTTAATATCTATGCCGATTTAGCTCAAGGAGCTTATAATGGAAGACCTCAAAAATACTCTTTTCCTCATGACCGATTAACACCTGAAAAGAAAAAAGAAATAGAAACCAAAAAGCATACTACATTCCGTTTTCCCAACGCCAAAGACGCCCACGGAAATGACGCCAGTACTGTCTACCTCCAACACGACAACACTGTAAAAACAATCAAAGAAAAAAACTGGGTAGGTAGGGAAACGGTTTATAAAAAAGGGTTATTAACATAGGAAAAGTCAATCAAAAAAAATCACATAGTAATTCTTCCCCATACATATTAAGGAGGTGAAAAAGTGAAAAACAGAAAGCGAATAAAATTTGGAATCTTAATCGCAGTAATATCAGTAGCCATAATCGGCACGATTGGAGTGAAAAAAATGAACGAACCAACAGAAAAAGAAAAACAAATTGCTTTTTTGAAAGAGCATGAAGAAGAAATGACGGAGTATGTAAAACAGCAAAATGAAAAGATTGCTAAAGTTGCGTTTTGTTGGGAATCGTTAGAAAAAGAGTCAGTGGGAAATGGTCTTCCGCAAGGAGCAGGAGATATTCTATCTATCCGAATACAAATTATTGATAATAATAACAATAAAATAAATTCATTTGGACTTGCAATAAAACCAAATAATTGGAATGAGCCTACTAAAATAAAAGAACTGTATACGATTAATGCTGACTACGATTACTATACAGAAGGAGGATAATATTGCAGACTTAGAAAAATATAGTAATTTATACGCGGATTTAGCGCAGGCAACTTATAATGGCAGATCCATACAATTTCCGTATAGTGCAAAGAAATGGAATGATAAACAATTAGATAAGTACCGAAATAAAGAGGCTGTTCCATTCACCTTCCCCAACGCCAAAGACGCCCATGGAAATGACGCCAGTACTGTCTATCTCCAACCCGACAACACTGTAAAAACAATTCAAATCGAAAAAATAAATCACATAGAAACTCTTCCTCATACATATTAAGGAGGTGAAAAAGTGAAAAATAGAAAGCGAATAAAATTTGGTATATTAATCGCAACAATAATAGCAATAGTTATAATCGGAACGATTGGAGTGAAGAAGATGAATGAACCAACAGAAAAAGAAAGACAAATTGCTTTTTTGAAAAAGCATGAAGAGGAAATGACGGAGTATGTAAAGTATGAAAGTGAATATGTACTTTTAAAACAATATGATGTTAAAGAAGTAACCTATAGTTGGCAATCAGTGATTGAAGTTCGAAGTATGGCTTTTAGCCCAAAAACTATAGCTGTTGAAGTATCTATTTTTGATGGTATTGGTAAAAAATTAGATGGGTTTGAAATATATGTGCTTCCAGATAATGTAAAAAATCCAACTGAAATAAAAAATATTGAATAGTTAAGGAGATGAAATTTAATGGCAAATTTAGAAAAGTATACTAATATTTATGCTGATTTAGCCCAAGGAGCATACATCGGTCGAAAAGAAGGGTTTATGTTTGCTAAATTGACACAAGTTCAAAAAGAAGAGCTTAAGCTAAATGAACATGCTACATTCCATTTCCCCAACGCCAAAGACGCCCACGGAAATGACGCCAGTACTGTCTACCTCCAACCCGACAACACTGTAAAAACAATCAAAGAAAAAAACTGGGTAGGTAGGGAAAAGGTTTATAAAAAAGGGTTATTAACAGATGAGAAAGCTGGCTATAATTCTTATTATGTAACAGATACGCCGACCTTGAGTCCAAAAACGCAACATACATATTTTGCCACTCGCGGTAGTGACGGCGTTTCAATGGACGTGAAAAAAGGTTGGTCAGGGAATAATTTGAATGACTGGGTCAATAATAATGGTTCCTTTACGTTATTTAATGCCTATTTGCCTCAAGCAAAATTAGCCAATGAAGCCATGCATCAAAAGATAATGGAGATGAGTGCTAAAGCCCCTAATGCGACTATGTCGATTACAGGTCATTCTTTAGGGACCATGATTTCTATTCAAGCGGTGGCCAATCTCCCACAAGCCGATCTTGCTAAAATTGATAAAGTAGTATTGTTTCAAGGCCCTGATGCGCGAGAAAGCATTAATAAAATGTCTCAACAAGCTCAGGAAAATATTCAACAATTAGAAGAACAAGGGAAAATCGATTATTATGTGAATGCGTTTGATATTGTCTCCATGTTGAATCGAAATAAAAAAGGGGTAGATGAAATTGGTCGGGTGCATTATCTATTACCAAAAACGTTCACCACTACTTTTGATCTGACGGACAAATACGGTTCTAGTCATGATTTTGGTCAGTATCAATTAAATCCTGATGGTACGCCCAAAGAAGCCAATCTAAAGGAACATGGCTATATTTTTGCGGCAGGAGTAAAAGTTTCCAAACTTATTGATAAATATTTAGGGAAAATCATGGATGCTTCAGGTGAATCCTTAGCTAAAAACAGTCTCCAATTTTTGTTAAGTCTGCTATCTGAAGAAAATCGCCAGAAAATCATCAAAGAATATGAAAAAATCATTCACGAAGCAAAAATTGCCAGCCAATGGCAAGGAAAAGTGAGTCGTATTCAGAAAAGTTTAGCCAGTGCTTCAGGTAGTCAAAAGATTGAATTACGTAGTGAATTAGCAGAACTAGTTGCAAAACAAGCGCAGCAAGCTGGAAAAGAATACGAACTACTTGTGAAAAATATCCTCCAAGAAGCAGAAGATGAAGTCCAGACAGTTTCAAAGGAAATTCGTGAAAGTGCAATGAATATCCGACAGTATCTATCCTATGCAGAAGTCCAAGCAATGATTGCTCCTTACGAAAAAAGTCGTCTTTGGGATAGCGCTGAAGCAACAAATACTAGCAACCAAGCCAAGCAATACAAGCAAAAATTAACTGATTTTAGCGGAAAATTAACAACTGTTGCTAAAAATATTCAAGCATACGATCAACAAGCAAGAAGTAGTTTATTTCAAAAATAATAAATGAAAGGGTTTTCTTATGGATGAAAGAGAATTTCAAGAAAAATTAGAAGTAGAACAAAAAGCTCGTGAACGAGTAGCAATCCAGACAGTAATTACTGCTAAAAAAACACGAATTACTACAACCAAACAAAACACAACCGCAAGTTTGAAAGAACTTTCAGAAGCCATGTTTCAACAAACAAATAGTGCCCTACCTAATGCCTTGAACGGAGCTTTGCAGGGGAAAAGTGCAGAATCAGCAGAAAAATTTTTAAAAGGAAGCCAGAGACCAAATTTAAAAACACCTGTCAAGGGAGAGTGACCGACAAATGGATGAACAGCGAAGAAAACGGCAATATTTAGAAGAACAATATTATGAAGAAAAAAATAAAATTCACCGCCAACAAGAAGTGCTGAGTAATCAATTAGTAAACTTTAGAAGAGAAACTGGACAATTGGTAGATAAAGTCAATTATTTAACGAAAAATGATCAATGGCACAAACAGCAATTTTACCATGCAATGGAACAAAGTGATCATCTGATACGTCAAGAAGGAAATCGTTATAGACAACAATTAGAGGAAAAAGAACGTGAATGGACGAGAACATATCGAAAAGAATTGGATAAACTCTAAAAAAACAGCGTCACCTCTAAAGGTAACGCTGTCTTTGTCAGTCTGTTACGTCACAGGAGGGATTCGAACCCCCGACCGTCCGCTTAGAAGGCGGATGCTCTATCCTGCTGAGCTACTATGACAATAGTTGTAACACAACAAAGCTAATTATAATGGAAGTAGTGTTAGAAAGTCAATCGGAAATTTAAATAACAGAAGAAGTTTTTTTGGAGAGAGAAAGTGAAGAAAATAGAGAGTTTATATTGACGAGGTTTTCTGGTTCTGTTATTATAGTTAGTGTTGTAATTGTGGTCTCCACAGCTACAACCGCACAGAACAAGTTTTTAAGCATGAGCAATCATCACTTGGGATGGCGAGTCTAAGTCTAGAAGAAGGAGGTGCTGTATAGCATGTACGCAATTATCAAAACTGGTGGTAAACAAGTGAAAGTTGAAGTAGGTCAAGCAATCTACGTTGAAAAATTAAACGTTGAGGCTGGCGAGAAAGTTGTTTTTGACGAAGTTATCTTAGTAGGTGGCGAATCTACAAAAGTTGGTGCGCCAACTGTTGCAGGCGCAACTGTTGAAGGAACTGTTGAAAAACACGGCAAACAAAAGAAAGTCGTGACTTTCCAATACAAACCTAAAAAACACTCTCACCGTAAACAAGGTCACCGTCAACCGTATACAAAAGTTATGATCGAAGCAATCAACGCTTAATCTCTCTTGTTGACAGGAAAGAAGGCCTATCAATGATTAAAGGTTCTTTTAAACGAACAGGCTCCGGCCGAATCGTTTCATTCGAATTAACCGGGCATGCTGAAGCAGGTCCTTATGGCAGCGATGTGGTTTGCGCGGCAGTTTCTGCCTTAGCAATTAGCGCAGTCAATGGAATTGATGCCTTAGCAGGTTTTGAACCGATTGTGGAAGTTGATGATGTAGAAGGTGGCTACCTTTATGTCGAGATGTTAACAACTGTCAATCAGGAACAAAAAAATATTGCCCAAATTCTATTAGAAAATCTTTTATTAGGTTTACAATCAATAGAGAACGAAAATACTGAATTTATTCAAATAAAAACAATCACTGAGAAATAGGAGGTGCAGACTATGTTATTGACTATGAATTTACAATTATTTGCCCATAAAAAAGGTGGCGGTTCTACATCAAACGGCCGTGACTCTGAATCTAAACGATTAGGCGCTAAAAGTGCTGATGGCCAAACAGTTACAGGTGGTTCAATTTTATACCGTCAACGCGGAACTAAAATTTATCCAGGTGTGAACGTTGGAATCGGTGGCGACGATACGTTATTTGCAAAAGTTGACGGTGTGGTACGTTTCGAACGTAAAGGCCGCGACAAAAAACAAGTATCAGTTTATCCAGTAGCTAACTAATACGATTAAAAAGCTGAATCTGCGGATTCAGCTTTTTTTGTCTTGCATAAAGGGTTAGCCGGAAAATAAAGAAACATCTCAAAATAAAAAAAATCTCACATTGGGTTTAACTGCTTGTCTGACAAGGTTAATTGATGATATATTTAATGTAATAACAAGCATGTTATAAAATAATTGAGTCAAAAGAAAGAAGGGTATTATGCAGAAGAATTTTAGTGTAGTAAAGAAGTACGTGAATTTGATTTTGGATATTGTATTAGGGATTTTAGGAGTTTTCTTATTAGTATTTATGGCTAGTTATTTAGTTGACCTCGCTACATATCTCATGAAGCCAATGACGCCGGATAATTTTTCAGTTATCATGCAAGAAATTATTTCATTCTTTATGTTATTTGAGTTTATTATGATGATTCTTCGCTATATTCAAGAAGGACACCATATTCCGATTCGTTATTTGATTTTAATATGTTTAACCGCAATTTTACGTCAATTAATGGTTGCACATGGCGATGGCTTGCAGACTTTATTGTTATCTTTATCAATTCTTTTACTAGTGGTTGTGCTATTTATTCTCGGGTTAAATGGCAGCAAATTTTATACGCTAGGAAAAGCGAAAGTAGAAGAAGATCACGAGCAAGATTTTCATCATTAATTGAACATAATCAAAGACCGTCCAACGTGAGAATTTTTCTCTAACGTGGGGCGGTCTTTTTAATGCATAGTTAAATAGTTAACTCAATCAGTTCAATTGTTGGTAAGACACCAAAGCGTGCGCTGATTTTAGTGGTTCCGATTCCTGGGTGAACAATTAGCGGCGTTTCATCTTCTAAATGATAAAGCCCATGTGTATATTTTTTGGCAAGCTGATTTTTGTAAGTGAAAAAAGGCAAGCGAATCTGTCCGCCGTGACTATGTCCTGCTAAAATGAGGTCAATGTTTTTGTTGACTGCTGAGTCTGCGACATCTGGCTCATGGGTTAGTAGCAGAGTGGGCGTTCCAGTAGGGCGGTTGACTAAAGCTGCAGCTAAGTCGGTTTGTCCATATAACGAATCTTCTAAACCAGCGACGTACAAGGAGATACGGTGTGAGACAGGCAGTAATTTGCCCGTGTTTTTAAGTACGGTAAAGTCGGCAGCTTCTAAGATTGTTTCGTAAAAATTGGTATCTAACCCGCTATATTCGTGGTTGCCATAAATAGCGAATTTGCCATAAGGGGCGTTAATTTTACGGAAAAGTTGACTCACTTCATCCTGAATTTCGATACCGAAACGGGCATAATCATCAAATAAGTCTCCTGTAAAAACGACTATGTCTGGTTGTAATGTATTTGTTTTTTCAACAATCTGTTTTAAGACCTTCACAGAATAATTCTTTTTTAAATGAATATCAGAGAGTTGAACAATTCGTAAGGTTTTCCCTGATTCTGTTACTTTAATTTGATTTTTGTGTATGACTAAGCAGTTAGGTTCAATAAAAAAACTATAGCTTAAAATGCCGATAATAATGAAAAATAGTGCCAGAAATAAATAAACGTTCATAATTTCCTCCTTGAAGTCGCTAAATTAGTTTACTACAAAAGTGTTAAGCAAAAAATAAGGAAAGGTAAAATTTTTAGTAAACTTTCTCGATGAAGTTTTTTGGTGATTCATGCTTTTCTGAAGTAAATTTGCTATAATGAAAAATGAGAAAAAAGAAAGAAGGTCGAACCAATGATGGCAAGAGTCGAAAAGCTACGGGAGTTAATGAAAGAAAATAATTTACAAGGATTTTTAGTGACAAGTCCGTATAATTTACGTTATTTAACCAATTTTACTGGGACAACAGGCTTGGCAATGATTACATTAGATAAAGCTTTTTTTGTAACGGATTTTCGTTATACGGAACAAGCTGCGGAACAAGCAACTGGTTTTACTATCGTTAAAAACACAGGACATATTTTTGACGAAGTAGCAGATTTAGCTGAACGTTTGCAATTAGATAATTTAGCTTTTGAAGAAACGCAAGTTAGTTTCGCTGATTATAGCTTATTGGAAGAAATTTTACCATGTGAATTAGTTCCTGTAATGGGTTTGATTGAAGAATTAAGAGAAGTGAAAGATGAAGAAGAAGTAGCGATTATTGAAAAAGCGTGTGCCATCGCGGATCAAGGATTTGCCTTTGTCTTAGAGATGATTAAACCTGGAATGACAGAGATTGAAGTGGCTAATCAATTAGATTTCTTCATGCGTTCAAAAGGAGCCAGTGGTGTTTCTTTTGAGACAATTGTGGCCAGCGGTCTACGTTCGGCGATGCCACATGGCGTTGCTAGCCATAAAGTCATCGAAAAAGGTGAGTTAATCACTTTAGATTTCGGTTGTTATTATGAAGGCTATGTTTCTGATATGACACGGACATTTGCTATTGGTAGTATTCAGCCAAAACTAAAAGAAATTTATGATATTGTTTTAGAAGCACAATTAAAAGTGTTAGCAGAAGCTAAACCTGGGTTGACGGGCATTCAATTAGATGCGATTGCACGGGATCATATTGCTTCCTATGGCTATGGCGATGCGTTTGGCCACAGTACTGGTCATGGCATTGGGTTAGAAATTCATGAAGGACCAAATGTTTCATTCCGAGCAGATAAACAGTTTGTACCAGGGAATGTGATTACGGACGAACCTGGAATTTATTTGCCAGGAATTGGTGGCGTGCGTATTGAGGACGATTTATTAATTACTGCTGAAGGTAATCGTGTATTAACACATGCGCCAAAAGAATTAATCATTTTATAAAGGTTGGGAGAACATGGATATCCAAGAGTATCAGCGGTTTATTAGCGCGTTTTATAAAAAACGTAACTGGTATCAATATGATCCGTTTATTCGTTCCAACTTTTTAACAGAAGAAGTCGGCGAAGTTTGTCGGGCCATTCGGACAATTGAAATTGGCCGTGATCGACCGGATGAAACAGTTTTGACAGATGAAGAGAATCTGGAAAACTTAACGGAAGAGTTAGGCGATGTGTTGGATAATTTATTTATTTTAGCGGATAAATATGACATCTCTTTAGAAATGATTATGCAAAAGCATCGGACGAAACTAATGGAACGTTATCCTGAAGAATAAAGATGTAAAAATAAGAAAGCCAAAATTACTTGGTCTTTCTTATTTTTACGTCTAAAGGCTTGAATTAGAAATTTATGACAAGAAATTATCTGTTCTTTTAGTCAGAACTTAGCTTTTCTGGTAGCGAAATAGGCTAATTAATGATAAACTAAGAACGAGTATTGATAAGCAAAATTTGGACGTTCTTTCACAACTAACTGAAGAAACCAGTGTTGTTTTAATTTTTAAGAATCATCCGTTGCTTAAAAGAGAATCCTTAAGAGACTTAGTGATTCATCAAATAAATCGTTTATTTAACGATTTTGTGCGTAATAGATAAGGAGGACAACCAAATGTCAGAAGAAAAAAATCTTGTAATCAATGCAAACGATTCTTTAGGAGAAATCGTGATCGCTCCTGAAGTCATTGAAGTAATTATCGGAATCGCTGCTTCAAAAGTAGAGGGCGTTTATGGGATGCGTGGCACGTTCGCCAATAATGTGAATGAATTATTAGGCCGTGCAGCACACGGCAAAGGTGTATATTTACGAACAGAAGAAGAAGGCTTAAAAGTCGATATCTATTGTTACTTGAACTACGGTGTTTCTGTGCCAAAAGTTGCATTAGAAATGCAAGACCGTGTGAAACAACAAGTCTTATTTATGACAGATATTGATTTAGTTGAAGTGAATATTCATGTTGTAGCGGTAGTACCTGAAAAAATCCCTCAACCAGACTTAAATGAATTATTCCCAGAAGATGAAGATGGAGAAGAGAATGAGTAAAACAGAATTAACCCGTCACGAGATTCGTGAAAAAGCGCTCCAAGCCCTTTTTCCTTTAGATTTTAATGCTGATTTAACCAAACAAGATGCCATTGATTATGCATTGGCTTATGATAATCGGGAAATCGTTAGTGAAGATGGCGAAGACCTAGTCCCTACGTATTTAGATTTACTTGTCGGCGGTGTGTGTAGCCGCAAAGCAGAACTAGACGAAGTGATTACGAATCATTTAGGTAATAACTGGTCTATGCAACGCTTAGCAAAAATAGATATTGTTATTTTACGCTTAGCTATTTTTGAAATGCTATACGTTTCAGATGTGCCAAACATTGTGGCATTAAATGAAGCCGTTGAGTTAAGTAAAAAATACAGCGACGACCGTTCACGTAAATTTGTTAATGGTGTGTTATCAAATGTAATGAAAGAAATTGATTCAGAGGCGTAAGCTCTGAATCTTTTTTTACTATCTAACTGGTGTTAAGATACTGGGTTATATGCTAAAATAAATACTATTAAAGAAGTAAAGAAACAATAGAGGGAGCGAAGGAATGAGTACAGTAATTAACGGTCGTGAATTAGCAGATCAAATGCAAGCAGAAATTCAAAAAGATGTAGAAAAGATGACACAACAAGGCATCCAACCAGGATTAGTTGTTTTATTAGTTGGGGAAAATCCTGCCAGCCAAACGTATGTGAGAAATAAAGAACGTGCAGCAGCCAAAATTGGCATTCTGTCAAAGGTCGAAAAACTGCCAGAAACTATTTCAGAAGAAGAATTATTGGCTGAGATTGACAAATATAATCAAGATTCACGCTTTCATGGCATTCTTGTACAACTACCTTTGCCAAAACATATTGATGAAGAAAAGATTTTATTAGCGATTGATCCCAAAAAAGATGTAGATGGGTTCCATCCAATGAATTTAGGCCGTTTGTTTGTCGGCAAACCTGAAATGATTCCTTGCACGCCGTATGGAATTATGAAGATGTTTGAAGCCTATGATATTGATTTAACAGGTAAACGTGCGGTGGTTATTGGTCGAAGCAATATTGTTGGCAAGCCAATGGCACAATTATTGTTAATGAAAAATGCGACCGTGACGATTGCCCATTCTAAAACTGAACATTTAGCAGAAGTTGCAAAAGAAGCGGATATTTTAGTTGTAGCAATTGGACGCGGGCATTTTGTCACCAAAGAGTTCGTGAAACCAGGTGCGGTAGTGATTGATGTGGGTATGAATCGCAATCAAGAAGGAAAACTGATTGGTGATGTAGCATTCGATGAAGTTTCTGAAATTGCAAGCTATATCACACCAGTTCCCAAAGGTGTTGGCCCAATGACGATTACCATGTTAATGTATCAAACAGTCGAGGCAGCAAAAAAACAAAAGTAAGGTGAAAAAATGACGCAACAGTATTTAACAGTAACAGCCTTAACGAAGTATTTAAAACGTAAATTTGATGCAGACCCTTACTTAGGACGTGTCTATTTAACAGGTGAAATTTCGAACTTTCGTTTCCGAGCGAACGCGCATCAGTACTTCAGTTTAAAAGATGACCATGCGAAGATTTCTGCAATTATGTTTAAATCAGCCTTTCAAAAATTGAAGTTTCAACCAAAAGAAGGCATGAAAGTCATGGTGGTGGGGCGGATTTCGCTTTATGAAAACAGCGGCTCCTATCAAATTTATATTGAACATATGGAACCAGATGGTGTAGGTGCACTTTATCAAGCATTGGCAGAATTAAGAGAAAAACTAGGAAAAGAAGGACTTTTTGAAGGGCCTAAACAACAGTTGCCTCGTTATCCCAAACGAATCGCTGTGGTTACAAGTCCTAGTGGTGCTGTCATTCGGGATATCATTACGACAGTCAAAAGACGGTATCCGATTGCACAACTGGTCCTTTTTCCAACCTTGGTCCAAGGCGAGCAGGCGGCGGATGACATTGTGCGGAACATTCAGCGAGCCGATGCGCAAGGCGATTTTGATACGATGATCATCGGCCGTGGCGGTGGTTCAATCGAGGATTTATGGCCATTTAATGAAGAAAAAGTGGCTCGAGCCATTCATGCTGCCACCACACCGATTATTTCATCGGTTGGTCACGAAACAGATGTGACAATTGCCGATATGGTAGCAGATGTTCGTGCAGCAACGCCAACGGCAGCAGCGGAACTAGCGGTACCAGTTTTAAATGAAGAACTATTAAGAATTAGTGAACGGCGTAGTCGTTTAGAACAAAGCTTTTTATATCTCTTGCAACAACGAACAGAACGTTTCCAACGACTACAAAACTCTTATGTGTTTAAGCAACCTGAGCGACTTTATGAAGGTCAAACGATTAAATTAGATCGAATGACGCAACGTCTTTTCCAAGCAATGACAACGATTCATCACCAAAAACAACGTCAAGCCCAAGGAATTATCGCTCAATTGCAACAACAGACACCAAAGGGACAATTAAGAGAAAGTCAGCAACAGTTGGCGTTTTTACAACGAAACTTGCAAACGCAAATGACACAATTGTTCCTAAACAAACAAAAGCAATTCACGTCTGCTGTTCAACAATTAGACTTACTCAGCCCACTCAAAATTATGGGTCGAGGATATAGTTATACTACAAAAGAGGACCGTCTCGTTAAAACTGTTACCGAGTTACAGCCAGCAGATCAATTAACGATTCATTATGCTGACGGTACAGTTCAAGCAAACGTCGAAACAATAACAGCGAAAAAAGAGGAGTTTTAACATGCCAGCAAAAGAAAAAACGTTTGAAGAATCATTAAATGCCTTAGAAGAAATCGTTCAGCGCTTAGAACGAGGAGATGTTCCTTTGGAAGAAGCCTTAGCTGCCTTTCAAGAGGGCATGGCATTAAGTAAACAATGTCAAGATACATTGGAAAAAGCGGAAAAAACTTTAACGAAAATGATGACAGAAAACAATGAAGAAATTGTTTTTGAAGAGAGCGAGGAAGCGTAATGACGAATTTTAGTCAACAGCATTTACCGTTGGTTGAAAAAGTCATGGTGGATTTTATCGCAGAATATACTGAAAATGAGCGTTTGAAAGAAGCAATGCTCTACTCAATACACGCAGGTGGTAAACGATTACGCCCGCTATTAGTGCTAACAACAGTGGCCGCTTTTCAAAAAGAGATGGAAACACAAGACTACCAAGTGGCTGCCTCTTTAGAGATGATTCATACGTATTCATTAATTCATGATGATTTACCAGCAATGGATGATGATGATTTACGTCGTGGCAAACCAACCAATCATAAAGTGTTTGGTGAAGCGACTGCCATTTTAGCAGGGGACGGCTTATTAACAGGTGCATTTCAGTTACTTTCTTTGAGTCAATTAGGCTTAAGTGAAAAAGTTTTATTGATGCAACAACTGGCAAAGGCAGCGGGGAATCAAGGCATGGTTGCCGGCCAAATGGGTGATATTGAAGGAGAAAAAGTCAGCTTGACTTTAGAAGAGTTAGCAGCTGTTCATGAAAAGAAAACCGGAGCGCTAATTGAATTCGCCTTAATTGCTGGGGGCGTATTAGCCAATCAAACAGAAGAAGTCATTGGTTTACTGACACAGTTTGCGCATCACTATGGCTTGGCTTTTCAAATTCGTGATGACTTATTAGATGCCACAAGTACAGAAGCAGATTTAGGTAAAAAAGTAGGCCGAGATGAAGCGTTGAATAAAAGTACGTATCCAGCTCTTCTAGGGATTGCTGGCGCGAAAGATGCGCTAACACATCAATTAGCAGAAGGTAGCGCTGTTTTAGAAAAAATCAAAGCAAATGTTCCCAACTTTTCAGAAGAACATTTAGCAAACTTGTTAACTCAGTTACAATTGAGATAGAAAGAAGGCACTTATGAAAAAAGAACGCGTCGATGTCTTGGCGTTTAATCAAGGACTATTTGAAACACGAGAAAAAGCCAAACGCAGCGTGATGGCTGGTTTGGTTTACAATGATAAAAATGAACGTTTAGATAAACCAGGGGAAAAAATTTCTGTGGAGACACCCTTACATACTAAGGGCCAAGTAATGCCTTATGTTTCTCGTGGGGGCTTAAAACTAGAGAAGGCACTAAATGTTTTTGCAATCAACGTTCAAGGCAAAACAATGCTAGATATTGGTTCCTCCACAGGTGGTTTTACCGATGTCGCTTTACAAAATGGGGCTCGTTTGAGTTACGCTTTAGATGTTGGCTATAACCAACTAGCATGGAAAATTCGGCAAGATGAACGCGTGGTGGTAATGGAACGTACCAATTTTCGCTATAGTAAACCTGAAGATTTCACCGAAGGGGTGCCGGATATTGCAACGATTGATGTTTCCTTTATTTCATTACGCTTAATTTTGCCACCTCTTCATGATATTTTGAAAAAAGGTGGTAGTGTGGTGGCGTTAATTAAGCCACAATTCGAAGCTGGCAAAGAGTTTGTTGGGAAAAAAGGAATCGTGCGTGATCCAGAAACCCATCAAATGGTTGTGGAGGAAATCACGCGCTTTGCCATGAATAATGGTTATGATGTGAAAAACTTGGATTTTTCACCAATCACTGGTGGCGAAGGAAACATTGAATTTTTGGCACATTTAGTTTCTGTTGAAGGAGAAGGATCCTATCAAGCGACAGAATCCATTGAAGAAGTTGTCGCGCATGCGCATCAAAAATTAGCGGAATGATGAGAAAGGCAGCAAAGTTTGTAGACTAAGCAATTAAACAAAAAGGGATTTGAGACAGCCATTAGAAGTATAACTGTCTCAGGTCTTTTTTTATTTTATAAATGAATTAGTGAGACATTTAATAATGATAGAAAGGGATTTGAATAAAAATAGTCGTTGAATTGAACTTTATTAGTCCTTTTTTATCGTGATGAAATAACATTTTTAAGATATGTATCTTTTAAATAATAATTAAAAAAACATCGAAAATATTATTTAATCTTATTTTAATTTACTGGTGTATTTTTTAATGTTAAACTAAGGATAGTTCTGATCAGACAAACTATTTTAGTAAGACCAAGTAATTGAATAGAGAGGTAAAAAAATGAAAAAAATGAAGTTATTAATTTCTGGTTTTTTTTGTAGCAATCGTTTTGGGTACTGGTGTTGATGCATTTGCAGCCTCTAGGTTTCCTGGCGTATTATCGAGAGGAATTAATGGGATTAGTTATTGGTTAGGACCAACCGCAACATTTGGTAATACCGATACAGCGATTAGAAATTGGATGTATACTCCGTGGGGGAATCCTTTGTATATTTATAAACAAGGAAATAACTATGGGACATCAATTGATTTTTATTCGACAAAGTTAAATCCGGGAATAGGTGGGGTTACAGATTTTTTTGATGGCAGAGATAGGATGATTGCAACTGGGATGCGAGAAGCTCCGCGAATAAACTACTACTATGCTAAAATTAATTATAATACTATGTATTTACGAGCTTCATCGATGAAGAATGGGACTATTGCTAGACATGAAATTGGGCATGCGCTCGGGATTGCACATTCAAATGGCATTATGATACGTTCTGTAAGTACTAATACAAATCTTGCTGTTGATAAAGCGAATAATGATATCTTAGCAAGAATATATGGGTGGTGAAAAAATGAAAAAAAATCCCATAGTATTTTTGGTAGCGCTTTCTTTGTTGGCGTTCGCTTTCTTAATGATTAATTTCGTTAAAGAGAACGAGAAGAAACAAGTTGCTGCTGAAAAAATAACAACAACTTCCAATTCATTAAAGAAAAAAGCCTTGAAAAATAGTATTGATTCTTCAGAAAGAAAATATTATTCATATCTTGATGAAATTGACCAAAGTAAGGTTATTAATCAATCCGGTGGATCGCAACGACTGTTAATGTATAATCCTGAAATCCCAAAAGATATCCAATCTTTGTCAACAAATATTGTTATTGGCAAAGTTCTTTCTTTAGATAAAGCAGACGCGCCTGCTAATGATCCTAGTAGTCCTTATAATGGAGAAATCTACCCATGGACATTTGGAAAAATCCAAGTACTAAAAAATATTCAAGGCGAATTAGCACCTACGATTGAATTTGCGCGACCAGGCGGTATTATGGAAGAAGGGCGGATGTTTTTAAATGATGCGAAAGAAAATGTTGATAAATTGAATCGTGGACGTGCAACAAGACGAATGCCGCCAATTCAGCAAAGTCGTCAGCTTGTTGAAATACTACAGTATGAAGGAGATTTTTATTTAGCAGCTGGTGAGACCTATTTGTTTTATGTTTATTGGGATACGGAATGGAATAAGGGGTTAATAATGGGCTATCAATACGGTTCTTTACGTTTAGAAGACGAGCAGCAACCTGCTGAAGAATTAACCAAAAGGAATCGCCGAGCGATTGGCAAAACGTGGAATGTTGTCAATGAATCAACCAAAGAAACGACTAATTTAACTACCTATTTAAAAGATGAATTAGGAATTGAACTTCCAGCAGAATAGAAGTAGAGAATAACAAAAAGTCAGCGGAGCTTCCCTTGCTTTTTGTTATTCTTTTCTTTGTTTAGTCTTTTAAAATGCATAAAAATAAGCTATGATGAGGGCAAGAGTAAACTGAAAAGGAGAGCGGCGCCATGAGAAAGCAAGATAGACACCGTTTAATTACACGTTTATTGACTGAAAAAAATATTCAAAAGCAAGAAGATTTTGTCAACTATTTACAAGAAAAGGGCGTAGCTGTTACACAAGCAACAATTTCTCGCGATATTAAAGATATGAAACTGATTAAAGTTCCTTCTGCAGAAGGGGGTTATCGATATAGCCTTCCATTAGAAACACAAGCTAATACGAGTGCTAAACTTGCAAAGCTTTTAAAAGATGCCTTTGTAGCTGCAGAACAAATGGAAAAATATGTCGTATTACGAACCATTCCTGGCAATGCAGCGGCGTGTGGTAGTTTAATCGAAAAGAATTACCAAGAGAAACTTTTTGCCGTCATCAACGATGATGATAGTGTTCTCATGATTGCACGAACTGAGGAGGCGGCAGAAAAACTTCATAAAGAGCTGTTAAGCTATCTATAAAGAATGAGGTGAACAAGATGTTACAAGAACTTTCCGTGAAAAATTTTGCGATTATCTCTTCGTTACAATTAGAGTTTCAAATGGGTATGACCGTTTTAACGGGAGAAACGGGTGCGGGGAAATCCATCATTATTGATGCAATGGGATTACTCACAGGCGGACGTGGCTCCAGTGACTATATTCGTCAAGGAGCAAATAAATGCACCTTAGAAGGACTTTTTTCAATGCCGAAAAGTCAAGAATTAAAGCAATTATTAGAAGAATTAGGTATTGAAACAGAAGAAGATTCTTTAGTGATTCAACGAGATATTTCCGCTTCTGGTAAAAATGTTTGCCGTGTCAACGGACGAATTGTCAACATTACTAATTTAAAAAGAATTGGGGAATATTTAGTAGATATTCATGGGCAAAATGAACATCAAGAATTGATGCAAAGTGAACGCCATATTGATATGTTAGATGAATTTGGTGGGAAAAAACTTTTAGCAGTCAAAGAAAAATATACACAGGCGTATCAAGAGTATCGCGCACTCGAAGCCAAAGTCAGAAAGCGACAAAAAAATGAAAAAGAATTTGCCCAAAGAATGGACATGCTTCATTTTCAAAGTGATGAAATTGCTAATGCACAGTTAGTGGCTGGTGAAGAAGAACAATTGCTAGAAGAACGCAATAAACTGAACAATTTTCAAAAGATTGCTGATGCACTGACGATTAGTTATGCCGCGCTAAATGGTGAAGACGATAGTAGTTTGGATAAAATCGGAACAAGTATGAATGAACTCGCTTCGATTGAATCCCTTGATCCAGAATATAAATCATTGTCAGATACTGTTCAAAATGCCTACTACTTACTACAAGAAGCTAGTGGAGATCTTTCTAGGTTGATTGATGGCTTAGAACTAGACGAAGGTCGCTTGAATGAAGTAGAAAATCGTTTGGAATTAATCCGTCAAATGAAACGTAAATATGGCGATTCAATCGAAACGATTTTATCTTACTATGAAGAAATCACCAAAGAGTTAGCAGAGGCTGATTTTTTGGAAGGTGGTACAGGTGACTTAGAAGCGTTGCTTGCAGAGAAACAACAAGCCGCTCATCAACAAGCATTAGCTTTACGAAAAGAACGAAAGCGCCTAGCCAAAGAGCTCGAACAACAAATTTTAACCGAATTAAAAGAACTATATTTGGAGCGAACTGAATTTGAAGTCCGCTTTACAGAACTTGAGCATTTACAAGAAAATGGCTTAGACGGAGTAGAATTTTATATTACTACTAACCCAGGGGAACCATTAAAACCGTTAGTTCGGGTGGCTTCTGGCGGAGAACTTTCGCGAGTGATGTTGGCTATGAAAACAATCTTTTCTCAAACGCAAGGGATCACTAGTATTGTTTTTGATGAAGTGGATACAGGAGTTAGTGGCCGAGTAGCACAGGCGATTGCCGATAAAATTTATCAAATTTCAGAAAATTCGCAGGTGTTGTGTATCACGCACTTGCCACAAGTGGCGGCCGTTGCCGATGAACATTATTTTATTGAAAAAGAAATTGTGGCGGGGCGGACAGAAACAAGCGTCCGAATTTTATCTGAAAAAGAGCGAGTAAACGAAATTGCGCGTATGCTCGCAGGAAGTGAAATTACGAAATTAACCATTGAACATGCACAAGAGCTGTTGGCGATGGCGAAAAAATAGCCGCTCTATTTGAGCAAGTAAAAAAACAGCCCTTTCAATTGATAGAAGGGGCTGTTTTTTTACTTTTAATGTGTGAAAAAGTTCTCCAGTTTAAAGACTAAGAATCGCTGTTAAAACAGTTGAACCTACAATTGCGATCAGCATTAGCCAAACCACGACTTTCGTGATTTTTGAAAAGCGACTTTGTTCTTTGTCGTTCATAAATGACACGTCCTTTTTAATTTCTGCTAATAGTGTACAACCTTTTCCTGAAAACAGCAACCTAAAGTTATAAGAGATTCTTTTTCTTTAAAATTCGAATACTAATTACGCAGATTAAGGTAGTGATGGCAAAAATAATCCAAAAAGAATATTCATGCTCTGCAAAAGGGAGTTTCACATTCATGCCGTAAATTCCTCCGATGATGGTCGGAATGGTCAGGACAATTGTTAAGGATGTTAAAATTTTCATGACATTATTTAAGTTATTTGAAACGATTGCTGAAAAAGTATTACTAATGTTATCAACTAATTTTAGTTGTATTTTAGTCGTATTCAGTCCTTGTTCTAGTTCAATCAGAATATCCCTTAAAAATGGCAAATGTTTTTCTGGATGATTAAAAATTTCAGCGCTATATAAACGTTTTAATACTTTTAAATTATCCGTTAAAGCTGCTTCGAAATAAACTAGACTTTTTTGAATGTCCATAATCTGATACAATTGACTATTTTCTGTGGCTACTTGGAGCTCTCCTTCAAGTTTGTTGGTTTGTTGGATAAGTGCTTGTAAGTTTTTATTGAAGGAAAGGGCCATCTTCCATGAAAGGGCTAAAATTAAGGCCTTCTCAATAGAAAGATCTTGATGGGTGAACGCCTCTTTTTGAATCCCATGAACGATGTCGTTAGGCCCATTGCTAACAGTAATTAGTTTGTTATCGATGGTTGCGATTAAAGCAATCGGCACCGTTTCTACTTGCAGATAGCCACTAGGACTGATACTAGCTTTGGGATAACGAAATAAAAGTAACGTAGGCGTTTGTAATTTTTCGTGGCGGAAGCCTTCCACTCGAGCATTTTCTTCATCATCTAAAACGCCGGTAAGATAATCTGTTGGTAAGTGGTATTGATTGACGAGACGCTCGATTTCTTCTTCTGTAGGAGATTCTACCGAAATCCAACTTAGGGCTTCATCGTCTGGTGAACAAGGTTCAAAATAGTCATTTTTCAATAATAAATAATTAATCAAAAGATTCACCCCGAATCAACATTTTTTGTTCTAAATCCATTATAATAGAAGTATGACACAATACGAGAAGAAAAGCTTATAAAAAACATTCAAAAATAAGTGGCCGCGATAGGTGAGGCCTCGTTTTGAAAATGGTTTGATAAGTAATCCGTTTTTTATATGAAAAAGCAAGCAAAAAGGGCTTTTAGCACATATATTTAAACGAAATGAAACATCTGTGTAACGTTGATGAAGTATAGTTATAGCAGGTGGAATGAAAGGATTTGTTGAGAGAATGGTGTCGTTTTCGGCAATAATGTTATTTTGGTATATTTTTCCGGTAATTGTGCTCTTTGCGTGCAATTTTCTCGTGTCCACTTTTTCCCTAACGGAACGTTGGAAAATAAAAGCACCGGATTTGGCCATTCCGTTTTTATTCATAGGGATCCATGAGTTATCCAAAGATAGTTATGATGAATCGATTATGCCGTATTTTGTGATTTCTATTTTGTTATTAGGAGTCGCTGTTGCCCTGTTTCAAGCTTATTATTATGGAGAGATTTTATATAGACGATATTTCAAGATGTTTTGGCGGTTGACGTTTTTACTAACGTTTGTGTTGTATGTGTTGCTTATCTTGCTAAATATCAGTCATTATCTACTGTAATAAAGCGTGGAGACAATAGGGGAAATACGCTGTGGGAAAATGTCCCCCACAACTCCCCACTCCGTGGGGTTTTTTTGTTATTTGTGGGGTTATTTTATAAAAAACATAGTAAAAACCTTGTTATAATAACATTTTTTGTTGGGTGATGCTTGTTACATAAAACCCTGTAAATATTACAGAAATTTTAAATAACAGTTAAAAAATAGAAGTTTTTAGATTTATAGTGGTAGAAAGTGGTGGGATGTGGTAGACTTGTTCTATCAAGTGGAAAAGCGGGTGTATTGGCTATGCTTATGGGTGAATACCAACATAATATCGATGCCAAAGGCCGCCTAATCGTTCCATCAAAGTTTCGTGAGGAACTTGGTGAAAAATTTGTGGTAACGAGAGGGATGGATGGCTGTTTATTTGGTTATCCTTTAAATGAATGGTCACAACTTGAAGCAAAACTTCAAGAAATGCCCTTAGCTAAGAAAGATGCACGTACCTTTGTACGATTCTTTTATTCCGCTGCAACAGAATGTGAGATTGATAAGCAAGGTCGTATCAATATTCCGGCGAATTTACGAACACATGCCAGTTTAGAAAAAGGCTGTGTTGTTATTGGCGTCTCTAACCGAATTGAAATTTGGAGTGACGAACGTTGGCATGCATTCTCTGATGAAGCTGAAGAAAACTTTGATGAATTAGCAGAAACAATGATTGATTTTGGATTTTAGGAATGAGGCAAATGATGACTGAAGAATTTCGCCATTACACCGTTCTTTTAAAAGAAACAGTGGATGGATTACAAGTGAAGCCGGATGGTGTATACGTAGATTGCACACTCGGTGGTGCCGGACATAGTGAATACTTACTGACACAATTGAATGAGCACGGTCATTTATATGCCTTTGATCAAGACCAAAAAGCGTTGGCACATGCTAAGACTCGTTTGCAGAAATATGTAGACAAAGGTCAAGTGACCTTCATCAAATCAAATTTTAGAAATATTAAAGAAGAATTGGCAGAACACGGGGTGTTCCACGTTGATGGGATTCTATACGATCTAGGTGTTTCTTCACCACAATTAGATGAAGCAGAACGTGGTTTTAGCTATCATCAAGACGCGCCCTTAGATATGCGCATGGATCAAGACGCACCCTTGACGGCTCGCGAAGTGGTGAATACGTATAGTTATAGTGAGTTGGTAAAAATTTTCTTTCGTTATGGGGAAGAGAAATTTTCGAAACAGATTGCTCGAGAAATTGAACGTGTTCGCGAAAAGCAACCAATTGAAACAACAGGTGAACTCGTTGAGATTATTAAGACGGCGATTCCAGCTCCAGCAAGACGCAAAGGTGGACATCCTGCAAAACGAATTTTCCAAGCAATTCGCATTGCCGTTAATGATGAATTAGGGGCAGTTGAAGAGTCGCTAGAACAAGCAATTGATTTGCTAGCGAAAAATGGCAGAATCAGTGTGATTACGTTCCATTCGTTAGAAGATCGTATCGTTAAAACAATGTTTAAAGAATACAGTACGGTACAAGATTTGCCACCAGGCATTCCAGTGGTACCAGAAGAATTTCAACCAGAATTAAAAGTAATTACTAGAAAACCAATTTTACCAAGTGACAGTGAGTTATCTGAGAATAATCGTTCACGAAGTGCGAAGTTACGCATTGCCGAAAAAATAAAATCTAGATAGAGAGAGGGGTAGACACATGGCTGAATTGAAGAAAGTAAATGATTTCCATTATGAAGCACCAGAAATGGATCAGCCAACTGTGGCAACAGAGCAAGACAGAAAAATGCAAGAGGAAACACTACCTGTCCCCACTCTATTACCCAAAAAGAAACTAAAAAATGTCTCTTTACTAGAAAAATTAATCGGTGTTGTATTAGTTTGTGCAACGATTGGTATTGCAATTGCGACAATTCAAGTAAGAACGACAATTGTCCAAACCATGAACGATATTACAGAAACACAAGCAGTCATTAAAGAAAAGGAAGATAACGCTTTGAAATTGGAACAAGAAAGAAGCGAACTTTCTAAATCAGATCGAATCAAAGATGTCGCTAAAAAACAAGGACTAGAAAATAACGGCGACAATGTTAGGACTGTTAAATAATGAGTAAAAGACATAAATTTAAACAATTCATGAAAAAGAAAAACTTAAATCCGATGAACAATCGTAAAAAAGTAGGCATCATTTTATTCGCTACGAGTATTGGATTGTTCTTTTTATTTGCCTTTAGAACGACATACATTGTGGCAACAGGCAAAGTAGCCGGTGTATCACTAAAGGAAAAAACAGCTTCTCTATATGAAGGAAGCCAAGTGGTAAAAGCTAAGCGAGGATCAATTTTAGATCGATATGGTAATCCAATCGCAGAAGATGCTACTTCTTATTCGTTATATGTCGTATTATCAAAAAAATATACGGGACAAAATAATGAAAAGCTATATGCGGAGAAAAAAGACTTCGATGATATTGCTGAAATTTTAGCGAAATATACCAAACTAGACAAAAAAACAGCATTGAAATACTTGAATAATGGGATCCATGAAGATGGGTCAACACAATATCAAGTGGAATTTGGTACGGGTGGTCAAAATATCACCTTGGAAACACGCCAAAAAATTGAAGCAGATTTGAAAAAGAAAAAAATTTCAGGTGTTTATTTCAATGAACATCCAGCCAGATTATATCCCAATGGTCAGTTTGCTTCTCACTTTATTGGCTATACAAAAGCAGCCAATCCAGATGATGATAAAGAAGGCTTAGTAGGCGCGATGGGACTAGAACAGACCTATAATGATATTTTAAGTGGAACCGATGGCCGTGTGTATTTTGAAAAAGATATTTATGGCAATGCCTTACCAGGAACTGTGGCGGAAGAGAAAAAAGCAGTGGATGGTCAAGATATTTACACGACGCTAGATAGTCGCTTGCAAAATACCTTAGAAGATTTAATGACGCAAGTTAATGAAAAATATGAACCAGTTTCTATGACTGCCATGTTAATGGAAGCAAAAACAGGCGAAATTGTTGCCATGTCTCAACGGCCAACATTTAATCCTGAAACGAAACAAGGGTTAGACGATAATGGCACGTGGCAGAACCTATTAGTTGAAAGTCCTTATGAACCAGGCTCAACAATCAAATTATTTACAACAGCTGCTTCTATGGAACAAGGACAGTTTAATCCTAATGAATTATTCAATCGTGTTGGTGGAATTCAGGTTGGGGATGTAACTGTGAATGACCATGACTACACTCGGTTGAACGGCAAAGAATATTTGAATTATCGTCAAGCCATTTCTTGGTCTAGTAATATTGGTATGGTAAAACTAGAACAAAAAATGGGTGATGAAAAATGGATGGAATATTTGAAAAAATTTGGTTTTGGTACGAGCACGCATTCAGGTTTAAGTGGTGAATCTGCTGGTAAATTGCCAGGAACAAACTTTGTAGATAGAGCAATGTCGGCATTTGGTCAAGCAATTACGGTTACTAATTTCCAAATGATGAAAGGTTTCTCAGCTATTGCAAATGACGGTTCAATGTTGCAACCTCATTACATCAGCAAAATTGTTGACAAAAATACAGGAAAAGAAACGATTACGGAACCACAAATCGTAGGAACCCCAATCAAAGCGCAAACAGCTCAACAGATTCGTACGTACATGATTGATACTGTTGAAGACCCGACTTACGGGATTGCGTATGATATTTATAAAGTACCAGGCTATCATGTTGCTGCCAAAACAGGAACTGCCCAGATTTCAGATGGTAAAGGGTACGTTGATGGAGCAAGTCAAGTCTTGTCTTCTGTAGTAGAAATGGTCCCAGCGGATAATCCTGAATATGTTTTGTATATTACACTGAGACAAGCAAAATCAGGTTCGCCTTCAGAAGCAATGGCGGCAATTGCAAACCCATTAATGAAATTAGCGTTAGACATTAAAGAGACAGATCCGGAAACAACGAAAGTAGCTTCTGATAAAGTCACAGTTGCTGATTATAAAAATATGACACCAGCGGAAGCGTTGGCCAATGCCAAAGTGAACGGGGTGGATCCTGTGATTATCGGCGATGGTGAAAAAATCAAGAAGCAATCAACGCCGTCTGGTCAAACATTAATGCCTAATCAAAAATTGATTTTGATCACAAATGGAACGAACTATATGCCTGATTTAACCGGCTGGTCCAAGAGCGATGTTACCAAGTTTGGTGATCTATTAGGTTTGACTGTCGAGTTTAAAGGTGAAGGCTATGTGACGAAACAAAGTATCGCTGCTGAAACTGAAATTACGGAGAAAAAATTAACCGTGACTTTAGAAGGCACAGAATAATAACGTAGAATATTAGGAGAGATAACATGGAGTGGACACAGATTTTTATTCCCATAGTGGTGAGTTTTGCCATTACAGTGAGCGTAATGCCACTATTCATTGGCTATTTTCAAATGAAAAAACAAGGGCAGGTTACTCGTGAAGATGGCCCGACTTGGCATAGCGTGAAAACAGGTACCCCTACAATGGGGGGAGTCGTTTTCCTTGTAGCCAGCTTGATTACTTCATTAGCAATGGGGTTGTTCTTCCACCAATTTACGCCGTCTCTACTAATTATTCTATTTATTTTAGTATTATACGGTTTGTTAGGTTATTTAGATGATTTCATTAAAGTCTTTAAAAAACGGAACATGGGCTTGAATTCTCGTCAAAAATTAATTGGTCAAATTTTTGGTGGGTTGGTTTTCTACTTTGTTTATCGAAGTGAAGGCTTTTCAGACACCTTAGATTTGTTTGGAGTAGCAGAAGTTCCGTTAGGTATTTTTTATGGTGTGTTTATTATTTTTTGGTTAGTCGGTTTTTCTAATGCCGTGAATTTGACAGATGGGATTGATGGCTTAGTTGCTGGTTTAGGAACAATTTCATTTGGTACTTATGCAATTATTGCCTGGAAACAACAACAATTTGATGTTGTGATTATCTGCCTAAGTGTGATTGGTGGGCTGATTGGCTTTTTCCCTTATAACAGAAAACCAGCAAAAATTTTCATGGGTGATGTTGGTTCATTAGCATTAGGTGGATTGTTAGCAGCAATTTCAATTATTTTGCATCAAGAATGGACGCTACTTTTAATTGGACTTGTCTACGTTTGTGAAACAGCAAGTGTTATTTTACAAGTTGCTTCATTTAAATTATTTGGTCGACGGATTTTTAAAATGTCACCAATTCATCACCATTTTGAAATGTGTGGTTGGTCTGAATGGAAAATTGATTTTGTCTTTTGGTCTGTCGGTTTAATCTGTTCAGGAATCACATTATGGATTCTTTTCTAATCTATCAAAGGGGAAATTGACAATGAAAAAAATAACAACCTATCAAAACAAAAAAGTGTTGGTTTTAGGACTAGCTAAAAGTGGTGTCAGCGCAGCGAAACTCTTACATGAGTTAGGTGCGCTCGTTACCGTTAATGACGCAAAACAATTTGATCAAAACCCTGACGCCCAAGATTTATTAACCTTGGGTATTCGTGTTGTTACAGGGGGGCATCCAATTGAATTGTTGGATGAAGAATTTGAACTAATCGTTAAAAATCCTGGTATTCCTTATACAAATCCACTTGTGGCAGAAGCACTAACTCGGAAAATTCCTATCATAACTGAGGTGGAATTAGCAGGTCAAATTGCCGAATGTCCAATTGTCGGCATTACGGGCACCAATGGTAAAACAACCACGACCACGATGATTGGTTTACTGCTAAACGCTGACAGAACGGCTGGTGAGGCACGTTTGGCGGGAAATATTGGTTTTCCAGCGAGTACGGTGGCTCAAGAAGCAACGGCCAAGGATAATCTTGTGATGGAACTTTCTAGTTTTCAGTTAATGGGAATTGAGACGTTTCACCCACAAATTGCAGTAATTACAAATATTTTTGAGGCACACTTGGATTATCATGGTTCGCGGAAAGAATATGTTGCTGCAAAATGGGCCATTCAAAAAAACATGACCGCAGAGGACACCTTGATTTTAAATTGGAATCAAGTAGAGCTTCAAACGTTAGCCAAAACCACAGCTGCCAACGTATTGCCTTTTTCAACGAAAGAAGCAGTAGAAGGGGCTTATCTTTTAGAGGGGAAATTATATTTCAATGAAGAATATATTATGCCCGCCGATGAGCTAGGGATTCCTGGCAGTCACAATATTGAAAATGCACTCGCAGCGATTTGTGTAGCTAAATTAAAAAATGTATCGAATGCTCAGATTAGACAAACTTTGACAAACTTTTCAGGCGTTCCTCATCGAACGCAATTTGTTGGCGAAGTTCAGCAAAGACGTTTTTATAACGATTCAAAAGCAACCAATATTTTAGCTACAGAGATGGCGTTAAGTGGGTTTGACAACCAAAAGCTACTTTTACTTGCGGGTGGCTTGGATCGCGGTAACTCATTTGATGAATTGGTTCCTGCCCTGTTGGGACTCAAAGCAATTGTTTTGTTTGGAGAAACCAAAGAAAAATTGGCGGAAGCTGCTAAAAAAGCGAACATTGAAACAATTTTATTTGCTGAAAATGTTCAAACGGCGGTTACCATTGCCTTTGATTATTCGGAAAAAGATGATACTATTTTACTATCACCTGCTTGCGCAAGTTGGGACCAATACCCGAATTTTGAAGTACGCGGGGAAGCCTTTATGCAAGCTGTTCAACAATTAAAAGAAAGTGAAATGTGAGAAAATGAAGATACTAGTAACTGGTGGTGGCACAGGTGGGCATATCTATCCTGCGTTATCCTTCGTCGAACACGTCAAAAAAGAAGCACCTGCAACAGAATTCTTGTATGTGGGAACAGAAAATGGTCTAGAAAGTCAAATTGTGCCAAAGGCGAAAATTCCATTTAAAACGATTAAAATTCAAGGATTCAAGCGTTCGCTAAGTCCTCAAAATTTTAAAACAATTTATTTATTTTTAACAAGCATTAATAAAGCAAAAAAAATTATTCGTGAATTTCAACCAGATGTGGTCATTGGTACAGGCGGTTATGTTTCTGGTGCAGTGGTTTATGCGGCCCACCAATTAAAAATACCGACAATTATTCATGAACAAAATAGTATCCCCGGAATGACAAATAAATTTTTAAGTCGTTATGTGGATAAAATTGCGATTTGTTTTCCGGATGTCGCTAGTTTTTTCCCGAAAGAAAAAACAATTTTAACAGGGAACCCGCGGGGACAAGAAGTCGTAACGGTGGAAAAGTCAGCTATTTTATCAGAGTTTGGCTTGGATCCAGCAAAGAAAACGGTGGTTTTATTTGGCGGAAGTCGTGGCGCCTTGAAAATCAATCAAGCGTTTGAACAGGCCTTTCCTTTGTTTGAAGAGAGAGAGTATCAAGTTTTATACGCTTCAGGAGAAAGATATTATCAGGAACTTCAAGAAAGTCTAAAGTTTTCTGAAAAGAAATTGACAAACATAAGTGTGCAACCGTATATTGATAAAATGGTTGAAGTGATGGCTAATACCGATTTAATGGTGGGACGTGCAGGAGCAACCTCAATTGCGGAGTTCACCGCATTAGGATTACCAGCAATTTTAATTCCGAGTCCTTACGTCACGAATGATCATCAAACGAAAAACGCGCAAAGCTTAGTAAAAGTTGGTGCTGTTGAAATGATTCCAGATGCAGAATTGACCGGCGCTCGTTTAGTTGCGGCAATAGATGATATTTTATTAAACAATGAAAAAAGACAACAGATGGCAACGGCGTCCAAAGGGGAAGGCATCCCAGATGCAAGTGATCGTTTGTATCAAGTTGTGAAAACGTTAGTCTGAGATAGGAGGTGTGGAAGATTAGTAACGAGAACGATATATTCAAAAAAAGAAAACCATTACCTCCAAAAAAATCGGAAGAGTCTCAACCTGAACTGACACCTTGGCAAAAACAAAACCAAGAATATTTGAAGAAGCAAGCGGAAGAAGCTGCTTTAAAAGGTGAAAACGAACAAGCAGAAGTCACCATCACTTTACAAGAACAAAGTCAAGAAGAGCCTCAACAACATCTTCCACAAGAAACAGTGGAAGAAGAGGAGCATTTTGCAGATCGTTTACCGAACGTTAAGAAAACACGGAACAAGCGCTTATACAGGCGTTTAGCCTTTATTTTAACTTGTTTAGGGACAGCCATTTTAGTGGCATTGTATTTTGTTTCGCCTCTTAGTCGATTGAGTGAAGTAACAGTTTCAGGCAACAAAAGTGTGGAGAGTCAAGCGATTATTCAGCAGTCAAAACTTGAAACGGGCAGTGGCTTATGGGAGCAGTATTCAAATAGAAATTATTTTTCTGCAAATATTCAGAAAAAGTTTCCAATTATAAAAAAGGCGAACATTAAGTTAAATGGTATTAATTCATTTAAAATTGATATTCAAGAGTATCAAATTGTCGCTCTTGCTGCGACTAAAGGCGGCTATCATCCGATTTTAGAGAATGGTAAAACTTTGGCGGAAACCACCAAAGCTGCTGAAAGTGGCAAACCAATTTTTGAGAATTTCAAAGAGGATAAATTAATCCCTGAATTAATGGCCTCTTACAACAAATTACCTCAAGAAATTAAACAAGGAATTTCAGAAATTAAATATGCACCATCCAAAACCAATAAAGACTTGATTAATGTCTATATGAATGATGGAAATCGAGTGATTGTTAATATTTCTGATTTAAGTGAGAAAATGGCTTATTATTCACAAGTAGCCGAGCAAATGGACAAACCTGGAATCGTTGATATGGAAGTCGGCATTTTTTCTTATCCGTATGAAAAAGAAAGTGAAGAAACGGGCAGTGAAGTTTCCGAAGATTCAGCGGTTGAAAATCAAGAAGTTGAGGACCCAAATGCAGGCGTAGCAACGGATGAAGCGAATAACGGTACGCCTACAAATGGAGAAAATCAAGAAGTGCAACAAGCAGAATAAGTTTTTTACAAAAATGTTTCAAAAATTAACGAACAAATTCGTATAATCTGCTTTCTAAAACCCCCATTTTTATGGTAAAATTGGAAGAAGTGAATAATACTAAAAAAGAGATAGTTAAACGGACGCCTTTGTCCGCTTAGATATTGGAATTAATAGGAGGAGGAATTCCGTTCATGGCAAAAACAGGAATGTATGTAGGCCTCGATATTGGTACAACTTCTGTCAAAGTAGTTGTCGCTGAATATATTGAAGGTCAAATGAACATCATCGGCGTTGGAAATGCAAAATCAGACGGTTTGAATCGAGGAATTGTCGTCGATATTGATCAAACAGTTCAAGCAATCCAACGGGCCGTTCGACAAGCCGAAGAAAAAGCCGGCATTCAAATTAAAAGTGTAAATGTTGGATTACCAGCGAATTTATTAGAAGTAGAAAGCTGTCAAGGAATGATAGCTGTTAGCAGTGAATCAAAAGAAATTACAGATGAGGATGTGCGCAACGTCGCATCTGCAGCTTTGGTTCGTTCAACTCCTCCTGAACGTCAAATTGTTGCAATCTTACCGCAAGACTTTACCGTCGACGGCTTTGAAGGCATCAAAGACCCACGTGGAATGCTTGGCGTTCGCATGGAGATGTTTGGCGTTGTCTATACTGGACCAAAAACAATCATCCATAACATCCGTAAATGTGTTGAAAAAGCTGGCTTAGGAATTAACGAATTAGTGATTACACCGCTTGCTTTAACAGAAACAATTTTAACAGATGGCGAAAAAGACTTTGGAACAATTGTCATTGATATGGGTGGCGGTCAAACAACGACATCTGTTATCCACGACAAACAATTGAAATTTACTCATGTTAACCAAGAAGGCGGCGAGTTCATCACGAAAGATATCTCAATCGTATTGAATACTTCTTTTAACAACGCCGAAGCCTTAAAAATTAATTATGGGGATGCTTATCCAGAAAGAACTTCAGCAAACGAAGAGTTTCCTGTTGATGTTATTGGTAAGTCAGAGCCTGTAAGAGTGGACGAACGTTACCTTTCAGAAATTATTGAAGCGCGTGTGGAACAAATTTTGAGAAAATCAAAAGAAGTTCTGGATGAAATTGATGCGTTTGAATTACCTGGAGGCGTTGTGTTAACTGGTGGCGCCGCTAGTATGCCAGGTATTGTCGATTTGGCGCAAGAGATTTTTGAAGCCAACGTAAAACTATACGTACCAAATCACATGGGCTTACGTAACCCAGTCTTTGCTAATGTCATTAGCATTGTGGAATATTCAGCGCAACTAAACGATATTTATCACATTGCCAAATATGCAATCCCTGGTGAAAAATCGAAACCAGCACAATCAGTCGCTGTCCAACAAGAAGTTCGCTATGACACATATGCTGAACAGCCTCAAGAAGAATACGAAGAATTCAACGAACGTGAGTCTGGTGAAAAAGTGACAGGCAAAATCAAAGACTTCTTCTCGAACATTTTCGACTAATCACACAAACAGGAGGATACGATATCATGGAATTTTCATTAGACAATAACATTAACAACGGTGCAGTCATTAAAGTTATCGGTGTAGGTGGCGGCGGCGGAAACGCTGTAAACCGTATGATCGAAGAAAACGTTAAAGGCGTGGAATTTATCACAGCCAATACAGACGTTCAAGCATTAAAACATTCAAAAGCAGAAACAGTGATTCAATTAGGCCCTAAATACACTCGTGGTTTAGGTGCTGGTTCACAACCTGAAGTTGGCCAAAAAGCTGCAGAAGAAAGTGAACAAGTGATTTCAGAATCATTACAAGGCGCGGATATGATTTTCATTACTGCTGGTATGGGTGGCGGAACTGGTACAGGTGCTGCGCCAGTAGTTGCAAAAATCGCTAAAGAATTAGGCGCTTTAACAGTTGGTGTAGTAACTCGTCCATTTAGTTTTGAAGGTCCAAAGCGTGGTCGTTTTGCCGCTGAAGGAATTGCCTTATTAAAAGAAAACGTTGATACACTATTAATTATCTCAAACAACCGCTTATTAGAAGTCGTTGACAAGAAAACGCCAATGCTTGAAGCATTTAGAGAAGCTGATAATGTATTACGTCAAGGTGTTCAAGGAATTTCAGATTTAATCACTGCGCCAGGTTACGTAAACTTGGACTTTGCTGACGTGAAAACAGTGATGGAAAACCAAGGAACAGCTTTAATGGGAATTGGTGTAGCGAGCGGCGAAGAACGTGTAATTGAAGCAACGAAAAAAGCTATTTCTTCACCATTGTTAGAAACATCAATCGATGGTGCGGAACAAGTCTTATTAAACATTACTGGTGGCTTAGACATGACCTTGTTTGAAGCACAAGATGCTTCAGATATCGTTACAAATGCTGCTTCAGGTGATGTGAACATCATCCTAGGTACATCAATCAATGAAGATTTAGGCGACGAAATTCGTGTAACAGTAATCGCTACAGGTATTGATGAATCAAAAAAGGATAGAAAACCGCACCGTCAAACAAGACAAGCGGTTCAACCAATGCAACAAACAACTCAATCTGTGGAAATGGATCAACCAAAATCACAAGAAGAAGCAAGTGCTTTTGGCGATTGGGATATTCGCAGAGAACAAAATACACGTCCAAAAGTTGATGAATCTTCATTAGAACAAGTAGACAAAAAAGAATTTGACACATTCCACCGTGAAGAACCAAATCACAATGATGACGAATTAAGTACGCCACCATTTTTCCGCAGAAAACGATAAGGAGCATCGATTAGAAATGATAGCTGAAAACTTAACAAATATTAATAATCAACTTCAGCTAGCATGTAAAAGCTCACAGCGCTCTGTTGCTGATGTGACAATGATTGGCGTCACTAAATCAGTAGGAATTGAGGAAGCAGCAGAGCTTGTTCAGCTTGGTGTCCAGAATTTAGCTGAAAACCGAGTAGATAAGTTACTAGAAAAGAAAGCTGGATTGGAAAAATTTAATGATATTCAGTGGCATTTAATTGGTAATTTACAACGTAGGAAGGTAAAATTAATTATTAATGAGATAGATTATTTTCATGCATTAGATAGTCTGAGTCTAGCCAAAGAAATTCAAAAAAGAGCAACGAAAGTTATTCGTTGTTTTGTTGAAGTGAATATAACTGGGGAAGAAAGCAAGCACGGCTTTCGTAAAGAAGACGTCTTACCTTTCATTCAAGAACTTGCTGATTTGGACAAAATTCAAATCGTCGGTCTAATGACTATGGCACCTTTTGGGGCAAGTGAAGAAGTATTACATGCAACATTTAGAGAATTAAAAGAGCTGCAAATGACCGTAAATGAGAAACATTTATCTTTTGCTCCTTGTACAGAACTTAGCATGGGAATGAGTAACGATTTCCCAATCGCAGTTGAAGAAGGTGCAACTTTTATACGAATCGGAACAGCGTTATTCAGAGATGCGTAAAGGAGAGGAATTTATGTCAATTTTTAACAAGGATGCGTTATCGAGCTTTTTTGGCTTATCTGGCGAAGAAGATGATTATTATGATAACTACGAAGAATATGAAGAGCGCAAAGCAGTTAATGAACCACCGCGTCGTGCAGCTCGGCCTAAACCACAACGCCCTGTTCAACAACAGGAAAGTTACAGTCAGCCAGCTTATACACAACAAAGTGAGCCTGTAGTTGAAAAACCTTCTGCACGCTATCGTTCTGCTGAAGCGCATCAAGAAAGAGACACACAACAAGCTGCTTACACAGAGAAAAAAGTGGTTTCTATGCGTAGTTCTAATCAATCAGCGACTACGAATACAAGACGAGCACAAGAAAGCACCGCCAATGCAAAAACACATAAAATTACTATTATTGAACCACGTGTGTATTCAGAAGCAATGAGCATTGCGAAACATTTATTTGCTGAAGAAGCTGTGCTAGTTAATTTTACATTAGTAGAAGAAGACCAAGCACGACGCATCGTTGATTTCTTAACTGGTACTGTGTATGCTTTAGACGGAGATATTCAGCGCGTTGGCAATGAAATCTTCTTATGCACACCAGCGAATATGGAAATTGATAGTGCGACAGCACAATCTTTAGCCAACAAACAGTTCTTTGATTTTTAAGCCTTAGGGAGGTGTTATTATCGCAACACTGATTACTCTATTATACAAAGGCGTTCAAATCTATTCAGGATTACTAGTGATTTACGCGCTACTTTCATGGTTTCCAGGAGCATATGATTCTGCTTTCGGGCGTTTGCTCTCTAGAATTTGTGAACCATACTTAAGTTTGTTTGACCGTTTGAATTTAAGGATTGGAATGGTTGGATTTAACGTAATGGTAGGGATTATTGTCCTTAACCTAGCAGCGGGTGGCTTAGCAGTCATTTTACGAGCTATTGTTTATTAATAACTTTTAGAAAGGATGATTTATCTATGAACGCAAATGTGTATCAACATTTCCGCAAAGATGAACATCCTTTTATTGACACTGTCGGGGATTGGCTAGAGCAAGTGGAGATGCAATACGCGCCTTATTTGACAGACTTTCTTGATCCTAGACAGGCGTATATTTTGGAAACGTTGATTCGACAAAACAGTGATTTATCGTTTACTTTTTATGGTGGTTATGAGCAAGCAGAACGAAAACGCTGCTTGATTTATCCAGCGTATTACATACCAGAAGAGACAGATTTTGGTGTTGTATTATTTGAAATTATTTATCCATCTAAATTTGCGACATTATCTCATGGGAAAATTTTAGGCACCTTGATGAATGTTGGGGTTCGTAGGGAAGCCTTTGGAGATATTATTTCCGATGGTGATAAGTGGCAGGTTTTTATAGCACAAGAAGTAGCTGGCTTCGTTGTTAACCAAGTCGACAAAATTGGTAAAATTACTGTTCGCTTAGAAGAGCGGGATTATACACAAATTTTGATACCGAAGGATGGTTGGCAAGAAGAGCGAACGACTATGAGCTCTTTGCGGCTGGATAGTGTGATTTCCGCCGTATTTAATATTTCAAGGCAGCGATCAAAACAATTGATCGAATCTGGTAAAGTAAAAGTCAATTGGACAGAAACGACACGACCAGATTTTGCCTTAGACTTATTAGATATTGTTTCGATACGAGGATTTGGGCGCCTTCAGATTCAAGAATTAGAAGGAAAAACAAAGAAAGAAAAATTTCGTGTCCTCTTAGGGGTATTGAGAAAATAATCTCGAACTTTTGTTTAAGAAAACCATTTTGGCTGTTCATTCAGACGAAGTTGTGTATAATAAAAAAAGTAAGATATTTGCTATTTCAGGATTAGTATGAGAATGTGTTCATAAGGGGTTTTACAAAAATAATCCAAAGAGGTGAAGGAATATGGCATTAACTCCATTAGATATTCAAAACAAAGACTTCTCAACAAAAATGAGAGGCTATAACCAAGACGATGTAGATGACTTTTTAGATCAAGTCACACGTGATTATGAAGATGCATTACAAAAAAATCGTGAACTTGAGAAATCATTAAAACACGCAGAAGAAAAATTACAATACTTCAATGAATTGAAAGATGCATTGAACCAATCAATTATTGTTGCACAAGATACCGCTGATAAAGTGAAATCAAGTGCCAATAAAGAATCAGAAATGATTATCACTTCGGCAGATAACCAAGCCAAAGAAACCTTGGTAGAAGCTGAACGTAAATCAAATGCAATGATTGCAGATGCTGAAGCGAAATCAACACAAATCTTAGCAGAAGCAATTGAACGTGCTCGCCAATTAGCTGGGGAAACAGAGGACTTGAAGAAGAAAACACGTGTCTTCCATCAACGCTTAAGCTTAATGCTTGAAACTCAATTAGAGCAAGTGAAGAGTGAAGAGTGGGAAGAGATTTTAAAGCCTTTTTCTAGTTATGTCGGAGACAAACATACAGCAGTTAAGGAAATTCTTGATGAACAAGACCTTGACAACGAAAATGAAACTGTTGTAAACTCTGAAGAGAACACAGATGCTGTAGTAGAAAAAAAGCCTGTAATTGAAGTCACTGAAGAAACAATTGAAGAAGAATCAAAATAGATAGAACAGAACGTTTAATGTTTATTCTTAGCAGCGAGTCAATGATAGTGAAAGTTTGACAGACACTGGCATTAAACAGATCCTCTATCCTAGATGCAGTTCTGAACACTTGAGTAGGAATTGCCGGATAATTACCGTTATCAATTTCAGAGAAAGTAGGGGCAACTCTACTTTGAATTTGGGTGGTAACACGAGTACTTCGTCCCTTGGGATGGAGTACTCTTTTTTTATCTACTTTTATCAGCTATCGTTCATCTTTAGTATGAACTAACACAATTAAATCGATAAAATGAAAGCGAGGCAAATGCATATGAAAATGAAAGAAACATTGCAATTAGGAAAAACAGCTTTTCCAATGCGTGGGAACTTGCCAAACCGTGAAGCAGAATGGCAAAAAGACTGGGAAGAAAAAGGCTTATATGAACAACGTCAAAAATTAAACGAAGGAAAACCAACCTTTGTTTTACATGATGGCCCTCCGTATGCAAACGGAAATATTCATTTAGGACATTCTTTGAATAAAATCAGTAAAGATATTATTATTCGTTCAAAATCAATGTCTGGTTTCCGTTCTCCTTATGTGCCTGGTTGGGATACTCATGGTTTACCAATTGAGCAAGTGTTAACCAATAAAGGGGTTAAACGTAAAGAAATGACTGTCGCTGAGTATCGCGAAAAATGTAAAGAGTATGCCTTATCACAAGTCGACAAACAACGTAACGATTTTAAACGTTTAGGTGTGTCAGGCGATTGGGAACATCCATACATTACGTTAGATCCAGAGTATGAAGCAGCAGAAATTCGTGTTTTTGGTAAGATGGCAGAAAAAGGCTATATTTATAAAGGCTTAAAACCAATTTATTGGTCTCCTTCAAGTGAATCTTCTTTAGCAGAAGCAGAAATTGAATACAAAGATGTAAAATCACCTTCTATTTACGTAGCTTTTAATGTGGCCGATGGTAAAGGTCTTTTAGATAACGAGACAGCCTTCGTCATCTGGACGACAACTCCTTGGACATTACCAGCCAACTTAGGTATTTCAGTTAATCCTGATTTTACGTATGTTGAAGTGAAGGCAGACGGTCGTAAATTTGTAATTGCTAAAGATTTATTAGCAACAGTTAAAGAAGCGATTGGTTGGGAAGAAGTAGAAGTCTTGCGAGAATTTTCTGGTGAAAAATTAGATCGTATGACAGCTCAACATCCATTCTATGATCGAACATCACTTGTTATGCTAGGCGACCATGTGACGCTAGATGCCGGGACTGGCTTAGTTCATACCGCACCAGGACATGGTGAAGATGACTATATTGTTAGTCGTAAATATGATTTACCTGTTATTTCTCCTGTTGACAGCCGTGGGGTCTTTACAGATGAAGCACCTGGTTTTGAAGGAATTTTCTATGACAAAGCGAATCCAATGATTACTGAGTTATTAGAAGAAAAAGGTGCGTTATTAAAATTAGATTTCTTTACGCATAGTTATCCACATGACTGGCGTACCAAAAAACCAGTTATTTACCGTGCAACGCCACAATGGTTTGCTTCAATCTCTAAATTCCGTCAAGATATTTTAGATGAAGTTGAGAAAGTTGACTGGCTAATTCCTTGGGGAAAAACACGTTTGTATAATATGATTCGTGACCGTGGTGATTGGGTAATCTCTCGCCAAAGAGCGTGGGGTGTGCCATTACCGATCTTCTATGCTGAAAATGGGGAAGCCATCATTACGCCAGAAACAATTGAACATGTAGCGAATTTATTTGCAGAACATGGATCAAATATCTGGTTTATGCGTGAAGCAAAAGAGTTACTACCAGCAGGCTTTACACATCCAGGTTCACCAAATGGCGAGTTTACCAAAGAAACAGATATCATGGACGTTTGGTTTGACTCAGGTTCTTCACATGAAGGAGTTTTACGAGAAAGAGAAGAGTTAACTTTCCCAGCAGATATGTATTTAGAAGGTTCTGACCAATATCGTGGTTGGTTTAACTCAAGTATTACAACAAGTGTTGCTATCAATGGAGTAGCGCCTTATAAATCAATTATTTCTCAAGGGATGGTACTCGATGGCGAAGGCCGTAAGATGAGTAAATCGTTAGGCAATACTATCTTACCTGAAAAAGTTATCAACCAAATGGGTGCAGATATCTTACGCTTGTGGGTAAGTAGTGTTGACGCGGAAGCCGATGTGCGTGTCTCAATGGATATCTTAAACCAAGTATCTGAAGTGTACCGGAAAATCCGTAATACTATGCGTTTCTTGTTAGCGAATACGAGTGATTTTAATCCAGCTGAGCATACTGTAGCTTATGCCGATTTACGTTCTGTAGATAAATACATGACGGTTCGTTTAAATCAAGTCATTCAAGAAATCCGTGAAAATGGTTATGAAAAATATAATTTCATGCATATTTATCGGACAGTTATGAACTTCTTAACTGTAGATTTATCTTCTTTCTATTTAGACTTTGCGAAAGATGTCGTTTATATTGAAGCTGAAAACGATTATCAACGTCGTTGTATGCAGACTGTTTTCTATCAAACATTGGTTTCATTAACAAAATTATTGACACCAATTATTCCACATACAGCGGAAGAAATTTGGAGTTTCTTACAAGAAGAAGAAGAGTATGTGCAATTAGCTGAATTCCCAGGTTACGAAACGTTTACTAATGAAGAAGAATTGATGGATACATGGGCAGCCTTTATGGATTTCCGTGACAATGTCTTAAAAGCGTTGGAAGAAGCTCGTCATTCTAAATTAATCGGTAAATCGTTAGAAGCCAAAGTGACCGTTTATCCAAATGAACAAATTCGTCAATTAATGACAGCTGTTGATGCAGATATTGCTCAATTACTAATTGTTTCCGACTTTGAAGTATCAAAAGAAGTAGCACCTAGTGAAGCTGTTCAATTTGAAGACATGGCTATTTTAGTTGAAAAAGCAGAAGGCGAAACGTGTGACCGTTGTCGTTCCGTTCGTCAAGATGTCGGCTCAGATGAAAAATTACCAACACTTTGTGGCCGTTGTGCACACATTGTTGAAGAAAATTATCCAGAAGCGGTTGCTGAAGGATTCGAATAAACAAGAAAAAAGATCCGCTAGTCGTTAACTAGCGGATCTTTTTTGGCTTATTTATTGATCAAGTTGACCGTGGTCACGGTACCAGTTATCTGGTTGCCATTCCCAAGTAAAGCCATCTTTTTCTAATAAGTCGAAGGCAGCTTGCGGGCCCATTGTGCCAGCGGCATAATTAGGGAAAGAAACGTCTGTTTTATCCCAAGCATGTCGAATAATGTCAACAATGCGCCAAGATTGGGCAACTTCGTCCCAATGAGAGAAGTTTGTACTATCGCCATTTAGGCAGTCTAATAGAAGTTTTTCGTATGCTTCTGGACTATTTTCAGTCATTTCAGCACTTTGACGGAAATCAAGTTTCACTGGAGTTGTATTGAACCCTTGACCGATTTCTTTTCCATTTAAGGTTAATGAAAATCCTTCAGTTGGTTGGATATAGATAGTTAAAACATTCGGTGGTAAATCGGTTTTATCGCATTCTTCACACGTATCATCTTTGAAGACATTAATAGGTACTTGTTTAAAGACGATGTTAATGCGTGTGCCTTTTTCAGTTAATCGTTTACCTGTGCGAACATAGAAAGGGACGCCAGACCAACGGAAATTATCAATTAAAAATTTACCAGCAACAAAAGTTTCAGTGGATGAAGTTTCTGCCACATTCGGTTCATCACGATAGGCTGCAAATGTTTGATCAGCTAGCTGACCTTCGCCGTATTGTCCACGCACGAAATTTTGAAGGGCTTCTTCTTCAGAATAAAGGCGGATGGCACGTAAAGCTTTTACTTTTTCAGTCCGAATTTCTTTTTCAGAAAAGGCAACAGGAGGCTCCATAGAAAGCAAAGCAACGACTTGTAAAATATGATTTTGAACCATATCTTTTAGTGCACCACTGTGGTCATAATAGCCGCCACGATCCTCGACACCTAAGCTTTCAGCGAAGGTGATTTGGACATTATCAATGTAACGATTGTTCCATTGTGATTCAAAAATATTATTGGCAAAACGAATGGCTGAAATATTTTGGATCATTTCTTTGCCTAAGTAATGGTCAATTCGGAAAATATCTTGTTCAGGAAATGCAGCACGAATTTCTTCATTTAATTCGTAGGCAGATTCATAATCAGAACCAAATGGCTTTTCGATAATTAGTCGATCAAAGCCTTCTTCCGAAATAATATGTTGTGATTTCAAGTGATTAACAATGGTTCCAAAGAATTGAGGGGCCATAGCTAGATAGTAAACGTGATTGCCTTCTAAGTGGTATTGTTCATTTAGGCGATCAGATAATTCTTTTAAGGTATTATAATGTTCCGTATCATTCACATTATGTGATTGGTAATAGAAATGACTAGAAAATTCAGTCGCCTCTTCGGCCGTGGGATTTAAGTCTTGAATGGTTTCACGAACGATTTCACGATAGTATTCGTCTGTCCATTCCCGACGTGCGGTACCAATCACCGCAAAACGCTCAGCTAATAATCCTTTTTTATATAAGCGGAACAGGGAAGGATACAATTTGCGTTTGGCAAGATCACCTGTCCCCCCGAAAATAGTAAATAATGCTACTTTTTCATTCATTAGTTTTCCTCACTTTCTCTAATCAACGGCTCAACAAAAATTGTGTTTGCTGCTTTAAAGCTGACGGATAATTCTTTGTTTTCATTATAAATGGTGATCGGTCCTTCATATGCAGCAATTTCTTTAATCGTATATTCTTCTTGAATATTTAAATCAATGGAAACTAAATAATCCAGTAATTCTTTTTCGTCTAAGACACGTGCAATCCGAACTTTTGTGCCAACAGGGTAGTCTGTTAACGTTTGGCGTTTCTCCTCATGAATGGGTTGATTATCTTCGGGAATAACACCACCGTGTGGACAAAATTCTGGATGATTTAAATAATCCGCTAAACGGTTCACAAGCGTCTGTGAAGTAACATGTTCTAAAACTTCTGCCTCTTCGTGCACATCATTCCAAGTGTAATTTAAGTGCTCTACTAAAAAGACTTCCCAGATTCGGTGTTTGCGAATTAACGTACTCGCTTTTTTTAAGCCTTTTTCAGTTAATTGTACCCCTTGATAAGGAGAATGCTCAACCAAATCTTCTTTTACTAACTTTGAAATCATCTCACTAACCGAAGCTGCCGAAACATCGAGTCCAGAAACAATTTGTTTATTATTCACTTTAACTTCGTCGCCACCTAATTCAAAAATTAATTTTAAATAGTCTTCGCGATTTGGTGTCATAGGGGCTCATCCTTTCAAAAAAACATCATCCTAAGTTTATCAGAAAAAGGCGCATTTGACTATTTAATAATATTCAAGTTGTAAGAAAACTTTCTGAATGCTTTTGCAAGGGATGTAAAAAAATAAATCACCCACCGCACATACTTCATTTTATGTGTCGTGGGTGATTTATTAATTGTAAATGGCCCGTTCTAGTGTGTAGGTTTCGTCGTCGGCTTCATCGTAAAGCGTCGCAGGGACACCATTTTCACATTGAATGATTAAATGGTAACCTAACTTGTCTAAGATAACTAAGCGTTTAGGGGTTAATTCAACAAGCAAGGCATGCGTTTGTTTGCCATCAATGAAAACATTGAAAGATGAGGTGATTTCTAAGGTGTGTTGCGTGGCTTTCTTCACGTCCACAAACCACCAATGCCCAGTATAGTTGTGTTGAAGCTCCTGTGGGGAAGGGAGCTGTTTATTTTTTTTCCAGAGGATAGAGCCTGCTAATCCAGTAAGTAAAGATGCACCAACCAAGAAAGTCCAATGTTTTTTCAAAGAAATTCCTCCTAACCTTCATTTTCATTTATTCGTCTTCGTTACCTTTATTATATAGAACTTGTCTAAAATATTCGACTAAATCGCTGAGAATTGACAAATATTTAATGATTGACACAAGATAGTAAAATTGTTGGTTTTGGTCTATACTTTTCCTTGTTTTTTTATGGTATAGTGTGTAAGAAAGGAAGTCTGTGTATGAAGTACCCGAATGTCCAACTTGCTTATTTTATCGAACGACCCAATCGGTTTATTGCACACTGTCGTTTAATGGAAACGAATGAAGAAGTGGTCACACATGTCAAAAATACTGGCAGAGGGAAAGAAGTTTTTTTACCAGGTGCTGTTGTGGCGCTTAGTTATCAACCATCGCCTAAAAGAAAAACAGATTACGATTTGATTGCAGTAAAAAAAGGTTCTTTTTGGATTAATATTGATAGCCAAGTACCGAATACATTAGTCAATGAAGCGTTAAAAAATGGTCAAATTGTGCTTCCTGGTTTAGTTGGTACGATCCAAACTGTTAAACGTGAGCAACGATTTGCACATTCAAAATTTGATTTTCTAGTGGAAACGGATGCGGACGAACAAGCTTTTGTCGAAGTGAAAGGCATGACTTTAGAAAATAAAGGCATCGGTGCTTTTCCTGACGCGCCAACACTTCGTGGCTTGAAGCATGTCACTGAACTAATGGCTGCAACTAAAGCGGGTTACCGCTGTTACATTTTGTTTGTGGTCCAATTTGAAGAAATTAAGCAAGCAACGATTCACCAAGAGATGCAACCTGCCTTTGCTGAAAATGTGGGTGCTGCAATTGATCAAGGTGTGCAAGTCCTTGCTTACAATTGCCACGTAACACCAGCAACGATTGAACTTAAGTCACAGGTAACCTTTGATTTATTACAGGCATTTGATGATCCTAATAAATAACTTGAAGAACTCCTAGCGCTTTAAGTCAGGGTAATTACGTGACTTTTGTACGAGAGATTACTATTATAAAGAGAGTAAATAAACAAAAAATGGAGGTTTTTGATTATGATACATTTAGGCGTAATTGGTACCAATTGGATTAGTCATCAATTTGTTGCAGCAGCTTTAGAAACGGGTGCGTATGATTTAACGGCTGTTTATTCTCGGAAACTAGCAACGGCACAAGAATTTGGTTCTCGCTATGGGGATGTGGAATATGCAATTGATTTAGAGACGTTTTTTGGTATTGCACATATGGATACGGTTTATATTGCCTCACCAAATTCATTACATTTTGAACAAGCGAAACAAGCAATTTTAGCGAAAAAAAATGTAATTGTTGAAAAACCAGCTTTTTCAACGCCTGATGAGATGGCAGAAATTATTGAATTAGCGAATAAAAATCGTGTGTATTTCTTTGAAGCGGCCCGTAATATTCATGAGCAAAGTTTCCAAAAAATTGCTGAATTATTGCCATTAAAAAACCAAATTTTAGGTGCGAATTTTACGTATATGAAATATTCTTCTCGCTATGATCAAGTATTAGAAGGCAAAGAGCCAAATATTTTTTCTCCTCATTTTTCTGGGGGAGCCTTAGCAGATTTAGGCGTTTATTTAGTTTATGCAGCCTTAGGCTGGTTTGGCGTACCAAACGAAAGCCATTATTTTGCTAGTAAAATTGCGACAGGTGTCGATGGCTTAGGAACAATTATTTTACGATATGATCAGTTTGACGTGACGTTAAACACTGGGAAAATTAGTGATTCTTTTGCGCCATCCGAAATTTACTTTGAAAACGGGACCTTGATTTTAGATAGTGTCAATGCTATTTCTTCGGCTGAGTACCATGATCGCGCACATGAAGAACGTGATGTCTTAGATATTCAAGTAGCTGATAATCCAATGATTGAAGAAGCCCGTGATTTTGCAGCAGTTTTAAATAACCCAACAGATAAGTATTGGGGCACCAAGTATGAAGAATGGGTTGAGCTTGCTCGAAATGTCAATAAAGTAGTCACTGATTTACGTCATAGTGCCGGCATTATTTTTGATGCTGATAAATAAGAATTAAGCGATAGGAAAGGAACAATATGAGATTTTTAGAACAACTTCCAGAGGCTTGGCAAGAACAGTGGCAAGCTTCTGGCTTTAACGAACCATCAACAATTCAAGAAAAAAGTTTTACGTCCCTTCGCGAAGGAGAAAATGTTTTAGGAATTTCGCCGACAGGAACTGGAAAAACACTTGCTTACATGCTGCCTTTACTCTTAACTGTTGAAAAAGGACAGGGAAATCAATTGTTGATTATTGCTCCGTCTCAAGAATTAGCTATGCAAATTGCTGAAGTTGCTCGGACTTGGGCTAAGCCACTTCAATTAACGGTTCAAACGTTAATCGGCGGGGCAAATGTTTCACGCCAGATTGACAAGTTAAAAAAACGTCCCGAAGTGTTAATCGGAACACCAGGTCGGATTTTAGAGTTAATGAAGAATAAAAAAGTCAAAGCTCAGTTGTTAAAAACAATCGTAATGGATGAAGTTGATCAACTTTTCCAAGAGGAAGAGCTAAGTTTAACCAAGCAAATTTTGACACACACACCAACCGAATACCAACTTGTTTTTTATTCAGCGACTGCTGATCGTGTCGTGAATCAAGCGCAATCTTTAAGCCAAAAATTACAGGTGATTGATGTGACGGAAGAAGATACTTCAGCAGGCCAAGTCGCCCACTACTTTATTCGGTTAGCACCAAGAAAAAAAGCTGATTACTTACGTCGTTTGGCCCATACAGAAGCATTCAGAAGCATGGTCTTTTTCAATCAAGTTGCTGATTTAGGTGCAGCAGAAGAAAAATTAGTTTATGAGAATGTGCCAGCTATTGGTCTGGCTTCAGATCAAAGTAAACAGTTGCGTAAATTGGCGATCGATCAATTTAAAGCAGAACGAGTGAAGTTGTTATTAACCACGGATATTGCGGCACGGGGCTTAGATTTCACAGGGGTCCCTTACGTCGTAAACGTAGATGTTCCTTTAACCGAAGAGAGCTATATTCATCGTTCTGGTCGCGTTGGCCGGATGGGTGCACAAGGGGCAGTGATTACGTTTATCAACGATGGCACCAAAAGGGATTATCAACGTTTGATGAAACAATTGGCCATTCCTTATCAGGAAATCTTTTTATATGATGGTGCACTTCATGAGCAGCCAAAAGCCAAAGATGAACTAGAAAAAAAGAACGTAGCCAAAGATACGTATTCAGAAAAAAAGAGTATGAAAGAAAGAAAACCAGAAACAGTAAATTCTGTTGTCAAAGAACCGCAAGAAACACGCAAAAAGAAGAAAAACAAAAAGAAAAACACGAAAAACAAAGGAGCTCGTAAAGCGAAGAAATAACGCTTTACGAGCTTCAAGCAGAACGTTGTATCGAGGAGGATTCCATGAAATCTCGGAAGGAAGAAATCTTAGCGTTACTTCAAAAAAATGAAACTGGCTTAACGGCAGGAGCGGTAGCAGAACAGTTAATGATTGATCGCAGTAATGCCAGCCGTTATTTAAATGAATTATTCAAAGAAAAGAAAATTACTAGAAGTACTGGACGTCCTGTTATCTATTCAGTGCCAACAATCAATGAAGGAGAACAAGTCCATGTAGATGAGTCCACCTCTGTTAGTTTTGACACATTAGTAGGTGCCAATGATTCTTTAAAAGTGAGTATTCAGCAGGCCAAGGCGGCTATTTTATATCCACCAAGAGGTTTGCATACGATTATTTTTGGGAAAACAGGAACAGGGAAATCTCTTTTTGCTGAATGTATGTACCGTTTTGCCATTGATTCAAAAACCTTAGATGAAGATGCCCCTTTTGTCTCTTTTAATTGTGCTGATTATGCACAAAACCCACAATTATTATTTGGTCATATCTTTGGCGTAAAAAAAGGCGCCTATACTGGTGCGAATGAAGATAGTCCAGGCTTAATGGCAAAAGCAGATGGCGGGATTCTCTTTTTAGATGAAATTCATCGTTTACCGCCAGAAGGTCAAGAAATGCTCTTTACGTTTATTGATAAAGGCGTGTACCGTCCATTAGGAGAAAGTGGCCAAACCTATGAAGCCTCTGTTCAAATTATTGGTGCGACAACGGAATCCTCAGAAAACTTTTTAACCACTTTTAATCGGCGGATTCCGATGTCGATTACATTACCATCTTTAGATGCACGGACGCTAGATGAGCGTTATGCCATCATTTCGTTATTTATTCAGCAAGAGGCAACACGTTTGGGCCAACAAATTGATATCGAACGCGAAGCAGTTTTGGCGTTCATGTTATACGATGCAGAAGGAAATATTGGTCAGGTGAAGCGGGACTTAAAATTAGTTTGTGCTAAGTCATTTCTTTATTATCGGACGCACAATTTAGAACATTTGGTTATCCGTAAACGGGATTTGTCGTTACCTGTCCAAAAAGGATTATTAAAAATTAAAGAAGTACCTGAGCGCTTGGATCAATTTGTCGACAGTAAAAGTAATTATTTATCTTTCCAACCAGGTACCAACAAAATTGTTTGGTCGCAAGATCCAGCTAGAGACATGCAAGTTTACAATGAAATCGAAGAAAAAGTTGCTGACTTGTCTGAAGCTGACTTAGAAAATGTTGATTTAGAAGAATTGATTTCTAAAGATATGAATGCGTATTTTAAAAATTATGTCGAAGAATTAACCCAACATTCTTTACATAAGGAGTTATTACCAGAAGCTATTTGGGACTTAACGAATCGTCTTTATGATATCGCAGAAGAGCGTTTGGAACACACGTACAATGAAACAGCACGCTTTGCCTTTGCGCTTCATTTACAAAGTACGATTGAACGTGTCAAAGAAGGTCACGTGATTGTCCATCCTGATTTAAATAATGTCCGTAAAAACATGAAAAAAGAATTTCAAGTAGCCTTAGATTTATCTTCTATTATTGAAGAAGAGAACAACATAGAGATTCCTTTCGATGAAATTGGCTTTATTAGTATGTTTTTATCTATTAATGTCGGTAAAGAAGAAAGAACTCCAGAAAATAATGTTGGTGTGTTCGTCTTAATGCATGGGGATTCTACTGCCTCAAGTATGTTGAAAACCGCCCAAGAACTTTTAGGAACATCAATCGGAACAGCGATGAATATGCCGTTAACGATGGAAGTTCAAACAATGTATGAACAATTACGAAACCAAGTAATTACGCAAAAAGAATCGTTAAATAATGGGATTTTATTACTGACGGATATGGGTTCATTAAATTCGTTTGGAAATATGTTGTTTGAAGAAACAGGTATCCGAACGAAGGCGATTACAATGACGAGCACAATGATTGTCTTAGAAGCTATTCGAATGGCAAGCGTGGGACGAAGCTTAGAGGACATTTACCAAAATATTCAACTTTCTTTTGAAAGCGTTGTGAGAGAACAATTTCGCTCTAGTCTGCAAAAACGTCAAAATGTTAAAAAAGCAGTAATCGTGACGTGCTTTACTGGAGAAGGGGTCGCCGCAAAACTATACCAACGAATCTTACCCGTTATTGATGAAACAAAAGTGGAACTGATTCAAATGCAATTTATTGAACGAGAAACGTTTAAAAAGCATATCGACAACTTGATGGAAGAATATGAAATTAAGGCCATTGCGGGAACTGTGGATGTTGAATATCAAAATATTCCCTTCTTTTCCGTCTATGATATTTTTGATGATGAAAAATTAAATGTACTGAAACGGATTGCTAGTGATGAAGTGGCGATTGATACAATTGTTCATTCACTAAGTGGCGTTATTACTTCTGTGGACTCCTTACAAAAATTAATTCTCATGTTACAAAAAACAGTTCATCAAATACAAACAGACATGCATATTATTGTTGAACCAGGGGTGGATGCCGGAATCATGATTCATTTGGCTTTTCTGGTAGATGCTTTAATTAAAGGAGAAGAAGCAAGAACTTTTCCAAACTTAGCGGAATATGTTAAAACACATCGTTTAGAAATCGATGTCGTACGCACGAATTTTATGTTAATTGAACGGGCGTATCGTGTGACGATCCCGGAAGCAGAAGTTGCGCATGTTACCCAAATGTTTTTAGAAAATGAAATTAAAAGTAAACAATAATAAATAAAAAAAACATCAAGAAATGAGAAAACGCTCTCTTTTTTCTTGATGTTTTCTTTTTGTAAGTTACACACAATTTCATGTGTGTAAGCGTTTTCTTCTAGTGTGTGCACGCTTTTTTTGATGACAAAAGCTGTTATATCAGTATTTTAATGAGGAAAAAACTTGGCACAATTATTGCTATAAATAAAGTGTATAACGTCATAACTTTTAAGGAGATGAAGAAAAAATGGCAAAAAAAACAATTATGTTAGTTTGTTCCGCAGGAATGAGCACAAGTTTATTAGTAACAAAAATGCAAAAAGCAGCAGAAGATCGTGGCATGGAAGCAGACATCTTTGCAGTATCGGCTTCTGAAGCAGATACAAACTTGGAAAATAAAGAGGTGAATGTTTTACTTTTAGGTCCACAAGTTCGTTTCATGAAAGGGCAATTTGAACAAAAATTACAACCAAAAGGGATTCCTTTAGATGTAATTAACATGGCAGATTATGGCATGATGAATGGCGAAAAAGTTTTAGATCAAGCAATCTCATTAATGGGATAAGGAATTAAAACGTTTAAGAAAAGTGAATAGCAAACAAGGATAGTGCATGTTACCAAAGGTTTTATTTTGTACGCTCGATTCATTCGTTTAATGAGGCTACTGCCTTTTTAATAAATATAAATGGATACAGGAGGAATAAAAATGAACGGATTAATGGCATGGATGGAAAAATATATCTTACCAACTGCCGCAAAAATTGGTGCACAGAAACATCTGGTGGCACTAAGGGATGCTTTTATTGGTACATTACCTGCGACAATGGCTGGATCAGTCGCCGTAATGATTAACGCAATTATTCGAGATCTTCCCCAAGAGTTTGTCTCAACTTATGCGGCAAGTTTGGAAGCAGACAAAGGTATTTTTGCAGTATTGAATGTCATCATTGGGATTAATGGTTTTGTTTGGAATGGTACATTGGCTATCGCTGGTTTGATTTTCGCTTTTTCTTGGGGCTATAACTTAGCGAAAGCATACAATGTGAATGAGCTAGCTGGTGGGATTGTCAGTTTAGCTACCTTAATTTCAGGTGTTGCTTTTGCACCAAATAACACAGCTGAATTAGCTGTGAAAGTGCCAGAAAAGATTGCCAACGCAATTAATGGGGCAGAAATTGGTGCGTCAATTGCTAATAATCAATTGACTGTCAATCCATGGGGTTGGTTAAATCTCAACCATCTAAATGGTAACGCTTTCTTTACGGTGATGATTATGGGCGCTTTATCAACCATTATTTTTTGTAAATTAATGCAAGCGGATTTAACAATAAAAATGCCTGATTCTGTTCCACCAGCAGTTTCAAAAGCGTTTGCGGCAATTTTACCAGCAACAATCGCGTTGTATGTCGTAGCGATTATTAACTTTACGGTGTCAAAACTTTCAGGCGGTCAATTATTAATTGACTTAATTCAAAAATATATCGCGGAACCGTTCCTTGGGTTATCACAAGGACTAGGAGCTGTGTTAATCGTAACAGTTTTTGTTCAAATTTTCTGGTTCTTTGGTATTCACGGTCCAAACGTTTTGGCACCAGTTCTTGAAGGAATTTGGGGACAAGCACAATTAATCAATATTGATATTTTCCAAAAAGGTTATGAAGGAAAAACAGGAACAGCTGCGGTTTTAGCCGCTATTGACGACGGTAAAGCCTACATGTGGGTCCGTGGTTCGTTTGATGCTTTTGCTTGGTTTGGTGGTTCAGGCGGTACAATTGTCCTAATTATTGCAATCTTGTTATTCTCCAAACGAGCAGATTATTTAACAGTCGGTAAATTATCATTAGGACCTGGGATCTTTAATATCAATGAACCGATTATGTTTGGTTTACCAGTTGTTCTGAATCCAATTATGTTTATTCCATTTGTAATTGCGCCATTAGTTGCTACTACAATTGGCTGGGTTGCAACGTATCTTGGGCTAGTCGCCCCAGTTTCTCAACAAGTCGCATGGGTGACACCGCCGTTGCTATTATCTTTCTTAGCGACAGGTGCCGACTGGCGCGCACCAATCGTAGCGTTGGTATGTATGGTAGTCACTTTCTTGATTTGGACACCGTTTGTTATCGCTGCTAACAAAATGGATCCTGCATTAGGCGAAAGAGAGCAATAAGCAATAAAAACAGCAATTACTTGTATAGAAAGGAGCAAGCGGCATGATTTCGATTGCAAGTGCAATGAAGCAAGAGGAAATTATTACTTTATTAGAGGCATATCAAGGGGAAAATGAAACATTTACTTTTAAAGAAAAGAATGGTATTAAGTTATTTTTTGAAGTTGAAGGAGACCCTGAAACTGCTGCACAAGTTGCAAAACAGCTGATTAAGGAACAACCTTGGGGTGGCGTTTTATACTTCCAAGCAACGGTAGTCTAAAAAGATAGGATGGATGAAAATGATTAGAAATGGATTATTTTTATGTAGTATTGGCTTCTTGATTGTTTTGTATTCGTTGAATCCCAGCTCCTTAAACTATGATTTATTAAGTCTGACAACGGGGATTTTTTTCATTGGACTTGGTGGTTACCTGTTTTTTAAAGGAAAAAAAGTTGCTGAAGAAGAGGCGACAAAGGATGAGGTGAAACGGTAATGGAAATTACGAAAACATTAACTATTTCAGCAGATGAATTTTACACGCAATTAATGAATTCTGTTATTTTTGATATCCGTAAGCAAACAGGCAAAACTCTTACAAGAAAGCAGTTACGTAAGTTTGAATATATCAAAGAATATAGTAAAAATAGTCGCGCGAAAATAGTTATTGAAGAAGCTGTAGAAAATAAGACCTATCAATTTCGAACATCCACAACTAAAAATGATTTCTCGGTGCGGTATGAGCTCCAGCCAATTGATGAAAAAAGCTGTGAACTGCGTTATACAGAAACAATGGTTTCTTATGGGGCGTTACAAAAACTGAATGATGCAGTATTAGGTATCTTTTTAAGTTATTTTAAAAAGAAACAGTTTTATAAAATGCTTAAAATGATGGAAACTGCTTAAAGGGAAAAAGCGGCTTTTGTCCAGTTGATTCTCTTCAGCTTTAGAAAGTGAGCGATGAGTCGTTTCGACTTAGCGCTCACTTTCTTTTGTTGCCCTATTATTTTGGAAACGCACACAAAAAAGCTGTGTGTAATCGTTTTATTTTTAGTGTGTACACGCTTTCTATATCAGAAAACGTTGTCATATCAAGGTTTTTAATCTTTTGAAACTTGGCACGCTTCTTGCTTATATAAAGGTGTAAAGCAAAACAAAGAGAATTTAGGAGATGAAGGAAAATGGCAAAAAAAACAATTATGTTAGTTTGTTCCGCAGGAATGAGCACAAGTTTATTAGTAACAAAAATGCAAAAAGCAGCAGAAGATCGTGGCATGGAAGCAGACATCTTTGCAGTATCGGCTTCTGAAGCAGATACAAACTTGGAAAACAAAGAGGTAAATGTTTTATTATTAGGCCCACAAGTTCGTTTCATGAAAGGACAATTTGAACAAAAATTACAACCAAAAGGGATTCCTTTAGATGTAATTAACATGGCGGACTATGGCATGATGAATGGCGAAAAAGTTTTAGATCAAGCAATTTCATTAATGGGATCATCAAACTAGAGCAGAAAATGGGGTAGAGGTAATGGACGGACAACAGAACTTAGAAGCAATCATGGGTTTAATCATGTATGGCGGAAATGCTAAAAGCGATGCAATGGAAGCGATTGCCGCAGCAAAATCGGGGGATTTTGAATTAGCAGACAAAAAAATTGCAGATGCAGAAGAATCACTTGTACATGCACATCATTCGCAAACAGGAATGTTAACAGAAGAAGCAAAAGGCAATAACATGCAAGTAACATTGTTAACAGTGCACAGTCAAGATCATTTAATGACTGCGATTGCATTTACAGATTTAGCAAAAGAAATTATCGATCTTTATCGCCGTATTGATAACGAGTAATCTCGTTGTCAATGCGTCTTATAAGAAAAACGCGCTTGAGAAAGCGTTAATTAGGAGGAATAACAATGGACAGATTTGTTCAATGGATGGAGAAACACTTTATGCCGAAAGCGTCAGTAATCGCAGCGCAACGGCACTTGGTAGCAATTCGTGACGCGTTTGTCGTAACGATGCCATTAATGATTTTAGGGGCTTTGGCGGTATTAATTAATAATATTCCAATTCCAGGATATGAGGACTTTTTAAACAAAATTTTCCCAATGATGTATAACGATGCACCAATTTGGAAAAGCTTTGGTGGCAACATTTGGAACGGTACATTCGCAATCTTTGCCGTTTTAGTAGCCTTTTTAGTAGCACACAATTTAGTTAAATCTTATGGAAAAGACGGCATTGCAGCCGGTACAGTTTCTGTAGCTTCATTCTTCGCAGTTGGCGGCTTAGAAGGCATGGGCGCAACTGGATTATTTATTGCTTTGATTATTGCACTTATTTCAGGAGAACTATTCCAACGTTTATCTGGCAATCCTAAATTAGTTATCAAAATGCCTGATGGTGTACCACCAGCAGTAGCAAAATCATTTGCGGCATTATTACCAGCAATGATTACAATCAGTTTATTTAGTTTAATTACATCAATTCTATTTGCTTTAGGAATTGACAATATCGTTATTTCATTCTATGAAGCAGTTCAACAACCATTTATGGGACTTGCAAACAGCTACCCATCAGCATTATTGTTAGCTTTCATTACACCATTCTTATGGTTCTTTGGTTTACATGGTGCCAACATGGTTGACCCATTAATGCAAACAATCAACGTACCAGCGATTGATGCGAACATTAAAGCTTTAGAAGCAGGTAAAGCAATTCCTTATATTGTAAACAAACCTTTCTTTGATTCATTTGTAAACTTAGGTGGAACAGGGGCAACATTAGGTCTGTTAATTGCTATCTTTATCGTAGGTCGTCGTAACAAACCATACAAAGTCATTACAAACTTAAGTTTAGCACCAGGACTATTTAATATTAATGAACCAGTCATGTTCGGTTTACCAATTGTTTTAAACCCAATCATGTTTATCCCATTCATTTTAGTCCCAATGGTTCTTGTAACTGTTGCGTATGTGGCGACAGCAACTGGTTTAGTGCCAGCTGCAACCTTTATGCCACCTTGGGTAACACCACCAATTATTGGCGGATTTTTAGCAACGAAGAGTATCGCCGGCGGAGTTTTAGCAGCTGTTAACTTATTGATTTCTATTTTGATCTACATGCCTTTCGTAAAAGTAGCAACAGATCAATACTTGAAACAAGAAGCAGCCGCAGAAGCAGCTGAGTAAAAAATCGAAGGATTGAATCGTCCGGACTCTTACGGAGGGTTCAATCCTTTTTTTAATGATTAAATCGTAAAGGAGCAAATAACATGAAATATCAATTTCCAGAAAATTTTTGGTGGGGTTCTGCAGCCAGCGGTCCTCAAACAGAAGGCGTTTTTGAAGGTGATGGTAAAGGTCAAAATATTTGGGATTTTTGGTATCAAGAAGCGCCAGAAAAATTTTTTCAACAAGTCGGTCCAGATAAGACCTCACAATTTTATAAAAAATACCAAGAAGATATTCAGTTAATGAAAGAAACGGGACATAACTCCTTTCGAACATCTATTCAATGGAGCCGTTTAATTCCAGATCCTACAACAGGGAAAGTCAATCAAACAGCAGTTGATTTTTATAATCAAGTCATTGATGATTTATTAGAACACGGGATTGAGCCCTTTATGAACTTGTATCATTTTGATATGCCGATGGTACTTCAAGAAAAAGGTGGTTGGGAAAGCCGTGAAGTGGTTGATTTGTATGTTGACTTTGCCAAAACCTGTTTTGAATTGTTTGGCGATCGCGTGAAAAAATGGTTTACGCACAATGAACCAATTGTACCAGTTGAAGGTGGTTATCTCTATGGCTGGCATTATCCTGATAAAGTGAATCTAAAAGAAGGGATTCAAGTACTCTATCATGAAGCTTTAGCTAGTGCCAAAGCGATTGCCGTCTATCATTCTATGAACTTATCAGGTGAAATTGGCATTATTTTAAACTTAACGCCGACTTATCCTCGTGATGAGCACAACGAAGCCGATGTAAACGCGGCTAAATTTGTCGATGGTTTCTTTAACCGTTCGTTTTTAGACCCGGCTGTTAAAGGTCATTTTCCAGAAGATATGGTTGCTTGGGCGAAAGCAAATGACTTGTTGCCAGAAACAATGCCAGAAGATTTAGCAATAATTGCTGAAAATACTGTGGACTTATTAGGAGTAAACTACTATCAACCACGTCGTGCCAAAGTAAAAGAAACACCTGTCGAAACACGACCAGAAGGCTTACTTCCAGAAGATTTTTATGATGTCTATGATATGCCTGGCAAAAAAATGAATCCTTACCGTGGCTGGGAAATCTACGAAAAAGGCATTTATGATACATTAATGAATTTAAAAGAAAATTATGGCAACATTCGCTGCTACATTTCAGAAAATGGCATGGGCGTAGAAGGAGAAGAACGCTTTGTCAATGAACAAGGAGTCATTGAAGATGATTATCGGATTGAATTCGTGCAAGATCACTTGAAATGGGTGCACCAAGCGATTCAAGAAGGTAGTAATGTTCAAGGATATCATATGTGGACGTGTATGGATAACTGGTCTTGGCTTAATGCCTATAAAAATCGTTACGGCTTCATCGCTGTGGATTTAGATGATGATGCGAAACGGACTATTAAGAAAAGCGGTCGTTGGTTCAAAGAAATGACAGCAAATAACGGCTTTTAGAAAGAGAATCGTTTCTGTGATAAAATGAATTGATACAATGTGCGAGGAGGAAAGAAAATGACAACTAAAAGAGTCAAAAAAATGGGCAAAGAAGAAATGAAAGAGATGTTTGATCTTGTCATCTATGCTTTTAATCAGGAACCCACGGCGGAACGCCAAGAACGTTTTGAAAAATTGTTGTCACATACGCAAAGCTATGGCTTCCTAATTGATGAGCAATTAACAAGTCAAGTGATGGCGACACCTTTTCAAGTGAATTTCCACGGTGTCCGCTATCCCATGGCTGGAATTGGCTATGTGGCTTCTTATCCAGAATATCGTGGTGAAGGCGGCATCTCTGCTATTATGAAAGAAATGTTGGCTGATTTAGCGAAACAAAAGGTTGCCCTTTCTTACTTAGCACCGTTTTCATATCCATTTTATCGTCAATATGGCTATGAACAAACATTTGAACAAGCAGAGTATACAATTAAAACGGAAGATTGGCCACGTGTTAAACGAGTTCCGGGTACCATTAAACGAGTTTCTTGGGCTGACGGTAAAGAGGTCATTAAAGACGTATACCTTGAAAATCAAAGAGCGCACTCTGGTGGTGTGATCCGTGAAACTTGGTGGCTGGATTATACGCTGAATCGTGCAAGTAAACCAAATAATCAAGCGATTTATTATTCGTCAGAAGGGAAAGCAGAAGGCTATGTGATTTATCGGATAGCTGCTGGCACCTTTGAAATCGTAGAATGGAACTATTTAACTAATACAGCTTTTAAAGCTTTAGCTGGGTTTATTGGCTCACATAGTGGTTCCGTTCAATCGTTCCATTGGATTAATGGTTTTGCTGGAAAAGATTTAAATGATTTAATGCCAACGCCAGCAGCTTCTGTAAAAATTTTACCTTACATGATGGCAAGAATCGTTGAGTTACAAACATTTCTGGAAAAGTATCCATTTCAATCAGGAGAAAAAGAAACGTATTCTTTAGAGATTGAAGATTCCTATGGGCCATGGAATGAAGGGATTTGGACAATAACAATTGACGAACAAGGAAAAGCGACAGTGACTAAAGGTGCTGCGGAAAAAGAAGGGGCTGCTGCTTTGAAAGCAGATATCCAAACGTGGACGCAACTATTCTTGGGCTATCGTTCAGCAGAAACGTTATCTTTTTATGAACGCTTGCAAGGAGACGCAACGACAGTTCAACGTTTAGGCCAACGTTTAGTCAAAGGCATGCCAATTTTAGAAGATTATTTTTAAAAGTGTGTTTATTCGCAAAAAATGACAGAACCTACTATAATAAAAATGTAAAAAGAATTATTTTAGAAAGGTGATGGGGACAATGGCGAAAACGAAACAAGAAAAAGTTGCACGCAATAATAAAATTGGGCAATATATAGCTATTGCGACAGGACTTTATTATTTAGGAAAAATGATTCTTGATCGGCGGCAAAAAAAATAATAGATAAAAGAACGACGTGTTTCACTGAAAGAAAGTATCTCGCATAATTGTTTATGCGGGATACTTTCTTTTTGTCTATTGACAGATGTAGTGAAGACTTCTAAAATTAAAACAGATTGTTCTCGTAGCTCAGTAGGATAGAGCAACCGCCTCCTAAGCGGTAGGTCGCTGGTTCAATTCCAGTCGGGAACGTAAAAAGGCAAGTAAATTTAGGGGGGAAGACAGATGGCGATTACTATAAATATTTATTATAGTGGGACAAATGGAGGTGCAAGAGAATTTGCCAAAGAAATGATTGCCAGCGGAATTGTAGAGGCGATTCGTGCAGAAAAAGGGAATAGTCGCTATGAATACTTTTTTCCAATGGACGATGAAGAAACAGTTCTGCTGATTGATAGTTGGACAGATCAGGAAGCATTAGACAAACACCACGCTTCTCCAATGATGACCCGTATTACGGAACTTAGAGAAAAATATGATTTGCATATGAAAGTAGAAAGATATGTATCAGATGTAACAGACCCCTTGACAAAAGATGCTGCGTTTATAAGAAAATAACCAGAGTGCAATCATTGATCTTAAAAATTAGTGCTAGGAACATCAGCCGTTTCGACTGATGTTCCTAGCACTTTTTATCTTGTAAGGATGAATCATTTGTTACACACGTTAAATTAAAGAAGGACCATTTGTTCTTCAGTCACAGCCGGTTCGGTTAAAATTTTGGCTTGGGCAGCTGCGAGTTTCGCAATAGGTACCCGATAAGGTGAGCAAGAGATGTAGTTTAGGCCAAGTGTTTGGAAAAACGTGATGGATTGCGGATCACCACCGACTTCTCCACATACGCCGATACTCATGTTTGGTTTAGTGCGACGCGCTTTCTCTACAGCTAATTGAATCAGTTGACCAACACCTGTTTGATCTAATGATTGAAACGGATCTTGGGTAATGATTTTCTTTTCCCGATACGTATTAATGAATTTACCGATATCATCACGAGAAAAACCATAGGTCATTTGTGTTAAATCATTTGTTCCAAAGCTGAAAAAGTCTGCTTCTTCTGCTAACTGATCCGCAATCAGACAAGCTCTAGGTAGTTCAATCATTGTCCCGATTTCGTAAGGGAAAGGAGTCATTTTATGTTCTTCAAAGAGACCGTCAATCGTTTCTTTTAAAATGCGTTTGAGATAGAGAAGTTCTTCTTTTTCGGCGATTAGAGGAATCATCACTTCTGGATAAACAGTAATTCCTTCTTTGACTAATCGAATGGCACTAGTAAATAAGGCTGTAACTTGCATTTTGTATATTTGTGGTTGGGTCACACCTAAGCGACAACCACGATGACCCAACATTGGATTGGTTTCTTGTAACCGTTCAATTTGTTTGGCGATGGTCACCGGGAACCGTTGTAGTTGCTTCGCTAATAATTGAATATCATTCTTTTCATGAGGTAAAAACTCATGCATCGGCGGATCTAACAAGCGGACCACCATGGGCTTGTCTTGAACTACTTTCAGCATTTGATAAAAGTCTTCCTGTTGAAAATGAAGAAGTTGTTCCAACGCATAGGTTGCTTCCTTTTCAGACTCTGCTAAAATCAGGCGACGCATTTCCAAGACACGCTCTTCACCGAAAAACATATGCTCTGTTCGCGCTAAACCAATCCCCGCTGCGCCAAAACGGATAGCAGTCTCTAAATCTTGTGTAGTTTCTGCATTGGCACGAACAGTTAAATCAGCGTACGCATCTGCCCAAGACAAGAGCTCTTGAAGGTCATCGTTATTATCAACAGAAATTGTAGGAATTTCGCCAAGATAAATTTCCCCCGTTGAGCCATCGACGGAAATGATTGTTCCTTCTAAGATGACCTGTGGCCCGCAGTGTAGTTGTTTGGTTTCTTCATTGACGGTTAAACTTTCACAACCAGTCACACAGCAAGTTCCCATTCCTCGTGCGACCACAGCGGCATGAGAAGTCATTCCGCCACGACTGGTCACAATTGCTTCGCTTACAACCATGCCTTCAATATCTTCTGGTGAAGTTTCTTGACGAACAAGAATGACTTTCTTTCCTAGATTGGTCAGTTCTTTGGCTTTTTCTGCTGTAAAAACAATTTGGCCACTTGCTGCACCAGGACTAGCAGGAAGTCCCATAGCTAAACGTTCCATGTGTTGTCGTTTCTCTTGATCAAACACGGGATGAATTAATTGATCAATCGTATCAGGTGTCACACGCAACAGTGCTTCTTGTTTAGTAATGCGATTTTCTTTGGCTAAGTCTAAAGCAATTTTAACCGTAGCTGCGGCGGTTCGTTTCCCGTTTCTTGTTTGTAAAATATATAATTTTTCATTTTCAATGGTAAATTCAATATCTTGCATGTCACGATAATGATATTCTAAAAGTTCTGCGTAATGGCGAAAATCTTGATAAACTTTTGGCATAGTCAAACGTAAACGACGAATGGGTTCTGGCGTCCGAATACCAGCCACTACATCTTCTCCTTGCGCGTTCAAAAGAAACTCTCCAAACAGTTGATTTTCCCCTGTGACCGGATTTCTAGTGAAAACAACGCCAGTGCCACTGTCTAGTCCACGATTGCCGAAAACCATTTCTTGAATGTTGACAGCTGTACCTAAATCATGTGCAATATGATGTAAGTTTCGATAAACCACCGCACGTTGATTATTCCATGAATCAAAAACAGCTTTGATTGCTTCAAAAAGTTGTGCGACAGGGTCTTGCGGGAAGACCACATGATGTTGTTCAAAAACTTCTTGGTAGCGGACAATCAAGGCGAAATGATCTGCTTCTTGAAAAGCGGTAATTTTTTTGTTTAGCTCTTGTTCCAAGCGCTCTTTTTGTTGGTCAAATAATTCTTTGGGAATGTGATAGACGACGTCTCCAAACATTTGAATAAGTCGGCGATAACAGTCAAAAGCAAAACCAGGAGAGGTTAAGGTCGCAAATTTTTTCACACGTTGATCATTTAAACCTAAATTTAAAATAGTATCCATCATACCAGGCATCGAGAAGGCAGCACCGCTGCGAACGGAAACTAAGAGAATCTCATTGTCCGCGGTAAAAGATTTGCCTGTTTCAGTTTCTAGATTTTTAACCGCTTTCAAAATTTCTGATTGTAAGTGTTCTTCAAAGAAAGTAGCATCTGCCAAATAGTCCATACAGCAACGGGTTGTAATCGTGAATCCTTGCGGAATCGGCAAACCTAAGCGTGTCATTTCTGCCAAGTTCGCCCCTTTACCACCAAGAGTCTCTTTACCTTCATTGTGTGTTTCGTTAAAAGAATAAATAAACTTTTTCATGCGTGACCTCCGTTTAATATGTGTCTTATATGTTCAATAAACATCATAATTGACGGAAATAAGTTTGTCAATAGAAAAAGTTTCTTGTCAATATGTTGAAAAAACAATAAATATGTGTATAATTGTAAGCGAATGCACAATTTGTTTAAGAGGAATTGAGGAGGAAATGATGAAATTAAGTAAACGACAAGAGCAAATTATCGCTGTTGTAAAAGAGCATCAGCCAGTTAGTGGTGAACGCATTTCGGACATACTAGCCGTTTCACGTGCGACATTGCGTTCTGATTTGTCTTTTTTAACACTTTCAGGAATTTTAAAAGCAAGTCCGAAAGTTGGTTATACTTACGAAAGTGATAATATGGAGGCTTTTTTCTTTTTTGATGTTTTTCAAACAAAAGTTCAGGAGATCATGAGTCCACCATTGATGGTTGCCCAAGACACCTCAATTCGAGATGCGATTACCAACTTGTTTATGTATGATGTCGGTTCTCTTTATGTCATGGATGAAGCAAAAGAATTATTAGGGGTTTTGTCACGAAAAGATTTATTACGGGCCTCTTTAAATACAAATATTGATGGCACACCTGTTGCTGTTTGTATGACAAGAGTGCCACATGTGAAAACCTGCACACCAGAATTTACTATTCTTGAAGCTGCTGACACTTTGCAAAAATACGAAGTGGATTCTTTGCCAGTCGTTGAAAAAGAAAATCCTAAAAAAGTTATTGGAAAAATTACGAAAACGAAAATTTTAACCTATATTACGCAACAAGCGAAAGAAGCCGCACAAAACAGATAAGGGAGCTTAATTATGAAAAAAGAGATCATTGTTTATACTATTTCCGATTCACTTGGAGAAACATCACAAAAATTGTTAGCTGCAGCAAGCGCACAATATCCAGATATTTCTTTTCTTAATCGATACAATTTTTCTTTTGTCACAACAGAAGAAGAATTATTAGAGATTTTAAAAGATGCCTTAAAAGATAAAGCCTTAGTTGTCAGTACATTAGTCAGTAAACAACTAATCACAGCGGCGAAAGAATTTAGTGAACGAACAGGGTTGTTATATTTAGATTTAATGGCGCCATTTTTTGAATTAATTCAAGCGAAAGCCGGAGTAGATCCTATTGAAGAGCCTGGACGACGCCACCAACTAGATCGTGCTTACTTTGATAAAATCTCAGCGATTGAATTTGCTGTAAAATATGATGATGGCAAAAATCCTCAAGGGTTTCTTGATTCTGATATATTGTTATTAGGCGTTTCGCGGACCTCAAAAACGCCAGTCAGTATGTATTTAGCAAATCAAGGCTACCGCGTTTCTAACTTACCATTAATTCCAGAAGTTCCATTGCCGCCAATTTTGGAAGAAATGGATCCACAAAAAATGATTGGTTTAGTTTGTTCGCCAGAAACATTAGGACAGATTCGTAGCAGTCGGTTGGCTTCCTTAGGTTTAGGTAATGAGACCAGTTATACCAATGTTGAACGGATTGAACAAGAATTAGCTTATGCTGAAGAAATTTTTGCGAAGTATGGTATCCCAGTGATTGATGTAACCGCAAAATCTGTCGAAGAAACAGCCTTTTTGATTAAAGAAAAACTAGATGAAAGAAATTAAAAAGCTTGGCAACCTCACTAAATTTCAGTGAAGTTGTCAAGCTTTTTATACTTAATTGGGCTTCTTTTTGTTAGTCAATATTTTTTTGATCGACAATGAGTAAAGCGATCATCACGTAGACAATCCAACTACTTTTAGAATAAAGTGTATAGCGGGGTTGCCATTTGCTAGCAAATTTTTCCTTGTATTCGCGTAATCCTTGGAAGGAGTAAATTTCTGAACCAAATTCATAAATTAACGCAGCAATCCGTTCTTGAATAAAACTTTTTCTTGATTGACCAACGTTGGCTAACGGAGCCATTCCTAAATTGAAATAATGAATATTTTCTGTTTTCATATATTCAAATAAATGAATAAATAAGAAATCCATACTTCCAGAAGGGGCTTTTTCTTTATGGTGACGCATCAAGTCGATGGTACCAACTTCATTTGTGTAACTAGGAATGATGTTAGCGAAAGAGACCATTTCTCCTTCAGCATTTCGTACAACAGCAATTGGGTTTCTTTGAAGATATGCTTCATCGAAAAATCCCAGTGAAAAGCCTTTTTCTTTTCGATTGTCTAACCAACTATCCGAAATAGCTTTTAATTCGTGCATTTGTTCGGCACTAAAAGGAGGTTGGAGTACGTCAAATGAATAGCCGGCTTTGGTAATTTTATTAAACACTGCGCGGGTGCCTTTGAATTTTTTCCCAGACATCGTAAATGTTTCTAGATTAACTAAGGCTTCTTCTCCCATTTTGATAAATTCGTAGCCATATTCGTGTAGTAACATCACGCTGTCCTCATTGGTTTCGTAAAAGACGGGTACATAGCCGAAACGATCTGTTTCTTTAAGGAATGCATCAATCGCCGCAGGAAAATCTTCTTTGTTCCCAGAAGGGTTGCCCATCACAACGCATTTATTATTAATGGTGTTGAATTGTAAAAAGACAGTCGGTTCTTCTTTGGGATATAAGAAAACCTGTTTATCATGAAGAAAGACAAGTTCACTGTCAATATTCCCGCCATAAGTTGTTAAGATATTATGCAAGATACTATCTTCTGGAAACTCACCAACTTGGTGTTTTTTCCCTTGGAGGTAGCGAACAAATAGAAAGTTAAAACTCATAACTAAGAGGATAGCGATAAATCCTGACAACCAGATCCGTTCGGAAGGGAACAAGAAAAATTCCACAAAATGATGACGATGGTGTGGGAAGTTCGGTAAATTATAAACACCAATTACTAGGTATAATAAGGTCAACAAGCCAAAGATAAACCCATCAATCGTCATCCACTCCCAAGAGTAAACCAGTTGTTCACGGTACAATTCTGATTTTGAAAAAATAACGATAAATAATAAAATAGCTAAATAGAAAATGGAAAACATACTAAAGTCAACAACAAATGAATACAAGATAGCACCAATTAATAAAATAATCGTTGGATAATAGGCTCTTTTAACACGATCAGCAATCCCACGTCCCATAATTAATAATGCAAAGCCTAAAACAATACTCGGAATTTGAATAATAATATGTGAACGGAAGGGGTTAATATCTCTTAACCAATGCACTTGAGTGAAGGCTTCTGGAATAGTGGCTAGGAGCACCATCATAATTCCTGAAAAATAAAGTAAAACCACTTCCAGCTTGTGGGCAATTTCCAAAGTAATTTGTTTCAGCAATTGACGATAGTGAGTATCCAACTTTTGGCTTAAGTGTTTTGTAAAGAACAAACAGCCAATTAAGAAAGGAATAATATAATAGAATAAACGATAGAGCAATAACCACAAAACAATAATTTCACGATCGACACCTAAGTTGCTCAGTCCTAAAATCATCATGACATCAAAACTACCTAAAGCCCCTGGAATCATCGAAGCAATCCCAATAATCGAAGCTGCTACATATAAAGGAACAATATCAATTAAAGGAATCGGCACGTCCAATAAGTAACCAATACTAATAAAGGTAATTAAAACACCTGTCCATTCTAAAAACGAAGAAACAACTAAAGATAAGCGATTTTTTGCATCGAGGTTACCAAAGGAACTATTTTTTTGGAAATGTAAAATAAGATAAAGTAATGGGAAATAAAGACCGCCACCTAATAACCAAATCCAATATTGCTGTAAATAAGCCATCTTTGGATCAAACTGAACAAGGAAAAAGCAAAGAATACTATAAATAGATAGACCGGATAACACAAAAAGTAAAATATGGGTTAACGCAGGTAAAATTTTCTTTTCCTCTGTTTTATTTCCATAAAATTCAGAACGAAGTCCCATGCTGACCAAACCACCGAATCCACCAATATTATTGATGGTATTGACAATCCAGCTAGATTCAAGGAGTTCCCGTTTTGAGACTTTCAAGTTTAAAATGCGATTTAATGTTAAGTCATAATTTAGCATCGGAGTAACGGAAACTAAACCGATAACCATCATCAATAACAATTTCCATAGCGGAATCTCATCAAAAATCTGTTTTAACTGTTCAAATGAGATCGTTTTACCAATTGATAAAAGTTGGGCAACAACAATAATTGAGACCGCAATAACAAACAGTGTTTTTAGTAATCCTGTATGCGTTTTGATCCAATGAATAATTTGTTTCATTTAGACACCTTCATTTCCTTTAAGAATTTTTCGATTGTTTTATTAAAAATATCTGGTGAGTTTTTGGCAAATAAATGACCCTGTTTATTTACCAAGACCAATTTGCCAGCAGGAATGGCATCAGCAATCGCCCGTGAATGGGAAAGCGCAATTAAATCTCGACTGCCAGTAATAACAAGAGTAGGACAGGGGATGTGTTCTAAATCTTGTTTTGTCAGTCCAGTATCTTCAAATAACAGAGCCACGATAGGGAGCCGTGCGCGCAATTTTTTTGAAAAAAAGGCGCCAATACGACAAAACCAATATTGAAAATAAGTGGCAATCGTTACATATTTTTTCAGACCAGACATGGTGACATTTCCAGAATTTAAGACGAGTTTGTTGACGAAATCAGGATATAAATGGGTAAAAACCATGGCAATATTTGCTCCGTCACTAAAGCCCAATAAATTAATTTTTGTTAAGTGTTCTTGTTGAATAATACCAGCTAAATCTTCTGCCAAAAGCGGAAAAGTTAATTGACTTTGTGTATTGGTGGAACGGCCATGTCCGCGGGTATCCACCGCAATAACTTGATACTCCTTGGAGAAATAAGAAATTTGATAATTAAAAAAAGTATGATCATTGCCATTACCATGAAGTAACACAAGGGGATAATTTGTTTCTTTACCAAAAATTTGATAAAAAATTTGACTGCCATCTATTGTTTGAAAATATTTTTCTATTGCCATTCTCCGTCACCTATCTCATCTATAATCAATCGAGTCCTCTCTCATTATAGAGTCTTTTGTCTTTTTTTTGTAATAAAAAACAGAAAATTTTCCGAACAGTTTTGTAAGGTGTTGTAATATAGTGTGATATAGTAGAAGATAGCCACCTAAAAATTAGGCTAGAGGAGGGAAAGTTGATGTCTTTAATCGTTTTAATTGGTGCCCAAGCTGTCGGGAAAATGACCGTTGGCAAGGCTTTAGAAAAGCAGTTAGATGCTAAATTACTATTTAATCATCAAACCATTGACTTATTTGCAAACTATCTTGGGTATACGGAACGTGCGTTTCAATTGTCTGATTCCGTTAGAAAGGAACTTTTTCAGGCCTTTGTAGAAAATCCAGCCACAAATACAACAAAAAACATTATTTTTACAGTGGTGATTGCTTTTGATCAAGAACAGGATTTTCAATTTTTAGAAGAAATATCAGAAATTTTTCTTAGTAAACATGAGTCCGTTTATTTCGTCGAACTCGTCTCTTCAACAGAAATCCGCCTAGAACGGAATGTTCATCCAGAGCGGCTAGAGGCAAAACCTTCAAAACGCGATGTCGACTTTTCTCGAAAAGAATTACTCAATACCTTCAAAGAACATCGGTTAGTAAGCCACGAAGGTGAACTAGAAAGTACATTTCCAAATGTAAAAATAACGAAAATAAATAATTCAAACATGACACCAGAAGAAGTAGCAACGAAGATAATTACTACTTTTGGTTTGACATAATGTGAAAGGAACATCGGAATCAATGAAAAATTTTTTTAAATATCTCGGTAGCTTGATGGTCCTTCTTCTAAGCATGGCTTTAATTTTGATAGGATATTTAACTTTCCGAGAGTTTCGACCACGAGCGGTTGAACCAGTTGCTATAAATAAACAATTTTCAGAGCAAACCATCGAAAAACAGCAATCCATTTCTTTAGTCACGTATAACATAGGCTATGCCGGCCTAGGACAAACAGAAGATTTTTTTATGGACGGTGGCAAAACTGTCCAACCAGTTAATAAGGCAATGGTTCAACAGAATTTAACAGGCATTGAAGAAACCTTGAAAGATTTACCAGCGATGATTTACTTATTCCAAGAAGTCGATCGTCGCTCGCAACGTTCTTATGAAGTCAATCAAGAGGAAGAATTACAAAAACAGCTACAGCTGAACAGCGCATTTGCTTATAATTTTAAGGTAGATTATGTGCCCATTCCTTGGCCGCCGATTGGACGAGTAGAAAGTGGTTTATTAACATTATCAAATGAAAAAATAACAGAGGCCAAACGCATTGCTTTACCCAATCCCTTTCGTTGGCCCGTTAGCATTAGTAACTTAAAACGAGCGCTTCTAGAAACGCGCTTTCCAATTAAAGGCACAGACAAAGAACTAGTGGTTTTTAACTTACATTTGGAAGCCTATGACAATGGGGAAGGGAAGATTGCTCAAAGCAAAAAGTTAGCTGACGTATTATCCCAAGAATACGCTAAAGGAAACTATGTAATTGCTGGAGGTGACTTTAATCAAGTTTTCAAAGGCAGTCATCGATATCCTGACCTAGGGGAAGCTGGTTGGGCACCAGGAGAAATTGATCCAGCAGACTTACCTAAACATTTTTCACTTGCTTATGATGATCAACAGCCGACTGTGCGGGTGCTTAATAAGCCATACACTGGCTCTTATGAAACATCCCAAGTGTATGTAATTGATGGTTTTATTGTTTCTGATAATGTGGCTGTTCATAGCGTGAAAACAAAGGATGAACAATTTAAATATACAGATCACCAACCTGTGAATATGGAAGTTGGGTTGAAATAGAAAAAGTACAAACGGTGCTTGTTGTTTGCACCGTTTGTACTTTTTATTTTATAGATAGCCTTTAGTAATAGAATGAGTGGAATTTAGCATATTTGCTGGCGTTCCTGTAAAAAGAAGCTGTCCGCCTTTTTCTCCACCTTCGGGACCTAGTTCAATCAACCAGTCAGCACTTTTAATCACGTCAATGTGATGTTCTAATAAAATCAAGCTGTTTCCTTCTTCTACCATTCGATTGAAAAGTTGAAGACTTTGTTGGATATCAATTAAGTGTAAGCCATCTGTAGGTTCATCCATTAAATAGATAGCTTTTTTTTGGTGAAGTGTGTCTGCTAATTTTACCCTTTGCAATTCGCCACCAGATAATGTTGAGAGCGATTGATTGAGTTTAAGGTAGCTTAAGCCAACTTCCAGTAAATTTTTTAATGAAAGAGCAAAAGGCTGGTCTTTGAAAAAATCATAGCCATCTTTAACGCTTAAAGCTAGTACTTCAACGATATTTTTTCCGTTATACAGATAATGAAGCACCTCTTCTTTGTAACGCGTTCCGTGACAGGTTTCGCAAACACTAGTAACATCCTCCATAAAAGACATATCGGAGACAATTATTCCTTTCCCCTTGCAAGTAGGACAGGCGCCTTTGGAATTATAGCTAAATAAAGCTGGACTAACATGATTTTCTTCCGCAAACAGTTTGCGGACCTTGTCAAAAATATTGAGATAGGTCATTGGTGTGGATCGTAAATTTGCGGTAATGCTTTTTTGTGAAAGATGAATAATTTCTTGGTTATCAGCTTGGGCTTTTTGATAAATTTCTTCCGCTAATGATGATTTACCTGAACCGGCGACCCCACAAATAACAGTCAAAACTCCTAACGGAACTTCGACAGATAGATTGTTTAAATTATGCAGTGTCGCATGTTCGATTGATAAAGACTTCCTTGCTTTTCTTGGTTGGTCGTTTAAAGGGAGCGGCTCTTGAAGCGCTTGACTAGTCAAGGTTTTGGAGGCTAAAAATGCGTCATACGTTCCTGAAAACTGGACATGGCCACCATTTTCGCCTGCGAAAGGTCCTATATCGATGATAAAATCAGCTTCTCTAATTAATTGTGGATTGTGTTCCACCAGAACCACGGTGTTTCCTTTATTTTTTAAATTGAGCAACGCACGACTGATCCGTTCGATGTCCTTTGGATGTAAGCCAGCACTTGGTTCATCTAAAATATACATAATATCGTTTAAGGCGCTGTTTACATACTTAGCAATTTTAATCCGCTGTGCTTCACCACCAGAAAGTGTTTCAGTTGCTCGTCCTAATGTGAGGTAGGAGAGACCGATATTAATTAATGCTTCTAGACGTACAAGTAGCTCTTCTTGAATATTTTTTATTAAGGAAAGGTCCATCGAACGAATAAAAGAATGTAATTCAGTGAGTGGCATGTCAACAGCATCAGCAATACTTTTCTGATTAATTTTGCAGCTACGAACACGTTCATTGACTCTACTTCCTAAACAATCAGGACATCTTTTTACGGTAACAAAGTGATTAAGGTATTTTTGATGACGTTTGCCTTCGTCTGTATGCAATATGCTACGTTGCATGCGCGGGACGATTCCTTCATACAAAGCTGTATGAGGCCACTCTTTGGGTGGATTAGCTAGTTTTTGTTGTGGAGCATATAAAAATAATGCTAACTCTTCAGGAGAATAGTCCTTGATTTTTTTATCCAAATCAAATAGACCACTATGGGCATAACGCTTCCACCGCCAGTTGCCAACTGTAAATGTGGGGAAATCGATAGGCCCTTCGTTTAATGATTTGTCATAATCAACTAGCTGATGAAGATTGATTTCGGTAATCTTTCCTAAGCCATCGCATGTTGGACATTTTCCATCCGGATGATTAAACGAAAAAGTATCTGAATAACCAACAAATGGAGAACCTGCTCGTGAAAACAACAAACGTAAAAACGTATAAATATCTGTATACGTTCCCACTGTCGAACGAGAATTGCCTGCTACTTTTTTCTGGTCAATGACGATTGCGACAGGAAGATTCTCGATTTTTTCAACTTCTGGACGACCATATTTGGGTAAGTAATTTTGAACAAACGAACTAAATGTATCATTTAGTTCACGACGTGATTCAGCGGCTAATGTGTCAAATACTAAGGAGGACTTTCCTGAACCCGAAAGTCCAGTAACAACAGTTAGTTGCTTTTTAGGGATATTGACAGAGATATTCTTCAAATTATTTTGTGTTGCGTGCTTAATTTCAATCCATTCCATTAAAAAACCTCCGTTTCTATTCTATTTTAGCATATAAAAAGAACCTAGCCTAAAAGTTGAACATTGGAATGTTCAAGAGAACTTTACTTTTTAATCGCTTTCATTTATGCTATAAGTAATACAGATTTTTTATCTGTATTAATAGATAAAGGATGTGACTTATGAAGAAGTCGATTTTGTTCAAAAAGTTAGGGATTATTTTATTAATTAGCCAAACACTGGTAGGGGTACCAATGTTGGCACAAGAAAGTATACTAGAAACAACCGTTCAAACAGAAACGGAATCAGTAACAACAGAAACCAGTCAGACTGTAGCTAACTTGGAATCTGAAACTACTAGCCAAACGGTGATGCAGGAAAAAGAATCCTCTTCGGCAATCGCCGAAAGCAGTAGCGGAAATGTGGTTGCAGCAACTACTGAAACCACAAATGAGATACAAAATAGTGATACAGATGAAAAAGCTGTTTCTGCAGAGAATGCTTTTTCAGAAACAGATTATAAACAAGCAACTGCACTGGAGTTAGCAACTTTAGTAAGAGAAAAAAAGGTGACGAGCGAAGAACTAGTAAAAATTGCGTTGGCCATCACTAAACGTGAAAATCCTACATTAAATGCGGTCATTACTTTACGAGAAGAAGCGGCTTTGACAGAAGCAAAAGCTTTACAAGATACAGGTCAACCATTTCTAGGTGTGCCGCTCTTACTAAAAGGGTTAGGACAATCCTTGAAAGGTGAAAGCAACACGAACGGTTTTGGTTTTCTCCAAGATCAAGTAGCTGGTGGGACATCGACCTTTGTCAAAGCACTACAAAATGCCGGATTCATAATCATTGGTCAAACGAATTATCCAGAATTAGGTTGGAAGAATATTTCAGATTCAAAGTTATATGGCGTTTCCGTCAATCCATGGAATCCTAACCATTATTCAGGCGGTTCTTCAGGCGGAGCGGGTGCTAGTGTCGCCGCGGAATTTGTTCCTATTGCCTCTGGAAGTGATGCTGGTGGCTCTATCCGCATCCCTGCTTCTTGGACAGGCACCGTAGGTTTGAAACCTTCTAGAGGAGTAATCATTGGCAATTCTAATAGTGCAAAAGGTCAAACTGTTCACTTTGGTTTAAGTCGAACCGTGGCGGATACAAATGCATTATTTGAAACCTTATTAACCAAAAAAGATCTTCCTGCGGGACATTTAAGTCAAGCGCAACCCATTGCTTATACAACAGAATCTCCTGCCGGAACGCCTGTAAGTGCCGAAGCAAAAGAGGCGGTCGCTGAAGCTGTTGCTTTTTTAAAAGACCAAGGGTACACATTGGTTGAAGTGAAGCACCCTGTTGATGGGGAACGTCTAATGAAAAATTATTATACTGTAGCTGCTGGCTCAGCAGGAATTGCCGATTTTATGGTGCGGCAGAAATTGAAAAGACCGCTTGAACGAAATGATGTAGAACTGTTAACATGGGCGCTTTTTCAAACAGGAAAAAATATAACGAGTGAAGAGACAACTGCGGCTTGGACAGATATTGCTTTACAAGCACAAGCGATGGACGAATTTTATCAACAGTATCCTATCTTATTAACACCAACGACAGCTGCCACGGCACCTAGTATTGATAATCCGTTACTAAAACCAGAACATGCAGCACAGATGGAAAAAATTGATCAATTGTCACCAGCAGAACAAAAACAATTGATTTATGACCAATGGCTGACGGCGTTCACATATACACCGTTTACACAACAAGCAAATTTATTTGGACATCCAGCATTAAGTGTACCAACTTACGTTTCAAAAGAAGGACTGCCTTTGGGGATTCAATTTAATAGTGCATTAAATGAAGACCGAACATTGCTACAATTAGGTGCTTTATTTGAAAATAACCACAAGATAAATCAACCACATGTAGAAGAACCAGAAAAAGACAAAGAGCCAGATGCAAGTGGTGAGCCAGAAAAAGACAAAGACCCAGATGCAAGCGGCGAACCAGAAAAAGACAAAGAACCCAATGCAAGTGGCGAGCCAGAAAAAGACAAAGAGCCAAATGCAAGCGGCGAACCAGAAAAAGACAAAGAACCAAATGCAAGCGGCGAGCCAGAAAAAGACAAAGAACCAAATGCAAGCGGCGAACCAGAAAAAGACAAAGAACCAGATGCAAGTGGCGAAGCAGACAAAGACAAAGAGCCAGATGCAAGCGGCGAGCCAGACAAAGACAAAGAGCCAAATACAAGCGGCGAACCAGAAAAAGACAAAGAAACAGATGCAAGTGGCAAACCAGATAAAGACAAAGAAACAAAAACAAGTGAAGAACCAATCGAAGGAAAAAACCAAAACCCAGACAAAGCTGGAAAAACTACTAGTGAGTCATCCTTAGATAATTCGCTGAATTCATCAGCAAATCAGGGAACCAAATCAACGGGAAGTACGCATGCTTTTTCTGATAAAAATATGATTGGGAAACAAGAACAGCTTCCCCAAAAAGTATTACCAAAAGCAGGTGCAGAAGTACCTAGTACTTTCTGGATTGTTTTAGGAGGAGCTTTCTTAGTAACAAGTGGAACGATTTATATAAGGAAAACTAGAAAACGATAACCAGTGAAGGCTAGAGACAATTTATCCCCAATTGTCTCCAGCCTTTTTTCTTTGGTATACTAAAACCAATAGGAAAATGGAGGCGAAAGTAATGAGAGCGTTTGAGAAGATTCCAGCGTTTCAGCAATGGCAAAAAGTTGAAGCTATTCACCGTGGTTGGTCAACTGATTTAAAGTTTAAAGTTACCAAAAATCAAGAAACCTTTTTATTGCGAATTTTTCAACAAGAAGAATTATTCGCCAAACAACAAGAATATCAATTTATCAAAAAAGTAGCGGCGTTAGGATTTCCTAGTTCTAAACCTTTTTTATGTGCACCTATTCCTGAAAGTGAACAAGGATACATGTTATTAACGTATCTAGAAGGTGAAGACTTAAGCGATGTTTTACCCGCTCTTTCTCCTAAAAGGCAACTGAACTTAGGCGTAGAGGCGGGCCGCTATTTAAACAAAATCCATAAGCTTTTGTTGCCTGAAAGGATTAGTCAAAGAGAGATTGCGCAAAATTTATACGAAAAAAAGCAGAGCCAACTAAATAAGTATTAAGGAATCTCAATTTTGTATGCCGTACCAGCAGCCAATAATTTCATATTTAGAAAAACAATTACCGTTATTGCAACAACGGCCTGTGGTTTATCAGCATGGAGATTTCCATGTGGGAAATTTTATTTACTTGCCAACTAGGCAGGTCGGTGTGATTGATTTTAATCGATGGGATTTTGGGGATCCTTATGAAGAATTTTACAAGTTACAATTTTTTTCAAGAAATGTTTCGCCGTTGTTTGCTTATGGTCAATTACAAGGTTATTTTGCTGGGAAAGTTCCTACCTTATTTTGGCAGTTTCAAAAGCTTTATACTTTTCACGCAGGACTCTATTCTTTAGTTTGGGCACTGAGCTTTGGTGAAAAAGAAATCAGGACTATGGAACAGCAATACCAACAATTACTAGAGGACTATAATTGTGGAGAATTACTAGTTCCCAAATGGTTTTCAACTATCCAAAGAAAGGGATTGAGATTTTAGGTTTATTTCGATAGAATAAAAATAAAAACAGGAGTTTAAGGAATGAAACTAAACGGGATTATTATGATAGCGGTTGTTGGAAGCGCTTTATCTGGCTGTGGTTGGCAAAAATCGAAAGAGGAATCACAAAAAGTACAAACCGTACAAACAAACAATGTAAATACTGAAGAAACAAGAGCAATTTCAGCAACCGAAGTTAGTCAAACCACGGCGTTGGAATTAGAGCAAACAACGCAAACACAAGAATTAACTGAATTAGTTACAGAAGAAGGAACGATTTGGAATCAGCAAAAAGCAAAACAGTTAGGACAATACATGGAAACCTGGGGTCAAGAACGCAATCAGAACTATCAAGCGTACCAACCAGGTCACTCTGTAGCTTTTTACACGATTCAAGTGCCTGATGATTTATTGAGTTATGAACCTAAAATACAACCAGCTATTGGGAACAATCCCATTTGGTTAAATTGGTCAGAAACAGGCAGCGAAGGGGGTTATTGTCTGGTGGCAGTATACTCTGACAGTGCGACACAAGTTGCCCAGAAGCATGTCTATTTATTTACTTTAGTGAATGGTGAAGCCAAAGTCTATGTGAGTAAAGAACAGCCAGTAGAGGAGCAACCTTATTTGTTTTTAAAAGAAACAAGCAATACAGAACTGAAAGAACAATTCACAAACCTTGTGAATAATCTTTAATTTTTTATTTAATCAAAAGGAAAAGAAAATTTATCATTGACAAAGTATCCGCTTTCATTTTATTCTGTAGCTACCCCTTGGGAAAGGGCAAAAGGAAGTTTTGAAAGGGATGGAAAAAATGAAGGAAACAAGTTTAGTAATTATTAAGCCAGATGGCGTTGAACGGAAGTTAGTTGGCAAAATCATTCAACGTTTTGAAGATAAAGGTATTGACTTATTGCACCTTAAATTCGAACGACTAACAGTAGAAACAGTGAAGGAACACTATGAGCATTTAAAAGATGAACTATTTTTCCCTGAATTATTAGCCTATATGACAAGTGGCCCAGTGGTTGTGATGGTCGTTGTAGGGGACAATGTGGTTAAAAAAGTGCGTAAATTAGTTGGAGCAACGAATCCGTTAGATGCTGAAAGTGGCACCTTACGAGCGGATTATGGGTTGTCTGTCACCAAAAATTTAATCCATGCTTCTGATTCTGTTCAATCAGCAAAAATTGAGATGCAACGGTTCTTTGGTTAATCAGCGAAAAAGAAGCAATCCTTTATTTTTTATAAAGGATTGTTTCTTTTTTATTAATTGTCAGAATATTCCGCTTAAATGGTTGACATCTGGAGGTAGAAGAGTAGTATAGACTACATACTAAATTACTAAATACTAAATGACTGCGTGTGCTTCAGGAGGATAAAATGATAACAAGTGATGAATTGACAGAAAACCTTAGTCCGTTTGAATTAAGTCTATTTTTAGAGAAGAAATTACATGAAGAAAATCATAATTTAGAAACATTGCTAAATGCAGGGCGAGGCAATCCTAATTGGACGGCGCCAACACCAAGGGAAGCCTTTTTTTTATTAGGTCAATTTGCTACAAAAGAAACCTTAAGAGAGGGGAGCGAACAAACGGCTGGTATGATTCAGCCAAGTTTTGGTAGAACGCAACGCTTCTTAAACTTTTTAGCAGAAAATCCTAGCAAAGGGGCAACCTTCTTACAAGAAATTTGGACAGCAGAGCATAACTATTTTGGGATGGATAAGGAAATGTGGTTAGATGCCATGTTAGACTATGTGATTGGGGATAATTATCCGAATCCTGTTCGTTGTTTGAAGGCGTGTGAACAACCGATTAAAGCATATTTAAATCAAGAATTATTTTCCAGCGAAGCACAACCGTTTGATATTTTTGCCGTTGAAGGTGGTACAGCAGGGATTTGTTACTTGTTTGATACGTTGGCAAATAATTATTTACTAGAAAAAGGTGATCGTATTGCGTTGTTATTACCAACGTTTGCTCCTTATCTAGAAATTCCAGAACTACCACGTTATGATTTTGACGTGGTTAAAATCAAAGCAGAGCAAATGATTATTGATGGAAAAACGACGTATCAATACTCAAACAAGGAAATTGATAAACTAAAAGACCCGTCCATCAAAGCGGTTTTTGTCGTAAATCCCAGCAATCCAACCGCCAATGCTATGGGAAAACCTACCATTGAACAAATCAAACAAATCGTTGCAGTGGATAACCCTAAGTTAATGATTTTAACAGATGACGTTTACGGAACTTTTGTGCCAGCTTTCCGTTCACTATTTACGGAGTTACCTTACAATACAGCTTGTATCTATTCTTATTCTAAATACTTTGGCGCTACCGGTTGGCGTGTGGGGACCATTGCGGTCAGCCAAGAGAACATCTTTGACCAATTATTAAAAGAATTGCCAGTGGCTCAAAAAATGGAATTACAGGCACGTTATGCTACATTGAATGCAGACACAAGCCAAATTAACTTTATCAGCCGCTTAGTCGCAGACAGCCGCGATATTGCGTTGAACCATGCAGCGGGACTTTCTTCTATTCAGCAAGCGATGATGGCTTTATTTAGTTTGTATGCTTTGTTAAAAGACGGTCAAGCATATAAAGACGAAGTGATGGATATTTGTCATACGCGTGAAAAGCTCTTGTTCCGCACCTTAGGTATTGAAGAGCCTTTAGCAAGTTTAAATACAGCATACTATTGTGAAATTAACTTTAGAGATTGGACAGAAAAACGTTATGGCCCAGAATTTTCAAGTTATTTAACGAAATCGTGGACGATCACAAAAGTATTAACCTCTTTAGCAGAAAAAGAAAAATTAATGCTTTTAAAAGCGGATGCTTTTGGGAGTGACAAATGGTCAGTTCGAATTTCTTTAGCCAATTTAGCTACTAACCAATATAGTGAAGTTGGTAAACGAATGATTCGCCTATCTGAACACATTAAAGAAGAGTGGTTGCGCCAAAAGCGCCAAGCAATTAAATAAAAAAACGCTAAGTCTCTCAAGCTGCAGGAGGCTTAGCGTTTTTGTTTATTATTTATTCATTTTTCCGTCAGTTTTGGTTTATAAATGTTTGCTACACTGGAGATAAGAGGAAATTAAGCGTTTATAAAAAGGAGAGAAGTGAATGAAACATATTAAAGGAATGTTGGTTTTTATCGGATTATTTATTTTGGTTGGTTGTGCGCCAGATCAAGAGCCAACGAAACAAACAACAAGTGGTCCGCAAGAGACAAAGCAAGTGAAGCAAGTTACCGTCACCAATCAAACGACTTCTGCGGTGGAAAAACAAGCGCCAACTAAAAATGACGAACTGATTGCTAATCAATTGACTTTTGATTCTCATGAATACACGTACGAAGTGGTTACAGGGGCCACACAAACGACATTTGGGACAACCCCACCAGCAAAATATACACCAGAAGAAAAAAAGGAAAAAATGTTTTGGTCCAATCAACCGCCTTTGGGATTAATGACGGGTAACTATTATAAAAATGAAGGTGTATTTACTGGCGGAAATTACGGCATTGTAGAGATTATTACAGAACCTGAAACGCAACGGATTCTGAATGTTGAGTTTACAGAGTTTGCTAGTGACCCTTATTATGATACACGCTATTCGGGTGTCAACAAACGCCTGTCAGATTATCCTGAATTTCAAGCAAGCAACACGCGTACAGACGATACGTTAGTCACCGTTGTTAATGGTATTACTTATGTAGAAAAACAAATGCGTGACGAAAATCGTGTCACAGGTAATTTTTATACGGTACGCGGTTCATCAACTTCTGCGCGTGAAGGATTAATGCCTTTAGCAGCAGAGATGGACACTTGGCTAAAAGAGCCAGCGAAAGAAACGTATATCGGTTACGCAGAAGATTTAGGCAATGGCCTAATCGGTCGACTTCAAGTGATAACAGAAGAGCAGAAAATAAAACATGTCAGCTATGATGAATACTTTTCAGATGAACAGGAAAAAATCACAGAAACAGCTCTGCGGCCTTTTTATCGTCAATCGAAATATTATTCACCAGGATACAATAAACAAACCAACAATTCTTTTATTCATTTTGTAGATGCACTAACAAAGGCCATTACGACACAACAAACTTTATCCGTTAACGAAGAACAAGAGCTACAGCATCCGTCTTTTACTACTTATCAAAGATTGGCTGAAAAAATCAGCACGTTTCAAAATTCATTGAAGGAATAAAAAAAACGAAAGTAGGGCATAAGTCGTTTCGACTTATGCCCTACTTTCGTAATCTTAAGATTATCAGCTAAACCAAAGCAAGTTCTTTTTAAAGAAATACTTTTATCTTAGCCTTTTATAGATCTAAATAATTTTCTAAGTAATCTGCTAAACCATCTTGATCATTTGTTTTTTCAGTGACATCGTTGGCTACGGATTTAATTTTATCCGTGGCATTGTTCATAGCAACACCCCAACCAGCATAACTTAGCATTTCTTCGTCATTATGTTCATCGCCAAAAGCAATGATATCAGCTGGTTTGACAGATAAAAAGTTCGCCACTTGATCAACGCCATGGGCTTTTTGAATTCCTTTTGCGACCATTTCTAAAATAGGCATTGGACCGCCCCAAGTGCGGACATCAATATAATCACCATATTGTTTTGTCAATGTATCAGCAACTTTTTCAGCTTGGTTTGGTGTGGTCCGAACCATCATTGAGGTAGGATTTGTTCGTAAATTTTTAGCAGTAAGTAAATTATCTAAGGTTGCTTTGGAAGCAAAAAATTTCGGATCGAACCCATCTAACGTATCGATATAAAATGTTTCTTTGTTTTCAGCAGCAACAAAATCTAATTGTAATTCTTTTTTCTGTGCCAAAATATCAAAGACTAGGTCACGTTCAATATTGGCTTCGCTTTCCAAGTCCCATTTTTTCTCTGGAATGTGGACTAAAGCGCCGTTAAAGTTAACCATAGGGGTCGTTAGGCCAAGTTGTTGGTAAAATTGATGACTCATTCTATAGGGACGTCCAGTGGCAATACTGACGTAATGACCGTTGTCAATCGCTTTTTTTAGTGTTTGTTCGGTTTTTGGACTGATTAAAGACTGTGCATTTAATGTTGTGCCGTCTAAATCAATAGCAATTAATTTTTTCAAGTAAAAATTCCTCCTAAATGCCTTTTACTCAGTCTAGCATAAAACCGAAGATTATCAAGGGGAGAAGCATGTTCATTTATAAGGTTTAAAAAAAAGCTTAAGAAGTATGCTACACTAAAATAAACCGTTTGAAAAAGGAGCGCAGAGCATCTTGAAAAATTCTAGAAATTATTTACGAGTGATCACCTTAATCTATTGTATCTATATGTGGTTATTTGCTACGCATTTTCATTTTATGGCGTTGAACGTGTTGTTAGCCTATATTCCAATTGAACTTAGTTATCTTTTAAACGCAGAAAAACGTAAAAGGGATTGGTTGATAGGTTTTGCTTGGTTAATTTTTTATCCTAATGCGCCGTACCTATTTACGGATTTTTTTCATTTAGAAACGCTATCTATTTATCGAGGCTTTAATACGATTTTTGCAAACCAAATTGGTGATTGGTGGGCGTTTGTTTGCTTAACTAGCGGGATTGTTATATATGGACTTTTAGGGATGAAAACAGTAACAACTGTTAGTCAGAAATTGCAAAGTTATTGTGACTATAGAACAATTGTAGTCTTTCAAGCCAGCCTTCATTTCTTGTCTGCTTTGGCGATTTATGTTGGACGTTTTGATCGATTACACAGTGTCTATCTTTTTATGAGTCCAATTGAAACAGTGAAAATTATCTTTTTTGACTGGTCCCTTCAAAAATTAATGTTTATTTTATTAATGATGTTTCTACAGATGCTGTTGTTTGGGCTAATCCAATTATTAGGAAAAGAAGAAGCAATGTAAAGCTTTTTCTTTTTTTATATCTGCAAAATACGAACATTATATAGAAAAGTATATATAATAGTTAATATTTTGTTGTAAAAAGATAGCGATTCTCTTATAATCAAAGAGTAATTATTCGAAAACATGGATTTTAAGGGAGAGAAGTGCAATTATGAATACGTTTTTCAAATTAAAGGAAAACAAGACAACGGTATCAACTGAAATAATGGCGGGGGTTACGACCTTTTTTGCAATGAGTTATATTTTATTTGTTAATCCGTCCATTCTTTCAGAAACAGGGATGCCTTTTCAGGCTGTTTTTTTAGCGACCATTATTGCTTCAATCATTGGTACATTAATTATGGGGCTGTTTGCTAATGTACCTTACGCTCAAGCACCGGGGATGGGACTCAATGCTTTCTTCACGTTTACGGTCGTTTTTGGGATGGGGTATACATGGCAACAAGCATTAGCAATGGTTTTTATTTGTGGTTTGATTAATATTTTGATTACAGTGACAAAAATTCGCAAAATGATTATTAAAGCAATTCCAGAGAGTTTGCAACATGCTATTGGTGGTGGGATTGGAATTTTTGTCGCTTATGTAGGGTTGAAAAATGCTGGCTTACTAAGTTTCACAGTACAAGCAGAACCTCAAAATGGTGTTGTGAATGGTTCGAGTATCGTGCCCGCTTTAGGAAATTTTGATAATCCAGCTATTATTTTGGCGGTAATTGGGCTAGTTTTAACAACGATTTTAGTTGTCACGAATGTTCGTGGGGCTATTTTAATTGGCATTGTGGTTACTACGTTAGTCGCAATTCCAATGGGGGTGGTAGACACTGCTTCGGTTGATTGGCATGCTAATTCGTTGGGCAATTCATTTAAAGAATTAGGTACAACTTTTGGCGCTGCTTTTGGTGCTGAGGGCTTACAGTCATTGTTTAGCGATTCTTCAAAAATTCCTCAAGTTTTAATGACCATTATTGCCTTCAGTTTATCAGATACGTTTGATACAATTGGAACATTTATCGGTACGGGACGTCGAACAGGGATTTTCTCTAAAGAAGATGAATTAGCTTTAGAAGATAGTAAGGGCTTCAGCACTAAAATGGACAAAGCTCTATTTGCAGATGCTATTGCAACATCTATCGGTGCGATTTTTGGTACATCGAATACGACAACTTATGTAGAAAGTGCAGCAGGAATCGGTGCGGGTGGTCGAACAGGTTTGACATCGGTAGTGGTAGCAATTCTATTTGCCCTAAGTAGTCTTTTTTCACCACTTATTGCTATTGTGCCAGCACAAGCTACGGCTCCAGCGTTAATTTTAGTGGGAATTATGATGTTAGCTTCTTTCAAAGACATCAATTGGACGGATTTAGAAGATGCGATTCCAGCATTTTTTGCTTCAATTTTCATGGGATTATGTTATAGCATCTCTTATGGGATTGCTGCTGGGTTCATCTTTTATGCAGTGGTGAAAGTAGTCAAAGGAAAAGCCAAAGAAGTTTCACCAATTATTTGGGTCATTGATGCGTTGTTTATCTTAAACTTTGTAATCTTAGCTATTTTATAGTAAACAGAAGTGAGGCTGAGATAACAGCGGTTAGCTTCGAAGGTGTTGCATTTGTTCAGCTATTTATCTTAAGCCCAAGTGTTAAGAAGTCTGGCAGATTGGTCGTTTTGGCCGGTCTGCCAGACTTTTTTTAAAAGAATTTTCTTTTGAGAGATTCACTCTTTTAGAGTATAGTGGTAGGTGAAGAGGTGATAAGGTGGATAAAAGTATGAAAATAAAATGGAAGCAGAATTTGTTAGTCGCATGGATTGGTTGCTTTTTTACAGGGGCGAGTATTAGCTTAGTTATGCCGTTTATTCCAGTATATGTTGAACAATTAGGGACGCCTAAGAGTCAAGTAGAGTTGTTTTCTGGATTGGCAATTTCTGTCACGGCGTTTGCTGCTGCGATTGTTGCACCGATTTGGGGAAATTTAGCTGATCGAAAAGGTCGGAAAATTATGATGATTCGGGCTGCAGCAGGAATGACGATCACAATGGGGGCGTTAGCGTTTGTCCCTAATGTATACTGGCTGTTGATTATGCGTTTTATGAACGGGATTTTATCCGGCTATATTCCTAACGCAACAGCGATGATTGCGTCGCAGGCGCCAAAAGAGAAAAATGGCTGGGCTCTAGGGACATTATCAACAGGTGCAATTGCTGGGACGTTAATTGCGCCATCGATTGGCGGTGCGTTGGCACAGTGGTTTGGAATGGAAAATGTCTTTATTATTACCGGCGTTATTTTATTCATTACAACGTTGTTGACTATCTTTTTAGTTAAAGAAGATTTTCAACCAGTTGAGAAAAAGGATTTATTAACGACGAAAGAAATTTTTAGTAAGATGGATCATGTTTCAGTATTGATTGGTTTGTTTGTGACTACGTTAATTTTACAATTAGGAATTACAAGTATCAGCCCAATCTTAACGCTATATATTCGATCTTTAAGTGGCGATACAGAGAATGTATTATTTGTTAGTGGTTTGATTGTTTCGATTGCCGGTGTTTCAGCAATTATTTCTTCTCCAACTTTGGGAAAAATTGGGGACCGCATTGGGAACCAAAAAGTTTTATTAGGCGGATTAATTCTTTCTTTTATTTGTTACATTCCCATGGCGTTTGTGCAAACACCTTTTCAGTTAGGTGTTTTACGATTCCTTTTAGGTTTTTCAACAGGCGCATTAATGCCATCGATTAATACGTTAATTAGTAAAATAACGCCAACAGAGGGCGTAAGTAGAGTTTATAGTTACAATCAGATGTGTAGTAATTTCGGTCAAGTTTTAGGACCGATGGTAGGGTCGACAGTTGCCCATGGTTTTGGCTATTCTTCTGTTTTTCTGGTAACCGCTTGTTTCGTTTTAGGAAACATTGGGTTGTCCTTCTTTAATTTCCGAAAAGTTTTAAATAAAAAGCTCTAAACAGTTGAAAAGATAAAAAAACCAGTTACAATAACTTTAGTAACTGGTTTTTTCTTATTTAACAGGTTTGGTTTCTTTCGGTACTGCAAAGTGTGCAATTAATAAAATAATAACGGCTGTTGCCAACGATAGAATCGTTGTCATTTTAAAGTCGTATGAACCACCAGATAATGCACCGCCGATATATCCAACGACTTGGCCTAATGCGAAGGTCCAGAAAAATACAACAAGATAACGCATATGAGCACCTCTTTTCTAGCTCTTAGTTTAGCATATTTTCTTTAAAAGTAAAGAATCCGCGATAGGAAAATAAGAGAAGAGGAAAAAAATAGCAAGGATTCAAAAAGGAGCTGTCCAATGTCATTTCCACAATTACATACCGTTACTTCCTATTCGCTTTTATCTAGTACGGTTAGGATTCGTTCCTATGTAAAACAAGCGAAAGCGTTAGGTTATCAAACATTAGCGATTACCGATATCAATGTCTTGCATGGGGCGGTTGAATTTTATGAAGCATGCCAAGAAGCGGGAATTCAACCAATTATCGGTTTAAGATTAGAATATACCCCAGCAGAAAAAGAAGGTCATTCCGAGTTGCTTTTATTTGCTAAAAATTTAAAAGGGTATCAGCAATTAATGCAACTATCTAGCAGCAAAATGACGACAGAGGGTCCCTTTTACTTAGCGGAACATCAATCTTTATTAAGTGATTTATTTGCCGTGACTTTGTCAGCTAAAGGAGAAGTCGCCCAAACATTTTTTGAAGATGAACAACAAGCGGTTCACGCTTTCCAACAACTTGCTTCATATTTTGATCCCCAGTCGTTATTTGTTGAACATTCTTTTTCAATGAATCAACAACGCAATCCAGCGCTCTTTTCTTTTTACCAAAGAGAACAATTACCTGGCGTGGCTTTGCAAGAGGTACGTCATTTAACAAGGGAAGAAGGCTTTGCCGTAACTGTTCTTGAGAGCATCAAAGAAAATAATCAATTGAATATTACAAGCCAAACACCGGAAATAGAAGGTCTGAATTACTTGCGTGAAGCAGAGGCGACGATGGAACAAATGCTTCAAATAGCTGGTGCAGAAGTGGTCCAGAATACGATTCAGCTAGCTGAAAATTGCCGAGTTGACATTCCTTTACATCAAAAATTATTACCGCATTTTCCTGTGCCAGCTAATCAAACGGCAGGTTCTTATTTACGTACATTGTGTTTAGAAAAATTACCAGAAAGAGTGACTCATCTAAATGAAGTTTACCAAAAACGATTAGAAAAAGAGTTAACCATCATTCACAATATGGGCTTTGATGATTACTTTTTAATCGTTTGGGATGTGATGGACTTCTGTCATAACAATCAAATTGTTACAGGCGCTGGCCGAGGTTCAGCTGCAGGCTCTTTAGTGTCCTATGTGCTATCAATTACAGATGTAGATCCAATCAAATATGATTTGCTTTTTGAACGTTTTTTGAATCCAGAACGCTACACGATGCCCGATATTGATTTAGATATTCCTGATAATCGGCGGGAGGAAGTTTTAGCTTATGTCAGTCAAAAATATGGTCATTATCACATGGCGCAAATTGCCACGTTTGGTACGATGGCTGCGAAAATGGTTTTACGGGACGTTGCACGTGTTTTCGGGTTGTCCCAGAGTGAAGCGAATCGTTGGTCGGCAGCTGTCCCAAACAAGCTGAAAATTACGTTAGAAGAAGCGTACCAAGAGTCGAAACGGATGCAAGAATTGGTCAATTTTTCGCCAAATAATCAATTGCTCTATAAAACAGCTGTTCAGCTAGAAGGATTGCCTCGCCATGTTTCTACGCACGCAGCAGGTGTGGTAATTAGTGATGAAAATCTTTTGAATTTGGTTCCGTTACAACCAGGATCGAATGAAATTTTATTGACCCAATTTACTATGAATGATGTTGAAAAAATTGGTCTTCTGAAAATGGATTTCTTGGGCTTAAGAAATTTATCTATCATTGATGATACCCTCACAGCTGTTAAACGCGTCTATAATCAAACCATTCGTTTAAATCAGATTCCATTAGATGACGAAACAACGCTGGCTTTATTTAGAAAAGGGGAAACAAGTGGTGTTTTCCAGTTTGAATCTGCTGGAATTCGGAATGTATTAAGAAAATTAGGACCAACTAGCATTGAAGATATTGCTGCTGTCAATGCCTTGTATCGTCCTGGGCCGATGCAAAATATTGATGTTTTCATCCGCCGGAAAAAAGGCTTGGAACAAATTAGTTATCCAGAGCCTAGTCTCGCCCCCATTTTAGAAAATACGTACGGAATTATTGTTTACCAAGAGCAGATTATGCAAGTTGCTGCGAAAATGGCAGGCTTCTCTTTAGGACAAGCTGACATTTTACGTCGGGCCATTAGTAAAAAGAAAAAAGATGTGCTAGATGAAGAACGAAATCATTTTGTTAATGGTGCGTTACAACAAGGCTATCCCCAAGAAACAGCTAACCAAGTGTACGATTATATTGAGCGCTTTGCTAATTATGGCTTTAACCGCTCGCATGCATTTGCCTATTCCTTTATTGGTTTTCAAATGGCTTACTTGAAGGTTCATTATCCGAGTGCTTTTTATGTCGCATTGTTGCATTCTGTTCGTCATAATCCAACAAAAATTAAAGAATATATTGGCGAAGCTAGAAAAAACAAGCAGACGATTTTGCAGCCGTCAATTAACCAAAGTCACTACAGCTTTTACCTAAATCAGCAACAGCAAATTTTATTTGGTTTTAGTTCTTTAAAAGGAATCCGCCGAGACTTCATTCAAAATATTTTAAATGAACGCCGAGAAAACGGACCGTACAAAACGTTCGATGAGTTTCTTTTGCGAATTGACCGTAAGTGGTTGAAAGTTGAAAATATCGAACCATTGATTGCCATCGGTGCATTTGACGAAATTGCGCCTAATCGCCGTCAATTAGCGGTAGGTTTAGAGAGTAATATCCAAAGTATTCTTCTCAGCGGTGGTAGTATGGATTTGTTAGAAACGTTGAAGCCAAAGGAAGAAGAAATTGCCGATTATCCGCTAGAAGAGCGACTAGAACAAGAAGAACAATATTTAGGGGTCTATTTATCAGGACATCCGACAGAAGAGTTCAAAAAAACACGCTTAGCCAAGCAAACGCAACTTGTTCATGAACTTGTTGAAAATCAGCCCACGAAATTATTGATTTATGTCAAAAACATTCGGACGATTCGGACCAAAAAGGGAGAACAAATGGCCTTTGTTGATGGGGATGATACAACAGGAAGTATTTCACTAACGTTGTTCCCAACTGTTTTTCGCCAGTTAAGACAGAGTGTCGAGAAAGGGCAAGTTTATTATGTGGAAGGAAAAGTGGAACGCAGTACGTACAATCAAGAATTGCAAATATTGGTTCAACGAATAGAAAAAGCGCAACAAGTAGAAACATCAATTAGTGACGAAACGTGTTTTATCAGAATTACAAAAGATGTCGAACAAACGGACGTTTTTCAGAAAATGAAAGAGGTACTCAGTCGTCATGCTGGACACATTCCAGTGATTGTCTATTTTGAAAAAACAGGAAAGAAAATAGTATTAAATGAAGAAAATTGGGTCGCTCATACAAGCGCTAGTCAGCAACAATTAGCTTACGTTTTAGGCGAGAAAAACGTCATTTTCAAATGATTTACGGTAAAAAATACTAGTTGTTTTCAACTTTTTTCATTTTTTTCTTCTTAACTCAAGACATTTTGGTTCTTTAATGGTAAAATGAATGACGTAATATTTTTGTATATCAATTTTTGCGAAAAGGTTTCTTTTGGCAGTTGAAAGTATATTATATGAGGTGAAATAGCGAATGAAACGCATTGGTATTTTAACCAGCGGGGGAGATGCCCCTGGAATGAACGCTGCAATTCGTGCAGTCGTACGCAAAAGTATTTTTGATGGAATCGAAGTTTACGGTATTAACTATGGATTTGCCGGTTTAGTCGCAGGCGACATCCGTCGTTTAGATGTTGCTGACGTTGGCGATAAGATTCAACGTGGTGGAACATTCTTGTACTCTGCTCGTTATCCTGAATTTGCTACTGAAGAAGGGCAATTAAAAGGAATCGAACAATTGAAAAAATTCGGTATTGAAGGCTTAGTTGTTATTGGTGGAGACGGTTCTTATCATGGCGCAATGGCTTTGACAAAACGTGGTTTCCCCGCTGTTGGAATTCCTGGAACAATTGATAATGATATTCCTGGAACAGATTTCACAATCGGTTTTGATACAGCAATTAACACTGTTTTGGAATCAATTGACCGAATTCGTGATACAGCGACTTCTCATGTTCGTACATTCGTTATCGAAGTAATGGGACGTAACGCTGGTGATATCGCATTGTGGTCAGGCGTGGCAGGCGGAGCAGATGAAATCATTATTCCTGAACATGATTTTGATATGAAAAACGTTGCCAAACGTATTCAAGAAGGCCGCGACCGCGGGAAAAAACATTGCTTAATCATTTTAGCAGAAGGCGTAATGGGCGGAAATGAATTTGCTGATAAACTTTCTGAATACGGTGATTTCCATACGCGTGTATCAATTTTAGGACACGTGGTTCGTGGGGGCTCGCCAAGTGCTCGTGACCGTGTATTAGCAAGTAAATTTGGGTCATATGCTGTTGAACTTCTAAAAGAAGGCAAAGGCGGTTTATGTATCGGTATGTTAGATAACCAAGTAGTTGCAGCTGATATTATTGACACGTTAGAAAACAATAAACACAAACCAGATTTATCTCTTTATGAGTTAAATCATGAAATTTCTTTTTAATCTTGTATATTAGCTAATCTTATTAGCTTTGTATAAACAAATTTGGAATAGGAGCGTTTTAGTAATGAAAAAAACGAAAATCGTATGTACGATTGGACCAGCTAGTGAATCCGTTGATATGCTAGTAAACTTAATTAATGCAGGTATGAATGTTTGCCGTTTGAACTTTTCACATGGTGACTACGAAGAGCATGGTGCTCGTATTAAAAACATTCGTGAAGCTGTAAAAATTACAGGGAAACGCGTAGCGATCTTACTAGATACAAAAGGTCCTGAAATCCGCACAAATGACATGGAAAATGGCGCAATCACAATGAAAATTGGTGATTCAGTACGTATTTCTATGACAGAAGTTTTAGGAACAAATGAAAAATTCTCAATCACTTATCCAGAATTAATCAATGATGTAAACGTAGGTTCACACATTCTTTTAGATGATGGTTTAATCGATTTAGAAGTAACTGATATCGACCGTGATGCAAACGAAATCGTAACAGTTGTTAAAAACGAAGGCGTCTTGAAAAACAAAAAAGGCGTTAACGTACCAGGCGTTTCTGTAAACTTACCAGGGATCACTGAAAAAGATGCTAACGATATCCGTTTCGGAATTGGTCAAGGAATTGACTTTATCGCAGCTAGCTTCGTTCGTCGTGCTTCTGACGTTTTAGAAATCACTAAAATTTTAGAAGAAGAAAACGCAACACACATCCAAATCATTCCTAAAATCGAAAACCAAGAAGGTATCGATAATATCGATGAAATCTTAAAAGTTTCTGATGGTTTAATGGTTGCTCGTGGTGACATGGGTGTTGAAATTCCAACAGAAGATGTTCCAGTTGTCCAAAAAGCTTTAATTAAAAAATGTAATGCTTTAGGTAAACCAGTTATCACTGCAACACAAATGTTAGATTCAATGCAACGTAACCCACGTCCAACACGTGCGGAAGCAAATGACGTAGCAAACGCAATCTACGATGGAACAGATGCAGTAATGTTATCAGGCGAAACTGCAGCAGGGGATTACCCATTAGAAGCTGTTCAAACAATGGCTCGTATTGCAGTTCGTACAGAAGAAACATTAGTTAACCAAGATTCATTCGCATTGAAATTATATAGCAAAACAGATATGACTGAAGCAATCGGACAATCTGTTGGCCATACAGCACGTAACTTGGGTATCCAAACAATCGTTGCGGCAACAGAATCAGGCCATACAGCACGTATGATCTCTAAATACCGTCCAAAAGCACATATCGTTGCAATTACGTTCTCAGAACAAAAAGCACGTAGCTTATCATTATCATGGGGTGTTTACGCAACAGTTGCTGACAAACCATCAAGCACAGATGAAATGTTTAATTTAGCTTCAAAAGTATCACAAGAAGAAGGTTATGCTTCAGAAGGTGATTTAATCATTATCACTGCTGGTGTTCCAGTTGGCGAAAAAGGCACAACAAACTTAATGAAAATTCAAATGATCGGTTCTAAATTAGTTCAAGGTCAAGGTGTCGGCGAAGAAGCAATTATTGCAAAAGCCGTTGTTGCAGGAACTGCTGAAGAAGCAGTTGCTAAAGCGACTGAAGGAGCTATTTTAGTTACAAAAACAACAGATAAAGAATACATGCCTGCAATTGAAAAAGCATCAGCATTAGTTGTTGAAGAAGGTGGTTTAACTTCTCATGCAGCTGTTGTAGCGATTGCACAAAATATTCCAGTTATCGTAGGTGCTGCAGATGCAACATCATTAATTAATAATGACGAAGTGATTACTGTTGATCCTCGTCGTGGTATTGTTTACCGCGGAGCAACAACAGCTATCTAAATCTAATTAATTCAATCATTTGATTTTAAGCAATATGTACTCGGACGCAAAGCTGGGACAAACCGATTCGTCAGTTTGTCTCAGCTTTTTTTACAAAGAAGACAGTAGTACGAAATGTTCAGAAAACACGTATTCAGTAAATAAAGAGTTGGGCGCAAATAGTAAAATTATGTCTGAGTTTTAAATTATTTATGTTATTTCACACAAAAATTTTGTTATTTAATTAAATAAGCGCTAAGTTATCTTCAACAGAAAAACAATTATAAAAAAAACGAAAGAAAAACAGGAAATAAGAAAGGGCTGTCAAGAAAATTTCATTGACAAAGCTTTCATACCCCTGTATAATAGCTTTTGTTGCTTAGGAGTGATAATTATGAAGTGGTCTTTGTTAGAATTAAATAAATACAAAGAAGAGCCGCTAGTGTTTTCAGAAACATTGCATCTTAAAGAAGAGCTTCTTCAACGAGATGATACCTTGTTGGATGTAAGTCCAATCAAAGTAGAAGGCTTATTAGCAGTCAATAAATCAGAATATTTACTTCATTACACTATTCAGGTAACTGTAACCGTTCCTTCATCCCGTTCTTTAGAACCTGTGGCTTTGCCAATGCAAATCACGGTCGATGAAGTCTTTATGACAAAAGAACAAATGGATACAAGAGATGAACGATTTGCAGCTGAAGAGATTATTTTATTGGACAAGCCAACAATTGATTTAGATGAATCTGTCGAAGACAACATTCTATTGTCCATTCCAATTCAAGTGCTTACAGAAGAAGAACAAAACAGTCAAGAAATGCCAAGTGGCAATGACTGGGAAGTGATTTCAGAAGAAGCATATTTGGAAAGTAAGCAGAAAGCAGCAGAACAAACAGTGGATCCTCGTCTGGCTAAACTATCAGAATTACTCAGCGATAATGCTGAAGAGGAAGATAACAGCTAGGTTGGAATATATTGTGTATGTAAATACACGCATCTTTACAAGGAGGTGGAACAACAATGGCAGTACCAGCTAGAAGAACTTCTAAAGCGAAAAAAGCAAAACGTCGCACACACTACAAATTAACAATCAAAGGCTTAAATGCATGCTCAAACTGTGGTGAAATGAAAAAAAGCCATCACGTATGTCCAGCATGTGGTCACTACGATGGAAAAGACGTAATGTCTAAAGAAGCATAAGCATAAAAACATTTTTTGAAATGTTGAATCCCCTAGGCTAACCATGGAGCCTAGGGGATTTGTATTTTTTTAAGAAAATATGAAGAAATTGGAAATTTATTGGCACTATATTGTTTTCATATGAAAGATAGTGCGTTATAATAGTGAGGATTATAAGAGAATGCTCATAGAATTTTCGTTGATTATAATATAGGAGGTCATAAAATGACAAAACAACAATTTGGCGTAGTCGGCATGGCTGTCATGGGAAAAAATCTTGCTTTAAACATTGAAAGCAGAGGCTATACAGTTGCGCTGTATAACCGTACAGGATCAAAAACAACAGAAGTGGTTGAAGAACATCCTGACAAAAACTTTCAAGCAACATACTCAATTGAGGAATTTGTGAATGCAATTGAAAAACCTCGTCGAATTATGTTGATGGTTAAAGCTGGACCTGCAACAGATGCGACAATCCAAGAATTGTTACCACACCTTGATAAAGGCGACATCTTAATTGATGGCGGTAATACGTTCTTCAAAGACACAATGCGACGTAATGAAGAACTAGCAAACTCAGGAATTAACTTTATTGGTACTGGCGTTTCTGGCGGAGAAGAAGGAGCCTTGAAAGGACCATCTATCATGCCTGGCGGACAAAAAGAAGCGTATGAGTTAGTTGCGCCAATTCTTGAAAAAATTTCAGCTAAAGCAGAAGACGGTGAACCATGTGTGACTTACATTGGCCCAAATGGTGCTGGACATTATGTAAAAATGGTTCATAATGGGATTGAATATGGGGACATGCAATTAATTGCTGAATCCTACGATTTAATGAAACAAATCTTAGGTTTATCTGTTGATGAAATGGCAGAGATTTTCAAAGAATGGAACGAAGGCGAATTAGACAGTTACCTTATCGAGATCACGGCTGACATTTTGACACGTAAAGATGATGAAGGAACCGACCAACCAATCGTTGATGTTATTCTTGATGCAGCAGGCAACAAAGGAACAGGTAAATGGACAAGCCAAAGTGCGTTAGATCTTGGCGTACCATTACCATTAATTACAGAATCAGTATTTGCACGTTTTATTTCGGCTTACAAAGAAGAACGCGTAAAAGCAAGTGGCATTTTATCAAAACCTGCAGCCTTTAACTTTGCAGGTGATAAAAAAGAATTGATTGAAAAAATTCGCGAAGCATTATACTTTAGTAAATTAATGAGTTATGCGCAAGGTTTTGCACAACTCCGTGCAGCTTCTGAAGAATACGGATGGGATTTACCATTTGGTGAAATTGCAAAAATCTGGCGAGCAGGTTGTATTATCCGTGCACAATTCTTACAAAAAATTACCGATGCATATGAAAAAAATCCAGCACTTGAAAACTTGTTGTTAGATGAATACTTCGTAGAAATTACGAAAAAATATCAACAAGCCGTTCGTGAAGTTGTTGCGATTGCTGTTCAAGCAGGTGTTCCTGTACCAACATTCTCATCTGCAATTGCTTATTACGATTCTTATCGTTCAGATCGCTTACCAGCGAATTTAATTCAAGCACAACGTGATTACTTCGGTGCTCATACGTACGAACGCACAGACAAAGAAGGAATCTACCATTACAGCTGGTACAACGAAGAATAAACACGCTGGAGACCATGAGTGTGGCTCACCATGCTCATGGTTTTACTGTGGCTTAAAAAAGAACCAGACAGATTGAGTAGTAATTCTCTAATAAGTAGTAAGGAATAAAAAGGTTGAGCTTGAGTATAGCTTTTAAAGAGAAAGGACAATTAATCAAATGAGCAACATTTTAATTATTGAAGATGAAAAGAACTTAGCGAGATTCGTTGAGCTTGAATTAAAACATGAGGGGTATACGACAGAAGTACACTACAATGGTCGTACAGGATTGGAAGCCGCTCTTAACAACGAATGGGATGCTATCCTTCTTGATTTGATGTTACCAGAATTGAATGGATTAGAAGTATGTCGCCGTGTTCGCCAAGTGAAAAATACACCAATTATTATGATGACTGCGCGTGATTCAGTAATTGACCGTGTTTCTGGTTTAGACCATGGAGCGGATGATTATATTGTTAAACCATTTGCAATTGAAGAATTGTTAGCTCGTTTACGTGCGTTACTTCGTCGTATTGATATTGAGGGCGATAAAAACGTTGCAAAACAAACAACGATTACATATCGTGACTTAACAATTGAAAAAGAAAATCGTGTCGTTCGTCGTAATTCTGAAATGATTGAATTAACAAAACGCGAATACGAATTACTATTAACGCTAATGGAAAACGTGAATGTTGTCTTGGCACGTGATGTGTTACTAAATAAAGTTTGGGGCTATGAAACAGAAGTAGAAACAAACGTTGTGGATGTGTATATCCGCTACTTACGAAATAAAATTGACGTACCTGGAGAAGAAAGCTACATCCAAACTGTCCGTGGAACTGGCTACGTTATGCGTTCGTGAGAACTAATTAATGAAAAGAACGATTAAAAAAGAACTGGAAGGCCCATCTTTAACTATAAAGTGGGCTTTCGCAAGTTCTTTCTTTATATTTGTAGTTTTTACCATTTTTGCGGTGATTACCTATAAGTCTTCTGTCAGTCTTATTGTTGCCAAAGAAAAGGAAAATGTCGAAGCAACGATTGCAGAAGTAACAAATCGATTAGCTAATGCCAATGAAAATTTAACGGTAACAGACGTTTTTGACTATTTAAAAACGCCGAGTGAAAGAGATGAAAACTACTATAATAAGCATACAGCAGTAGAAGGTTCGTTTATGGAAATGGACAGTTTCATATCTGAACTAGGACAACCAGAACTTTATTTATCTGTGTATGACACAAACCAAAAGCTAGTTTTTAAAACACAAAATGAATATGATAAGTTATTACAATTGGATCGACAATTACCTGTTGTTCGAACCGTTTTTGATAAAACCGGTTTTTATTCCGTGGAACCTATTTTTTCAAAAGAAACACGAGAAAAGATTGGCTATATTCAAGCGTTTTATGAACTTTCTTCTTTTTACGAAATTCGTAATCATTTATTATTAACACTTGTAGTTTTAGAAGTGATTTCTCTGATTGTAAGTAGTGTCTTAGGCTTTATCCTCTCTTCTTATTTCTTAAAACCATTAAAAGTATTGAGAGACACGATGGATACAATCCGCAAAGACCCGCAATCAGATGTCCACATGCCGGAGATTAATACGAGAGATGAGTTAGCAGATATCTCGGAAATCTTTAATGAAATGTTAGATCGTATGAGACGCTATATCGAACAACAAGAGCAGTTTGTTGAAGATGTTTCCCATGAATTAAGAACGCCCGTTGCGATTATGGAAGGCCATTTAAACCTTTTAAATCGTTGGGGAAAAGACGATCCTGAAATTTTAGATGAATCATTAAAGGCCAGTTTACAAGAAATTAGTCGCATGAAGAGTTTGGTCCAAGAAATGCTTGACCTTTCACGCGCTGAACAAGTGGACACCCAATATGCAAATGAACGAACAGATGCTAAACAAGTAGTCTACCAAGTATTCAATAACTTCCAATTGGTTTATCCTGAGTTTCATATCACATTAGATGACGATTTACCAACCGAAGTTGAGCTGAAAATCTATCGTAATCACTTTGAACAATTGCTAATTATTCTATTAGATAATGCGATTAAATATTCAACCGATCGAAAAGAAGTGCATATTTCCATTTCTCGAACGATGAATGAATTTGAAATAGCTGTGCAAGATTTTGGTGAAGGAATCACTGAAGAAGACTTGGAGAAAATATTTGATCGATTCTACCGAGTAGATAAAGCCCGTGCAAGAAATAAAGGCGGTAATGGCTTAGGACTATCGATTGCAAAACAATTAGTCGAAAACTATAAAGGACGTATTGATGCAGAAAGCGTATTGCATCAAGGAACGATCTTTAGAATTTTTATTCCAATCGCTGGAATAAAAGAAGAGAGCAACGTACAATAAAGTACGTTGCTTTTTTTACGAATGATTAACGAACATTTCAGTAAGAGAAAAGGGATTATAAGATAAAGAAACGAATGTTTTCTTTGCAGAAAATATTCATCGTTCGAAATTGAAAAAAATGTTATTTTTCTGCAAAATAATAGTTGCGTTTTAGAAAAATCCTTGGTATATTAATATCTGTTCTGACAAACAGTTCGTTAAGAAAAAAGTTTTAAAAAGTTAAAAATTTTTCTTGACGAAAAGATAAATAACATGTTAGAATAACAAAGTCGTTAAAGAGATTGCTTTTAAATCAATCATTTGATCAAAAAAACTTGTTATAAAATAACAAAAAAGTTTTAAAAAGTTGTTGACAAACAACTGAGATAATGATAAGATATAGAAGTTGTCACAACAGACAACGACAACCGAGCAAAACAACTTAAAAAACTTTTTTT